>JBFMAA010000001.1:0-150995 GCA_040755955.1 Thermodesulfobacteriota bacterium
TTTCCGGGGGAAGGGACTTCTTGAAAGAAGTCCCTTCCCCCGGACCCCCATCCCCAAGAACTTTTAGAGCATGCGGCTCCCGCTGGTCGCCGAGGGCTCGCCTGATGTGGAACCCTTCGGCATTTCCATGCTTCGTTCCGACCGCCTTGCGGAGTTGGAGGTATGCATGCAAGAATGGGTTCATTCAGGGGATGGTCAGCAGGTTTTCAAACACGAATGCTCCGTCTCGCCTCTCAGGCTGGAATCGGCCGATAGTCCTGCCCGACGAGAGCTGCTTGCGTTGCGTGACAAACCGGTACGCAGCCACACTCACGAGCAGGCCGACAGCGCCCAACACGACCATGATCCCCCATGATTCGTCCATAGCTCTGATCCTCTCAAAGCGGCTGGGAGCCGCAGCCAATATTCGCGTCAACCTTCCTCGGCTCGCACGTGTCCCGATGGCGGGGCCGGTCGCTTCCACGCGACCCAAGAGGGCATTTGTCGGCTCCTGGAGCTGATCAGCTCAAGATTCCTTCTCGGGAAGAGAAGAACTTCAACGTCATTCGTACAAAGGCCTGTACCAAGACATGTGGACTGTTTCACGAACTCCCCACCGCGGTGCTGACCGCGTCGATGAGGGCTGAGAGCGACTCGTAGGTGCCTGCCGCGGTGTTCTCGGGTCTGCGGATCACGATTACCCTGCATGCTTCGCTCTTTGCTGCCGCGATCTTTTCGGGGAATCCGCCGGCAGCTCCGCTGTCTTTCGTGACCAGAACCCCGATGCCGAACCGCCGGATTGCCTCGATGTTCTCTTCCACGGTGAACGGTCCCCGGCCGCAGATGATCTTGTCTTTGAGGAGCCCTGCCTCGATGCACGCGTGGATCGAATCCGCGCTGTCGAGCACCCTGGCCACGAGCGCGACGCCTGCCCGTGCGGCTTCACGCACGTACGGAATCAGGTGCCCGGACCCGGTGGTGAGCAGTACCGGTGTGCCGACAGAACAGGCCTTTCGGGCTGCTTCCTCGTGATCGTCCGCGTACTCGATGGGAAGGTCTGCCGCGTCAGCGGCCGGGGGCCTGATCCAACTGAAGTATGGGATGCCGAGTCTTTCGCAGACCCGTGCAGCATTGTTGCGAATCTCCTGCGCGTACGGGTGGGACGCGTCGACCACCGCGATGACCGACCTGTCCGTGATCAGACGCTCCAGCCCGGCCATGTCGAGACAGCCGGATCGGCGCTCGATGAGCGGATCGTCTCCCACGTCCAGAGGAACCTGCGTTGCCACGGACACCAGCACTCGGAACCCTGACCGAGCCAATCTCCGGGCGAGGGGCGCGGTCTCGCCGGTTCCTCCGATGAGTAGGAGCGTGTGTCTCTCTTGTACGGGCATGCGATCAGGGCACATCAACCCATATCTCCAGCTCGGCGTTGTTTCGAGGCTTGAAATTTAATGTCGTAACTTATCACTTTGTCCGACACCCGCTTTTGGTTCGCTTTGTCCTCGTCGGGAAACTTGACGCGAAGGATGCTTCCGCCTGCCTCGGTAGAGTCTATGGCGAAGATCGCCCTTCCGATATTGCTTTCTAATATGACCCCGTTCCGTAGATGTAGTACGCTGCGGGGCCGTTGCTCAGATAATAAGGGACTTCGTGGACGACGCGAGTTCTCGTATATGAATGACCTGGAAACGTAACGTCCTTCACCAACCAATCGGAGTATTGAGTGTCCTCAAAAAGGAGAGACGCACCGGGGACGAACAGGCATCCAAGAACCCTGCCTACATCTCTTACAAGATTCCTCTCGGTCGAGAACGAGACCTTCTCGCCGTTGACCCAGGTGTCAAAGTGAAGAAAATCGCCGGGAATGAGAGTCGTTCCCGGGGCTGCACGCCCGCGTTTGGGAAACCCCACCCGTTCTGTCGTTGTGTCGCCGGTGTTATAGAACCGGAAGCGCGCATCAACTGAGTACGTCTTTCTTTTGAGTCGCATGGTAACCGATTCAAACACCATGCGAACAGTCTTATGGCCGGCCTTCGATGCGGGACCGCCGCCTATCAGCCGGATCGGTGCATCATTGCCGGCAGCCGGAGGCGGCGCACACACCAGTCCTGCCACCATCGCGCAAACGATCAAGAACTGAACGCGTCTCATCACGACCTCTTCTTCCGACGAGTTGACGAAACCGACGGAAACCGAGGCGGTCGCCACCAACGAAGCACTCCCCAGTATACGTATCACCTGATTGGTAGCCTGTCGGCAGGCTCGAAAGCCTGCCCCACCTTCGTGTCGCGGATACGCAACGGTATTTGTGCCACCGGCTACCGGCGCGACGAACACCGTGCACGCGAACACGGCATTAATCAGACCGGTCGCGGGCGCCTTTCACCACCATCGGTATTCCGCACACCACCAGGATCACCTTATCCGCTGCCTGTGCGATGATCTGATTGCACCTACCCACCAGGTCCCTGTACTTTCGCGTGATGGGGTCGGAAGGGACTATCCCCATGCCGACTTCGTTGGTCACAAAGAAGACCGTGCCGGTGAAAAGCGCACAGGCTTCCCGCAAATCGCGGCAGATCACGACCGCATCCTCTTCGGAAAGCTCCTTCCCTTCCTGTTGCGCTTCGAACATGAGGTTGTTGATCCAGAGGGTCAGGCAATCCACGAGAAGCACCCGGAACCTACCGGCTTCACGAATCACCGAGGCCACATGCACGGGCTCCTCGACAGTCTCCCATTGAGTCGCGTGCCGTTTCTCCTGGTGGCGACGAATGCGCTCGGCCATCTCCGCATCCACGACCGGGCAAGTGGCCACAAATGCCCGCGGACCAGGTATCGACTCGGCCCGCGCTTGCGCGTAGTCGCTCTTCCCGCTGCGGCTTCCCCCTGTAACAAGGATGATGTGTCCCAAGCCTACTCCTCGAGTTCCAAAGAGTTCACATGAAAGTCTTCCGGGGGAAACCCTTTTGAAAAAGGGTTGTCCCCCGGACCCCTTTCCGAAAACTTTTAGAATATCGGATGGTTCTCACGATCCGGCGCGTTCTTGTGATGTCGAGAGCTGACTTTCGTACCCCGTTGTGACCACGTGCTATGACTGTTCTCATGGAAATGCCGTCTCCGGGGGAAGGGATTGCCTGTTAATAATGTGCAATTTCTTCCCCGGCCCAGAAGAAATCTTTCGCTGAGCAGCTCCTGGAGCACCCAACGTGGCTTTATTCGCTTGCGTAGCGCCAACTCGCCCCGCCCTGGGTCTTCATGCGGACCGGGAAAGGTGGACGCGAATTTGGTTGCAGCTCCCAGCCGTCGTTTTGAAAACCGCCCCTTCCCCCAGGCCCCCATCCCCTCAAACTTCTGAGATTGGGCGGCTCCCGCTGGTCGCCGCAGCCCTGCATGCCATGAAACGCAACGGCTTATCCATGGCTTGTGACAACGCTCAGCGACATATCGGTTATTGCAGGCTCCCTAGAAATGCTATGCAATAGTGGATGGTTATGACCATACCGCAGGTTCTTCCGAACTAGGGCTTGCACTTTCATATCCCGTCGTGATCTCAGGTCACCCCCGATCTCCGATCCCGACTTTGCGCCCTTTGCGTGCTTTGCGAGAGCATTCGTTCGGGTTCGCATGCTCTTACCACTCTCCCTGCTTCGCCTCACTTTTCAGCACCGTGAGCACTTCCGAGAATACCTGCTCCGCCGTGATTCCCGCCATGCATGCATGCTCGTTGCATGCACGTTTTCGACAGGCCAGGCAGTCGAGCGCTTCGTTGCGGACGACGCGATGACCGGACCCGTACGGCCCGACCTTGGCAGGATCTGTCGGGCCAAACACGGCAACCACCGGCCTGCCGGAAAAGGCCGCGATATGCATAGGGCCCGAATCCACCCCGAGGTACAGGTCGCAGAGTCCCATCAAGGCCGCGGATTCGATCAGCGTCAGTCGACCCGCAGCCACGACTGGCGGGGACTTCATCTTCGCGGTGATTCGTTCGATGTACGCGCGGTCGCCGGGCCCCCCGCAGAAGATCACCCGGATGCCGGCCTGCACGGCAAGCATGTCCGCGACCGAAGCCCAACCGTCGACGGTCCAGTGCTTGGTTTCCCACCGAGTGGCGGGATTGGCATACACGCGCGGCTCCTGGTCACGGATTCCCGACTCTGCCAGGAACGCCCGCGCCCGCTCCAGCGCCTGCTCTCCCGTCACGACCCGGAAGTCCTCAGAAATCGGCGTGCATCCGAAATGCCGCGCAAAAGCCAGGTTCTTGTCGACCGCGTGGGGCTGTGCGGGATCAGTCACGAGTCTGACGTGCTGAAAGACCGGGTTCAGCTCCTTGGCATCGGAAAAGCCGATCCGCAGGCCGGCCGGGTTTACCAGGCCCATGAAACCGCTGCGCAACGACGCGTGCAGGTCCAATACCACGTCGTAGGGAGCCGCTTTGAGCCTCTTCCTGAGGCCCCGCAACGTCCGAAGCGTCGCAGCCAGGGCCCTCGCCACCACCCAAGGGCCCGAACCGGGTTCGCTCGTGGAGGGTATCGAAATCGGCAGGATCTCGTCCACCGCGGGATCGTGCTCAATCACCCCTTTGAACGAGCTCTGGACTATCCACCCGATGTGACAATGGGGATAGCAACGCTTCAGAGCATGCACCACAGGGAGGGTGTGCACCACATCACCCAACGAGCTCGGCTTCACCACAAGGATTCGCTTCCCCGAAAGGTCCATGTCGGTCGGTCTTTGGTTCAGGAGTCGCTTGCAGGATGTAGTCGACACTCGCTCGAGTCTCCGGTGAAGGGGCGCCGCACGCTTTGGCACATCGATGATGACACAGTGCATTTCCGCAACCTGGAACTAAGTGCTCCCATTCGCAAATACGGTCGCGCATTCTTCAGCGGTTCGACCGGAGAGCCGTGAAGGTCCGACAAGACCTTCTCTCGCAATGCACGCAGAGGACGCAAAGAAAGAGAATTCGTTCGCGCTCTTAGCGTGCTCTGCGAGAGTCAGCCCTTCCGGGTCCAAGTGCGTGACCGTACTTCGGAACGGCACTGCTAAGGGGCTGTCCCACAATAACCGTATCAATGCAGGTGGCTCGTCGCCCTCGGAAAATCCTCCCCCCGCCCCTCCTTTAGAAAAGGAGGGGAGTAGGAAGATCCCAATGCTGTTGACTTAAGGATGGTAATCTCTTCCCCGCACCGGGGGCTAAAATCCCCGGCTATGCACGGGAAGCCCCTTCGGGGCTCACAGACTCCCGTCCCGAAGGGACGGACTGTGAATAGCCGTAGGTTTCAACCTACGGAAGGGAGCAGAATGGTGCTTAAGTCAACAGCATTGTAGGAAGATCCCCCCTAACCCCCCCTTTTCGAAAGAGGGGTCAGGGGCATAGGCGCTAACTTCGGCACTCTAGGCACGATAGGGGCCCCCTATTCTAGCCCGGCGCTGAAGCGTCCGGCTATTTGATAATAGCCGTGCCTTCCAAGGCCGGGCGAGAGAGCAAGGGATCCCAAGTTAGCGCCTATGGGGTCAGGCGGAATCTTCGGTGCTCCACTTATTCCGGACAACCGCTAAGCAACCGCTTCTTGAGCCCTGCAGGAGCGGCAGATAGTTGCCGCGACCAAGCCCCCGGCGAGGGTATGCCGAGATTTCCGACCAACACCGAGTCCTGAGACGGATTCAGTGTGTCTCCCCGGATTTGGGCGGACACATGGTGGCCCCTACGGCGTTCCCGCCCCTTTGACAGCGCATCGTTGCAAACTGCGTGTCACGGTGGAGACGGCTTCCCCGTTGTGCTCTTCTTCGGCTTGTCCGGTCGGGGTTCCGCCGGCTTGCCACACGCGAGCACAATGTCCCGTCTGAGCACCCGAGAAAGCTCCCTCACCGCGAGATTGAACCCTTCCGTGATTGCCTCGTTGCCGGTATCCTTGCAGGGTATCTTGATCTGATATGTCCTCTTGAGCAGTTCCTGGGATTTGAATTCGGGGTGCTCGAAGTCGATCAGCACGAACTGCGCATCCAGAAGCGCAAAGGCCTGGTCCTTCGTCACAAGACCTTTGAGGCTCTGCACGGTCCCTTCCAGCGCAAATCTGTACGATTCATCCTGCGACTGATCGATGGTCTTCTGAAATATGCCCGCTTGTCGTAAATCGCGCAGCAGCAGGTCGGTGATCATGTCCGCAGGGCTGTGTTCCCAGCGGTGAGATCTCAGCGGTCCCGATTCACCTTCAGGGCCTGTTACCATTACGGAAGGACCATCGATGCCGGAGTCCGAAAGGAGTCTGTACACCATGAGGGTCCCTTTGATAGGCCCCTTCGCCTCCTTTTCCGGGGATGGGTAGTCGAAGCTGTGGTAGGTCAGCAATTGCCTGCTCTTCAGTGAGCAGCCGGTCACCAGAACCAATCCCGACAGCAGCACCACCGCGTACCGCAACACCAAGGACGAGCCTCCGACCACATCGCGACCGTGCATCATTTCAACCGACATGACGAGCATGTGCTTCCCTGGTTCCGCTCAAGTTCACTTCTTTTTCTTCTTCTCTTCTTCCTCCGAGAACCCGAAAAGGAGTCCCGAAGGCTTCTTCCTCAGTTCCCGGGTCACGTAGTTGAGATCATCCGCACTCCTGTCGAGCTTTTGAAACAGACTGATGACGTTGGTGTCGGCCCGTCGCACAAGCCGATCAACGGATCTGACCGTGCGGCCGCCTTCCTGGACAAGCTCCGTGGCGGCATCGATCTGCGCGCCGATTCTGCGGGAGAGCTGCATGCGTGCCAGTTCCGTGTTGAGCCTCTTTGCCGTCTCCTTGAGTTCGCTCACGGTGTCCGCTGCGTCCGCGCCGATTCTGTCCACTTTCGGGTCGGAAACGACCTTGTCGAGCTTCTCCGCCAGGCTGAGCATGTGCACGGAGATCCTTTCCAGGTCCACGTCTCTGACCTTGCGAAAGATCTTGTCCAGGGCTGTGCCGAACTCCTTGATGTTCGACGGATAAGTCCTGATCACCGGAAATTGAGGTGTGAACGCTAACCTCGCAGACTCCGGAGGCTGGTCGGGCCCGAACCTGTCCATTTCAAGGTATTTCTGGCCCGTCAAGCCCAGGAGGTTGAGGGTGACCCCCAGATCATCCGTAATCTTGAATCCTTCGTCCATGTTCATGACTACTTCGATGAGTTTGCTATCCGGGGCCATGCGGATGCGTTTCACTCTGCCGACCGCCACACCTCTGAATTTCAGAGGGCTGTCGATCTCCAAGCCTTGCACGCTTTCGCTGAAATAGGCCGCCACAGTGCGGGATTTCTCGAAGTACCTGACCGCGCCGAGCCAGATCAGCGCGAAGACCCCCAACAGCAGGGTCACCACCACAAAAAGCCCTATCTTGAACCTGTTGGCCCTCCGTGACATTCGCCTCTCCTTGCCTGTACCGTTGGCGCCATTGCGAGGCCGTTCGCGGCCGCGGAGGTACCATACCCCATGCGGCCGCGCATTTGAACTCGGAAGTTCGGTGGTAAGAATTCACCGCGGAGACACAGAGGACGCAGAGAAGAAGGAGAGAAGAACATGAAAGAATTATGCTTTTTTACCGGTGCGCACCTGCTAACGTGATTCCAGCGGGCATGAGTCGCGGACTTCTCTTCTTATTCTCTGTGCTCTCCGCGCCTCTGCGGTGAGTCTTCTTCTTCCGGGAGAACGGTGAGGGCTATCCTGCCTCGAGGGCTTGTCCGCTGTCCTCATCCCGCATCGAGGGAGTCCTGAGGAGAGGCAGACCTATGAACATCAAGCTCACCAGGGAGAGCGCGTACATATACCGAAACGAAAGATTGTGCCCCATGATCGCGATGACGATCACATAGATCAACACCGGAGCTGCGGCCGCGGCGACTCTGCACTCTCTCCGGCGCACGCACGCGAGCATAACCGAAAAGATCAGCAGATAGAAGTACAAAGCGGGCTGCCAGATCAGCATCCTCTTGGGACGAAGAGGAGCTCCCACCCATTGGAGGTAGGGCATACTTCGATGGAGTATCGTGTCGTCCACCGGGTCCATCCCCATGAAGCGCGCCAGGGGAAGCTGAAGGTACGGAAGTTTCGAGTCGTTCATGGATGCATACGCGGGGGAATAGGGGTACACGGACACTACGCGGCCTTGGTCATCCAGGGTCAAGTAGGAGACGCACGTTTCAAAAAAGAGGTCCATGGGACGAAACGGTTGCCAAATGTAGGAACTCAAGCATGCTTGGTGTCTGATACTGACCGCAGGGTTTCTCACCGCAAGCGCCCAAAACACCTCCACGAACCTGCGCTTATGCTCCCAGATAAACGGCCAATTCCCTTCAGGGGACAACTCGAGGTTGGACGCACAATCGTAAGGCGTCCCTGTCTTGGTGTTCATCGGCATCGCGCGCTGCAGGAACTCCCGCTCGGCCGGGGTCAAGGGAGTTCCGGTTGCCTGGTGCGCGGCAATTTGGTGCATGACCGGAAATAAGATCGGGACGGGTTCCAACAATTTGACTCCTGCCGCTCGGTACACCGGCCCGGTGACGATGACCCATATCGCTGCTCCAAGGACCAGTGCCGCCAGGATCTTCAGTCGGCACTCCCTGATGCTCGGCGTAGACCGGCTTGCGAGCGATGCCGCGTGTTGCGAATAGCCATGGCCCGGCTCTCGTGAGTCTGCTGGATCATGGACGCAGCCATGGCCCCCCTCGCCCTTCCCGCCCCCGCCACGGGAGAGGTCTTGCGTTTCCCCTCCCTTGATGGGAGGGGTTAGGGGAGGGTGAGGTCCGCCGGAGTTTTCAACTTGGGCCACTACAGCGGCTTCCGAGCCGGCGGGGTGTGTGCCGGCCGAGAGAAACCTTCTCAAAACTGCCATGAGCGCCGGAATCGTCCCACAACCGCTTCCGTAGCGCAGGGAATCCTGTTCCAGTCCCGTTGATTCCAAGGTGTTGCGACGGCTGCATTCTTGGTCGCGTGCTGCCGCCCCAGGGTTTTGAGACACCCTCGGGGCGTTCGCCTCCACCGTGTCGCCACCACAGCGGGAGTCCGTGTTCTCCGACCGCACCGGCGCGATCGCATGCTTCGCCAGGAGCAAGAGCAGACCGACACCGACGAAAGCCGGGACCACTCCGTCATGGCGATAGAGGCCAACAAGGGCTATCACACATCCCAAAGGAACGAACGCAGCGCGGCCTCGAAGCGAGTTGCCTCGGGTCAGGACGATATCGAGGATCACAACGCTGAGCACCAGCAGGCATGCACTGAAGGGCACGTCCTTCACCAACGTGATGCTCATCGCCGCGTTCGCCGGCGACAGGGCGAAGATCAGGCAAAGCGTTCCTGCGGCCCACGCGGGAAGTCCGTGGGTTCTCAGCTTTGCGAGCCCCCAGGCGATGGCGAAGCTCAGAAGCACAATCTGCGACAACGCTATGCACCCTGGGGAAAACCAGAACCGAGAAAGCACCCAGTTCGTCAGCGTCTGAAACGGGGGGTGCCAGTCATGAAAGTCCCGAGTAACGACTTCCTCCCACTGCACGCACGAATCGGCATTCAGGATGCCGGGCCAGAACGCCAGCAGATACGCCGTCCAGACCACGAGGCACGGAAGCGCATACGTGCCCACGTTCACGGCCCGGACTCTTCCGGGTTCGCCTGCAGATTGGCTCGGGAACGCGTCAGTCATGACTTCGCTCCCCCCGACGCGACTCCCGAGAGGTCAATCCTGCCCTCCGACCGAAGAAATCCGTCACTCGGCTGTCTGACGAGTGCTCCATGAGCTCCCGGGGACTTCCCTGGGCAATGATGTTCCTGCTTCGGGGGTCGAGCATGATCACGCGGCTCGCGACAGCCAGCACGCTGTCGATTTCGTGGGTCACGATGATCACCGTGGTGCCGAGGGTCCTGTTCAGGTCCAGTATGAGGCGATCGAGCTGAGCGCTGGTGATCGGATCCAGTCCCGCGGACGGTTCGTCAAAGAAGAGGACCTTCGGGTCCAGGGCCATGGCTCGGGCGAGTGCCGCGCGCTTTCGCATGCCGCCGCTGATTTCCGAGGGGAGATGGGCCTCGAACCCTTCCAGGCCCACCGAAGACAGCTTCCGGAGCACCAGCCGCTCGATGGTCGAGTCAGGGAACTTCGTATGCAGGCGCAGCGGGACCGCCACATTCTCCGCGACGGTCATCGAGCTGAAAAGGGCTCCTCCCTGGAAGAGCACTCCGAGCTTCCTGAGGACCCCGATCGACCCTCCCTCGTGAACCGGGACTACCTGCTCGCCTTCTATGGTTACCGTCCCATGCGAGGGTGCCAGCAATCCTATCATGGCCCGCATCAGGGTGCTTTTTCCGCAGCCGGAGCTGCCCAGGATCGCCAGCACCTCTCCGGTGTGCACCTCAAAGGAGAGATTCTCGAGCACGGGCTCGTCCGCGTAACCCACAGTAAGCTGTCGGACGATGATCAGAGGAGTCTGCTTGACGGTTTCATTCATGTGTCGTGGGGTCGCGTCCGGAAGAGCTCAGATGAACGTCACATAATAGAACAACATCGAAAAGAGCGCATTGGTGACGGTGAGAATGAAGATGGTCGTGACCACTGCCGAGGTGGTCGCCTTTCCCACGCTTTCCGCTCCGCCTTTCACTTCCAGGCCCTTGAAGCAGCCGATCATCGCGATCTCGATGCCGAAGACGAAGCTCTTGCTCAGGCCTTTGGCCACATCGCTGAGTGCAAGGACCTTCCTCACCTGATTGAAGTACGCTGCCGGGGTGATGTCGAGGGTGAGCGCGCCTACCGCACAGCCGGCCAGAATTCCCATCAGATCCGCGAGCAAGGTCAGGCACGGAAGCACGAAAGCCACCGCAATGATCCGAGGCGACACGAGGTACTTCAAGGGATCGATCGCCATGACCCGCAACGCGTCTATTTCCTCGTTCACCTGCATGGTGCCGATTTCCGCGGCAAACGCGGCTCCCGACCTCCCGCAGACGATCAGCGACGCAATAAGCGGTCCCATTTCGAGGCAGGTCGAAAGGCTTACCATATCTGCGACAAAGATGTCCGCGCCGAACTTCCGTAACTGAATGGCTCCCTGAAACGCCACGATGCACCCGGTCAGGAAGCTGAGCATCGTCACTATCGGAACCGCGTCCGCACCCGAGCGCTCCACGAGTTTCCAGAGGCTGCCCCAGTGCAGCTTGCCCGGCCGTGCCAGATCTTCGACCAGTGCCGCAAGGGACGCACCGATGAAGGCCAATATGTCTCGGGCCGAATCGACCAGATGCAGGGTCCCGTCGCCGATCTGCTCCAGGAGATTCGGATCCGTCCGAGGGCGAAGCACCCCGGTTTTTTCAGGCCGCGTGAGGCCCCGCAGATCCACGAATCTCTCGAAACCCGCGGGCACATTGCGGACTTCGAGGGTATTATGGGCCTTCAGGACCTGGCTCTCCAGCTCCAGCAAGCAAGCCGTTCCTCCACTATCGAAGTAGCCGACCCCGCCAAGATCGAGCACCACGTTCTTGAGGGGGTCGGTCTTGAGGATCGCGATGACCTCGTCCCGCACGTCAGTGGAGTTGTCCCACGAGACGATGCCCGATACCCGGACGATGAGCTTGTCGAACCCGGCAGTGTCCGCCGTGATCTTGTAAGATTTGGGTGATTCCTTTTGCCCCACGTGCGAGTGTGACCCTTCAGTCATTCCTCATCCACAACGAGTGCCCGAGACCGGGAACCGGATTTGCGCAACGGTCCGCTATGGTTCCCCGCGCTGAAAACCGTGGCAGATCTCACCCTCCCTTTCCCCCTCCCATCAAGGGAGGGGACGCGCAAACCCTCTCCCTTGGCGGGAGAGGGAATTTTGAGGGGGGCATTTCCACTTTGAGAATCCCGGGAATTTCAAGGAGCGTGCCTGCTAATCAACCGAGTTCAACCAATACTCGATCTGCCCCTTATGCGACTTGGCTTCCTTCTTGCCGGTCGGAGCCGAGGTTGGCGGGGCATACGCCGGCGCGCCTGAGTAGCCGTATCCACCCTGGTACCCGTATCCGCCGTAGGATCCTCCGCCGCCGACGGTGCTGCGCGGTGACGATCCCCCCAACCCGGAGGGGAAGCAGCCCGCTCAGCCTGCCTCTGCGATGAGGGGGAGCACACAGATTGCCACGAAAGAGGCAATCACCAACCATTTTCCATACCTTACGCACTTCATGGAATCCTCCTCCTTCAACCCGGACACGTGCCCCAACGGTGTGGGCCGCCGCGTCTCAGGGATTTCTCCGATTCGTCAGGTGGGCTACGGTTCCTCGATCAGCCTCCTGAAGCGGTCAAACAGATACCTCGAGTCGTGCGGCCCGGGGGACGCCTCCGGGTGATACTGCACGGAAAACATGGGCAGTTCCTTGTGCACCATCCCCTCGACCGTGCCATCGTTGAGATTGATGTGGGTAATGTCGCACTCTCGGGCAACGCTCGCCGGGTCTGCCGCGAAGTTGTGATTCTGGGACGTGATCTCCACCTGTCCGGTGTCGAGGCGGCGCACCGGATGATTCGCGCCGTGATGGCCGAAGGTGAGCTTGAACGTCTTCCCTCCCACGGCAAGGGCCAGGATCTGATGCCCGAGACATATGCCGAAAATGGGCTTTTTCGCCAGTAGGTTTCGGACGTTGTCTATCCCGTAGGTCACCACCGCGGGGTCTCCGGGACCGTTGGAGAGGAATATCCCGTCGGGTTCCCATGAGAGCAGCTCTTCGGAGCTCGCAAGCGCGGGATATACCCTCACCCGGGCTCCGGAATCCACCAGTAGCCGAAGGATGTTCTCCTTGATCCCGAAATCGTACACCGCCACCTTGAACCGGGCCTCACCAGGTGTTGGGCGCTGGTTCCATT
This sequence comes from Thermodesulfobacteriota bacterium, assembly GCA_040755955.1. Taxonomy (GTDB): domain Bacteria; phylum Desulfobacterota; class Desulfomonilia; order Desulfomonilales; family Desulfomonilaceae; genus JBFMAA01. The sequence continues at coordinate 12,834 of JBFMAA010000001.1, forward strand.
GCCATGAGCCTTCGTCCCAGTCGTAGGGCTCTGCGCAGGTGACTTGGGGAACGAGGTCGAGCCCCTCGATGTCCGGGTAGTCTCTTACTTTCGCGAGCAGACTGGCTTCATCGTGGTCGATGGTGGAGATGATTCCTTTTTTTGCCCCTGTTTCCCGGAGGTTGCGGGTAAGCTTGCGGGTGTCGATGCCGTGTATGCCTACTATCCGGTATTTTACCAGGAATTGATCCAGGGGAGTCTCTTTCCGCCAGTTGCTCGGATGCGGGCAGTACTCCCTGACGATGAACCCCGACAGGAACGGCTTGACAGACTCGTTGTCTTCGAAATTTACCCCTGTGTTGCCGATGTGCGGGTACGTCATGGTGACGATCTGCCCCCGGTAGGAGGGATCGGTCAGAATTTCCTGGTACCCCGTGATTGCGGTGTTGAATACCACTTCTCCTATTATTTCGCCTTCCGCGCCCATTGCTTGTCCGCGGAACACGGTGCCATCTACCAGTACGAGTGTCGCATTCATACGTGCGCCTTTGCGAATGTCTTCATTCTTACCATAGCTTCGTCTATTCGTGCGTCCGGAGTGGTCATGGATATCCGGAAGTAGTGTTCGCCGCTGGGGCCGTATCCGACTCCCGGCACGACCACGATGCCCGCTTTTTCCAAGACATCTCCGCAGAATTCCACGGAAGAGGCATACGAGTCCGGCACTCTCACCCAGAAATAGTAGCTCGCCCGCGGGAGCTGAAACCGGAACCCCGCGTCGGTGAGCGCTGCCGCGATCCGATCGCGCCTGTTCCGGAAAAGATCTGTCCTTTCCCGAGCGAATCCCGGCGCGTCGGGATGGTGGAGGGCTTTTGCAGCCGCTCTCTGGATGGCCATGAATACGCCGGAATCGAAGTTCGACTTCAGTGTGAGAAACGCCTTAATCAGCTCCTTGCTCCCTGCGACGAACCCGATTCTCCATCCGGTCATGTTGAACGTTTTGGAGAAGGAGTGTATCTCGATGGCCGTCTCCTTGCCGCCTGGAATCTGGAAGATGCTCACGGGCCTATCCGCATCGTCGAAGTATACCTCAGAATACGCATTGTCCGCCAGTATGACAAGGTGATGCGCCTTGGCAAACGCCACCAGTTTCTCGAAGAACGATTCGTCCGCCACTGCCGAAGTCGGGTTATTGGGATAGTTGACGAACATGATCCTTGCCTTGTCCGCGGTCGCTGGATCGATCGAGTCCAGGTCGGGGAGGAATCCGTTGCTCTCCGAGAGCGGGACCCATATGGTTTGGCCGCCGGCGAAGCGGACCGCAGTCTCGTACACGGGGTAACCGGGATCGGTGACGAGCGCGCAGTCGCCCGGGTCCAGGAATGCCAGCGGAAGGTGGGAGACCGCATCTTTTGCCCCTATCGTGGCCATTATTTCGGACCCGGGGTCGAGATCCACTCCGAAACGGGTCCGGAACCACTCACTCACTCCGGCACGAAAGTCCGGTTCACCTTCATAGCTCGGGTATACGTGGTTGGCGGGTTTGTGCAGCTCTTCTTCCATCAGCCGAAGCACGAAATCCGGTGTCGGACGATCCGGATCCCCTATTCCCAGAGATATCACATCAACGCCTCTTTCTTCGGCGCTTTTTCGCTTCTTGTCGATTTCGTGAAAGAGGTATGGTCGGGTCTTCGTCACCCGGGTCGAAAAGTTCATGGGAACCCTCCACGGTGGTGCGATTCCTGCCGAGACAGGCGCTTGAAAGAGTCAGTATACTTATCGTCAAGGATGTCGCAATGAAATTATGCAACACAGCGAACCGGCCTGTCGGCATGGGAGATCGAGTGGGAACAGGTCAAGGGTCGGGATATAGTCCGCCGCGGAGAAAGCCGGCTCATCGAGACACCGGCGGGGGTAGCATTCTCATGCTTGGTTGTGGCCGGTCGCTGTCATGGTGGTTTTTGGAAAATGGGGGGAAGAGGGACGTTCCTGCTCCCCTCCTTTTCTAAAGGAGGGGCGGGGGGAGGATTTTGCAAGGGCGACGGGCCGCCTGCATTGATACGGTTATTGTGGGACAGCCCCTGAGTAATCCGTGGCATACATCCGATTCCGAAATCCGGCCCCTTGTTGTTGAGAGGAACTTGTAGCGGCCAGCGTCCCTGCCGGCCGGCACGGAGGCTAGCCGCCACGAGAGAAGATCTGCAACATAGGTCGCCGTCTTTATGCCATGGAGCACTGAGCGACACGCGTGAGTCTTCCGGGAGGAGCTATTTTGCGCCTTTCCCTTTGAGGAACTTCGTCATGTTGTTTTCGACAGGTTTGCCGAGCGTTCCCTTGGGCTGCCCTTTTGGTGCGGTGACGTTCATGTCGTCCGTGTAGCTCGAGAGCTGCAGCGCGGTCTTTCCGGAGACCGTCTTGGCGTTGACGTCAGCCCCCTTTGCAATGAGGAGCTCGGCCACGTCCACGTTTTCCGGATCCAGGCTCGCGGCCATCAGAGGAGTGACTCCTCCCGCGCTTCTGGCATTGGCGTTTGCGCCTTTCTCGAGGAGGAACTTCACCAGTTCCACATGCCCATGCATGCTGGCCACGAACAGTGCGGTGTAGCCGTTGCTCTTTTCCGCGGAGTTGATATTGATTCCCTCAGCCAGAAGCTGTCTCACCCCTTCGACGTCGCCGCTCTGGGTTGTTTCGATCAATATCGTGGTTCCCGCTCCACCTGCAATGAGCATCTTCTGAATCTCGTCGTTCTTTGCATCGAGGCTTGCGGCCATCATGGCCGAAACCCCGCGAGCGGATCGGATATCCACATCCGCGTTGCGTTCGAGAAGCAGCTTCACCACAGCCGCGTGGCCTTTCAACGAGGCCAGGATCAGCGCAGTGGCTCCTGTCTTCTCGTGAGTCGCGTTCACGTCGGCTCCCTTGTCGAGCAACTCCTTGACTTTGGCGGCATCGCCCTTAGCCGCGGCTTCCAGAAGAGGATCGGCAGGATTCTGGGCGTACGTGCCGGTAATAAGGGTCCCGCACAGCAACACGGCCGACAGAACCACGACAATCGCTGTTCGATTCATACTTACCTCCTGAGTTTTCACTATCCTTATGGAGGAGTACTCCATTTCAACAGGCCCGAGAATTGCGCGGAGCGTGACTGAAGCAGGTCAGAAAGGACCGCCCCAACGTCTTGGCTCCACCACAAGCGGACATCACTCTTGGCAACCGCCATATTCAGAGTCCCGCGGGAGGGGAGTTTACCATCACCGACTCGGCTCCGCAGAAAAAAAACGACTCAGATCGAAAATCGTCCTACGCCAAGGGCCTCGGTAGATTAGACGTTGCGTCAGTGTACACCGATTATCGGGCTGGAAAGCCCGCCCCACAGGGTTGATCCGTTCCGGAATCGGAAAGTACGTTCGAGGTAACCGTTCAGGGGTATCCGTTTTGGGCCCCAAAGACAGACCACAAGGCACCAACACACAGAGCAAGCAAAGAACAATTCACAGGCCGGCATTCTTGTGAACCGGTGCAGCGCGTCGTGGTTTCGGATAGCAGATCGCAATAATTAGGCCCTCTGAAGGCTTGTGTCCGTTTCACTGCTTCCCTCGCCCGGCCCTTACGCACCGGGCTACTGTCTGCCGCCCCTCCGGGGCTCGGGAGGCCCACGTTAGGTCCCGCAGGGACGTAAGAAAGTAGCCCGGGACGTCAGTTTCGGGTTGAAGAAGTGTATCGTGACATCATTACGGTACCGAAGTGCGCGGCACCCTCGTGAACAGGCGTTCTTGGTGTCGTTGCGGCCTGGTGGTTCATTCTCCTGGGAGCGGCCTGAACGTTCACCTTTTCGAGAACCGCTATACTGGTGCCGAACACCGACCGAGGCGGGGTGCGGTCGCTCCTCATGAAGCCGATCGAGTTCGTGACGGAGACAATGCAACAGAGCGCCAATCCGGCCCTCGGACAGTCGTTATGCATATTCCTCTGGACATTGGCCTCGGTCATGTTCATAATTCGCGACAAGTCAGGTGCGGCGGCGCACGCGTTCAGCGGGCGGTCCGAGAACGAACCACCAAGACTCAAAGATTGCCATGTAGCCGATTCTCGGGAATGCGATCCCGAGACCTCGCATCTCATTTCTTTTAGTCTTGGCGCCTTTGTGGTTTGTTTTTCGCGTCGAAGAGACGATCCCGGTGAACCATTACGCGGTGGCGAGCGCGCATCGAATGGTGAGGCAAGTCGTGTCCGGAATGTCATTGCGAGAAAGATTCGGCCAGCTATTCGACGTAGCCGGCCAGATGTTCTGGGAAATTGACCGGAACTTCAGGGTGGTCTACGCCAACCGGCTGATGATTGAGACATTCGGTGATCCGATCGGTCTGACGTGCCATGAATTCATGGACCGCAGTGCGGAAAGCTGCCTCGAATGTCCTGTGCGAAAGGTCTTCGAGGGCGCGGAACGGGCGGTCTCGGAGAGAAAACGCCATGACCTGAAAGGGAACGCCATCTGGCTGCGACATACCGCGATTCCCATCAAGAACGACGAAGGCGAAGTGATCGGCGCCTGTGAGCTCACCGTCGACATGACCCAGCGCGTCCAAATGGAGGAGTGGCTTAAAGACTCCGAAAGCATGTATCGAAGCCTGGTCGAAGAAGTCCCTGATGTCATCTTTTCCTTGGACGCTGACTGCCGGTTCTCTTTTGTGAATACGGAAGTGGAGAATCTCCTGGGTCTCCCTGTCAGCAGCGTGCTCGAAACCCCCTTGATCGACTACGTGGTCGCGGAAGACCGACCCAGCATTGCGCGGATACTGGATCTCAAACCCGATACGATTTGGGATGAAGAAGTCGGCATCCTGGACGCCCAAGGAGAACGTCGATTCGCCAGGATCCGCTGCAAGGCCTCGTTTCACGACAGTGGCCAACCTTCGGGCTTCGAAGGCGTGATGCGAGACAGGACCGTACGCAGACGTCTGGAAGAAGAGCTCAAGGCTTCCAAGGCTGCGATGGCCGAAAAGATCAAAACCATTGACGAATTGTACGAACACATAGTCGAATCCGGCAAGCGCAAGGCCATCGCCCAACACACGGCAGAAGTCGCACATGAATTGCGTCAGCCCATGGCTATCGTGGGCGGCTTCGCGAAGCGCATCGAGAAACAGCTCCAAAACGGACACCCCTTCGACCTGGACGAGCACAGAAAATACGCAAGGATAATCGCGAACGAAACGGAAAGACTTGAGAAGATCCTCGACCGACTCGTGGCCTGGACCAAGACGGAAAGCATCTACCTGGAACGCGTGGACCCCAATGAACTGGTGGAGTACATCCTCCGTATCGCGGACGGACGGATCAAGGAGAAAGGGATTTCCGTCGAGGTCAACATCGGCCCGGAGGTGGAGGAGATCCCCCTCGACCCCGGGAGATTCCAGCAACTGGTGCTGAATCTGCTCGCAAATGCGGTCGAAGCCTCTCCGGTCGGCGGTCGGATTCAAGTCACCACGGGTGCGTCTCTGCCGAGCGACAAGGCCTTGAAGGTGGGTGATTTCCTGTTCGAGAGTTACTTCGAGCTCAAGATCCGCAACCGTGGGGCGGCAATTCCTGCGGGCCTTATCGAACAGGTGTTCAATCCTTTCTACACCACCAAGCCCCAGGGCTCAGGACTCGGACTTACCGTGGCCAAGAAGATCGTAGACGACCACAGGGGGTCCATTTCCGTAATCTCAAACGAGGAGTGGACGACTTTCACCATCTGGCTCCCGCTCGCAGATCCGGGAATCCGACCTCCGAACCACCTGTTCGTATAGCACTGCTCGGAAGAGTATCCCGCACGGTTGCTTCCCGGACGACGTAAGGTCGCGAAGCGACAGGCAAGATGCCTGTCCCCCCCGGACGACCGGCTGCGGAATGTGGCAACCAATATCAATCTGCAGTCGCGCGATGACCGCCTCCCGCTTCAGGGCTCGGAGACTTGCGTCCCGAAGGGACCCGCGGTGAATAGCAGCAGGCTTCAACCTCCGGAACGAGCAGCGCCAATCTTTATCACCGACATTTGGGGTCTGGGGGGCTTCCAAAACGGACCTTCCCCCAGCACGTGCACATACCCCAGACTCTGATCCGCTCAATCACCGAACGCAAACAACGCCCACACCATCAGAGTCTCCAGAGCCAGGAACGCCGGCGTGAAGAGACTCAGCATGACCGCCCATTGGATGTGCTGAAAGGACCCGCCCCCGGAAGGCCACCTCTGCGCTTCCTTGTGCACCAGCAACAGGTTCGGAAAGGATGCAAGAAATACATGAATGAAGGTGGTCGCGAATGACAGACGCAACAACAAATGCGCAGGAGGATTCTCGGGAGAGGGAATCCGTGGTTCTATCTGCGAAACCAGCGAACAAAGCGCAGTGAACATGATCAACGCTTCCGCAACCGTCACACCTATAAGCAGAGGCAGGGAGAACGAGAAGATTCTGCGCGCGAACCTCCTGAGCAACAGCTTCGCCAACGCGGAAAGCGCGGCTGCAACGAAGATCGCACCACCGGCCACTGTCGCGAAAAAGACCGGAAGCAGCTCGATCATTGCCTCTGCACGTGTGGGCCACCAGACCAGCAGAACCACCATCAGCGAGACTTTCGACGGGTATCGTGACAACAGGCGTGCCTCCGTGCCGTAACGAACGTCAGCTCTGCCCGAAGGAGTTGGACACGCTGAACGAGAAGGCCGACCCTGAACCCAATTCCGATTCACACCAGATCCTGCCTCCATGCCGACGCACAAGAGCTCGGACGTATGCCAGCCCCATCCCATCCCCTGGAACGTCCGTTCCCTCTGCACGCTGAAAGATCTCGAAGACCCGTGTCTGGTCCTCCCTGGCTATCCCAATGCCGTTGTCGGAAAGGTGGAACACGGTCTCCTCGGACAGCCTCTCACCTGTGATGGAAACCTGTCCGGTGCGAGCAGGGTCCAGGTATTTCAACGCATTCCCCAGCAGGTTGCCCATGATTTGCTCCATCCCGACCCGATCAGCTACGACCCAGGGAAGGTCGCCGACACCGACAGCGACCTTGGAGCTCTCGATCTGATGTGCAAAGGAATACAGGACTTCCCAGACCAGGTCGTTCATGTCCAACCGTTCGGGGTAGAGCTTGCGGTACCCCAGTCTGGCCAGGTTCAGGACCGCGTTCACCAGACCGTCAATCCGTGCCAGAGATGCGCCGATGAACTCAAGGGACTCGGGCATGTCCTGCTGCACGGCCTGATCAAGCATAAGCCTCTGTTCCCTGGTCAGTGACGGCCGAATCTCGTCGATCACGGGGCGAACCGTGTCCAGCGACGCTTCGAGCTCCAGGGCAAACCCCCGCAGGTTCGCCACCGGGGAGCGAAGGTCGTGGGAAATAATATGTGAAAAACGTCGGATCTCCTCGTTGAGCTCTTCCTGCTTCTGCTGATCGATCTTGCGCTGGGTGACGTCCTGTGCCAGGCCTGCCACGCGCCTGAGCCTTCCCGATTCGTCTCGGATGGGAAAGGCCTTGTCCCAGATCCACCGGATCGCCCCATCGGGTCGGATGATTCTGTACTCTGCGCTGAAGTCCCTGTCTCTCTCCGTGAAATCCTGGTACGCGGCGAGCACCCCAACGATATCATCTTTGTGCACCGTGTTCTGCCACAGACCACGCTGGGCTTGAAATTCCTCCTCGGTGCGCTCCCAGATCCGGTAGTACCCGGGGCTACGGTATGCTACCTTCTTCGGCTTGTACGGATGTGTCAGCCAGAACGCGTCTTCCATGTTTTCCGCAAGTTCCCTGAATCTCTCTTCGCTCTCCTTGAGAGCTTCCTCTGCCAACTTGCGGTCCGTGATGTCCTCGATGACCCCGATCAGGTAATCGGGCTGGTCCTGGGAATCCCGCACCAGCGAGACCGTGAGGTTCACCCGGATGATCGACGCGTCCCTCCTGACAAAGCGCTTCTCCACTGAATAGGTGCGGAGTGCACCCTCCAGGAGCCTTTCACGCAAAGCCAGATCGCTTTCAAGGTCGTCGGGGTGAGTGATGCTTTCGATACTTGAATCGACCATCTCTTGGGGAGAAAATCCCACGATGTCGCACAGCTTCCTGTTAACGCGAAGAAGTCTGCCGCTCACTTCCAGGTGACAAATCCCCACCGCGGCCTGTTCAAAGGTATTCCGGAATCTGGTTTCAGTCTCTGCGAGGGCCTTTCTTTCTTCGGTCAACTCGTGCACGAGCAAGGCATAGGGTTTTCGCAGGCCGGTCTCAATGATCGCCAGATACGTACAGTAGTACGACGAGAGCCGGAAATAATGCCCCATCATATTGAATACGTCATAGACATCCGCGTAGAACGTGAACATCAGCTCCGACGCCACAGCCAACAGCAGGGCCGCGGCCAACAACCGGAAGACGTCTGCATCGAAACGGTCCCTTTCTCTGTTCAACAGAGTGAGCGCACCGAGCAGGAGCATGCAGATCACATACTCGCTGACGATCTTGAATCTTGTGAGACCAAACCCTTCTATGAAGCAGTCCGGGAACAGCCCTGCCGGGAAGATGAGAAAGAGCAGCGCCGCGGTCAAGACCGAATAGGCCAGGGTCACGGCTTCCACGTTCAGACGCCGATCCAAGACCAGCGGAGCGATCACCAGTGCGCTGCTCTGCACATACCGGCCCGCAACCCAAAGCTGCGTGGGAAGATTGGCGTCCGACCCCCCCAATGCCCCCATTCCCTTATAGGAAAGGGTGTGCAGCAAGTCGATCCACGCGACGGAAAAATATGCCACGCCGAGGAAAAGCAGATAATTGTTCTTGAGGAATGACCTGGAGTTCCATGCAAAGACGAAGATCCCGCAGCCTACCACAATGCTGAAGATCTCGATAAGCGCGTGAAATAGCAGGTAGCTTTTCAGGCTCGTGAGGTACAGTCCCACCACGACAAACGCTGCCAGGAAGAGCTTCAAGTGCAGGTGGTATGGCTCCCAGTCTCGCATAGAATTGTCTCTGATGTGCACGGGGGGGACTATATGCCGAGGCCGTGGGACGAGTATCACGCTATCCCCGTCCCACGAGGTGGTTCAGGGAATGCCGCTAATCCCATTTCCTCACGTCTTCGATGGTCTTGAACTCACCGGGAAGCGTACCAGGCTCAAGGATCTTGACAGATCCCTTCAGTTTGACCTGTTCTTTCAATGTGGCCTCAATTGCCGGGCCGAGTCCCTGGGAATTGCCGCCCTTCAGCTCGACCTCGAGGGTCATCACATCCTGGTCTTTCGGTCGCGACACCACAAGCCTGCCTCTCGCGACTTCCGGGTGCGCGTCGATGACTCTCTGGACCTGAGACGGATGGACGAACATCCCTTTCACTTTGGTCACTTGATCGGTACGGCCCATGATTCTGGTAAGTCTCGGAAAAGTGCGACCGCACGCGCACGGCTCCTCCGTAAGGCTTGACAGGTCACCGGTGCCGAATCTGACCAGCGGGTAGATCTTGTTGTTGGAGGTAACCACCACTTCGCCGGGCTCCCCGAGGGCGAGGACTTCCCCGGTTTCCGGATTACAGATCTGGACTATCACATCATAATGCACGTGCATCCCCGACACTGCCGGACACTCGTACGACACGCATCCCACGTCCGCGGTCCCGTAGGCTTGTCTTCCCACGATCCCGTAATCATTCCTGAACCGCTTCCTCATCGACTCCGGGACCATTTCCGCCAGGAGGAGTCCGATCTGGAGGTTGCAGTCATTTCTGAAGTTGATCCCCATGTCCGAGGCTCTGGTGATGATCGCGGAGAGGAAGCTTGGGGTGCCGATATAACCCGTAACTCCCAGGTTCTTCATGATATCGACCTGGGTCTCCGTGTTCCCGACGCCGGTGGGGACGGTGGTCGCGCCGAGCTCTGACACGCCTTCCTCGAACATGTGACCCGCGGGGGTGAGGTGATACGCAAAGGTGTTGACCACAAGGTCACCCGGTCTGAACCCCACCGAATAGAGCGCGGTCTTCCATCGCCAGTAGTCACGTACTTTGCCTACCGGATCGTAGATCGGCCCGGGTGATTGATGGACTCTCAGCAGCTCATGTATGGGAACCGTGCAGAAGCCGCCGAACGGGGGGTTTTGTTTCTGTGCTTCAGAGAGGTCTTTTTTCTTGATTACCGGGATCTGTCCGAGGTCTTCCACCGTGCGGACATCCTGGGGCTTCATCCCACGGCTGTCCATCGCGAGTTTGAGAGGTGTCCCGGATGCGTAGGCATGGCTTACGATGTCACAGAGAAATCTCTCCTGATAGTCACGTCTCTGGTCTGCGTTGAAGGTTTCTTCCTGATTCAGTATCCCCGAATCTCTGTCAACTTGACGCATGAAATGTCCTCCAATCGGCACGCGACGGTTTCTTGTGAGGGGTATCCCGGTTACCGTGAGTTTCGGCCGATCGGCAGGTTGCACAGCCTGCCCCACGAAGATCAGCCTCCACGGGAATCGGACGTTACGTTTGGCAACGCTATACCACCGGAAGGGGGGGAAATCAAGGTAATCGTTGCCGGGGAATCGGTAAGCCATCGAAATCACACTGGGAGCCAACAGACGTGCGCAGCCCGCGAAGCCGTCTTGACAAGAGAGGTGTGATCGGAGAAGCTGAGGTGTCGGGCCGCGGCACTTGGGGTCTGTCCCCAAATGACTGTGTCACTCCGACCCGCTCGTCGCCCCGGCGCCGGGGTTCAGGTCCGGCAGGAAAGGCTGGAGTCCGGCTTCCGCCGGAATGACTCACGCGGCCTCCTACCTCCCAGGCTCGGAGGGTGCGACACTTATTCTGAGACGGACACTTAGGGCTTTGTGGAGTGAAGACGCGAACGTATTCCTGATCGACATGAGTCGCGACCCTTGGCCGTATTCCGAAGGGATTCGGGTACGACGGGCATCCGGGCCGCCATTTCTTGGCTCGAGGCGGGGAGGTGCCCGTTCCGCCCTCGATGTCGCAGATACGCACGAGTATTAGTGCTACGTGGGCAGACCGACCGAGGCAAGGTAATTGTTGGGGTGCGGCTGCCGGTTGCTCCGTGGATTGGGGTGATGGCGAGATTGTATACGGACAACAAAGGAGGGCTCCCTGTAGAGGCGCGCACCGCGTTCACGGAGTGGGCTGTGCTCGGGGTGCTTGTGCTCGCGCTCGTAGGCATAGCGGGGTGCGCGTCGAAGGGGTCGGTCCGGAGCCTGGACCTGAAAGCCATGCTGAAAGAGGCTGAGAAGAAGGCCTACATCGTCAATCAATTCGGGGTCGACATCGAGAAGAGGAAGCATTCAGGGCTTTTCAAACGGGACATGCACGTGCAAGGGCGCATGGTCTTCCAGAAGCCGGACAAGTTGAGGCTTGCGCTCAAAGGGGATGTCAACGTGGAGATCCTCTCCAACGGGAAGGTGGTTACCCTCATTCACGACGGCAAGGACGTGGAAACGTTCCGGGTCAAGGGGAACGCGGACTCCGCGAGATTCTCCGATCCTCTCATGCAATTGATCAACGGCTTGGGTACCAACCTGCTGCGACAGTTTCGTGTCGTGCAAAGGACTTCGGAGGGCAACACCTGCCTGCTGGAAATCTCCCCGGGTGATGCCGGCGCGTTCGAGACGGTCGAAAAGGTGTATTTGTGGCTGGCAGAGAGCGGTCAGCCGGCCAAGGGGCGGGTGCTGTTCCGCAACGGCAACTATGACGAAACGGTGTTTCGGCAATGGAGAATGTTGGCCGGTGATGACCCGGAAATCGTCGAGCTGAACGCGAGGCTGGAACACCTCGCCTCGTCGGCAGCGTTTCCTGTACGGGGATCTGACCCGCGCCCGTGGGAACTCGCCTTGGCTGCCGACCTCGTCTGCGGCATGAGGTAGCCTGGAAACCTTGCAGGGTCGCGACACGAGTCAGGCCGCGGGGCGCGCATTCCGTGTACGGTCTTCTCGTTCGGTGGCAATAAGGTCACGGAGCTCAGGGCGATACCAACGAAGGGACTGTCGGAAACATGGCTCCTGATAGGGACGGCTCCATAGCGGTTCTCGAAAGTAATTTCCGATTCCAGGTCGGCCTGATCCTGTGGGGCAGGCTTTCCAGCCTGCCAATCGGTTGAAACTAATGAGAACCGCTCTAGTCCTCGGTGTGACAAGAAAACTCGTTTTCCGGCACTCTGATATTGGGGAAGAGGGTTCTGAACTCCACCCCCGTGGGTATGAAGTAGTCTTTCCTCGTCCCTTTGAACTCCCCCGAAGCCGCAAGAAGGCCCACAACGAACCGAAAAAGCGAGAGACTCCTGGGAAACCTGATCCACGCCCACGCGGAGAAATTCATTGTCCAAGATTCCGAGGGCCTTCTTCAGGGCATCCAATGGTCTTGAACCGATCCCGCTGATAGAGATCCCAGAACCATGCGATGGTTTGGAAATTCTGTTTCCGTCTCATGGTGATTCCTCCCTGAGCGTCCTGTCGCGGAGATCTAGCGTCTCCGGAAGGCCACGACCCGTGGATCGGGCAGGTACGCGACGTCGGGTTCCATCTCGACATACTTCCACGATTCCGCGACGAAGATCCAGCCTTCCCATCCCGCGCCCACAGGTCTGATCCAGACCCCCTGCCGTGAAGACAGGGCCGGCGAATCGGGGAAGGTCTCTCCCTTCCGGAAGAAACGAGCCTCCCATTTGGCTCCGTTGACGTTGTAGAAACGGCTTTGGATCATTTCTGCCACCTCGACTTTTCCACCCCGGGGGAAAAACCTCAAAGACACCAGGACACCATCGCGCTCCGGCTGAACGCACACTTCGCAGGGATGTCGACCAGAGCACTCACACCGAGACCACGTGCGTGAAGCCACTCGCACTGCGTTGGCCGGCTGCCCTCCCCGCATCGATCTGCTCTTTCCAGTATGTCTTCCCACGAAACTCTTTGCCAAGACCATACCAGATTCCAAGGTAATATACCAATGCGCGTTCGAAGGCGTGACTTCAGGCTCCGGGTGGGACACGCATCTTGCCTGTTGTCCCGTGGGCAACCTCACCTGTTTGCAGTCGCATGGGCAATAGCCGATCCCCTGCGGGGGAGAACGGCCTCCAAAGCTCAGTCGTTGCCGCCCTCGCCCTTTACGCGAATGGCGCACGACTGAAGCGATTATCAATTGCGGCTCGCAGCCGCTCTGTGTTACACCTGTAACGGCAGTCTGAGGTCACGGATTGCAACCGCGTCAACGATCACTGCAAGGAACCACGTACCCGTCGAAAGGAGAACGACTATGGGAGTACTGCCCGTACCCGACGAAGTCCGAGCCATGGCCAACGGGATCGACAAGCTCGTGGCTGCCATCAACATCCAAAACGCCCTGCTGGAAAAGATTCATTCGAGCCTGACCGAGATCAAGAGCGGAGCGACCACTATGAAGACGATCGCCGAGAAGATGGACGGGATGCATGGGACGGTTCAGGCGGCCCGGGACAGCTTGAGGATGCTCTGCTCTACCATGGAGAAGAAGTTCTGACATGGGCTGTCAGGGGTTCTTCCCGATACTCTTCACGTGAGAGTCCATCCGCTCCTTCCGCAGGCCTACAACCCACGAAGGGGAAAAGGGAGTCCCGTCAGCATGTCACCTTCACCGGGAGGACCCCACAGGCGTCGTAATAAGGACCTGTCGCGTTCTCCAGCGCTGGACCGTGCTTCCCCGGTGCTGAAGCATCCGGCTACTTTCAGTCGCCCCTGCAGGGTTTGGGAGCCGTGCAGTCCCGGAGGGACGACTGGGCACAGCCGGGCCTTTCAAGGCCGGGGCATTGGGGGGTTCATCTAATTGGACGCCTAATCTCATCCATCACATCATATAACGCGCTGATCCTACTGAAATCAGAACCAACATTTTCGTTATTGGCGTAGACACGCAGCCGGTTCCGTGCTAGATTCCCTCCGCGCCGGATACGGAGCAGGAGGCGACTAGTGTACCGTGCACCATTTCGTGGCTTGAAAGATCCATCCGACCGCGGGGGCTTGATCCGTTTCGACAGGGCTCGGGGAATGCCGTCGGTCTTCTCGGGAATGGCTCGGCTTCTGGTCCTGGCGATCATAGGCATGGGAGCCGGCGGAATCGGGGTGGCCTTGCAGGCATACCTGTATTTTAACCAGGATCTCCCCAGCGTGAAGAAGCTCAGGGAATACTCGCCCCCCACCGTGACCCAAGTGTTCGCGGACAACGGGGAGTTGCTTGCCGAGTACGCCGCGGAACGACGGTATGTGGTGCCTTTCGAGGAAATCCCCAAGAGCTTGCAGGACTCCTTTGTCTCTGCCGAGGATAAGGCCTTCTGGGAACACGACGGAGTCAATTTCTGGGCCATAGTCAGGGCATTACTCCAGAACATCCGCAGACCTGAAGGTGCACGGGCCGGCGGAGCCAGTACCATCACCCAGCAGCTCGCCAAGAATTTCTTTCTGACCGCGGAATACAGTTACTCACGAAAGATCAAAGAGGCCATATTGGCTCTGAGAATCGAGAAGTCTTTTCCTGACATGACCAAACGGGACAGGAAACGGAGAATCCTCCATCTGTACCTGAACCAGATCTTCTTCGGCAGCGGCGCGTATGGTGTGGAAGCGGCAGCTCGGGCATACTTCGCAAAGTCGTGCCAGGACCTCACGCTCGCTGAATGCGCGCTGATTGCGGGTCTGGCAAAGGCCCCATCTAAGGGGTCCCCCCGAAAGAACCTCGACAAGTCCCTGGAACGGCGTGGCTACGTGCTCAAGAGAATGCTCGAAGACGCTCGAATCACAGAGGATCAGTACGCGGAAGCGTCCCGTGAACAACCCCAACTCGCGGAATCCGTCAGCCCCCTGACCAATCCTTTGATGAAACACGCGGCAGATTTCACCAATCACGTGCACAAACTCGTGGAACAGAAATACGGAAGCGAGGTCGTGCAAAAGGAAGGCCTCAAGATCTACACCACCGTGAACCTAGACCAATCCCTTAAGGCCCAAGTTGCGGTAGAAGACGGACTTCGGGAACTGGACAAACGCCAAGGCTACCGCGGACCGGTCAAGACCCTCAACGTCCAGGGAGTCAGGGAGTTTCTCGAGCGCAAATCTCACGAGATTCACGAACCGCTGAAATTCGGCGACGTGGTCGAAGGAGTGATTACCCATATCGACGAGAGTTACCTGTACGTGCGCATGGGCAGATACGTGTCCGAAAGCGGCAAGAAGGACTACGTCGGGAGAATTACCATAGATCATAATCCCAAGTGGTGGGTCAGAAAGCCCCACATCCGCCCCGAGTTTCGCACGAGGAATTTTGCGGAAGGGGACTTGCCGTTCCAAGTGGGCGATCTCATCTACGTGAGTCTCCAGGATCCGAACCCCCAACGTCGGGAAGCATACCTGAAGAAATACGGCAGGCAAGACGCTCAACTCAAGCAGTTCAAGCAATTGAAAGAGAGCGACCTCCAGTATTTTCCGCTCGAACTGGAGCAGGCCCCCGTGGTCCAGTCCGCACTCATGTTCAGGGAAAACCGAACCGGTTTCGTACGGGTGCTCATCGGCGGCTCGGGCTTTTCCGCGGACAACAAATACAACCGTGCCACCCAAGCACGTCGTCAGGTGGGTTCTTCCTTCAAACCGGTGATCTACGCGGCCGCGCTCAACAGGGGATTCACCTGCGCGGACATCATCATTGATGGTCCGTTGGCCCTGCCTATTCCCGGCACGGGAGAGGTGTGGCGCCCGAAGAATTTCGGAGGGGGCTTTGCCGGCCCGGTCACGTTCCGGAATTGCCTGGTCAAATCGAGGAACGTTCCCACAGTGAAGATCCTCCAGCAGATCGGCATCGAGTACGCAAAGGCATACGCGCGCAAACTGGGATACAATTCACCCCTTGTGGACAACCTCACCATGGCATTGGGGTCCACGGGGGTCTCCCTGGAGGAGCAGGTCAACAGTTACTCCGTGTTCCCGAATCGGGGCTATCTTGTCCCTAACGTGTATATCACAAAGATAGTCGACCGCAACGGCAAGGTGCTGGAGGAACATCTTCCCCCGGTGCTCCTCGACGATCCCCTTCAGCAGGACCGCCCCCAGATTCAAGAAGCCTCATACGGCCGCAAGCCAACCGTACCGGAGACCGTCAAGCCCGATTTTCCGGAAGTAGGAGCTCAGCTCGTGCGACGGCGCATCGACGAGGGAACCGCCTTCATCATGACCACCATGCTTCAGGATGTCATTCAGCACGGGACCGCCACGAACCTCAAAAAAATCGTCGGACGAAAGGATGTCGCAGGCAAGACCGGTACCACAAACGAGAGCATCGATGCATGGTTCGTGGGTTTTTCCCCGGACTACACCTGCGGAGTTTGGGTCGGTTTCGATGATGAACTCACGCTCGGTGAAGACGAGACCGGAGGCAAGGCCGCGGCCCCGGTCTGGGGAAGCTTCATGCGAGAGGTCCTGAAAGGCACCCCGGAGAAACAGTTCCCCGTTCCCCAAACCGTCGAGTACCGATGGGTCGACGCCAAGACCGGTCTTGCCGTCGCGGCGCGTACCGGTGTGCAGGAGGTGTTCAAGACAGGCGGTGCTTCGGCAAAATTGGAGTCGGGCCTCATCAAAGGGGCCCGGTGGGACTACTCCGGCGCCGACCTGGACCAATACTGAACCGGCACACGCGGTTCGTGTGCAGCGGCCACACGCGCTCACGTAGTACCAATGCGCGTGCTAAGGGCTTGCCGCGAAATAGCCCTGTCATCTCGCGTGTTCCCCTTCCATGGGTCAAAACCCATGGCTATTCACAGTGCGCCCGGCAGGGCGCGGGCCTCTTCTGCCCTGAAAGGACAGCCCGTGAATAGCCGTAGGTTTCAACCTACGGTAGTGAAGCGAGTGAATACCGTTCTCTATAGCGGTTCTCGTTAGTTTCCACCGATTGGCGGGCTGGAAAGCCCGCCCCACAAGCCCTGATCTGACACGAATCGGAAGTTATTTTCGAGAACCGGTATAATTCACTGTGGCTGCAATGCTTGTTTTGCCGAGGGCCCTAAGGAGCTGTCCCACAATAACTGTATCAATGCAGGCGGCCCGTCGCCCTTGGAAAATCCTCCCCCTGCCCCTCCTTTAATAAAGGAGGGGAGAAGGAGGGTCCCTCTTTTCCCCCCTTTTCTACACAGAGGTTAGGGGGGCTTTCGGTGCAGCACGTATTTCCGGACAAGCGCTAAGCGGTGACTTCGGGCTCCGGGTGGGACAGGCATCTTGCGTGTCGCATGTGGTTCGTCTTCACCGCGGAAGACGGATACCCTCTGAACGGTTGTGTTAGAGGCAGGACGCTTTCGCCTGCATGCTCAGCCAATCCTTGTCGGGGTCGTCCGAAGGGAGCGACGTGCGGAGGAACTCCGCGGCGGATCGCACACATTGGGGATCAAGGGGCAAGTCCGAGTGCCCTCGGTTCTCGATGACCACGCGTCTGCTGCACTGCTTCCGAGCCCTGTGGTACAGCACGTCCATGTCAGAGCGGGGAATCATTCGATCGGAAGCACCGTGAATAAGCATCAGCGGAACGGTGAGTTGTCCCACCCGATGCAGGGGCGCCATGAATTCCATGGGAGCCCCCGCTCTGACTTCGATGAAGCGACACACCAACCAACCAAAGGGCCACGAAGGAATATGCAACTTCGCAACGTAATCTCGGGCAGTCACGTCCGGGTCTGCGAATGCGGAAAGCGACACGACCGCGCGAATCCTGGGATCTTCAGAGGCGGCCACGATGGCGGCAGAGCCGGCAATGGAGTGTCCCAGAACGCCCAAGGCGCTTGTGTCCACGTCGACCCGGGTGTGCAGATATTCCACCGCGGCTCTGATGTCCTCGGAGAATTTGCCGAGATGCGAAGAGCCATCCGAACCGCTGACTCCGTGACCCCGCGCATCGAAAAGCAAGACCCCGAAATCCTCTTCGTGCAGGACCGTCGCGATCTGCAGCATCTCCGAGGCGTTGCTCGACCACCCATGAGCGACAATCACTGCCGGCCGAGGCCGATCTCGTGTGCGAGCAGGCACGAACCATCCGCAAAGCGGCACTCCCCCGCTGACGAATCGTACATGCTCGAAGAACAGGTCATAATCCGCGGGAGTCATGAGGCTGACTCTCTTTTCCGGTGCACACCACCTCCGAGCGAATTCCCAAGAGAACCACACGACGCCTAACGCGGCTACCGGCAAAGCTGCCGCGAACACTTCACTGATACTCTCCGGGGACATGTTGCTTCCCTCCGTTTCAGGTTGATTGTGGCTGGTGCCGGAAGTCGAATTCGATGCACGGAAGCCGGATTTCGTCATTCCCGCGCATGTCCCAGGCCGCGCCTGTCTATGCGATCCGGGGTTCGGCAATGTGCCGACCCGTCCCATGCACACTACTTCCGGCCCACGCGATACGTGACGGGGAGTCACGCGGGACAGTTCTCGGAACGGCAGAAATTCCCCGCGCACTGGTTCGAGAGATGCTTCTCGATCCCTCGGATAATGCGGTTCACCGCTGAAGCCAGTCCCGCATCCCGCAACTCTGAACGTCCGGGCCTGTAGCGGGCGAGCGCGTGTGCGTCCGTCACACAGGCGAACGAAAGCGGAGAATGGCCTTCATCGGCCATCGATATTCCACCCGATGGGGGAGCCTCCGCGATGTGGCGATCAGGCCCGGTCTCCGCGTCGACGAAGGTCGGGAAGAAGTCAGGCGCCGAGCACGTATCGCGAGGTCGGCAGTTGCGAACGGTACGCGGCTCACATATGGTTACTCTCTCTCCTGGGTGCATTGTGATCCTCCCGCACGGCGTTCGTGCGCGTTCACTGTGAAGACCGCAGCGAACGCAAAGAAAGGTGGTAATTGTCCAGCCGGGCTGCGCAAGAGTGAACCATCAAGACATAAAGACCTCAAGGGAGCCTCCTCCCAAGAACGCCAGGGTGGGGACTGTTCTTCTGTTCGCGTCTTGATTCCTTGTGTCTTGTCTTCGGTCGGACGGACGATCCCGCCGAACCGTCACGGTTATTCCAAGTCCAGCTCGTAATCCCTGTAACACTGTCCCTCGGAGTGCATCATGCATCCCCGCACCTCGGGCGTGACGCGGAAAGGTATGTTCAAGGCATCCAACCAGGCTTCTATCCTTTCAAAAATCCCACACTCGTACTCTGCGATCGCGCCGATGCGAGAAATCCCCTCATGGGCGAAACACGTCTGCCACTCCGCGTGAAGCAGCTTGTCTGCCTTGAACGTGTAGGTGAATTTCATGAAATCCGGCATGACCAACTCCGCCGCTCCCTCGAAGAGCCGCTTGAAGTCCTCGAAGGTCTGTACCTTGCCCACACCCAGCGCTTTGGCGATGCGTTTCGCTTCGATCATGCCCATCGCTCTCACCGCGGCCTTGTTGATTCTGTTTGTCTTTTCCATGCCGCATTCCTGCATGCAATGGAGAAACCACATCGCATCATGGGTCATCCAGTTCTTGTTGAGCAGTTCGATCAACTGCTTGGTTTCGAGTGCGCGCATGCGTCGTCTCCTTTCCGAGCCTTCACTCGTCTTCATGTGGCCGGCCACGTTGTGTTGGATCCATATTAGTTGTATCAGGTCCTCTGGTATGCTAGTATTTCGTATCAGAGCGCCATTGTCAAGGGGCGTTTTTCAGGACCAGAAGATTCGCACTCGAAAGGGTGCCTCTCGCGGCGATTCAGAGGAGTCAACGGCCCTGGTGTCAGGGTGATTCACTCTTTCGGTTTTCGGATGAGTGCCCACCGCGCCTTGACATATGGGTTCGTGCGAGTAATTTCTATGTGCGATATGCTCGTTCGGCGGCAAATTGGCGGAGAACACCGAGGAAGAATGAGCTGAATTGCCGGCACCTGAGCTGAAAAACCGTTGCCTGATTTGGCTACCCCCTGGACAGGCACAGGCGTCAAGATAAGGGCAACGGTCTCTCATAGCCCGGCCTTGTAAGGCCCGGCTATTGTCAGTCGTCCGTGCGGGACTCTGCCACTCCCAAGCCCCGCAGGGGCGGATGAGAATAGCCGGATGCTTCAGCTCCGGGAACCAGGGGCCGAAGAGACCCTGTGGCGTGGCAAGTCGTTAATTTGACGCCCATGCCCTGGAGAGGGGTGATTTCTCTGTGTGCGTGTGTCCTCGTGGTGGACTCCTGAGGTGAAGCGTGCCGCAGTACTCAGCGCGTGGCAGTACTGTGATCCGCTCCGTCTTTCCGGCCGCCGGCGTGCCAAGACTTGAGTGATTCCGGACGGGAAACCCAACCAATGACGTGGATTGATCCGTTAGATTGCCCATATTATCTCGTATCTCGCGTGGCCCTTTGCATGACGACCAGGTTCAAGAGGCGTCTTGTCGAAGCGGGTTTTACGCAGGTGAAGCCGGCCTACCTCTGGGCTCTCATGAGCTTGTGGCGTGCCGACGGACTCAGAGTGGTGGAGCTTGCCCGGGAAGCGACTCTCGAGACTTCTACCATGACAGGCCTGCTCGACCGCATGGAACGTGACGGTTTGGTCGTGAGAACCGCGGATCCTGACGACAGGAGAACCTTGAGAATCTACCTCACGGATGAGGGCAAGAAGGTTCGCAAGCCGGTAATCGCTCTGGCGCAGTCGATGATGGATGAACTGCTCATGGGGATACCGCAGGAGGAGATTTCCGTCGTGGCCGGCGTCCTGAGACACGTCCTCCTCGCAAGTGACGAAAGCCTCTGAACAGGACCGCCGCGTACGTTCAGGGTTGAAGAAGGATTTTCCAAGGGAAACCCTTTATCAGAAAAGGCGATTCCGGGGGAAGGAACTTCTTGCAAGAAGTTCGGTCCCCCGGACCCCCATCTTCAAGAACTTTTGGGATAGTGCGGCTCCCGCTGGTCGCCGCAGAGAAAGCCGGCTCGTCGAGACGCCGGTGGGGGAGCATTTTCATGCTTGGTTGTGGCCGCGTGCGGTCGTCGTCTTGCGGAACGGGAATGCTCATTCCTTGAGGAAGCATGGATTTGTGAGCCGAGACGTGTTAAGAACTCGTGATGCGTTGGTGAAAGGAGCCAAACAATGAGAGAAGAAGTGCAAAAGGCATTGGATACTGTGCGTCCGCAGTTGCAGGCTGATGGCGGCGACTGCGAACTGATAGACGTCACCCCGGACGGGACGGTGAAGGTGCGTCTGACAGGCGCGTGCGGCGGATGTCCCATGAGTCAGATGACCCTGAAGATGGGGATCGAGCGCGTACTCAAGGAGCGCGTCCCCTCCGTCAAGTCCGTCGAGTCCGTCATGTAGGCCGGTATCGCACCGGTCTCGTCTTCAGCCGGGCTCAGGACGGCAATGTCCCGGCTGATTCCACAGCTTCCGGCAGTGGCCCGGGACCGTCGTCCCAGAAGCATGTTGAGAGACGGCTGGTACGTTCGCACGCCGCGATACAGAACACCTCAAAGTCTGGTGGCCCGAGATGCGTCAAGATACATGAGCCCAACGATTCTGAGGAAGAAAGGTTATCGCTTCTTTTTTTTTCCCGTGAGGAGTCTCGGATGCATGTACACGTTACGGCTCCCGAAGGAGAAGCGCAGTATTGGCTGGAACCTGTCATCGAATTGGCGGGCAACCACAAACTGTCACGACTGCAATTGACAGAAATCGAACGCATCATCGAGGTGCATTATGACGAGTTCAGACGCGGTTGGCACGACCACTTCCGCGGTTGAGGTCACACATATTTCGCACCACGGGGTGTGGCTCCTCGCGGGGGACAAAGAGATGTTCATGTCCTACGAGGATTTCCCTTGGTTCAAGGAGGCTCCGGTCGGAAAAATCCTTCACGTCGAGGAATCCCACTCGGGGCATTTCCACTGGCCCGATCTTGACGTGGATCTTACTGTAGAGATCATCGAAGACCCGGAACGGTTTCCTTTGATAGCGAAATAACACCGGGCTGCGTTGGGCCGCAACCAAGGAGGGTGGGAGCCGCAGTCAATGACTGCCTCAACCTTTCTCGGCCACCATGCAGTCCGGTGGCGGTCGTCTCCACAAGCTCCGAAGCGCCCATTCTCTTCTCTGCTGCGCGTGAACAAGCCCCCTTGATGAGCGGCTTCCGGTGACACGTCTCCTTCGCCCCGGAAGAACGCACAGTTTCGCTGTTCAAGCCGCTCTCGACAACCTACCGCGGGTATGTTTACATGGGATTCATGACCGGCCCGTCGACGCATGACCGCCGCCCGTCTTCAGTCGCGCAGCTTCCACAGAGGCCGATCCCGCAGCGCATGATGTCCTCCCGTGCCAGAAAGATCCGGTCCGCGGCAACTCTAGCATCGAATAGCCGAAGAAGTGCCTTCATCAT
Organism: Thermodesulfobacteriota bacterium; assembly: GCA_040755955.1. Classification (GTDB taxonomy): domain Bacteria; phylum Desulfobacterota; class Desulfomonilia; order Desulfomonilales; family Desulfomonilaceae; genus JBFMAA01. The sequence continues at coordinate 35,140 of JBFMAA010000001.1, forward strand.
CGGAGCAGGTCCGCAGACGTAGATTCGAGCAGACGCGTACTTCTCGGGGCTCAACGCAAGGTCTTGTGCGACGGCTCGCACCACCTCTCCCGTCGCGGCCGGCGGATCGATGAACACACGGCTTCCGCGCGCGTGCTCACGCAGGTACGAATCGAGTTCAGGACTGATGTCTTCCGAAAATCCAAGAAGGCACCCACGGACGCGATCGTCCCACCTTTTTCCGGCCATGATCACGGGAGCAATTCCGGTCCCTCCACCCACGAGGATCAGAAATTCGCCGGGAGGGGGCTCGGGAAACCCTCGGCCGTACGGGCCGCGCATGAAGATCTCAGCGCCGGGTTCCAGGCTTTCGAGGGCCCTGGTGAACGGGCCCACGGCCCGGACAAAGTACGTCGGAGGCGTGCATTCAGCGGGCGAAAAGGGCTTCTCCCCTTCCCCGGGAATTCGAAGGAAGAAGAACTGCCCGGGGTCGCATGCAATCCCCTGCTGCAGGGTGAGCCTGAACATCCCCGCGCCCATCCCCGCGTTCTCGGCGACCGCGGTCTTGAAGAAGGTCGTACGCGTGAATCGTGATCCAAACGCGGTTTCATCAGAAAGTTCGCCGGGGGAAACCCTTTTGAAAAAGGGTTGTCCTCCGGACCCCCTTCCGAAAACTTTTGAAACATCGGGTGGTTCTGACCATGCCGCGGATTCTCGGGATGTCGGGCCGTCACTTTCATAGTTGGTTGTGGCTCCCCGGGGCCATGGTGGTTCTGAAGCAGGGGTGTCCCCCGGAACCCCCATAGGCGCTAACTTCAGAGCACGCGTTGCCTCAGCATCCTCCCCCCTCACCCTTCCCTCTCCCTCCAGGGGAGAGGGTTTCCGGATTCCCCTCCCCTCGTGGGAGGGGGTAGGGGGATAACTGCCTGAAATGTCGAATTCGGCTGTCGCCAAGTTAGCGCCTATGCCTGTGACCCCCTTCCCGGAACTCTCGGAACACGGTGTACGGCCGGCGTTCTGCACCTGTCCTACAGGTTCGCATGTGGCGCGCGGAGGCTGATACTCGGCCTCGTCGATGGCGGCCCGTGAGGGAGGGCCCGGCTCAGAATCCTGCAGGTCGGATATCAGCCGCCGGAAAAAGTCCGCGATCTCCGGGGTGCTCATGCCGGCCAGGCCGGAACCGACCGCAAACAGGGACGCTCCTGCACGCGCGTACGCCCGCACGTCCTGTGCCGACGAGATTCCTCCGGACGCAATGAGAGGAATGGTCACCGCGGCGGCCGCGTCTCTCACGGCCCGAATCCCGATGGGAAGGACCCCTGCCCCGGAAAGGCCCCCCACCACGTTGGAAAGGACCGGATTGCCGTCACAGTCCGTCGCAAGGCCCGGACCCACCGTGTTAATCAGTGCAATGGCGTCTGCGCCCGCGTGCTCACACAAGCGAGACATCTCGGGTATGTTTCCCAGATTCGGCGAGAGTTTCGGGATAACAGGCTTGCCGAGGCGCTCCTTCAGCCGTGCCACAACGGCCCTGACCGCATCCGGATCAGATCCGACGGCCTGGCCTGCACCTTTCACGTGGGGACACGAGAGGTTCAGCTCGAACGCGTCGGCGATCGGGTCGAGGATAGTCGCCACTTCGACGAATTCCTCGGCATCGGACCCCATGATCGAGACCAGCAGCGCTTTCCCCCCGTGCAGGGGCAGCAGAGGCAACATGGCCTCGACAAACGCGCGGGCCCCCGGATTGGCAATGCCCACGGCATTAATGAAACAGCCCGGGTGGTATTCGTAGATGATAGGCTCACGGTAACCGGCGCGGGGTTCGAGGCTGACGGTCTTTGTCGTGAGAAACCCCAGCTCGGGGATTTCCCGCGCAAGCCTTGCAACCACACTCGGCGCGGTGGTGACGACCCCCGAGGGGATCGTGAAGGGTGAACGCAGTCTCAGACAGGCGAGACCGCCGTCTCTTACTCGATCCAACAAGCGCGCGAACGATGGAGACATGAATGTGGCCTTTGTTCTCTCAACATTGGCAAAAGGCGGCTGGAAGCCCCCAACCAAACGGCTGGGAGCCGCAGCCGGTAATCGCGTCCACCTTCCTCGGTCCGACATGGAAACCGATGGAGGGGTGAGTTGGTTCCACGCAATCGAAGCAAAGAGCGTTGCGTGCTCCCGGAAGTGCGGAACTGAAAATTTCTTCTCGGAAAAGGAACCAATCGAACGTTATTCATAAACCACCATGACTGCACGCGGTCACAACCAAGCATGAAAGTCAGCTCCCGACATCCTGAGAACTCGTTGGATGGCCAGAACCACCCAATATCTCAAAAGTTTTCGGAAGGGGGTCCGGGGGACAACCTCTTTTTCAACGGGGTTCCCCCGGAGGACTTTCTGATAAAGGGCTCACATCGTACCACGAATCGTCTCTTCATGTAAGATATGGATTCTCTGGCCATGTGATTTCAAGCTGTTCCGGCAGCACGGAACCGCCCGAGTGCGACCAGCGTTCTCCAGAGCAGCACTCAGGAACCGGAAATCTGGCCCTGCCTCCGTGAACCGCGACACTCCTCCGGCCGAGAACCGGCATGAGTCTCTTCTCGCTTGCGGTATCCGGGGAATCCTATCCAGGTCCGCTCACAGACCGCAACGAAGTCCGGTTCATCCCAGAGTCGTTCCATCAGCAGGCGCTTGGCACGGGCATGAGCCATTACCCCGCGATACCGGCCTTTGATCTCGGATTCGTACTCGGATAAGGCATTCTCTGTTATCGTCACGCTCCCGGGAATCTGCGGGGTGCTTGGGATGAGCCCCGACCCCCTCACCCTTCCCTCTTCCGCGAGAGGAGAGGGTTTGCGGTTCCCTTCCCTTGATGGGAGGGACGAGGGGAGGGCGACATTTACCGCAGTGTTTAACTCGGGGCACTGCAGCGCCATGGCAGCCGTGCGTCCTGCAAGCGCCCCGGAAACCACCGCTTGGGAAATTCCCGCACCGGATATGGGATGCGTCAATCCTGCCGCATCGCCCGCCAAGAGCACGTTTCCCACGCGCACACGCTCTCGGAGCCCCCCCACCGGGATGAGACCGCCCCAGCGCGCAAGCATGCCGTTGCCGATGATCCCGGCAGCGAACAACCAGTCAAGAAAGCGGTCGAGGAGCTCAGGGAGCTTCGGCCCCTGGTGAATGGACAGGCCGATACCCACGTTCGCTACATGGCCCTTGGGGAAGACCCAGCCGTATCCATGCGTGAAGTCTCGGTGAAGGTACACGGCTGTGCGATCCAAGGGCTCACGCAAGGGAACCTCGGCCTGAAGCCCCTTCAGAAAAGGCCCCGGAGCAAACCCGAGAGACCGCGCAACGGCCGAGGCAGCTCCGTCCGCGGCAATAACGTACTCCGGTTGCACGACCAGATCTCTGCCGCGGAACCGTATCACCCACTCGCGATCCCGTCGGCTCACCAACCGAGCGGAACACTCAACCCTCGCACCAGCCGGCACGGCTTCTCGGGCCAACTCCCTGTCAAAACGCACGCGGTCGATTACGAACCCCTGGGATGCACTCTCGACTCGCCTTACAACCGTGGGATTGGGGCCCTCCGTCGAGCCTTCCAAGACCACGGTTTCCATGGTTTCCACCCGCTGCACCACGGACTGAATCGGCAACGTGTAGTCCACGAAGAGTCGGTGCGGTACAAACTCCGCGCAATGGGGTTGCTCGCCGATTCGAGGCTTGGCATCGATGAGGAGCGTGTCCGCACCAAGGCTCGCCGCGGTGCGGGCCGCCATCGATCCCGCGGGTCCTGCGCCGACCACCAGTATGTCGCACCGTCCAGGAAGTCCCATCGTTGTCTTTCACCGCAAAAACGTGTACCGCAGAGGACGGACGCGAGAATCGTTAATGCCCGTTCAGCCGCGTCAAGATCTTCTCCAAGAGCACCATGTTCATCGAAGTCTTGTTGTCGAAACGGCCTTGATAAGCAGCGCTCCCCTTCCCGAGGTCGTAGCACGTGGTCGAGTCCAGATTCACCAGGATTCCTTGAGCCGGAACGGCCTCCATCTCCTGCTGGTGCTTTGCATAGAATGCCTCGCAGCATGAACCCACATACAGACCGTCCCCGTTCGTGCAGTGGGTTCGCAGGACCTCGATCAGATGCTCGAAACTCTGTACGGTGATCGGAATCACTCCATGTTGCCTGGCTAGCTCAAAACAGTCTCCGATCTCGCATTTGCCGCACTCCTCGCAGCCCGGAACGTAACGATATTCACAGAACAGGTCCTTGGCACAATAAGGAAGAAGCAACCGGCGAGGCCGACGGCCTTTGAGCTCCTCCGGGCGCACGTTGATCAGAAAAAGCTCGTTTGCTTCGTCTCCCGCGAACCCGTCACGCACCAACACAAGTCTCTCCGCGGCCGCAGCAACCGCGCGGGCAACGTCAGCAGGCGCGATGCCAAGAATCTCGCCGCGGTAGTCCCGGAGAAAACCTTCCGCGGAGACACGAATCTCTGCCGCATCGGCCCGCTTGCCCACGAGCCATGCCTCGAGGTCGTGGACCAGCCGGTCAGGGATGGCAAAAAAATCACCGGAAATCAGCGCCTGTCGCACACGCAGGCCGCCGGAACCCAGCCACAGGTGAACCCGCATCGTCCCGGCCTCGGTCTGCGTGATAGAGCGCAGCACCTCTCCTTCGAGCCCTCGTCTGGAAGCACCCCTACCGCACTTGGACGCTTCGGGATCGGTTCCATCGCCCTCCCCCTTCCCACTCCCGTTCAGGGAGGGGTGTGGGCATTCCCCTGCACTCGCGCTGGAGCCGAGCCGAGGAAGGTCCGGCTCGTGCACGTAACCTTCTTTGCCAGAAAGTCTTCCGGGGGAAACCCTTGTACTAATGAGGTTGAATTTCTTCTTTTCCCGAGAGGAAATCTTCGGTTCAGCGGGTTCAGGAGTCGGCAACGAGCCCTTCTCAGGTGGCGTAGAACCAACTCGCCCCGCCATTGGTTTGCATGCGGACCGAGGAAGGTGGACGCGATTATTGGCTACGGCTCCCAGCCGTTTGGTTGCGGCTCCCAGCCGTCCCACGATCCACTGCGGGCTCGCGAAGAACTCCGCTTCCTGCACGAGCCGTTCCTGTTCCCGGGTGGTCAGGCCGGCGGGCTCCAGCTCGATTTCCAGCGTGCGGGCGAACTCGAAAGCCAACGCAGCCTTGATCTCCGCAAGAGAGGGCAAAGGCCTCATCACGTCGGACAGGAAGCAGATCCTGTCCATGAGCGAGTCTATTTCGCGCTTCTTGAGTTTCTCCACGGGGACGCGCAACGCCCGGAGAAACAGCTCCACCTCGTTTTGGATGAGCAGAGTCCCCTGAAACAAAAACGCTCCCGATACGGAGGTCCCGCCTGTGCCGGATATCTTTCGCCCTTTGATTTCGATATCGTTTCTGGGTCTGAACCGGGCCTCCGTGCCGAGACGACTTATTCCTGAGGCTGCCGCGTCACAAATGGTGCGGAGAATCTCCTCGAAGGAACCGCGAAAAGGACCTGCTCCCGGGATACCGAAGATCTCCCACCCAAGCGCGGATTCCTGAAAGAGAATCGCACCGCCGCCGGTATGTCGCCGGTTGACGTCTATGCCATGCTCGGTGCAGTAGTCAGCTCGGATCTCGAGACTCACGTCCTGATGGTAACCCACCAGCGCCGCGGCAGGACTGAATTGGAGAAATCGCACGGTGGGAAGACTGAGGTCGGCTGCGGTTTCCTCGAGGAGTATCCGGTCCAGTGCCATGTTTTCGGCCGCGGGAAGTCTCCCGGTGTCCAGTAATCTGAATCGATGCACGGCCGCTCACCTTGGTCCGAAGGTGCGGACTCGGCCGGCCGCGTGGATAGATCCGCCCAAGAGCCCGGCTGCGGCCTCTCTAAGGGCTTCAGATATGGTAGGATGGGGGTGGATGGTATCCACTATATCGGCTGCGGACATTCCCTTCCTCAGCGCTAATGTGACCTCCCCCAATAGTTCCGACACGTACGGTCCCATCATGTGCGCGCCGATCAAGCGACCCGTGTCCGAATCTTCGACAAGCTTCATCCATCCGGTCGGTTGATCGATCGAAAACGCCTTGCCGTTTCCTGACAGGGGAAACATGCTGGTGCGAAACGCACGGCCTGCGGCTCTTGCCGCCTCTTCGGTCAGGCCGACCCAGGCGATCTGGGGTGCAGTGTACGCGCACGACGGCACCACGTCATCATGCACCGGTTTCTGATGCCCGGCAATGTTCTCCGCGACGAGTTCCCCATGATACGAAGCAACATGGGCAAGCATCTGTCTTCCCAGCACGTCACCGATTGCCCAGATGCCGTCGATGGAGGTGCGAAGGAACTCATCGACCGCAACGGCTCCGTTTTCCATGCGAATTCCGAGACGATCCACCCCGGAATCGCCCAGATGGGGGCGACGTCCGGTTGCCATGAGCACCAGATTCGTCTCGAGAGTCTTCTCCTGATTGCTTTTCACGTAAATGACTCTGAGCCCGTCTCCGGACTTCACGATTTCGTGCACCATCACTCCGGTACGGCACTCGATCCCTTTTGCGGAAAGGCCGGCAAGGTATCTCTTGGCCAGATCGAGGTCGACCCCGACCAGTATCCGGTCCAGGGCCTCGAGGATCGTGACTCTTGACCCCAGGGAAGCGAAGATCGACGCAAACTCCTGACCGATCATCCCTCCGCCGACAATGGTCAAGTGTTCGGGCAGCTTCGTGAGCTCCAGAATATCCCTGGTTCCCAGCACTCCCGGAAGTTCCGCGCCCGAAAGCCGCGGGGTCCATTCCCGTGATCCCGTAGCCACCACAATGTGACGGGCTTGCAGAGTCTCTCCGGAGTCGACGGTCACCACTCCCGGTTCTTGCACGGATGCAATCCCCTGGACAAACCTGACACGGTTCCTCATGACAAGGTCCCGGAGATTCTCCACCATGGCCCGGACTACCCGTGTCTTGTCCGCCATGAGCGCGGCGAAATCGACGAGCGGGCCTTCACGCAAGATGCCGTGATCCACGGCCCGCTTCATCCAGGAAACCCCTTCGCAGTGGTGCACGAGGGTCTTGGTCGGAATGCAGCCGTGGTTGAGGCATACTCCGCCCAGGTTCTCCTTTTCCACGAGAGTGACCTGCATGCCCAGGGAGCGGGCCCGAAGCGCAGCGACGTAACCTCCCGGGCCGCCACCAATGACCAACATATCGGCTATTTCCGTCATATCACGTACACCAGCCGGATGCGGGTGTAATGTCCCGCGGTGAACTCTTTCCTCCCTTGGCGGGAACGGGACGGGGATTCGCCCACTTCAACTATCCCGCCAATATGTGCAGGGGCGTGACCACACGACCGTCATTTTTTGTCGTTAGCCTTGGGCTGTTGGGGCGTCCCTGGTTGCGCTGTGGGTTTCGGGTCCTCAGCCGCCAACTCGTCGAGGGCCTTTACGAGCTTCTCCGTGATATCGACCATTCCTTTGGAATACACCATGGAACCTCTGTGGAACACGGCCGTGAGGCCTTCCTCTTGCGCAATCTTGGCAACCAGGGCATCAATCTGGGCCACGAGGGTTTTCTGCGCGCTTTGGGTGGTGAGCTTGACCTTGAACTGTCCTGCCTGCTTCTCCAATTCCAGTTCCTCACGCTTCATCTTGATCTGAGTCTGCAGGTCGCTCTTCTGCGCGTCGGAAAGCGTGTCCTTTTCCTTCTCCAACTTCTGCTCGAGCGCCATCTTGGCCGCGTTAATAAGCGAAGCCTTCGAAGCCGTTTCCTGTTCCGCTTTTCTCACGTTGGCCTCGGCCTGTTGCGTTCTCTTGGAGGTTTGGAATACGGTGCGCATGTCGACCATGCCGAATTTGGGTTCTGCTGCGCAGGACAAGGACGCGGTCAGCAGGTAACCGACCGCGCAGACCGCGATGAAATACCATTTGCTCGCCCAATCATGTACATTCATGGCAAATCCTTTTCCGTGATAAGTATCCGGCCAACATAGTGCAAACACTGGCACATGTCCATGAATGGCGGACAGGCCCGGATTCATTTGTCTGCGTGAGAGACCGCGGCTTCCTCGAAGGTGGCCACTTCGGTGAGCACCCTGACCGCGGCTTCGACTACGGCCATGGCCAGAGCAGCGCCGGTTCCCTCACCGAGGCGAAAGTCCAGATCGAGAAATGGGTGCTTTCCCAAATGCTCGAGCGCGATTGCGTGCCCCTGCTCCATGCTGCGATGGGCAGGGATCATGTATTGGGCACTTACCGGTGAAAATGCGTATGCGATCATGGCGCCCGCGGTGGATATGAATCCGTCTATCAGTACGGGCTTCTTCGATGCGGCTGCACCGAGGATCAATCCGGCTATTCCGCCTATCTCGAACCCCCCGACTTTGTGCAGTACGTCAAGGCCGTCTGAAGGATCGGGTCTGTTCACTTGCAGGATCTTTTCGACCACGCTCACCTTGTGCTTTCGCTGTTCCGGGTCGATTCCCGTTCCTGTTCCCGTAACTTGTTCCGGTGTGCGCCCGGTCAATGCCGCCACGATGGCACTGCTAGGGGTGGTGTTGCCGATTCCCATTTCGCCGGTGCCGAAAAGGTCCGCCTCAGCGGCCAAATCAAGGACGATCTGTATGCCGGCTTCCACACTTCGGATCGCGTCCTCTCGAGACATGGCCGGCCCACGGGCAATGTTCTGAGTTCCCGGGCCTATCGGGCAATGGATCACTGAACCTTTGCCCGCGATTGCGCTCAGATCTCCCGCGACTCCCATGTTCACTACCGCGACCTTTGCGCCGACGACCCGTGACAAGGCGTTTATGGCTGCGCCGCCGTGGACGAAGTTCGCCACCATCTGGCATGTGACTTCCTGGGGATACTTGCTGACTCCCTCCGCGACCACCCCGTGGTCGGCGGCCATGGTGACGATGACTCTCCTATCCACTCGAGGGGTGAGAGATCCCGTGATGCCGGCGAGATCGATGGCCAAGTCCATGACTCGGCCCAGAGCCCAGTGCGGCATGGTGAGTTGGTCAAGTCGGGCCTTGGCCTTGTTGCGGGCTTCCGCGTCCTGAGGGGTAATGCGATCGAGCGTCTGTTCCAACAAACCCATGTGTGCGAACCTTCTCATGAAAATGCAGTCTCCGGGGGAAGGGACTTCTTGAAAGAAGTCCCTTCCCCCGGATCCCCATCCCCAAGAACTTTTGGAGCATTGCGGCTCCCGCTGGTCGCCGCAGGGCGTTCCACGAGTGAGAGGCCTTGCATCTTCATGCTTGGTTGTGCCCGACGCGCGGGCATGGTGATTCTCATGATCTGCGCGGTCCGGCATCGCCCGGAACGCTCCCTTTTTCCCATACGCTCACTGGTAGCCCATCGCAGCGCGGAATGCAAACCCATTCTCATGGAAATGCGAATTCTGGGGGAAGGGGCGTTTTTCAAAACGACGGCTGGGAGCCGCAACCAAATTCGCGTCCACCTTTCTCGGTCCGCATGAAGACCGATGGCGGGGCGGGTGCCGCGCACTTTGGTATCTCAATGATGTCACGGTGCATTTCTGCAACCCGGGACTAACGTCCCGGGCTACTTTCTTACGTCCCTGCGGGACTGAACGTCCGCCTTTGGAGCCCCAGTTGGGCGGCAGATAGTAGCCCGGTGCGTAAGCCCCGGGAGCCCCAAGCAGTGAAACGGGTGCAAGCCCTCCCAGGGCCTCATTATTCCGCTGGGTTATCCGAAACCAAGACGCGCTGCACCCTGTCGGGGAGAGTTGGTTCTACGCAAGCGAAGAAAGGCTCGTTGCTTTCTCCCAGAGCTGCCGGCCTGAAGATTTCTTCCCGAAAAAAAAAAGAAATCGAAGGGTACTAGTAACAGGGGTTCCCCCGGAAAACGTCCATGTGATGACCTCCTGTGTTGGGAGCGTCATTTTGTCACTGCGACGACTGCTCTACCGGTGTGTTTCCCCTGCAATATCAGCTCGATCCTCTCCTCCAGTGCGGCCAGCGAGATCTCCGAGGCAATGCGATCGAGCTGATCGAGTTTCCATTCATGGGAGAGCCTTCGCCAGATTTCCATGCGAATGCCGATCGGGCAATTCACCGAGTCGATGCCCAGAAGACTGACTCCTCTCAGAATGAACGGATACACGGTGAGGGGCAGGTCCGGGGACGCCGCGTTGCCGCACGAGGTGATCGTGCCCCCGTACGCGGTGGATCGTATCGCGGTCGACAACAGATCCCCGCCCAGGGTGTCGATGACACCTGCCCAGCGACCTTTGAGGAGCGGCCTTGTGCTCTTGTCGACAGCCTCTTCCACGCTCAGAACCGCCTTTGCCCCGAGCCCCAGAAGATACTCGGTCCGGTCCACCACACCGTTGACCGCGACCACCTGGAATCCCGACTTGGCCAAGATCGACAACGCGATACTGCCGACGCCGCCGGGAGCTCCAGTGACCAGCACCTCTCCCTGGTCGGCAGTCACTCCGTTGCCGGTGAGCTTTAAAACGGAAAGCGCCGCGGTGAACCCGGCGGTGCCGTAGATCATGCTTTCTTTCAGGGTGAGATTCTGCGGCCGTTTCACCACCCATGCAGCGGGGACTCTGATGTATTCGCCGAAGCCTCCCGGGGTATTCATACCCAAATCATAGCCGGTGACGATGACCTCATCCCCAGGGCTGAGGGCCTCCACCGAGCTTTCTTCCACCACGCCGGCAGCGTCCACTCCTGGAGTGTGTGGGTAATTCCTCGTCACCCCTCTATTACCGACAGCCGAAAGGGCGTCCTTATAATTCAGGGAGGAATATTCTACCTTGATCAGCACGTCACCAGGGGGCAAGTCGTCCACGGACCGTGACGTGATTTCCCTCGAAAACGTGCGGTCCGCGGTCTCGCTCACCACCATGGCTCTGAATGTTCGCTTCTCCATGATTGCGTCCTTCTCGCAAGAGATTATGCTGCGACCGTCCCCTCCCGCCGATTGGCGAAGGTGAATCGGGTCAGATGGGAATGATGTCTTACGGGGACGCGACTATTCGAAAAAAGACCTTTTCCAGGTGTCCCCAGAGAGCTCGCTTGGGGTACCGTGCTCACTTCCCCGGCCCTGAAACGCCGGGCCTAACCGTTCACCGGGAACACGATACCGCTCCCAGCCGCTGAGTGTCCTCGTGGTGAACTCCTTCGGCCCGCTATTGTCACACGTCCCTCCGAGACGTCAGCCCTTCGAAGCCCCGCGTAACCGTTCACCAGGGAAACCTGAAGATCCAAGACCGTAGGCCAAGCAGTTGAATTCATTGCATCCGGACTGAATAAACCGTCGCTTGGTTGAGCTACCCCTCCGGACAGAGTTGAGTTCTTGGCGTCTTTGTGTCTTCGTGGTGACCTCTTACAGCCCCGCGCTGCTTGACCACAGCCGGGCGGTTCGCCGCGGACCGGCCTCAATGTCTCATCGAGCCTTCACGAGGTCGAAGAAGTTCGTGAAGAGCCTCGTCGCCAGGGAGTCCAGAACCGGGCCGATCTCCTTGTAGCGTGCAAGGATGCCGTCTAGCCGCGGATCGTCGGCAAACCACTCGGAGAGTATCTCAGGGGTGACCTCCACGTGGAACTGCAATCCGAGCGCGTTGCGATACCGCAGCGCCTGATGGGGGCAGCCGGTTGAGCTCGCAAGGAGTTTCCCTCCGTCCGGAATACCGAACATGTCCCCATGCCACTGAAATACCTCCATCTCTTCGGGGAGGCCTGCAAAGAGCGGCTCATCCTGCCCCGCTGCGCTGAGGCTGATCTTGTCCCAGCCTATCTCTTCCGAGGGAGACCTCGTGACTTTGGCTCCACATGCCTTGGCAATAAGCTGTGCCCCAAGACATACGCCGATGACCGGAATGTCGGCCTCGATGGCCTTGCGCAGGAACCGGTCCTCAGGCTCGATCCAGGGGAGATCGTCGTACACGTTCATGGGGCCGCCCATTGACACCACCGCGGAGAACCGATCCGGTTCAGACGGCACCGACGCACCATCAAAGAGGGGAAAATACACAAGCCTCGCACCCTTGGATTCAAGGAAGGTGCCGAGAGTCCCGGGACCTTCAGATGCTACATGCATACACACGGCAATATCCATTGATCGTATCCTTTCTTGATCCATCAACCGAAAACCAAACCACAATAGCACGAAAACACCAAGAGCAAACGTTCAGCCTGCGAGGCACGAGGAATGAACCACCGAGGCTCAAGGCACGGAGGAAACGAATCCTTATTGCCCCGAGAAGGCGTATCGTCCGTTGACGTCTTGGCTCGTGGTGCCGCAAGCGTTCAGCCTGCGAGACAACAGACGGAACCACCAAGACGCAAAGACACTGAGAATTCCTTCTTCCAAGAATGCCGACCTGAGAATTATTCTTCGATGTCTTCGTGACTTCGGGGTTTGTCCTCGGGGCCCGCAGTGGATGCCCCCTGAACGATTACGTGGTGCCTTTGCGGCGCGACAACGAAGCACGCAGCGACATGAATCCGATTCCCGAATCCGGCCCCGAGAGAGCGCTCGTAACCGTTCACCGGGAAGAAGAAGACTCACCGCAGAGGCGCAGAGAGCACAGAGAATAAGAAGAGAAATTCGCGAATCGCTCATGCTTCAACAGCAGCCTATGAGGTGAGCCTGCGAGAGAAAAGCATAGCTTTTTCAAGATCGTTTCTTGTTCTTCTCTGCGTCCTCTGTGTCTCTGCGGTGAACTCTTACGATTGCTCTCAACACCCAGAGCCCATTGTGCGGTGCCGTATGTGCGAACCGGCAAACCAAGGGGCTCACTTGGCCCCGCGTTCCTTCAAGTACTGGATAACCTCACGTTTCTCGCGCTTTTCCGCAATCGAAAGAGCGGTCTCGCCCGCGTCCGTCCGGGCATTCATGTCAGCGCCCTTTTCCACCAGCAACCGAATGACATCAGGATTGCCTTCCCTGGCGGCAGCCATCAGGACCGTCTCGCCCGCTTCGGTCTTCGCGTTGACGTCCAGGCCCTTTCGTACAAAGGATTTCACCAGACTCAGCTCGCCTACCCTGGCAGCAGCCATCAGGACCGTGGCACCGTCTTTGGACTTGATATTGGGGTCCGCGCCTTTTTCGTTGAGCTCGCTCACCACATTGGGGTTGCCGTTGCGGGCAGCGCCCAGAATCTGACCGGTCCACGCGTCTCTCATGAAATAGGCTCCCTCCGCGGCATACCTCAGTGCCGTCCGGCCGTCATAGCACTGGGCGTTCGTATCGGCTCCTTTGTCCACGAGAAGCCTCAGGACCTCAAGGCAGCCAGGTGTTGGCTCCGCGTTGTATCTCCCGCCCAGGGCAGCATACATCAGAGCCGTTCGGCCGTTACTGCAACGCGCATTCGGGTCGGCCCCCTTTTCGATAAGCAGGCGCGAGAGATCACGTCTGCCTGCGTCCGCAGCGTCCATCAAAGCCGTCCGACCGCCTTCGCGTTTCGCATTGACGTTGGCTCCTCGATCAATCAGAAGCTCGACGACCTTCAGATCGCCTCCTTTCCCCGCCCAAGAAGCCTCGAAAGGACTCACGGCCTCCATGAGGACCGTCCTGCCGGTCTCGGACTTTGCATTGACGTCGGCTCCTTGTTCGATCAGAAACGGAACGAGTTCGCCGCTGCCCCTCACGGCAGCAGCAACCAACGCTGTCCTGAGCGCGTCGGATTCGGCCTGTGCGCCTGTCCCCTTGGCAAAAAACCGCTTTGCGAGCAGGGTGAAGATCTCCGCGTTCCCGCCCTGCGCAGCAGCCTTTATCAAGGTTCGTCTGCGGTCTTCGGACTGAACGCTTTCCGCGGCGCCTTTTTCGAGAAGAAGCCTCACGGTCTCGATGTTGGGGCCCCTCCTGGGAGGTCCCTCACGGGGCCAGAGCGCCATGGCACAGCCGTCGTATCCCCAGTCGCTGTTGCGCCCTGCAGCAGCCGTCAGGGCCGTCTTGCCCTCTTTGGAGGCTGCATTGAGCTCAAGGCCTCTCTCGATGAGAAGCCTCACGATATCAACGTTGCCGCCTTCTGAGGCGTACATCAGGACCGTCTTGCCGTCGTCGGTCTTCGCATGCAAGTCCAACCCCTTCTCCATAAGTAGGGTGAAGACCTCAAGGCTACCGCCTTCGGCGCCACACATCAGGAGCGTCTTGCCTTTATCGGCTTTCGCGTTGACGTCGAGCCCTTGTGCCACAAGGAACTTCACGAGTTCCGGGTTGCCGCTTTCTGCCGCACACATCAAGAGCGTCTTGCCGCCCCTGGGCACGGTTTTTACATCAAGCCCTTTATCTATGAGCAGGTTCACGACGTCCATGTTGCCGCCTCTGGCAGCACACATCAGGGGCGTATAGCCCCATATGTCCTGACACCGCAGGTCAGCCCCTTTTTCGATGAAAAGCTTCACGACGTCTATGTTGCCGCCCCTGGCTGCGCACATCAGGGGGGTGAGTCGGTCCACATCTCCCTCGCTGACCTTGGCCCCTTTGTCGAGGAGAAGCTTCACGATATCAAGGCTGCCGCTCCGAGCGGCCCACATCAATGCTGTTTCCTGTCTGAACATGCACGTGATCGCATCCGCGTCGGCCCCTTTGTCGAGGAGATTCCTCACCGCGGCCACATCGCCTTTTTCGATGGCGTCGAACAGCGTCAATTCTTGGTCCTGCTGTTGGGCCTGTTGTTGGACCTGCTCTCGGGCTTGCCCTGGGCCACGGAAATACCCGTACCACAGCAAAGCCGCGGTCCCCAGAACAGCCGCTGAGCACACAATTGCCAACACCCGACCGGAGAACAGGTTCCAGCCCATTGCGCACCCTCCTTGATGATGTTTCGGTCGTTGAATTCCCGGGATCAACCCTTGTGTCTGTTCGTGACGGGGAGACGTCTGTCCTTGCCGAACGCCCTCGGGGTGATCTTCACCCCAGGGGGAGCTTGACGTCTCTTGTATTCACTGCCATCCACCATCCGGACCACGTCGGTCACCACCTGCTCGTCGAACCCGAGCTCAGCAATCTGCGGGATCGACCTGTCCAGTTCGACGTAGGCTTGCAGGATCGGGTCGAGCACGGCATACGGGGGAAGCGAGTCCTCGTCCTTTTGATCGGGTCTCAGTTCCGCGGAGGGGGGGCGCGTGATCGAGCCCCAAGGTATCAGTTCCCGACCGGCCTTCTCATTGACGTATTTCGCGAGTTGGTACACGACGGTCTTGAGCACGTCCTTGATCACGGCAAAGCCGCCGGCCATGTCCCCGTAGAGAGTGCAGTATCCCACCGCGGTCTCGCTCTTGTTGCCTGTGGTGAGCACCAGCCAGCCGAATCGGTTCGAGAGCGCCATGAGTATGTTGCCTCGAATTCTTGCCTGGAGGTTTTCGTGCGCGACGCCCGGCGGACCTTCCCCGAAGGATTCCGACAGCACACCCATGTACGCATCGAGTATCCCGCCGATCGGCACGGTAATCAGCCGAATGCCCAGGTTCCATGCCAGGCGCTCCGCATCCGAGCGCGTTTCCCCGGACGTGAACGCGGAGGGCATCGTAACGCCCACCACATCCTGCGGACCGAGCGCGTCCAGGGCAATCGCCGCGGTGAGAGCCGAGTCGATACCTCCGCTGAGGCCCAGTACTACCTGTGTGAAGCCGTTCTTGCGCACATAGTCGCGGGTTCCGATGACGAGCGCACGGTAGATTTCCTCGAGGGGAGCAGGTTCCCGTTCGATGCGCGGAGGGACCCTTTCGGCCGCGTGAGATCGCACAGGCCGAAGCTTCAGGAAGGTGCCCCTGAGGTCGGCCGGCAGTTGCCGAGGTGATTCGGAAAACTCCACGTCCGTGACCAGAAGGTCCTCCTCGAAACGTTTCGCCTCCCCGATGAGCGTGCCTTCCGGGTCCATGACGAGGCTGCCTCCATCGAAGACGAGCTCGTCCTGTCCTCCCACCAGGTTGTTGTAGCACACCGCGGCATGAGCCGCTTTCGCAAACCGGGTGACAATTTCCTTGCGGCGGTTGAGCTTCCCCGCGTGGAACGGCGATGACGAGATGTTGAGCACGACATGCACGGTGTTTTCCGCGGCGAACCGCTCCACAAGAGAGCCCGGTATCCAGATGTCCTCGCACACCGAGATGGAGAACCTCGCTCCCCCGAGTTCCCACACGAGGAACTCGGAACCGGAGAGGAAATAGCGTTTCTCGTCAAAGACCCCGTAGTTGGGGAGCTCGACCTTGCGATACACTCCCGCGAGTCGGCCGTTGTGGATGAGCGCGGCCGAGTTGTACGCGCAGGCCGGTTGTGCCGAGGCCTCTGGAAAGCCAACGACCGCGGTGATCCCCTTGCACGATGGGACAAGCCTTTCGAGGGCCTCCCTGTTGCGTGTGAGGAAACTCGGCTTGAAGAGCAGGTCTTCCGGAGGGTACCCACACAGGGCCAGTTCGGGGAAGGTGATCACCTCGGCCCCTTGACTCTTCGCAGAATGTATGAATCGAACCATTTTCTCGATATTGCCCGAGAAATCCCCTAGCGTGGGGTTCATCTGGGCCTGTGCAACACGGACGAGTGCCATGGTATCTCCAGCACCTCTCGAGGCCGGACGGGAATCATAACCCGAGCCCCCTGAGCCAGGCCAGTATCCGATCCGCAACCTGCCGCCATCCTTCTTCGAGCATCATGCAGTGGGCCATGTGAGGGACGATCTCGGCTTCTGTGCCGTAGGCCTTTGCAGTTCGCCGTACTTCCGCCGGCGAGAAGAGCGTGTCGTCGGCTGCTCCGAGGACCAGCATCGGGGTCTTGACCTTGTGGGGCTTCGGCAGATTCAGGCCCAGCATGTCCAGATACGCCCGATACGAGTCATCCTGCAAACGTGCGAAATGGCCCAGCACGTTCTCCTGAGGCATATCCGCGGAGAAGCAGACCTCTTGAGCCAGGGCCGGCGTCCCGACCACCGGGAACATGCTCAAGGTGAGGTTCGCTTTCAGGAAAGCCCACGGCCTGCGCAGGCTGACCTTCAACGTGGTGCGAAGCACGCCTCCCGGGGGCACGGACGCGAGAAGCACCGCAGCAGGCGCGGTGTGGGATTCCAGGTATTTCTGCACTACCATGCCACCCATGGAGTGCCCAATCAGCACCGGATGCGAGGGCAGGTCAAGCGCCACTTGAGCCACGTCCTCTACGTAATCCGCCAGAGCGGTCCAGCGAAGCCGTTCTCGGCCCTCGCTGCCGCCGTGACCCCTCAGATTCAGGGCTCGGCTCACGTATCCTTGTTCCGCGAAGTAAGGGAGGAAGTGGTCTTCCCAACACCAGGCGCCGTGCCACATCCCGTGCACGAACAGCAGCGGGGTGGGACGAGAATCGGACTCGGGCGTGTAAGTTAGCGTCTCCAAGTGCATGGCTCTCTCCTTCTCTGCCGGTCCGGCAGTCTATCCGGTGCTCCGTGACACAAGATCCCCGAGTGAGAAGCAAAGGTGTCTCCCGAAAGACGACGGACCAAGTGCCCGCCCAGCGGGGAAACGCTCGTGGGTCCGTGCCGGGCCCGGTCTGCCGCTGAATCCTGCCGAGGTGCCCACTTTCCGGGTTCCGGTCCTCCCTATAGGCGCTAACTCGGCAACAGCCGAATTCGACATTTCAGGCAATTAGCCCCCTCCCCCTACCCCTCCCACGAGGGGAGGGGAATCCGGACACCCTCTCCCCTGGCGGGAGGGGGAAGGGTGAGGGGGAGTATGTTAAGGCAACGCGTGGTCTGAAGTTAGCGCCTATGCCGGTCCTTCACTCTCACACCAGCGCCGACAAGACCTGGACTATCGCCACGCAGAAAGGCGCAAAACTCCCATCGGGGTCTCTGGTCCGGTAGCGCTCGATTTCAGCCCGGATCTCCGCGGAGGTCATGTTCTCGATGCCGTCTAATGCTCCGTCAAGGGCCCCTTTCCTCATGGCACGCAGCTTGTCGATACCCAAGGCGAGACGAGGGATCGTCGTCTCGGCCGCGATATCGTCCCGAGCTGCCGGGAAGATTCCTCCATCGGCTGCGTAGAGGAAACGGCGTTCGCACGTGGGATCGAGTGGCGAAACAAACCGATGTTCGTCGTACCAGTTTTCTTTCGCTTTCCCGCAATGCCTGGGCTCCCCGGCGATGTCTCTTCTTCCGCAGGACGCGAGCAGGTTCTCGTACGCAAACTGCAAATCCGAGAATGTTGCCGGATTTCTTTCCCATTTTCGAGGCTTCAGATGTTCGACGTGACTGTGTCCGCCGTCTATTGCCATGCTACAATAGCAGCAGATACTTCCCTGCTCCCTTATGAGTGCTTCAAGGACCGCCCCCTTGATGTCACTAGGGCAGTCGTCCCAGTCGGGCTGCCAATCCTCGTTGATCATGTGTTTCCATTGCGTGAATCGAGCCGGCTCGGTTCCCTTGACGATGTGCTTCATCTGCTCGCCGTCTCCATCCTCCTGATGAGCACCTCGGCTTTCACCAGCTCAGGATCGTCTCGGACCTTGCCCTTGAGTTGCTGCAGTTGCGCCCTGGCAGCAACCAGCTCCCCTCTTGCGATCCTCTCAAAGAGTGCTTCCATCAAGCCCTTAATCTCTTCCGGTCTGGAGGGGACGTCCATGATGTCCTCCAGTATCCGGTTGGAATCGAGACCATAGACCGACTCGGGATGGTCGGCGGAAATCCCTTCGTCCGAAATCCGGAGGAGAAAGACGCTTTCCACATCTTGCACGTGGCTCAGAACCTGGGCCGAATGGGTCGTGAGCACGAACTGGCATTCGGGAAAGGTGGTCTCAAGGAGCGGCACAACCATCCGCTGCCAGGAGGGATGGAGATGGAGGTCCACCTCGTCTATGAGCACGACCCCTTTGCCGAGAAGCGGGTCCGTAAGCGATGGATTGGCGATCGCCAGGCGTCGGGCCAAGTCTCCCACCATGGCCAGCAGGCACTTCTCCCCGTCCGACAACTGGTTTACCGCAAGTTCCAGACCTTCCTTTTGTATGGTCATCCTCAGGGGGGACCTTTGAACCCGAAGGTCCTCAAAACCTGGGAGGAATCCTTCAACCGCCTTTCGCACAGCCTCGATCTGACGATCGCGATATTTCGGGTCTCGTACACGTCTCTCATTCTCCAGGTCCTCCCGGACGCGAAACCACTCAAAGAAGAGTCTGAAGTCATTTCTTTGACCGGAGAGCGCCTGGTCGTATGCAGACAGTTGTTCAAATATGTGTTTCTTCCGAATTCTCAGTGGGATATCAAGGACAGCGCGATTTACCGGGTAGTATAGGGTCAAAGGAATATTCAAGGTGTCTTGTTCTTCGAGTTGAGCCCGCAGCTTCTTTGCAAATGCGATCATCTCTCGGAATCTGTACAGGGTTTGGGGCGCTTCCTTCTTGCGTTGTCTCGTCAATGCCCACTCAAGATGGCTCTCTGAGCTGTCCCAGTCCAACGTCACCCTGATGGTGTTGGCGGTGAATCCCACCCCAAGGGTGATATCAGAAGGTGTGAAGAACCGCCCCGTCAGTGCAGTAGACCTGATTCTGCCTACGAAGCGGGACAACATCACGGCAAGACAATCGAGAACGCTCGACTTGCCGGCCCCGTTGACCCCCACGAAGATGTTCATCTGTGGGTGAAAATCGAGCCTCAGACTGCGGATACACCGGAAATTCTGGAACACAAGGGTCTCAATGCGCATATACCGAACCTCTACAGCGATCCGTCCAGCTCGTCCGCCACGGACCGTTTGCATGCGCGGCACCGTTGAGCTCCGCGGAAGAGCGGCTTGCCGCAGCCCTGGCAGTGGTACCGTTCGCATTCGGCTCGCGCCCACTCGATGCTTCCCTGCTCGTCGCCGAGCTCCGCGACCTTCTCACGCCAGCGGGGGATCGCTCGGTGCATGACCCGTCGACCCGTCGCGAGGGGAAAGCTCTCTATCGTGGAGCAAGGCCATTCGCCGCACTGATGACAGGAATAGAACTGCTTCGATTTCACGCAATCCCGAATCCGGCACGTCGTGCAAAACCCGTAGAGCTGCTCCGGCGGATCAGCCTGCATGCACCCCATGCACCCGGTTTCTTGGGGTTTGGTCCCGTACAGGCTGCCCATGATCGCCCGGAACTTCTCGTTTCCGTCACGGCCCGCAATGTAGATCCCGCAGGTTCCGCAATAGAGCCCGCACGGCGCCATCAGGTTCGTGTTCCGGTATTCCTCCTCGGTCCATCCTTCCATGGTCGTCTCTCCAGTTATCATGGACATGAAGTTTCTCGGGGAAGCCACGTCTTGAAAGAAGTCCTTTCCCCCGGTCCCCCTCCCCAAGAACGGTCATGGCTTGCCGCCACAACGAAGGATGAAAGTCCCATGCCGATAGCTCAAGAACTCCTTGGATGGTGAGAACCACCCAATATTCTAAAAGTTTTCGGAAGGGGGTCCGGGGGACAACCCTTTTTCAAAAGGGTTTCCCCAGGAAGACGTTCATGGGAACTACTAGATCAGGGTCCCCGCCACCGCCGCGGTGAGGAAGCCTGCCATAACCCCGGAGAGGAGCGCCCTCAGCCCCATGCGGATCACCTCTTGCTTGCGATCGGGAGCCAGCGCGGATATCCCTCCGATGAGAATGCCCACGCTCCCGAAGTTCGCGAAAGAACAGAGCGCATAGGTGCAGACCGC
This sequence comes from Thermodesulfobacteriota bacterium, assembly GCA_040755955.1. GTDB lineage: Bacteria > Desulfobacterota > Desulfomonilia > Desulfomonilales > Desulfomonilaceae > JBFMAA01. The sequence continues at coordinate 55,751 of JBFMAA010000001.1, forward strand.
AACCGCCCGAGGAGAAAGCTCTCCCGCGGCGATCATCTCCTTCATGCGGCTGTATGCGAGCCACTCGTTGAACACCACCTTGAGCGCCAGCAGCTTCCCCGCGGCGAGGCAATCGGCCCAAGGGACGCCCAGGACAAAGGCCACCGGAGCAAAGAGGTAACTCCCGAGCGCCTCGAAAGACGTGCCTGCAAGCCCCAAACACGCATCGAGCACGCCGATGATCGCCACGAACGCCAGAAGTATTGCCCCAATCGCGGCAACCAGTCGCAGGCCGTCGATCGCTCCGTTCGCAGCGGCCTCCACAAAGCCCCTTTCCGCGGGGAGTAGCATCTTCCATTGCACACTGCCGGACGTCTCCGGGACCTGCGTCTCAGGCACGAGCATCTTGGAAATCACCAACGCGGCCGGAGCGTTCATCAGGCTTGCGGACAGGATGTACCCCGCGCTCGCGCCGAATACCCCGACATACACCGCCATCACCGACCCGGCTATGGTCGCCAGAAAGCACGTCATCACCGTGAACAGCTCGGATTGGGTCATCCTGCCGATCACTGTTCGCAGCGCGGTCACGCCTTCGATCCCCATTATGATGAACATGGCCGCTGCCAGCGTCTCTGCTCCGGAGGTGCGCATGGTCCGCTGCATGACCACCGCAAGGAAGTAGATCACCGCAGGCAGCACCCGGGCGAAGTTCAGCACCGCCATGATCGAGCTTACAAAGATGATCACCGATCCCATAGTGAGGATTACGTATCGGTTGTCGTCAATCAAGGGACCGAACAGGAATCTGCCGCCCGTCTTGGCGAAAAACTCGATCTTGAGGAAGAGAATCTGGGCTCCGGCGAATATCTGGTCCGGGTAGGTCTTCAGCACAAGCAGCGCAAAGACATACTGCAGCGCCACTCCCCACACCACCAGCCGCCAGTCGATGCGCCGACGGCCCATTGACACGAGAACCGCCAGTCCCAGAATCGCTGCTATTCCGACGAAACTCATCAGTTGCGGTATCATGGTCCACATGTACCATAAAGCGGCCGGCAGCCGCAACCAATGATCGCATCGTGTTGTGTGTGGAAAAAAAAGCGATTCATTTTTCAGTTTGACGGACCGTGCGTGAAGCGTCAACGTGAATCGCAAGACGGATACGGAAATGGTTCGATATCAGTTTCGACGAAGTGGGCCTGGGGTAGCCTATTCCTTCATTGACTCCGCGCGCTACGGGTGTAGAATAACAATGTGTCCCTTCGGGGGCGTTGCAGTGGGGTATGGATACGTAAGCACGCAAGGAGGGGCCCTATGGTTAGGCTCCGCTTCGAAGGTAGTGTCCGGCGGAGGCTGCTTGTCGTGTCCGCGATGCTGGTGGCGGGGTGCGGATTGTGGTCACAGGACGCGTTTCCTGACGGACAGACATCCGAACTCCCACCCATACTGAGTGCCAACCCTTTCCGGGCAGATTATTACGCGTTTCGGCTGATCCCCGATTCCGAGGCGCGCGGGGCCGACCCTCGTGCGAAAAGCGCGTACGGTCTCGTTCCGACCCCCCCGTGGAAAGAGCTTTTCAGTCCTTCCTCGAAGCGGACGGGTCTCGGCAGTCCGCTTGAAGTGCAAGTCTCGCCACCGCGTCCGCTGCCGGGTTCGCTTCCGGATTCGCCGCGGGCGATCGTATCTCCCTATCGAGAAGGGAGAGTCCTCTATTCGGGAAGGTTCCCCTCACCGTATTCCAAGTACCCGACTCGCCTCGCGGCTCCGTTGCCCCCTGACCTTTTTTCGAAAGGACCCGACAACTCACCGCTGCCGACGAGGCCGAGCGCAGGTCTGGTTATCAGCCTGGAACCGGACGGCCGCCACAGCAGAGGCGCTTTCGGTTGCGTCGTCCCGATGGCCAGCCCGGGAGCCGCTATCTTCGGTGAAGCCAACGCGCAGATCGCCGACCTGTGTGCTCCGGACAGAGATTCCCGAACCCGGAGGCTCGACCTTTCCCTGGGAGGCGGTGGCCGCGCCTTGTGTGGCGGAAGGACTCTGCTCGGGGCCAACTACTTCTTCGACGCGTCACGCATCAACACCACGTGGTACTCCTCCGCAGGATTCGGCTTTGAAGCGGTGTTCCTCGTGTCCAAGTATTCGTTCAAGACCCTGGACGTCAACCTCGATTTCTACAAGGGCGGCGGCGTAGGTGTGGAGGTAGGCTATACCGTCCCCGTGCTCCAAAACATCTGCGACTTGCGCACCAAGGTGTCGAAATACCGTTTCCACGATGGAGACTTCTACGTCGGATGGAAAGCGGGGGTCGATCTCGCCACCCCGACCAGGGCCCTCGCGGTGACCTACGAAGTGGGCCAGGACAGGAATCACCAGTTCGGCCATACCGTGGGATGCTCAGTGAGTGTGCCTCTGTCGTTGGGCAACCTCGTTCGAGGCAGAAACCCCTTTGCAGCGGATTCGCCAACGAAGCCTCGTCAGCGGGACCTGCGCCCGGCATTGGGCCATCCGGTCAAGCGTGAACGGCATCAGCCCGAGTCGGTGGTCGCAGCCCGCAACACGGAAACAGGCAAGAAATGGACCGTGCCGGTCTCCCTGAACTACGGTAAGGATAGCTGGCCCGTGTCAGGGGACTTAGTGCTGTGGTGGGGCCGGAAAACAGAGGATAATTGGGACAAATACTGGAAGACCCGCTCGACTTGCCGGAAGCTTCAGAATGAAGGGTGTGCGAAATGGATCGACTGTGAGTGTGATCGCTGTTGCCCCGAGTGTTACAAGAAACGCTCACTCTTGATCACGAACCCCTGGTGGTGGGCCGTCGGCGGTGCTTCTCTTGTGGGCCTCGGAGTGGAGCACTCCTACCGATGCGCGTTCGGCCCGTTCAAGACCGATGACGGAGCTGCGCAGGAGCGGAAATAGAGCCGATTCTGGAGAGGGAAGCGTTCCCGCAGCCGTTCGCTTACGCGCGGGAAAAATTCCCCCTGCCCCCCTTTAGAAAAGGGGGGTGAGAAGACAACGCGAGATTCCCCCCTTAATAAAGTGGGGTTAGGGGTGATTTCCAAACAAGAAAGGAACCGTGCCCGTCGCCTGAGCGAGACCTTCCCGCTCGTGAGTGAATGAATACGCGTTCCCCTGGAATTGCAGGAGTGATGAACCGGCAAGTCACAAAGACGCCGGGAAGCCGATCCCCTGAAGTGGTCGACTGAGAGTCATTCCGCGACTTCTTGGTGCCTTGTGGTTCGTTTTCCGGGTCGAGGAAAGGTTTCGCACAACCGTTTCCTTGCAAGTTGTCCCGAGCGCAGCTAGAATAGTTCGTCCTTGGGAGGGTAGCCATGTCCTACAACGATGAATTCCCGGTCAGTCCGGAGCTCAGCATCGAATTCCAGACCTTCGAGGAGTTCTGCGCGGAAAACCCCGGGCAGGAAACGACCTACCTCGACATGGTGGCGAACAACCCCCTGGAAATGGATTCCGTGACCCTCGCCTTCAGCATGCGGCATATGCTGAAGTTTTCCAAGGAGTTGGCCGAACGGCTGCTCCAGTCTCTCGGCGACGAGTTTCCCCCGAACCTGAGAACCATCCTGGACTCGAAGGGCATCCAACTCGACAAGAAGCGAGCCGCCATGCTTCGAGATATCGTCTTTGCGTTCCGGGACGCGGGGGATGACGAGGTCGCCCCCCGTTTCGTCAGGGCGCTTCAGATGCTTACCATGACCAGAGAGCGTCGCCGGATCATCCTGAATCTGGGGGAGTCGTACTCGCCCCCGGACGAAGGCTGGAACGCGGAGGACTTCGGTGGCGACGAATCATTACTGGCAGAGGTTCGCTCCATAGAAAACCCCTACTGGATTGAATCGGAGGAGAAATAAACTACATGCAGCACGATTCATTCCTTGTCCCCGTCTCGGAGGACGGCAGACAGGTCCTTGATCTGGTAAAAGTGGATAAACACAGGGCGTCTGAGATTATGGCCGCCCTTCCCCTGGAAGATCAGGTGGGACTCGTTTCCTATCAAGCCTCCCGGGACCCTAAGCGAGCCGAGGACCTGCTCTTCCTGCTGGACGACGAAAAAAGCTCTGAAGTCGTGGACAACCTGGAAGACCGGACCTTGTTTCGCATCATGAAAGCCCACAGCTCGACTCACATCGGGGTATTGTCCTTGGTGAAGCCCGAACGGGTCCAGAATATCCTCGACATGGACCCGGAACTGTTCTCCACGCGCGGCACTACCGACCCGGAAACCGCGTACCACTGGCTGGTGAGCTTCCTCGAAGAGGATGAGGCCACATTCGGGAAGCTCCTCAAGAGCATTGACATCAAGGTGGTCGCTTCCGCGTTTCAGGACAAGGTGATCAGGCCCGCGGTCAAAAGCTCGGAACCGAATGAAGAAGAGGAAGACACCATATTTCCCGCGGACTTTCTCGTGAAGATGGACAGGGGCGAACTCAAACCGGACGACCTGGAGGTCACGGATCAGGAGACACTCGACATTCTCACCCGAATATACCTGGTGGATGACGCATACTTCGGCGAGGTGGTATCATTGATGCTTCGGGAAGAAGACCTCAAAGCCCGCACCGCGGAAGAAGCATTCGACAGGATTCACGCGCAGGTGGGAGATCTCAGCGGAGTCACTGACGATGCGGACGACATGTTCGTGCCGCTTGACGAATAGGACTTTCCGGCGGAAGGGACGCGGGAAGGCCCCTTCCCTCGGAAATCGCATAGCAATGGGTCGCCCGGGCCCGTGTCAAGACCGGTCATACAACTGAGGGCCTCTGATGCGGCGCACGTTGTGTCCGTTATTCCCGCAAAAGCGGGAATCCAGGCTGCTCGATTGGGTCTGGACCACGGCTTTCGCCCGGGTGACGAGGCAGCCTGAAGTGACGGGGTTATTATTGGACAGCCCTTACTTCGTGGTGGGCGCTCCCGCGGGAACGACTTCTCCCTGGACCGCTTTTTCGTCGATCTCGACCTTTATGGTCTTCTTGACGCTTTCGGCCAGTTTCTCGAAGCTGTTCTGCATCTGCATGGCCTTGAGATATGCGAGGGCTGAGTCCTTCACCTCTTCAAAGGGTCTTTTGTCCGCGGCTTTGCTCTCCTCGACCATGACAAGATAGTATCCTGATTTGGTCTTTACGGGTTCGGACACCTGTCCCTTCTTCAGTTTGAAGGCTGCCGCGTCGAGTTCGGGAAGATCGAGTTGCGCGAGAGCGCCTTTGAATATCCAGCCTTGGTCTCCGCCCCTGACCTTGCTGGAGTGTTTGGAGACCTGGTTCGCGACGTCGCCGAATTTTTCGCCCTTCTTCACTCTCTGGAGCGCATCTTTCGCGTCCTTTTCGGTCTCCGTCTGGATCACGTGCAGGTGAAGGCTCTCAGGAACCGTGAACTGAGCAGGATTCTTGTCGTAGTATTCCTTTGCGTCCTTTTCCGCGGGTTCCGGGGTGTCCTTGGCCTTCTTGGAGAGGTACATCCTGGCCAGGAGGTCGTTCTTGTAAAGCAGAATCGGTCGTGCGACTTCCGGGGCCTTATCGAGCCCGTCCTTCTCAGCCTGCGCGGCGAGCACGAACATGTTCACCAGATATTGGACCGCCTTCTTCCTTTGATCGGGGGTCATCTGCGCGGGGCCTGACATTCCCGATTGGATTGCGGCGAGCAGCGAGAGGTCCGACTCCTTGACGGTCTCGTTCCCGACCTTTGCCAGGACTTTGTCTTCTTCGGCCGCGGTGGCATATGAAGCCCAGTTGATCGCCGTAGCCGCAACAGCAACCAGGACTAGGCTGAACATCAATGACTTACGGATCATGTCCATCTCCTCTGACACATTAATAGTGTAACGCTTGAATATTCTGGCTAGTAATGCTACCTAGCCCGCACCCGTGTCGGCTTCGTCTTATAGCACAGTCCCCACCCCGAGTCAAACTCGGTCACACTCTTGCGCGGAAACTCGCGAAGCATTATAGTTGAGCCGTGAGGATTGGAGGTAAAAGGCTGTGATGGGCCGAATCGGGGCAGTGCCAGCATTGGTATTGGTCCTAGCATTGACCTCCTCGTGCCGTTTGTCGTCGGACAAGGCCAAGTTGGAGGGGATACCGGATATTCCGGCGAACGTGGAGTTGCGCTTCGTGGACAAAGGCTTGCAAGTGTCCTGGAAGCCCGACGCTCGACCCGCGAGCTATTACGTGTTCTGGGGGAAAGAAGAAGGAGTGTATGACAGAGTGATTGACAGCAGTGCTCCGCCGGTAGTCCTTGGCGATTTGCAGAAGGGGACCTTTTACACCATTGCCGTGACCGCCCGTAACGAGTGGGGAGAAAGCGAGTATTCGGAAGAACAGGCCGTTATCTACGATGACGACCCTGGAAAGGCATCGGAATACTTGGTAAAAGCCAAAGACATGATTGTCAAGGGCTACCACAGGGAGGCGATGGCGTATCTTGCCGCGGTCATCAGGCTGGACCCTGACAATCCGGACCCCTATCGCTATCGCGCCGCACTCAACGAGAAACTGGGGCGCGTACGGCTGGTCAAGGAGGACCTCGCGTTGGCTGAAGCAGTCATCAAGAGAAGATCCGCCCACGTTGCCGATTCTCCTCCCGAACCCGTGCTACCGTTCGGGATCAACAAAGGGATTGGGCCGAGATGATCTCAGTTTGGGCCCCGTGGGTAGGAGCCGCGTTGCTGGGCGGGATCGTTGTGGAGCTGTGCCGCGCCAACGCGCTGCTCGCAAAGAACATCAGCCGGGAACCTTCGCTGGACGGCTCGGAGCCCTGCTGTGCCGTGCAGAGCCGGCCGCTCGTGAGCATAGTAGTCCCCGCCAAGGACGAAGAATGCCATGTGGAGTCCTGTCTGCGCTCAATTCTGGCGTCAGACTACACGAACATCGAGGTCATCGTCGTCGACGATCGCAGCACTGACAGGACCGCCGAAATCTTGGCGGCAATAGCCGACGAAGACTCCCGGGTCAAGGTTGTCCGGGTGAAAGAGCTCCCCGCCGACTGGACTGGGAAAACCCACGCCCTGTACCGCGGCGCGGATGACGCGCGCGGAGACGTCTTGTTGTTTAGCGATGCAGATACCTTATTTCACCCACAACTCCTGTCCAGGGCGTTGACTTGCTTTTCGGGCCGGGAGCTGGGAGTGCTGGGCTTGCTACCCGGCTTTGTCGAGAGGGGATTTGTGGAGAAGGCGGTCTACCCTCATTTGGAGCTTGGTATTTCTTATTTCTACCCGCTTTCCGATATTAATGATCCTGAAAAACGGGCCGCGTTGGCCTCCGGTTCGTTTCTCATGATGAGGAAATGCACGTACCGGGAACTCGGCACTTGGATGGCGTTCCGCGGGAAGCTTACGGAAGACGTGGCTTTCAGCAGAGCAGCCAAAGCGTCCGGGTACAGGCTTCACGTCGTGCGCGCGGGTGACATGCTGCAGACCAGAAGGTTTCGAGACGTGTTCGAGATGTGTGCATTCTGGAAACGGACCTATTGCGGCGCGTTTGATCGCAACGTCGCACTTACCGCAAGACTCACCGCGAATTCAGTGGTGTTGTCGATACTCCCCGCGCTGGCAATATGGACGGGCTACCTCATCTTGACCGGCACGGCAACGGCTGCGATCAACGTGCTGTTTGCGTTGTCGATATGTGCGGTCTTGGCGGTGGTGGTGCCGTTTACGATATTCATCAGGACGGAAGGGGTTCACTGGGCGTACGGGTTGACCGCGCCTCTCGGGTTGGCCGTGGCGAGCTGGGTTGCCCTGAGCACGTTTTTCACCACCTTGCTGAACAAGGGGATTCGGTGGCGTGGTTCTCTGTACAAGTAGCGGCGGGAGAAAAGAATTGACCCAAGCCGTCATTATGGCTAGAATACACTTTTGAGCAGTGGATCCCGCGCATGAAAGGAGAGGGGCCCATGACCCCGTTGAGGACCAAAGTGTACCTATTATCGCTGATCTTTGCCGTATTGGCCTTTCTTTGGAGCCCTGCCTTCGCACAGAGCCAGGAGTTCAAGACCTACAAGAACGATACGTACGGGTTCTCCATAGATTACCCCGGCACCTGGAAATCGGTAAAGAGCAAGCCTGTGTACACTGTGGTCTTTCAGGCCTCTGAGGGCTCGGATTCCTTCCCCCATAGGGTCAATGTGGCGTGTCAGAAACCGTATCAGGATGGTATCGCATCGGAAGTGGAACGGGTCAAGGAGCAGATCAAGAAGCTCAAGCAGGAGAGGGATAGGGCCTCCAATCGAGTGAAGATCGTGATGGACGGAAAATTCGACTGTGTGCCGGGCGCGTATTTTCTCCAGCTTGAGGCGTACGATCCGGAACTCAAAGCCGACATAGATATCGTGCTCGTGTACTACTTACACAATGACCTTCTCCTCAGGGTGTCGTGCCTTACCAAGATGGGCAGCCTGGACCGCATGTTCGGCCTTTTCAACAGGGTCCTGTGCTCGGTGAAGTTCCACCAACCGGCTCCACCGGCGCCTATTACTACCGCCCCGACCCCGGCGCCGACGCCAAGCCCCGGACCTCCGGAAGAGCAAGAACAACCTCCCGCGCCGATGCAACGTCAACCACGGTACCAGGATGCTCCTCCTCCGCTGCCGCAGCCAAGGTACCCTGCGCCCGCTCTTCGCACGCCCGCTCCGGCACCGGCGCAACAGGAACCTCTACCACCGCGCCAGGAAGCCCCTCAGCGAATGCAGGCTCCCGCGCCTGCGCCACCCGCAGAACCGGACGACGATGCCGGACCGGCCGTGACACCGCAACGTCCGCCTGTTCCTGGAACGCGGGGGCCGGCCCCGGCTCCTCGACCGTCTGTGCAGCCAGAAGAAGACGCGCCAAGCGCGGAGGCACCTTCAGCGGCTCCCAGACCAGTGCAGCGGGGACCAAGACCCACCAGACCCGGAATAGTGGAGTGAAACCAGGAGATTCCGATTCCGCCCGGATGAGCAGGCGCCACGCGTCGGATTCGAGGTCCACATGACACTCAAGAGAATTGCCCGTTTGTTCGAGTCGCATCCCGGGTTCAAGGAGTTCAAGAAGTCGATCAGCGGACCTGAACCCGTCTCTCTTGACGCGGCCCTGCTCAGAGATCGCGCTCTTGTGCTGTCGGAGGAATTCGAATACAAAGGGGATAGGAGTGACCTTCGAGAAGCCTTGGCGGATCTCGCGGTCTCCTTTCACCCGACAGCCTTCCATCAGGCCTCGGCGATGCTGTCGTTCTTGGGTCAGACCCTGTTCCATGATGTGAGCCGCCCTCCTGATCATCGGACACTCCGAAGGATTCTGGACTTCGACGGGCCTCTGGTGTTCTTTGTGGGACACACCTCGTATTTCGACTACATGTTGATCGCGGATCTGCTGAGAGAAATGGGCCTCCCGGCTCCGGTCATGCATGTCTCCGGCAGCCTTTGCCGAGGCAGGCCCGCGCAGTGGCTGACCGGCTTGAGGACCCTCGCGGTGCCGAAGCACCTCAACGAGGTAAGGCACAGGGCCTATTCCTGGTACTGCGCTGCGCTCGCAGAGGCGATGGAACCTCAGGTGATGTTTGCCAGGACGAGCAGATATGCGGTTCGCTCCCGTGACGGTATCCTTCGGGAGCCGTATGTACCTCACGGTGTTCTGGCCTCGGTGCGGGCGACCGGGCATGTGATGGTCGTCCCCGTAGCCGTTTCCTACTCTATTATTCCTGAGGACAAGTATCTTTCTTCAGACGCGGTCTTTCCGTTGCTCTCGATGTTTCCCCACAACCGTGGATCCGCTCTGGCATTGTCGTTGGGTCTGGGAAATCCTGAGCGGGTGCTCAGGAAGCTCGGGGGGGTGTTCTCGGACGTGAGCGTGGACCTCGGTGAGCCTATTGAGCTTGTGCATGACGACTCGTTCACCTTGCAACGGATCTCCCAGAGGGCCATCGAAGCGATCGCTCGCAACAAGATGATTCAGCCGAGCCAGGTCGTCGCCAAGGCCATCGCGGCCACGAACCAGCGCACGGTTTCCGGCCTGAGAGAAGAGATAGAGAAGGAACTGGAAGGCACCAAGGCATTCTTCCAGGCGCGGTATCGAAAAGAACCTCCGTTTCATCCCTTGCTCGCGACCGACGTGCCCGCGGCAGTCTTGCAGGGCATCAGAGACCTGACTGGTCGGGGTGCGATCGAACGCTGCCTGTTCAGAAGAGCGTATGTGTCTGCGAACGATTCGCTGCTCCAGTTCTACGCATACCATGCAGACCGGCGAATCTACCCCTTGAGGGGTCGAAACACCATGGCAGTGGTGAATGCCGGCGTGTGGGGATACACGCTGGCTCTGCACATCGGTAGAAACCTCCTCGCCAAGGAAGAACTGGCCGAACACTCGCTGGTACTCTACGACTCCAGGGAAGACCTCATCGAAAAGCTCACGGTGGAGGGGAAACACCCCTGGCACTTCAGAGACATACCCCTTCCCAGATCCGTGAGGCCCGAGGCGGATCTTAGGGCCGCTGTCGGGGACACGTCGCTGATTCTGCTGGTGACGCCGAGCAAGTACTTCTACTCGACTATGCTCAAGGTTCTGGAGCTCGCGCCGGACATGAGCGACCTGGTCATTGCGACGAAGGGATTCATCCCCGAAACGGGGCTTCTCCCGTGCGACTCGGTATATAACGAGATGCAGCGCATCGGAAAGCGTATGCGGGTGTCGGTGCTGTCGGGAGCCAACCTTGCCCACGAAGTGGTCGAAGGCGGAGCCGGCGTCACGCAGCTTGCCTGCGAAGACATCGAGACGTTCGAACGCCTGAGAATGCTGATCGAAACAAGGCGTTTCAGAGTGGTCTACTCCAACGACGTGATAGGGACCTCGATATCCGCGGCGCTCAAGAATGTGTACGCGATCGGGTACGGGATTCTGGAAGGCTCCAAACGCGCACCGGAGAATTTCCTGGCCACGTACTCGACGCTGGTCACCGCGGAGATCCGCACGTTCGGGCTGTTGCTCGGGGCACGGCCGGAATCCTTTGACGCGGAAAGTCAGGGATGGATGGCCGACCTGCTCGCCACCTGTCGGGGGGGGCGGTCGGCCCAGTTCGGAAGGGACCTTGCGGCCCGGGACGACAAACAGGGCAAGTCACGGCCGGCGCGCTACGTGCTGGAACAGTACCGGAAGAAGAAGATCGCGGTCGAAGGCTTCGAGGCCAGCCGATTCGCCAGACGCATGGCGTCGCAGCGAGGCTTCCATCCCCCTATTCTCGGGGAGATCTACTCGATACTCCACGGCGGCGAACCCGTCGATGTGGAATCCTTCATAGATAAGTGCCTGGACGTACTCACCAACAAGCTCAGCCAAGCCCCTGCCGCGTCCGCGGGAAGAAGAAGCAAGATCTACTGACTCGAGCGCTCTATGGAGGTCGCTCCGCAACGAAAGGTGTCCTGCCCATGAACGGGAACGATGCCCGGCCGGCCCATACCCTTGTCAAGGATCTCAAGGCCGGAAGCGCGGTGGTGCAGTTCTTCCAAATCAGATCCAAGGAGGCCCGAAAGACCCGCGGCGGACAGGACTATGTAGACCTCGTGTTGGGCGACAAGTCCGGAACCATTTCCGCGAAGATGTGGTCTGATGTAATAAGGAAATGGGGGCACGAATTCGGTCCCGGAGACTTCGTGAGGGTCGATGCGCGGGTCGAGACCTACCTTGACCAGAATCAGATGGTCGTGGACAAGATCCGCAAGGCCGAGCCCACGGAGATCCCGGACATTTCGCTGCTGGTGCGCACGTGCGCGGAAGATCCGCAGAAGCTCCTGGAAGTGCTCAAGGGGGTGATCGCATCTCTGGAACCGCAGTCATTGGCCGAACTGGTGGATGCGATCATCGACCGCCACGCGGACGCGTTCACACAGGCTCCGGCTGCAAAGATGATCCACCACGCGTACCGAGGCGGCCTGATCGAGCACACAGTCTCGGTGGTGCGCAAGGTCGAGGCGATCCTCCCGTTGGAAAAGGGGATCAACAGGAACATTGCGCTTGCCGGCGCGATCCTGCATGATATAGGAAAGTGTCGCGAGCTTGCACTCACCAGCGCAACCCGGACCTTCGAGGGCAAACTCGTCGGACATATCGTGTTGGGCATCCAAATGCTGCAGGAAGCGGCTATGGAAAAGGGCGTTGCGGAAGAGATCTGGCTCCGGGAATTGGAGCACGTCATGTTGGCGCACCACGGAGAGGGCCAGTTCGGGTCTCCGGTGAGGCCCATGACTCGGGAAGCGGTGCTGGTCCATTTTGTGGACAACCTGGACTCGAAGCTCAAGATCGTCGAAGAGGCTCTCGAAACGGCCGACGCAGACGGGTTCACGCCGTACAACAAGTGGATGGAAGGACGGCTCTTTGCGGGAAGCCATGCCGTTCCCCAGGGCGATGAGCAATGATCGCGGGGACAAGAATCGGCAACCGTGCAGCCGCCCGACAAGTGTCAAGAACCACGAAGACGCAAAGACACCGGGAAAACCTTTGCACAAGAATGGCAGCCCGGAAATTGTTCCCAAGAAGTCTTCCGGGGGAAACCCTTTTGAAAAAGGGTTTCCCCCGGACCCCTTTCCGAAAACTTTTGAAACATCGGGTGGTTCTGGCCATCCAACGAATTCTCGGGATGTCGGGCGCAGACTTTCACATTTCGTTGTGGCGTCATGCCATGATCGTTCTTTAGATTTCTTTGTGTCTTGGTGACTTTGTGGTCTATCTTCAGGGCCCGCAATGGGTGCCCCTGAACGGTTACGAAGAACTGAACGGCAGTAATGGAGGGAAATAATGCTGGAGATTGAAGACAAGCTTGGCCAATTGCGCGAGAAGCTCACCGAGCTCAGAGGTTATCTTTGACCTGAGTGCAAAGGCCGCCCGCCTGGAAGAGCTCGAACAGACCCAAGAAAACACCGACTTCTGGACTGATCCTGACGCGGCAAAGGCGCTGCTCAAGGAACACAAACAGGTCGCCGTGCTCGTGAAGAGCTTCGGCGCGCTCGAGCAGGAGATCGAGGACGCGGCCGTGCTTTTTGAGCTGGCCCGTGAAGAGGATGACGCAGCGGTGCTGGGCGAGGTCACGGAAAAACTGGAGGCTGTGGACTCCCACATGGCGAGTCTCGAGATCCAGCGGCTGTTCACCCGACCCGAAGACGCGGGCGATGCGATCGTGGAGATCCACGCGGGCGCGGGAGGAACCGAGGCTCAGGACTGGGCCGAGATGTTGCTCCGGATGTACCTGCGCTGGGCCGAACGGGAAGGGTACGCGTCCGAGGTGATGAACACGCTCCCCGGAGAAGAAGCGGGAATCAAATCGGCGGTCTTCTCGGTAGACGGAGACTACGCGTACGGACGGCTCAAGGCAGAGATGGGGATACACCGGCTGGTCCGGATCTCGCCGTACGATGCCAATGCGCGGCGGCACACGTCTTTTGCGTCGCTGTTCGTGTACCCGAGCGCGGACGATGACGTGAACATCGACATCAACGAGACGGACCTGCGGATAGACACGTACCGAGCCTCTGGAGCCGGCGGACAGCACGTGAACAAGACCGATTCCGCGGTGAGGATCACCCACCTTCCCACGGGCCTCGTGGTGCAGTGCCAGAACGAGCGCTCACAGCACAAGAACAAGGCCATGGCCATGAAGATACTCAGGTCTCGGCTCTACGACCTGGAACTTCAGAAACGCCAGGAAGAGATGGACTCGCTCCACAAGCAGAAGAAAGAGATCGCGTGGGGTTCCCAGATCCGGTCGTATGTGCTCCAGCCGTACCAGCTCGTCAAGGACCACAGGACCAACCTCGGCATCGGGAACGTGAGCGCGGTGCTCGACGGAGAACTCAACCAGTTCATCCAGGAATACCTCTTCATGGAATCCCGTGAGAAAAGAGCCCAAGCCGGGTAGCGCCGAGGGCTTCTGAGAGAAATGCGCTGGGGGAAGAGGCGTTTTGAAAAACGCCCCTGCCCCCAGACCCCTATCCCCTTAAACTTTTGAGATTGGGCGGCTCCCGCTGGTCGCCGCCGGGAAGTAGTGTCTGCCCCCTCGCTTGCTGCGCCCGCCACACATCACGTTCCCAGGGCCCAGTTGTCGTATACGTGTTTGGGCTCGGTACCTGAAAGATCATATACGGTCACAAAGAAAGCACCACTGTTGCAGGAGGGCACACCATAAGCAAGGTGAAGCTTGCCGTTCACCGTGAAGAAGAGATGGTCACAGGTGCAAAGCCCTCCCAGCTTAAAGACATGACCGTTCAGGAATAGGACAGGAATTCCGTCCGCGAAACTGCGGTCGACATCGTAGACCAACAGCAGAGCCCGACCCGCTCGCATCACCTTGGCCGGTCTCTTGGATTTGGTATCGGCCCCGATCTCTTCCAGTTCGGTGAACGTTGGATCGAGCAGTTGCTCCGCTTGCGCCTCCATTTCCTTTGTGAGAAATGGGCGACCCTCCTCAGGCTTGACTACTCGGACGGACGGGGCCTGCGCGGCCACAACCGCTATGTCGGCCGAGGGCGGTGATTTCTCTATCCCCGTCAGCCTCGTGGCTTCGACCTCCCCCTGGCCGCCGTACTCTATCTTGCAGGCGGTTCCGGTCTTCGCGTGCCAGGTGCCGTTATCGCCGACAAGAACTACATCGAGTCCCGGCGGATAGTTGTCGGCAAGATACCACACGTCCGTGCTCCCCTCCGCGTGCCATTCGAAGGGAAGTCCAAAGGAGAAGCCCGGGCCCGTCTGCGGCGCACCGGACTGAGCGGAGCCCACGACCACCAACAGCGCTGACAACAGGAGGGGAATCATGCAGTCATTCCTCCCACGTCGAAGGGTCCCCGAAGGCCTGTTACGCTCCCTCACCCACAGGCTCCGTGCTCGATCAGGAGGTCCACGACATGTTTGTGGCCGCGGGCAGTGGCAAGTTGCAGTGCGGACCGACCGTCTCCGTCCTTGGCCGTGGCCTTCGCCCCTTCATCGAGCAACATCTCCACCACGTCGCGCAGGCCTTCTCTCGCGGCGAGCATGAGTGCCGTTCGGCCGAACTTGTCGGCTGCATTGACTTCCACGTCCCCGTTCAGCAGAACTTTGGCCACATCACTGTGGCGTTTCTCAACGGCAATCATGAGCGCGGTCCGCCCTGCCGAGTCTCTTTGGTCTGGGTCGGCACCCTCCTCGACGAGCCGCCGTACCGCTTCCGTGTCGCCGAGCATTGCAGCGACCGGCAACGTCAACTTGCCTCCTTGAGCCCTTAGCAGCTCCGCCACATCCGCGTGACCTGCCCTGACAGCCCACACGAGGGCCGTCTGGCCGTACCGGTCCACCGTCTTCGCGTCTGCACCGTGTTCCAGGAGCAGTGTCACCGCATCGACCGATCCTGCGCCGGCCGCTATCATAAGAGGTGTTCGCCCGGTTAAGTCCCTTGCGTCTACATCAGCGCCATGTCCTAAGAGAAGTCTGAGTATCTCGGCCGGCGGAGTCTCGCAACCACCATCAAGGTCATCCACGTGCGCACCATGGTCCTGAGGCCGTATCGGCATATCAGCCCCTCCCTTTCCGACCGCCACCATGAGTGCGGTTCTGCCGTACGTGTCCTTGGCGTTCACGTCTACGGATTTTTTCAGGATGGCTCTCACAAGGTTGGTGCGTCCCCTCCGGACAGCCGCTGTCAGCGCGCACACTCGATCCACATGTTCCAGGTTGGTTCCCGCGCCTTCTTCCTGGAGGAGTTTCACGACTTCGGCCGCCACCCTTCTGTTCCCGTCCGCGAGCCCGCCTTCAGCCGCCTCGATACGGCGGCACCGAGTGCGAATCCAGAACACGTGGAGGAGAAACATGCACAGGTAGAGGACCGCCACGAGCATTGCCGTCCACCATCCGCTCGTGTAGTCCAGAATTAATTCAACAGCGCCCAATGCAACTGGGATAAATATGACGCTGGCTCTCGTGATCTGTTTCTCGTGTTCCTTGTGCAACCTCCTCGCGTCGGCCTCTGAAGGGACAAGACACGCTCGGCCAAAACTACGCCAAGGGTAGAATAGCGTCAAACCGTCTCTTGTGGTCACGACAGGATCAGAGTCTTTCGGGTCGAGATAGGGCATCCTCCTTCTCCCACGGTCCGATTGTCCAATTGTTTGGCAAAGCGCTGGGCGATGGGAACCTTGTCTACGAGGGCGGCCTGCCCGCAACGTGCATCAACGGAGGCCGGTCATGTCTCCCACGACGCCTTCCAATAGGCCTGTTACACTCCTGCGCCGACCGATTCGGTGCCTTTTTCGGAGACGAATCGCACTTCCACTCGTTTATGAAGAGCGGTCGCTATCCGGGAAACGACGGAAGTGATCTCTCCTTCGTAGTCTGCTTCCTCGATGTCCTCGATGACGGACACGGTTGTCCCGATCAGATCGGCGAGCTGCCCCTTCGAGAGACCCGCCTCATTGCGCAGGTCGTAGACCGCCTGGCCTATATCGGCCTTGATATGCTCCTCTTCGAAAAGAGCGATCTCTCTGGGATCATGGGCTATGTATTTGTTGTATACCCATTCGAATGCATCGGTACTGAGCTTCTTCTCTTCCATGTTTCAGGCCTGCCATTCAAAGCTGTGTCGCGCCGGATCTTCCTCGAATGCCCTCTTCGCCTCCTTGCCCCTTTCAATTTCCGCTAAAGGCATCTTTTGACTTCTTATCTCTTTCTTACTCTGCGTCCTCTGTGTCTCCGCGGTGAACTCCTTCATCAGAACAGATACGGTATCAGCCTCCAGGTCTTCTTGCGGTATTCGTGGTATTCCGGGAACTTGGCCTCGATGATGCGCTCTTCCTTGATGCTCTTGATCGTGTACAAGGCCGTGACCGCCATCCACAACGGCACGCAGAACAGCGCGCCGAACATGAGCACATACCCGCCGAGGCCCACAATAACTCCCGTGTACATCGGGTGCCGCACCATCGAGTACACCCCCGAGGTGATCAGCGTTCCGCTCCTTCGTGGAGCAGCAAAGACGCGGAAATTCCGTCCCAGAGCCCGAAAACTCAGGCCTCCCAGGATGAGTCCCAGAACCCCGAGCCCGGCTCCCAGCCAGGAGACGTACTCCGGCACCGCGCGTTCGACCAGCGAAGCCTCCAGCGGAGCCGCCACAAGGGTGACAAGTATCAGGGTGATATAGGCTATGGTGATTCCCCGAAGGTCTTCTCCACGGCGGTGCGGATCCCGATGAGCCCGCGTGAGCGCGAAACGTCCCTCACGGGTGCGGCCCCGCTCCAGGAGGATCAGGTACAGAATCCCCCAGTTGAGGTTGTACACCTCCTCGAAACCGAGCCTCCGAATCATCGCGGCCACTGCAGGGGATCTGTGCCCGGATAAGCAGCTCACCAGTACGGGCCGGTCCTTGGGTCTGTGTTGTGCGGCTTCCGCAATCCCCGCACCCCAGGGGTAATTCTCCGCTCCTTCGAGCCGGTTCCAGTGGAACTCCGGTTTGGTGCGCACATCGATGATCCAGGTGTCCTCTGGGAGCTCGTGGATCCGCCAGGGAGAGACCAGCTTCGCCCCCGCAGCGAGCGCGACTAGCTCTCCGCCGAGCACCAGTCCCGCCAGCGTCGACCACGTCCGGCGATCGGAGGCCTCCCGGCTTTCAGGTGGCGCCTCGGCAAGCACCGCACGAAGCATCAGGGTCGTCTGGGCTAAATAGGCTACGAGCATCACCACCCATAAACCCCATACCGCCAGGCTTCCGGACACGATCCCCAGGGCAAGCACTGCCAAAAGCAGCGCAGTGCTCATCGGGTGAACCATGTGACGCGCGTGCACCCTCGCGAGGAGATGCCCCCCCTTGGTCAGCGAAGGCAGGAAGATCACGTAGGTCACCAGCCCGAAGAAAGAAGGCCCGGAAATCAACACCGCGGCGGCTGCCAATACCCACATCACGCATTCTTCGATAAACGGCAGTTCGCGTGTCGCAAATCCCGTCTCGATGCCCCAGTAGACCAGCGCACCCAAGGCCACAAAAGAAGGGGCCAGCGCAAGAAGCAGACTCTCTTCGATCCTCGCAAGGAGGAGCTTGCCCACCGTGGGATATTCGTGGTTGATGGTAAGTCCCTCCTTCACGACTGAGGTTCGATATTTTTCTACTATAACATTGAGCTAGCCCTTTTCTCAAGAAGCGGCTGGGAGCCGCACTATCCCAAGAGTTCTTGAAGATGGGGGTCCGGGGCAAGGAACTTCTTGCAAGAAGTTCCTTACCCCCGGAATCGCATTTTCTGATAAAGGTTTCCCCCCGGTAGATGTTCCGAGGAAGTTCATTAGCCTGAACTCACACAATCCCAAGGTACCAGGTTGTTCCGGTTCACCCGGAGCACCGATCTGCAAAGCACAAAGTTTATCGCAGGCAAATCTTCCGGTCGCACACCTGAGATAGGGACCCGCGTCCGCTGACTCGGGGAGTGCGCGGCGGACAAGAACCCCTTGACAGAGTGGCCTCGTGATATTACCATGCATCCCCGTAGAATCTTGAGCCCAAACCGGTTTGCAGATGAAGCCGGCCGGGAGACCTTCCGGTCAGGCAGTACGCGTTTTCGCGGGATGGAATTCGTGCCCCCCAAGGGCAAGAACTCCCCGGCGTCGATTACCCCCCGCAAGCCGGTAAAATCTTACACATCAGCAGACGATCGCACGAGGAACCATGGCAGGCGCAACCTTCTTGAAAGGCGGAGTACATCCGGAAGAACATAAGGAACTCACCGAACACCTGGCTATCGAAGTGATGCCGCTTCCCGATCAGGTGGCTCTTCCCCTGTCGATGCATTTCGGGGCCCCGGCAAAACCCATAGTGGAACGGAAGCAGAAGGTCGAGGAAGGAGAACCCATTGCGATTATCCCGGAAAGGGCTTTGGGAGCCGTCATTCACAGCAGCGTGACCGGTGTGGTCAAGGGCATCGAACCGCGCAGCCATCCCACCATGGTGAAATGCGACGCGATCATCATCGATCGGGACCCCGACGCGCCCCCCAGGGAATACCCTGCTGAGGATTGGCGCTCTTTCTCCCGCGAACAACTCCTGGCCACGATCAAGGACGCCGGCATCGTGGGACTCGGTGGCGCGGGATTCCCGACGCATGTGAAACTCTCTCCGCCCCCGAGCGCCAAGGTGGATACGCTCGTGCTCAACGGCGCGGAATGCGAACCGTACCTCACCACCGACCACCGGCTGATGCTCGAATACCCTGAACAGGTCGTGGTGGGTGCAAAGATTCTGCTGAAGACCCTCGGCATCAAGCACTGCATCATTGGGGTTGAGCTCAACAAGCCCGACGCGATCAATGCGCTCACCAAGGCCGCCAAAGCGGCCGACGTCGATGAGCTCAAGGTGAGCGTCCAGGGAATGGTCGTGAAATACCCCCAGGGCTCGGAAAAGCAACTGATCTACTCGCTGACCCAGAGGTCCGTGCCTGGAGGCGGATTGCCTTTCGACGTGGGAGTGATTGTGCAGAATATCTCCACAACCGTCGCGGTCTTCGAGGCTGCGACCATGGGAAAGCCGCTGTACGAGAAGGTCATGACCGTCTCTGGGAGAGCGATCTCTCGGCCGGCGAATGTCAAGGTGCGAGTCGGCACGCGCCTGGCGGACGTGGTCGACTACCTCGGCGGGACCACGAGGGATCTGCTGAAGATCGTGTCAGGCGGCCCCATGATGGGGTTTGCCATATCGAGCCTCGACGTGCCCGTAACGAAGACCACCTCGGGCGTGCTGTTCCTGGGGAGCTCCGAGACCGACCTGAAACCTTCCGGCCCATGTATCCACTGCGGCTGGTGCGTGAAGGCCTGTCCCATGGGACTCATGCCCAAGGAAGTGGCGATCTACGTGGAAGCGGGAAAAGGACACCTCACGGAAAAGTTCGGGGTGTTCGAGTGCTTCGAGTGCGGCTGCTGCGCATACGTCTGCCCGGCGAAAAGGCCGCTGGTGCAGTTTGCACGACTTGCCAAACTGCAGATCAAACAGGCGGGCAAGTAGCGATGAACGGGGGTGGATGAGGGCGGCTGAGTGCTTTCCGGGAGAAGAGGCGTTTTGAAAAACGCCCCTTCCCCCCGACCCCCATCCCCTAAAACTTTTGGTACTGGGCGGCTCCCGCTGGTCGCCGCGGAGCCCAATGGCCTTATCGGTTGGGCGTGGGGCGCTTGCCACGAAACATGAAAGTCCCGTACGGACGGCTCAAGAACACCCATGGCTCGTGGCCACAACGAAATATGAAAGTCGGCCCTCGATATCACAAGAACGCTCCGGATGGTGAGAACCATCCAATATTCTAAAAGTTTTCGGAAAGGGGTCCGGGGGACAACCCTTTTTCAAAAGGGTTTCCCCCGGAAGACTTTCTGATAAAGATTTTAACGATCTGGGGAGGATGGAACCATCGAAACGCAAGAACAAAAGATTCCGGCAATAGAACCCGGGTGGGCAGTATCCATATCCCCACACGTGCGACAAAGCCGCACCACTGCGTGGATCATGTGGACCGTCACGCTCACGCTGATCCCGGCACTCTTGATGTCGGTTCGCGTCTTTGGCATGAGGGGACTCCTCATCACGCTGGTGAGCGTCATCTCGTGCGTGGTGGTGGAAGCCCTATGCCAGAAGGCAATGGGAAAACCGGTCTCCGTCAAAGACGGAAGCGCGGTGCTCACCGGTGTGCTGATGGCCTTTGTCATTTCACCGGGGGTTCCTTACGCGTTGCCGGTACTAGGGGCTGTGGGAGCCATGTTCATCAACAAGCAGCTCATGGGCGGTTTGGGATTCAACGTCTGGAACCCCGCGCTCATTGGGCGGGCCATTATGATGGCCTCCTTTCCCGTGTACATGACCGCGACGTGGTTACCTCCGGTGGAAGCTTCCAAGTGGTCTCTCGACGTGTACGTGGCCGGCGGCTTGGACGCGGTGTCGACCGCAACTCCTTTGCAAGTCTTGAAGCAGTTTGGTGTGGCCGCGCTGGAGAAGCAGTTCGGTCCGCTGAACACGATCTACACGAACTTCTTTCTCGGATTCCGGCCGGGATGCATAGGCGAGACGTCCGCCTTGCTGATTCTCCTCGGCGGGCTGGTGCTGCTCGGATTGCGGATCATCACCTGGCACATTCCCGTGTCGACCGTCGTCACCGTAGGCGTGCTGAGCTGGGTGTTCGGCGGTGAAACGTGGTTTAGCGGCCCGTGGCTCGTGCATGTGCTCTCAGGCGGAGTCATGCTGGGCGCGTTCTACATGGCCACGGATTACGTCACGTCTCCTACGATGAAGACCGGCCAGATCATATTCGGGATCGGAGTCGGAGCCTTGACGGTGCTGATTCGGCTCAAGGGCGGGTATCCGGAAGGAGTCTGCTATGCAATCCTTCTCATGAACTGTCTCACGCCCGCGCTTGACGAGTGGTTCAAGCCTGCGAGGTTCGCTCCGCCCAAGGTCGCGCCGGTCGCGGCTACAAAGTAGGAAACGAATCCGTTTAGGGGATCGGCCCACAGGCTGAAGTTGCGATGGGGGGGTATGGAGGGGGAGATGAGTCGCCCCCTTCATGGCGGGCCGGCGCAGGGCCGCCTCAAGCAGGACTGAACGGATGTTAGGGATCAGAAAGCTGTAAGGGGATTCGATGAACGACATCTTGAAAATCACCGCGAGTTTGACCGGGATTTGCGTCGCGGCCGCGTTGATCCTGGGGGGCGTGTTCGCCAAAACCGACGCTGCCCGAAAAGATATCGAGAGGCAGGAGAAAGATCACACCATTCAGAATCTGTTGGGCTTCGGTCATGGTCACACCCCGCCCGCAGACCTGAAGGTTCACCAAGTCCACCGGTACGTGATCGACCAACCTGACGGGACCAAGGTGCTGGGGTACGTGCTTCCCACGAAGGAGGGAACATACGTGCTGGCCACCATAGATCTCATGGGAAAACCGCAGAAGGTAGTGCCGCTCCAGGCCGATGCCGCGAAGATGCTCGAGGAAGGGTCTCGGACCCAGGCGGTAGTCGCGGCCCTGCCGGGTAGCCGGGCAACCTATGCGGAGACATTCTTCGTAGCGAACAAGGGCTCGGAGCGATTGGCTTACGTGCTTCCCGGCGTTACCCAGGGTTTCAAGACATACATCCAGTTGATGGTATCCGTGGATCCCGCTTTGACGGTCACCGGCGTCGCCGTGATCAAATCAGAGGAAGACCCGGGCCTGGGAGACGAAATCAAGAAGGACTTCTTCAAGAACCAGTTCAAGGGCAAGACCAAGGACGCGCTCAAGGAACTCAAGGTGATCAAGGAGCCGCTTCCTGAAGAATATCGCGACGCCTTAGAACCGGACAGGATCAAGAAGAAGAACTTGAGCGGGGAAAAGGTCACTGAAATCAAGAGCAAACACATCAAGGACGACATCTACGCGCTGACCGGAGCGACCATCTCCAGCCGAGCGCTTACCAGAGGCGTCGTCGAGACGGTAACAAAGTTCGCGTACAGACTCGCCATTCTCGACAAGGCGATCAAACAAGACAATATCCCCGTATCCTTCTGAGGGAGGTAGGAGTTGGGTAGAAACACAACACTTCTGTGGAACGGGCTCATCCCTGAGAACCCGATATTCCGGTTGGCCCTCAGTATGTGTCCGGCGGTCGCGGTCACCACGACCGTGGCCAACGGCTTCTTTCTGGGCGTAGCCGTGATCTTCGTGCAAGTGATGTCCAGTGCCACCGTGTCAATTTTCAAGAAGCTTATACACCCTCGCATCAGAATCCCCGCGTACGTGCTTGTGATCGCCACCTGGGTGAGCGTCATCGACATGGTGTTGCCCGTGGTCTCGCTGGAGACCTACAAGAATGTCGAACTCTTCGTCAAGCTGATCGTGGTGTTCGCGATCATCATCTCCCGCCTGGAGCTTTTTGCGTCCAAGGAACCCTTTGTGCCCTCCGTTGTTGACGGGTTTGGCATGGGAGTGGGCTTTACGTTCGGGCTGTGCCTCACCGGCGCGATCCGGGAGCTGCTGGGTTCCGGCACGCTTCTCGCGGGGACGCGGTACGTCATCGATCTGGCGGCCAACCCGTTCCTGGTATCGCTGGGAGTTCAACCGCTCCTGGTCATGATTCTGCCCGCAGGCGGGTTCTTTGTGATCGGGTTTATCATGGCGACCTTCAACTGGGTCGAATACAAGATAACCGGGAAGATCCCGGCATCCGGAGGCGGACATTGATGAGAACAACCGCGGTATTGGGTCTACTGGTCCTGCTTTGCGCAGTCGCGGTCGGGAGCGCCTTCGGAGCGGTTACCACGGGCAGCGCATCATTTAAGGGCGACAAGGGCATCGAATTGACCTTCAGCGTCCCTGTGGATGATGCTTGGGCCAAGAAACCGGAAAACCTGGTCGTGTACGAGAAACCCGACCCGGATATCCGAATTTCGCCGGCATCGATAGCCGTGGCCCCCAACAGGACCAAAGTGACCCTGACCTTCAAGGATGCCCTGAACACCGCCGGCGAGTATGTGGTGGAAGCCAAGGATGTGAGTTCTGAAGGCAAGGTCGTGGGAAGCACGGAGTTCCTCGTCAAGAAGGGGCACTTTCAGGTGCTTTTCGGGCTGTTCCTCGGAGCGTCCTTGATAGCGAACTACGTGTTTACGAAGTTCCTCGGGCTCTGCATATTCTTTGGGGTTTCCCAGAAGAAGGACACCGCGGTCGGCATGGGTGCCACCTTCACGCTGGTCATGGTATTGAGCGCGGTCTTCTGTTGGGCCCTGTTCACCTACGTGTTGACTCCACTGCACCTGGACTTCCTGCAGATTATCGTCTTCATCGGCACGGTCGCGATCTTTGTGCAGTTTGCGGACACGGTGCTCAGGAAGGTGAATCCCTATCTGTTCAAGAAGCTTGGGGTGTACCTCGTCCTGATCGTGACGAACTGCATCATCCTAGCGGTCCCGCTGGAAAACGTTTTGAAAAAGCACGGTGCGGCTGAGAGCCTGATCTTCGCACTGGGCGCGGGTCTGGGTTTTGCGTTGGCCCTGTTCCTGATGGCGTGCGTGAGAGAAAAGCTCGAAGTGTGTAGGGTTCCTGCGGTGTTCAAGGGACTGCCGATTGCGTTCGTGGTGGCCGGACTGTTTGCCTTGGCCTTCTTGGGCTTTTCGGGCCTGGTGATCTTCTGACACGGACGTGCGTGCCGGTGAGTAAGATTTCGGAGAGACCCCTACTGAAAGAAGGGGTCTCCCCGAACCCCTCCACCAAGAACTTCTGAAATATTGCTGAGTTCGCTGTTCTTGACGGGTGTTATCTGTTTGGACAACCAGCCAATATTCTAAGAGTTCCCGGTACCAGTCACTCATCGCGCCCGTTGGGGTTCTTTGAGACCTCTTGACTTTGTGCTATATTCATCCGATGGAACTGATATGTTTGCCGAACGACCACATGGCGAGGCCCGTTCGTTGTGGTCGTGGGTAACGAGATAGAGGTACTGAAACTATGGAACAAGTCTGGACGATTGCCGGTTTTGGGATCGCGTTCTTTGTGGTGTTTGGGGTCATGTGCGGAGTGATTCTGGCCTATGCGGCCCGTCGTTTCGCGGTCCAGGTGGACCCCAAGATCGAGGCGGTCCGAGCCTGTCTTCCCGGGGCCAACTGCGGCGCGTGCGGATTCGCCGGCTGCGAGTCCTATGCCGAGGCGGTGGTCACCGATCCGTCGGTTCCCCCGGACAAATGCGCGCCCGGAAAAGGCGGAGTCGCTGCAAAGGTCTGTGACATCACCGGAAAGGCGGCCGGTGAAGGCGGTGAACTGATATCGGTGTTGCGTTGCTCCCGAAACGAAGGGGAAGTGAAGAAGAAACACGCGTACGTGGGTTTTGACACCTGTCAGGCAGCGAATATCGCGTTTGGAGGCCCGTACGAATGCACTGCCGCGTGCATCGGATACGGCGACTGCGAGGCGAAGTGTCCTTTCCACGCGATACACATGAAGGATGGCATGCCGGTGATCGATCCCGAGGAATGCACGGGCTGCGGGGTCTGCGTCAAGGCCTGCCCCAAGGGTGTGCTTCAGCTCGTGCCGACGAACTTCCCTGTGTACGTCCCATGCAGCACCAAAGACAAGGCCAAAGCGGTCACCGATGTGTGCAAGGCGGGGTGCATCCACTGTCTCGCATGCACGAGAAAAGATAACAAAGACGTGGTGAACATGGTCAACGGCCGGATCGAGATCGAATACGACAAGCTCACTGAAGAGCAGGCCAAAGCCGGCGTATGGGCATGCAATCGGCAATTCATATTCCGGTACGCAGATCCTGCGCGGCAGGCGGAAGCCAAGAAGCAGATCCAGGCCGAACAGGAAGCAAAGAAAGCCGCAGCCGCGGCAAAGAAAGAACAGGAAGCGGCACAGGCTTAGTGTCTGTCCCGAAACAACTGTGCCAATCCGACCCGCTCGTCACCACGTCGAAGGCCGGGTCCCAGGTCCCGCAGGAAAGACGGGATTCCGGCTTCCGCCTGAATGACGGACGCAACCCCCTACGTCCCAGGCTCGGAGAGTGCGACACGTTTCTGGGACGGATACTTAGTGGCCGCG
This sequence comes from Thermodesulfobacteriota bacterium, assembly GCA_040755955.1. GTDB lineage: Bacteria > Desulfobacterota > Desulfomonilia > Desulfomonilales > Desulfomonilaceae > JBFMAA01. The sequence continues at coordinate 81,257 of JBFMAA010000001.1, forward strand.
GCAAGATGGGCCTTTCCACCTCGGTTAATGAGAGAACTATTTTGACTCGCCGCGTACCATAGGTCGAAACCTAAGGCTGTTCACCGGCTGCCCTTTCAGAGCACGAGAGGCACGCGCCCCACAGAGCGCACTTTGAATAGCCACGAGCCTTAGCCCATGAAAGGGGAAGACGAGAGATGACGGGGTTACTTCGTGGCAGCCCCGTCGTCCACCCATTCCAGAATAGCGTCGTGCATTCGTCAGCACTCCCACCGGGTGAACCCTGAAGATCTCATACCGTTGCGACTTCAAACAGGTGAGGTTACCAGCAGGACGACAGGCAAGATGCCAGTCCCACCCAGAGCATAAGGTCACTTCTTCGAACGTGCAATGGTATCATAAAAGGTTTTCTCGCGAAACACGCCAAGGGTAACAAGGAACTCTCTCTTCCTTTCCGTCCTTGGCGTATTTTGCGAGGGTCCGCCTTTTCGACTCCAAAGGCGTGACCGTACTTGCGATTTCCACACACTTTTCTCGCTTGACATGCACCCGCCCTGTGTGATCAACAGAACTCGCATGAACCACCTATTTCACAATCATGCTCAGACTTCAGGCGCTTGCGATGGAGGCACTGTTACATGGGTTACAAGGCCTACTTCGATGGCTCGTGTGTGCTGCATTATTGCGGGATCGGCTATGTGATTCGTGACGCTGACGGCCGGCCTGTCTTCCAAGCCGGCGAGTATGCCGGCCGCGGCGACCCCCTCAAGGCGGAATACCTCGCTCTCGAGGCCCTTGTGCTTCGTTTGGACGAGCTGGGCATCGACGAGGCCGTGATCCACGGGGACAGTCGTACCGTTGTGGGTCAGGTAAACGGGCAACTCAATACCCGTGAAAGGAACCGCTTCCGCGACTCGATCATGCAGATCAGGCGCGCGTTCATTGAACACCCGGACTGGCGCCTGAAGTGGATACCCCGCGGGGAAAACGGTGCTGCCGACTCCCTTGCCACCGAAGGGTTGAGCCGAGTCCGGTCAGGCAAGTAGGTGGGACAGTGTGTGCCGGCACCGCGGAGTCGGCTTCCCAGGATGGCACGCACTGGAGTTGCCGCGATCGTTGACGCGTGCAAGTCCCTATGCCCTTCTCCGTCTCAACGGACTCAAGGGGCATTGCCGCCCCGTCTCCTATCCCCAAGGAGGTTGCTCTCGTGAAGACTCGGACTGCCAGCATCGGGATTGCCGTCCTGATTGCTCTGATGATAGGCTTGGGCCCGAACACGGGCTGGTGCGCGGAGACCGCACGCCAACCCCGGGGCATCATCCTGCTGATAGGCGATGGAATGGGCATCAACCAGATACGGTCCGCGGCCGTCTACGCGAAGGAAGTCCTGGGCAAGACGCTGATCGTGGACTCCATCGTCACCCGTGGAATCACCACCACCCATTCCGCGAACTCCGAGGTCACGGATTCGGCCGCGGCCGCTACCGCAATGTATTCAGGGCACAAAGTGGTCAGCGAGGTCATCAACGTGCTCCCGGATGGACGGAAGGTGTTCGGCATCGGCCACGCGGCCAAGAACGCGGGCTTATCCGTCGGAGTGGTCAGCACCACCAGGTTGACCCATGCGACTCCCGCGGCTTTGTATGGCCACGCGAGCAACCGTGACCAAGAGAATCTCATTGCGGACCAATTACCGGCATTCAGCCCGGAGGTCGCCATGGGTGGCGGTTTGAGGCACTTCCTGCCGCGGGATCGCCAGGGGAGCACGCGTTCGGACGGCAGGAATCTCGTTGATGACATGATCGCCAAGGGCTACCGGTATGTCACGAATGGGGCCGAGCTCGCCTCAGTTGACCCTGCCGGCACGGACAAGCTTCTCGGTCTGTTTGCCGACTCGCACATGGCGTACGAGCTCGATCGAGGGAATGTTCCGGAACTGGGAAATCAGCCGTCGTTGGCGGACATGACCAGGTTCGCGCTCGCCACACTCGGGCGCAATCCCAACGGCTTCTTTGTGATGATTGAAGGCGGTCGCATCGACCACGCGTGCCACTCCCATGACATCAAGGCTTCGATTCACGACACGATCGCGTTCGATGATGCGGTGAGAGTCGCGTTGGAGTATCAGAAGGCCCATTCGGACGTGTTGGTCGTCGTCACCGCGGATCATGAAACCGGCGGGCTCGGCCTCGGGCGGGGAACGGAGTATGCCCTTGACATGAAAGCGTTGGGGCCGATCACGAACAGCACGGAGTATCTCAGCAGACGAGCCAAGAGAGAACCCGACAAGCTTGACCGGATCGTCCAGGCCGGAGGGTTTGATCTGACGGATAGGGAACGGGCTTTCTTGTCGAAGCACCCGGCCGGTACAAAGGCGAGCTCGGTGCAGGAGCTCCGCGGCTACGGGAAGCGGATCGACAAGTACCTGTTTTCGTGGATGCATTATGCGCTCGGAGCGATTGCGAGCGAGCGTGCAAAGGTCGGCTGGACCGCGTTCGTGCACACCGCGCAACCGGTGATCACCTTCGCCGCCGGTCCGGGCGAAGAGGAGTTTGCGGGCTCGTACGACAACACGGACATGGCCCTGCGCATGGCCAAGCTTCTCCGCCTGGCCCTCGATCCCCCCGCCGCGGAATCGTCCCGAAAGAGCAACGTTCGTTCTTCGATGGGGATTTGTGGAACGCCAACGGAGGGCGCATCACATGTTAGGAAGAAAGGGAGTCGAGGAGTAAATCATTTTACCGCGCGATGACGGGAAAGCCAAGGCGTATCAGGTGCGTCAAGCAAAGCCGCAATTCACGGCTTTGAGCCGTCCTTGAGCGTGCCGGCTGCCGGCTCACGGTCCTTCATGTCACCCCCATCGGCGTTCTCGTTATCGAATTCCGCTCCCCTCTTGGCTCCGTGGGACTTGAGGAGCGCCTCGATCTGCTTCCGGCCTCCTGCACGATCAAGCGCGGTATTGCCCTGCGGGCCTCTTGGGTTCACATCCGCACCTCCGCCAGAGGCAGTTGCTCCCGTGTTGGCGGGCATGCAATTCCAGTCTCACCTCCAGCTCTATCAGGCAAACTCCGAATCAGTCAACGGGTTTGACCGATTGATCGACCACGTGGTATACGGGCCGGAGAAGGCGACTCCGCACCGGGGTAAGCGTTCACCACTGCTTCTCAGGCGCTTGTGCAATCATCGAAACGGCTCCGGCCATGCACCGGTTGAACGGTTACCCACCGGGATTCTCTGCAGGAGAAAAGACAATGCCTGATTTCACGTCGGTGCTTCACGATGCCTGCCGGCTCTCCGAGATCGAGCGACTGCAGTTGATTGACGCGCTTTGGGAGACATTGCCGGCTGATGTTGATCTGCCCCTCGATGAGTCTTGGGGACCCGAGCTTGAACGGCGGGTCGCGGAGATCGAAGCGGGGACGGCAAGAACGGTTCCCTGGGAAACGATCCGCACAGAGGCTCTCGCCCGACTCACCGATGACCGGCCCCATTGAATTCCATGCGGAGGCCCGTGCGGAATTCGACGAAGCGTTCACCTGGTACGCTGAACGGGGTCGGTCGACGGCACTTACATTCGCCTCGGAGGTCGATCGAGAAGATCGCTGCAAGCCCCGGTCGATTCCCACTGACCTATGCCGGCTGCCGCCAATGCCGCCTGCAACGCTACCCATATTCCGTTGTCTTCCACTGGGGATGCCGGCAGATCGTGATTGTGGCAATCGCCCATGCCAAGCGACGTCCTGCCTATTGGAGACACCGTCGTTAGGGCTTGCCGCGAAATAACCTTGTCATCTCGCGTGCTCCCCTTCCATGGGTTGAAACCCATGGCTATTCACAGTGCGCCCAGCAGGGCGCGGGCCTCTTCTGCCCTGAAAGGGCAGCCCGTGAATAGCCGAAGGTTTCAACCTACGGTGGTGAAGCGAGTGAATGCTGTTCTCTCATTCACCGTGGTTGCAAGGCTTGTTTTGCCGCGGGCCCTTAGCGGAGAGTGCGGAACCGAGTTTCATGCGCGACCTAAGCTCCCTCACGATTCTCTATCGTCGGATTCGTGCTTCTTCATAAGCCGAATCAGGGCGAACCGGGAAATTCCCAGCAAGGCCGCGGCCTGATACTGATTCCCGCCGCACGCACGCAGAGCCTCCTGCACAAACTTCGAGCGCATCTCCGTGATCGCATCGGTGAGGCTGGGCTTGGGTGGGAACGGCACAGACCACACCCAATCGCCTTCTTCGGGGTCTTCGGTCATGAGGCTTTCGAGGTTCCAGGCAGATCCGCCGGTGAGGATCAAGCCACGCTCGAGGACGTTGCGCAGCTCACGCACATTCCCCGGCCACTGGTACTGCCCGAGCCTCCTCAGCGTCCTCGCGTCGATCTCAGGGACCGACCCGAGCTGCAATTCCTCCGTGAGTCGGGACACGATCCGGTCGATCAATGCAGGGAGGTCCTCGATCCGTTCCCGAAGCGCGGGCACTCGTATGGAGAATACATCCAGACGATAGAAGAGATCCGCCCTGAAGCTCCCGTCAGAAACCGCCCTCACGAGGTCCCGGTTCGTGGCCGCGATGAGCCTCGCGCTCACCTTGATGGTCTTTCTTCCCCCGACCCTGGTCAGGCTGCGAGTGTCCAGAAACGTGAGCAGCTTGGCCTGCAACGCCACAGGCAGCTCGCCGATCTCGTTCAGGAGGAGCGTTCCACCTTCAGCCAGTTCCAAAAGGCCCCGCTGGCGGGCTCGGGCTCCGGTGAACGCGCCTGCCTCATAGCCGAACAGCTCCGCTTCCGCGAGATCCGCAGGAACGCCCGCACAGTTCACGGTGAAGAAAGGTCCGCTCGCACGGGGAGAATGGTCGTGAATCCAGCGAGCGAGGTAGTCCTTGCCGCTCCCGCTTTCACCGAGCAGCAGTACGATGCTGTCCGTGGCCGCGACTCGGCGGCTCTTTGCCAGAGTGATCTGCATGGCCTTGGAGGGATAATCCTCAATCGCGGTCCGGGGAAGCCGAACCTTTGTCCTGCGGTCCGTGATGTCACGGGAAATGCCGCAGATGCCTACGATGCTGCCGTCCGTTCCCCGGAGAGGGACCCGTATGTCGTGGAAAGTGCGATCAACGCCGTCCACGGGCCTGGTGTGCTCTTGCTCGACAAGCTGACCTTCCAAGACCCGAGCCTCCACTTCCATAAGGTGCTCGCCGACCTGTTCTCCGAACAGGTCCCTGTCGGTTCGGCCGACAATCCCGGCCTCGGGGGTCTCTAATAGGCTCTCCATCACCGGATTGACCAGGACGTATCGCAACGACCGGTCCTTGATGAAGATGCAGTCCAGCGCGGACTCGAAGATCGCTCGGAAAAGCCGTTCACTCTCTCGTGCTGCCTTTTCCGCGGCAATGCGTTCCGTGATCTCTTGGAGGAGCCGCTCGTTTGTCTCAGACAGCTCCTTTGTGCGTTCCCTGACCAGCCTTTCCTGTTCCGAATGGCTTTCCCTCAGAGCTTGTTCTGCGCGCTTGCGGTCGGTGATATCTCGACATACCTCGACCACCGTCTTGGGGCGGCCGTCCGGGTGACGTTCCGCAACGCTCGAGGTGCACCACATGGCAATGTTCCGGCCGTCGCGCGCTTCGACTTCCATCTCGTGCTGGTGCGTCCCGCCGTCCGCGAAGGTCTCTCTCACGTGACACGGCTCGCATGCGCGGTCCGATCCTCGGATCGCACTGTGGCACTTTCCGCCCACCAGATCCTTCCCGAACAGGTCCGTGGCCACGTGGTTGGCCCAGACCACTTCGAGATCTTCATTGACCATGACCATGTGGTCGGTCACGGATCGGATGATGCCGTCCAGCTTTTCTTCGCTCTCCTTGACCCTTGCCTCGAGACGGTGACGGTGCAGAGCGGTTTCGATGGCAATGCGCAACTGCTGCTTGCGAAACGGCTTGAGAAGATATCCAAAGGGTTCGCTGAGCTTAGCGCGCTCGAGGGTTTCATCCCCGGAGTGCGCGGTCAGGTAGATCACCGGGATTGCGAGCTGAGACCGGATCGCTTGGGCCGCATCGATGCCGTCCATGTCTCCGCTGAGCATGATGTCCATGAGCACGATATCGGGGCGAGTTTCCACGGCCTTGATGATGGCCGCTTCTCCGGTGTTGACGGAACCGGCTGCCGCGAAATTGAGCTCAGCCAGCGCGTTGCGAAGATGCTCCGCAATGGTGCTGTCGTCTTCCACTATGAGGACTCGTGGCCTGGTCATGCTGTCACCTCGTGAAGCGCTCCCGATGTAGCTGCTGCCGGATCATACCACGTCTCGGAGCCGCGCGTGCCTTGCGAAAAATCTCCTGCCCACTACGATGTGCCCGAATGAAACCTTTTTGCTCAGGGGTTGACAAAAAGAAAGGGAATGATTAACCCTCTCATGAGGTCGTATGCGCCATCCCAAGGGAGAAATACGCGCAATTCGGACCGAAATTCGGAGCAGAACACATGAACTATCCTGTAGTGGCGACTCAATCGGACGGCTTTCTCAGCCAGGTGCGAACGATCAAGCCGCTGTCCCCTGAGCGGGAATTCGAACTCGCGGTGAGGTACCGGGAGACGGGAGACGTCCAAGCAGCTCACGAACTGGTGGTGTCACATCTTCCGTTCGTAGTCAAGATCGCGTACCAATACAGGCATTATATGCTGCCGGTGCAAGACCTCATTCAGGAGGGCAGCATCGGGCTGATGAAAGCGGTGAAGAGATTCGACCCCCACAAGGGCTTTCGACTGGTTTCCTTTGCCGTATGGTGGATCAAGGCGTACATGAAGAACTTCATTCTCAGGTCCTGGAACCTGGTGAGACTCGGCACGACTCAGGCCCAAAGGAAGCTCTTCTTCCGCATCGGCGACATAGGCGAACACTTCGACAGAGAGTCCAAAGACGCAAGGGTCAAGGAATTGGCCGAGGAGCTCAAGGTCAAAGAAGATGACATCATCGAAGTAGAGGCGAGGATCAAAGCCCGAGAGTGGTCTCTGGACCAGGCTTTCGGCGAAGACAAGAGCCTTACCGGGATCGATATGCTCGAGGACGAATCCCCCAGTCAGGAAGAGATGCTCCTCGCACAGGAAGCCGAAACCACGGTGAGCAAGGCCATGGTAAAAGCCATGGCAAAGCTCGATGAGAGGGAAAGATTCATCATCGACAAAAGGTTTTTCGAGGAAACCCCTTGGACTCTCCAGCAAATAGGCGACCGCTTCGGAACGACACGGGAACGTGTTCGCCAACTTGAGAACCGGGCCTTGAAGAAGCTGAAAGCCCAGTTCACCCCGGAACTCCGGGAGTACCTCATCCCCGCGTGACCCCCCCTTCGTGACTTCGTGCGGACATGCATGTTCCCGGGGAAGGGGCTTTTCTTAGGTCCTGCGGCAAGATAGACCCTGCAATTGCGATCAACGAGTGAACCTTATTGCCGCGCCTCGCTTCCCGTAGGTTGAAACCTACGGCTATTCACAGTCAGCCCTTTCTGGGCAGGAAAGCCCGCGCCCCCATGGGCGCTCCCTGAATAGCCATGGGTTTCAACCCATGGAAACGGAGCACGGAAGACGACAGGGTTATTTCGCGGCGGGCAATTAGGAAATCCTTTGCCCCGGACATCTTCTCTCCCTGACGTGAGGGCGTGATGGTCGAGTCGCTGGCGCATGCAATCATAGGTCCTCTGAGGGAAGGTTTTTTTGTCAAGGCGCTGATCGGAGGGTGCGTGACCGCCACGGTCTGTTCCGTGGTAGGCTGCCTGGTGATTCTGCGGCGAATGGCTTTCCTCGGTGATGCCCTTTCCCATGCCATGATTGCGGGAATAGCCGGCGGTTATCTGTTCATGAAGCTGGCGTTCGGCATTGAGGCGCATGCTCCTTCGATGTTGATCGGTTCGCTTCTGGCCGCGGTCATCACTGTTACTACCATCGGATTTGTCGCCCGGGTGTCACGGCTAAAGGACGACACCGTCATAGGAATTATGTACACGGGGATCTTTGCCGGTGGAGTGGTCCTGGTGTCGGTGTTTCGGAACTACATCCACATCGACTTGATGCACTTCATCATGGGCGACGTCCTGGGAGTGGCCGATGCGGATCTCTGGGTAGCCGTGCTTGTGGCTGCGCTGGTCCTGTCGGTAATCGTGTTGTTTTTTCGCCAGTTTCAGCTCACGAGCTTTGACCCGATCATGGCGGCATCCATCGGGATGCCGGTGATACTGATCGACTACGCGCTTACCACGTGCGTATCCTTGGTGGTGGTGAGCGCGGTAAGCATGGTAGGCGTCATACTGGTTGTGGGACTGCTGATCACTCCTGCCGCGACCGCGTATCTCCTTTGCGACCGACTGGATCGGATGATGCTCGTGTCCGCGCTGTTTGGACTGAGCGGCGTGGTGGGTGGGCTGTACTTGTGCATGTGGCTCGACTCGGCCGGTGGTGGAGCCATCATGTTGTTCTGCACGTTTCAGTTCCTCGTGGTATTGGTCGTTGCGCCGAGATACGGCTTGCTCGCAGGTTGGATGCGGCGAAGAGCCATGATACCCCAGGAGTTGCTCGAGGACATTCTCGCCTCGGTACTACGCGCAAGGGGTGAACCGCTCGCGCTTTCGGTGCTCGATCAGTTCGTCGACGGACGTGGCAGGGAGCTGCGCTCGGTGGTCAGATCCATGCAAAAGCAGGGGCTGCTGGGCCGCGTGGACGCTTCGGTCGTGCTTACCGATGCGGGTCACCGGGAAGCGCTTCGCATACTTCGAGCTCACCGGCTCTGGGAGGCCTATCTGCGGCACGTAGGAACCCCTGAAGATACGATTCACTACACTGCTCATGAACTGGAGCACCTTCACGATGAGGGTTCGGTTGACTACATCGACGATCTCTTGGGGCACCCTCAACGGGATCCCCACGGCTCGGAAATCCCTGCCGGCCTGTCCCGGACAAGCCCGGGCACGGTGTCGAGTGTGAGCATGCTCCGTGAAGGGATCACGGGAACGGTCGAATCAAGCGGTGCGGTTGCGGGGCTTCAGCCGGGTCTGCATGTGCGTCTCGGCCCCAGACGACAGGACGGGGCTGCCTGGACCGTCATTAAGCCCGATGGCACTGAAGTGATTCTCGATCACTCCGCAGCCGATGCCGTGAGAGTACGGGTAGCCGACGGGAAGATCCCCGAGGCTTGAGCACGCAATGCAGCACCAAGGTTGAACGATGGCGGAATATTCGAACAGAGAGCGGTATATCCCCTTCAGGTGTCGCGATGTGGTTCGGATGCTCACCGACGAGGGGAGTCTGAAGACCGACGAACAGAAGGCGGATTTCGGGAAATTCTGTGAGATCGTCGCGAGTGTGTACCACTTCTCCTTTCACAAGAAACTGGAGGCACTCAAGGATGGCTATTTCCTCATGAGTCCGGACATGCGCCCACATAGGCCACCCACCGCGGAAGAGCTGAGGCAGGCCAATCATGAGGTCTTGTCAACACTTGAGGAGGTGCTCAACGACGCCAACTATGTTGAGTTACGGCAGGAAGATCTCGCGCTTGCGTATGGCTCGAGCGGGTACCTCCGCGTCAAGATCCGCGTGGACCTGGACGATTTCGAGACGGTGAAGTTCTTCCAACGCGGCTCACGCAAGGAGATAGTCACGCACAAGACATTGTGGGGATTGCGGGAACACGTGCAGGAAGAGGAGATCTTCGAGCGCGTGGTCTTTATTGCTCGCTTCAAGCCCGCAGCGTACTTTGAGGCCGAGCATCGCCGGCACTTGCCCTTTGAGCCAGGAAGCACCATCATCAAGCTTTTCAAGGACATCCCCAAGAGAGACATGGAGATGCTGTTTCCGAACTCTCGTATCGGGATGACCGTCAGGGACAAGCTCTATGTGCTTGGGCCGGCGATTCTGGCCGGGATTCCGCTTCTCACGACCAAGTTGCTTACTTCGCTTTTCGTGTTGTTCACGCTGGTGGGAGCCTATTTCGGGTACAAGGGGACCGTGCAGGCGAACGAGTGGGAACAGGCGATTGCCTTACTGAGCGTGGGCGGAGCGGTCGGGAGCTTTGTCGTGCGGCAGTGGCTGGCCTACAAGAACAGGAAGTACCAAATCCAGAAAGAACTCAGCGACAACCTGTACTTTCGGAACCTAGTGAACAACGTAGGAGTATTCCATTCGTTGGTCGATGCAGCCGAAGAAGAGGAATGCAAAGAGGTATTCTTGGCGTACTATTTCCTTCAGACTTCGGAAAAGGGGCTTACCGCCGGCCGGCTCGACGATACCGTCGAGGCTTGGTTCGAGACGAGACATGACTGCAAGCTCGATTTTGAGATCGGTGACGGACTCCGGAAACTCCTGGAACTTGGGCTGATACACACAGACGACAATAAGGTGCTCCATGTGCTCCCCCTCAAGGAAGCACTTCGGCGGGTCGATGAGCTGTGGGACGGCTTCTTTCCTTTCAACGATCCCGGCGTTCACACCGAGCCCTGCTCTTGACACCCGTGAAATCTGTCCACATCGTAGTGTTGTGGTTGGGGGGCGAGAGCTGAAGGCGGGAGAGCTCGCAAGCATCTCCCTTGAAGTCATAGGTGCGACCCAGACGGCAAGTCTTCGGTTCCTTTCCTTCCAACCCATGACCTCCCCACCCGCTTCTCCACCAGTCATCGGCGTTCGACCGTAATTCGGCTTTGTTTATTCTTGGGCGGATGCTATATTGGGCTGGGCTGTTTCACCGAAATATCAGGAAGAAATTATGAAAGCACTTCTCGTGAATCCGGGCTATCCGCAGACGTTCTGGTCATTTAACCGCGTACTCGAGATGCTCGGCAAGAAAGTTCTGGACCCGCCTCTGGGTCTCTTGACCGTGGCCGCTCTGCTCCCCGACGACTGGGAATTAAGGCTCGTCGAGCTCACGGTCAGACCGATATCCCAACAGGAATGGGACTTCTGCGACATCGTGCTGGTCACCGGCATGGTCAACCAGAGCTCCGGGATACTCGATACCGTCCGGGAGGCCAAGAAAAGGGGCAAGACGGTCGTGGTGGGCGGACCGATGGTGTTCCACTTTCCGGAAGAGGTGCTCAAGGCCGGCGCCGACATCGTGGTCAAAGGCGAAGCGGAAGACACAATCGGGCGATTGCTGGAAGCTCTTTCCAAAGGCGAGACAGGCCTGGTGATTACGCCCATGGCTCCGGCTGATCTGAGCAAATCACCTGCGCCTCGTTTCGATCTGCTCGACCTGGATAATTATGTGGCCATGGCAGTGCAGTTTTCGAGGGGATGCCCCTTCCACTGCGAGTTCTGCGACATCACCTTGATGCTCGGACGTGTCGTCCGGACCAAGACTCCTGAACAGATCCTGCATGAACTCGACGTCCTCTACAAACTCGGATGGAGGCGAGAAGTCTTTTTCGTGGACGATAATTTCGTCGGCAACCCGCGCCGAACCAGGGAGCTTCTCACGGTTCTCGTGCCGTGGATGGAAGAGCGCGGGCACCCGTTCGATTTTCATACACAGGCGTCGGTGAACCTTGCGGCCCAGCCCGAGGTGATGGAGTTGATGGGCAAAGCGGGTTTCTTCAAGGTCTTCCTCGGGATAGAGACCCCCGACGAGGAGAGCCTCAGGCAGACGAAGAAGCTTCAGAACGCAGCGGTAGATCTGGACGAGGTGTGCCGGAAGATCAACAAAGCGGGGTTACAGGTTCAGGCAGGCTGCATCATCGGGTTCGACCATGAACGCCCCGGCGCGGACCAGCGCCTCATCGACTTTGCCATACGCAATCACATCCCCGAAATGTTCATCACGATGCTCCAGGCAGGACCGGGGACCGATCTCTGGAAACGACTGGAAACCGAAGGTCGGCTCCTTTTCAGGGGGGTCGGGGATCACCTCGGAAGTCAGACCGGCCTGCTCAACTTTGTACCCACCCGTCCTTTGGCCCAAATAGTCGATGAATTCTTACGATTGTATGACGTGCTCTATGACCCGGAGTTCTATCTGGATCGCGCGTACAATCATTACCGTGCCATGGGACCGTGTCCGGTGAAGAAGCGGTTTCTGATGCCATTCGCATCAGAGATCCGGACTGTCGCGATTACGGTCTTCCGACAGGGAATCGTCTATTCGTCACGCGCGAAGTTCTGGCGCTACCTTCTCGGAGGGCTGCTACGTTTCCCGACCCGCTTGCGACATTTCTTCACCGCGTGCGTGGTCGCGGAGCATTACTACGAATACCGACGCACCATACGCGATCACCTGACTCAGGAATTGCGCAAGGCAGAGGCAGGCAGCCCGCCGCCTCCGTCGATCCCGGTTCAGGCAGAGGCCTATCCTCGCGCTGGAGCCGCGGAAGTCCGGTAGAGCCGGCCTCGCAAGGACCTTGACAAGCGAAATATGAGAGCAATGGTCAAGAAATACCTGGCGGCAGAGCGAGAAATGTCGGAGGAACACGGACCTTTTGTCCTCTTTGCCCTGTTCCTCCCTGAGGATGCCGCGAATGACTGGGACCTTGTCGTTTCCGCGCCTTGGCAATTCGAGGACAAGCTGAGTTTCTTCAGATACATGCGGACACGTTGAAGAAGCACCTTAGTCGGGACGAATTCCTCAAGATGTCGCGGATAGTGCCGATTCCGTACAATGACCCGGGCCTGGAAGCGGTCCGGGAACTCGCTGAGGTCGAGCACGGAACCGTGGAACTCCGTGACGAGACGTTCTTTGGGGTCGACATCAAACGCGCGTACATTATCACTTCCCGTCGGCCGGCCGGCGAGGCTCCCCCGACCCCCGGAGAGGCGGCTCTGGACGCGGCTCACGGTTGAGCCAACCACTCGAAGCCTTTCGGAGTCGTGGCGGGGGACGGGCGCGACTCATGTGGATCAGGCATACGTCACCCCACTTACCCACAGTGGATTCAGGGTCGGATCTCTTGCCGGAGCATCAAGAGCTCTTCCCGAACACGGGCGATCTCCTTTTCCAACAGCAGTATTGCGTGCGGAGCGCGATCAAGCTCTTTGGTTCTGCCGAGAGTCTCCACTCTCAACGCGGCCTGCTCTGCCCCCTTGGCAGAGAAGTTGCCCACGGAGCCCTTTAAGGCGTGTGCGGCCTTCTCCATGCGATCCGCGTCATGCTCCTCAAGAGCCTGCCGCATCTCGGTCAAGAGCTTGGGGCTGTCGCTGAGAAACAGGTCCAGAATCTCTGTCAAGAGCTCGGGATCGCCACCCACACGGTCGAGAATGCGGTGCTTGGCAATGGCCTGGGGATTGCTCGATACGACCTCCCTGGGTCGCGCTCCCTCCGGGTACGGTGTGGTGACTTCTTCAACTCTCTGGAACAACTCCTGAGCGTTAATCGGTTTGGGAACATATCCATCCATGCCCGCGTCCATGCATCTCTCCTTGTCCCCGGCCATAGCGTACGCGGTCATGGCAATAATGGGAATGTGGCCCCCCCGGTTGCTTTCACGCTCTCTGATGGTCTTCGTGGCCTCAAGACCGTCCATCACGGGCATCTGCACATCCATGAGTATCAGATGGAACGCTCCCTTGTCCCAGAGCTCCAGCGCCTCCTGTCCATGCCTTGCCACCACCACTTCGTGGCCCATCCTCTCGAGCATTCGCTTGGCCAGTTTCTGATTCACGAGGTTGTCTTCAGCGAGAAGGATGCGGAGCCGCCGTTTGCTCTCCCGGATGGAGTGTCGGGTGACAAGCGAGGGACCTGTTTCGCCAACAGAGGACGGTTCCTTCATCACCCGCGAAATGGTGAGGAGAAGCTCCGCCTGCTTCACCGGTTTCAGCAGGTATGCGGCGATTCCCAGCTTCAGGCATCGTGCAGCGTCACCGCGCTCGCCGGCTGAGGCGAGCATGATTATGGTCGGCGGACACGTACGGGAATCCTCGTTCATCTGCTCCACGAGCGCAAATCCGTCCATTTCGGGCATCATGCAGTCGGTGATTACCAAGGGATATGGTTTGTTCGCTTCACAGGCCCGGGTGATTTCCTCCAATGCCGCTTTGCCGCTGTCGACTGCGGTGGGTTTCATGCCCCAGTGGAGCAGGATCTGCTCCAGAATAGTGCGGTTGGTGGCATTGTCGTCAACAACCAGGACCGGCAGATCTTTCAGGGTGACCGTTTCCTCAGGGATGCAAGGCACGGCTTGCCCTGCCTGCATCCTGAGAGGCACTGTGAAGTGGAACCTGCTTCCCTGCCCGATTTCGCTCTCAACCCATATTCGTCCTCCCATGAGATCGCAGAACCGGGAGGAAATCGCCAAGCCCAGGCCTGTGCCGCCGTATTTCCGAGATGTTGACCCGTCGGCCTGTTCAAAGGCACGGAAGATCGTTTGTTGCTTCTCCTCGGGAATGCCGATTCCCGTGTCCCGCACAAGAAAATGGACGACAATCTCGCGCCCGATCTGAGACTCGCAGGACACTGACACGCCGACCTCGCCTTGATCGGTGAACTTGATGGCATTGCCCGCGAGATTGACGAGTATCTGTCGGACCCGTCCAGGGTCGCCTATGACCGCATCCGGTATCTCGGGCGGCACGTGGCACACCAACTCAAGGCCTTTCTTGTGGGCCTGCACGGCCAGGATGGTCATGGTGTCCGCAATGGCGTCTCGTAGCGAGAACTCGACATTGATCAGATCGAGCTTTCCCGCTTCTATCTTCGAGAAGTCCAGAATGTCGTTGATCAGTTTCAGCAGAGAATCCGCGGACACCCTCACCGCGTCGAGATACTCGTATTGTTCCGCGGTGAGCTGGGTGTTGAGCGCGAGTTCCGTCATGCCCATTATCCCGTTGATCGGCGTTCTGATTTCATGGCTCATGTTCGCAAGAAATTCGCTCTTGGCGCGGCTGTTTTGTTCCGCCATTTCGCGTGCCTTGATCATGGCGTGTTCCGCTTCCTTGCGCTCGGTGATGTCATCTGCGATTCCGGCCAGGTATCTTGGGCTGCCATGCTCGTCGAGTATGGGGAGTTTCTTGATGTGCAGAATCCTCGTGCCTCCGTGTTTCGTCTGCAGATGCTCTTCAGGGATTTCGACGAGCACACCGAGTCTGATCGCCTCCCGATCATGGCTGGTGAACAGATCGGCCTGAGCTCTGGAGAACAGCTCGTAAGCCGTCTTTCCCACCACGTTCTCCGCGGGCAAACCGAAAAGATGTGCGCTGGCTTTGTTCCACAGGAGATACTTGAGGTCCTCGGCATCCTTGAGGAACACCGCGGTGGGCAAATTCTCGAGAATTGAATGCAACATGGCCTTGGTTCGTCGGGTCTCGTCTTCCGCTCTCTTGCGTTCCGTGATGTTGCGAAGGATGACGAGCATCCCCGAAGGGTTCCCTACAGAATCTCGGAATCGCGAAGCGCTGAGCCGAATATCGAGGAGCCCGCCGTCCTTGGTCAATCTCTTGGTCTCGAATCCGCTCACCCATTCCCCTTCGACCATGATGCGACGTATGGCCTCGGATGTCGCCTCTCGTTCCGTGTCAGGGACAAAGGGGATCCGTTTCCCTTGCACGTCCTCCAAAGTCCATCCGAATGTGTGCACGAAAGAGGGATTCAGGTATTCGGGGAATCCCTCAGGCGAGTAAATCACTATCGAATCGGGCGTCGAATCGAGAAGAGATCGGTAGAGCTCGACGGACTTCTTCGTCTCTTCGTACAGGTTTTTGAATTGCTCTTGACTCTCCCGCAGCTCTGCCTCCAGCCTCGTCCGCTCCTCAATCTCCTTCCGGAGCAGACGACCGGACTCGGCCAGTTCATCGGAACGCTGCCGCAGAGATTGTTCCGCCAGGCTTTGCCTTCTGAACGCCCGGGATACGATCATCCCGAAGATGAGGAACGCGATGGTCACCAGGGCTCGATGATAGAAGGTATGAGCCGATACATCCCCCAGCAGGGAGTCCCAGAAGGGCTTCGATTTGAACACGAACGCTTCGATGAGAGAATCACTCACGCATACGAGTACGAAGAAGGCCACTGAAAGGCCTATCACGGTGCGTTCTTTCATAGCGGCTCCAAGAGCGGGAAGCAGTCTTCCAATGACTCCTTCTCCACCGGCATCCGTCGTCACGTGTGGTTCCTTCAAAGGCTCATTCCGTTCACTGCCGATCGGGTCGGGGAGGCGTCGTGCTACGAGCCGGTGAGCCGGCTGCGATCCGACCATCCTGCTTGCGGCCCTCGGTTTCCACAGCCGACGGTATTGTCTACTTCCTCGACGAGCCGCCTCATTTCAAGGGGCTTTGTCAGGAATCCTTTCACGGTCCTCTTCAACTCGTCGTCCACTTGATCAGCGGCAAATCCGGTCATAACCAGGACTTTCACATCGGGGTTGATTTTCACCAGTTCCTCGAGGCATCGCTTGCCTCCCATCTCCGGCATAATGAGATCGAGGATGACCAGGGCGATGGATTCCTGTTTCTTCCTGTACACATGGACGGCTTGAATGCCGTTTGCCGCCTCCAGGACCGTGTATCCCGCGGCAAGCAGAGCCCTCTTGGCAAGATCTCGCACGTACTCCTCATCATCGACGAGGAGTATGGTTCGGGTCGGCCGAGCCTGTGCGTCCGGTCTCTTCGGTGCCGCGGTTCTCTCGGGCCTCTTCATGGCCGGCAAATAGATACTGAACGTGGTTCCTTTTCCGGCTTCGCTGTGGCACTCGATGCAACCGCAGTGCTGTTGCACCACCCCTTGCACGATGGCAAGCCCCAGCCCGGTGCCTTTTCGAGAGTCCCTCGCCTTGGACGTGAAGAACGGATCGAATATCCGTTCGGCAATATGCTCATCCATTCCTGAACCGGTGTCCGACATACGGATCAGGACATAGTCGCCGGGCTCAACGCCGGGATGGTTCCTGCACAATTGCTCTGCATGGGGGACGTTTCGCGTCTGGATGATGAGCTTTCCGCCCTCCGGCATTGCCTCACTGGCATTCTCCGACAGGTTCACCAAGAGCTGGTCTATCTGGCCCGGATCAGCATGGATAGGGGCAAGATTTTCGGCAAGATCGAGATCGATGCTGATCATCTTTGGCAGGCTCTTGGAGACCAGCTTGCGGACCTGCTCTATCCGGCGATTCAGGTTCACCTTCTGCGGACGGGAATCATCCTGTCTGCTGAAGGCAAGGAGACTCTTGACCAGATCGGCTCCGTTGCGGGCAGTTTCGAGTATCTTCTGCAGGTCCGCGTATTCTGGAGTGCCTTCTCTCGTGCTCTCCATGAGAAGCTCCGTATAGCCCAGGATTACCGTCAGCATGTTGTTGAAGTCATGGGCTATTCCTCCTGCCAGAGTTCCAACGGCCTGCATCTTTCGCGCGTGAATAAGGCGGTCCCTCAGCTTCTCCTGTTCCTGTTCAGCGCGCTTGCGTTCTGTCACGTCTTCCACGAAGCCGGCCAGACACGCAACGGATCCGTCGCTGTGCCTCAGCGCCTGGAGATGAAGGTTTCCCACGAGGAAGCTTCCGTCTTTTCGGACGAAGTTCGTTTCGACAGCGGCCACGTGCCCCTTGGCCAGGACGGCTTCGATCGTCTGCCGGAATTTCTCCGGGTCCGCCCAGTGTTCCTCACCCACGTGCCCGACAGAGGCTATTTCCTCTTCAGGAGAGGCGTATCCGAAGATCCGTGCGTGAGCAGCGTTCACTGTCAACAGACGGCCATCGGGCGTCGCCTGGAAGATCCCGATCGGGGCATCTGCAAACAAACGTCGGTACCGTTCCTCGCAATCCACGAGCTCTCCACAGGCCTTTTCGCGAGATGTTTCATCCATGATGACCCCAATCGTCCGTACCCAGAGGCTTCCGGGGGCGTGCCGTTTCGCCCCGCGTGCGCATCACACAATCATCAAGAGAGCAAGCAGTCAAGTGGGAATCTCACAAAAATGTTGGTCGGAATTGCGTTCCCGTATGAGTTCACCGCAAGGACACCAAGACACAAAGAATAATCCTCAGGCTTCCATTCCTGGGGTCAGGCTTTCCTGGTGTCTTTGTCTCTTGGTGGTTCGTGCTCTTGCCGGCCGCAATAATTCGCGTACTCATACTCCGGTGGGACGTCTTCTCCCAGCTCCTCACTGATCGCGCGAAGGGAAGGGAGCACCTCCATGAAGCAGTCGAAGATCCTTGGGTCAAACGCTTCGGCCCTCAGCGCATGCATCATGGAATAGGCCTTCAGTTCCGTGAAGGCCGGCCGGTAGCTCCGATCATGGGTAAGCGCATCATAGACATCGACGATCGTCACTATTCGGGCCGCTTCAGGTATGGCCTCTCCGGCCAATCTCCGCGGATAGCCTGATCCGTTCCATCTCTCGTGATGGCACCAGGCAATCTCCATTGCCATCTGGAGCATGGGTGCTTTTGACCCCGCGAGAAGCCGGCCTCCTATATCGGTATGTTTCTTCATGATTTCGGCCTCTTCCGGCGACAACGGTCCCGGCTTGAGCAGAATGCTGTCAGGAATCCCGATCTTGCCCACGTCATGCATCGGAGCGGCCAGGCGAATCTGCCCGACTCGCTCGCGCTCCCACCCGAGATATCTCGCGATCTCAGCGGCGTGAAGGCCTATTCGTCGCACATGGGCTCCGGTTTCCGTGTCGCGATATCCCAAGGCCGAAACCAAACGGAAGATGGTGTCTTCCTCTCTGTCTCGCACTTCCTGGGTTCTCTGTGCGACCTCCTCTTCCAGAGAACGCTCGTACGCTTCGCTCAGGAGCGTCAGCCGACGTCGTTCCAGCGCGCTCGCCACGCCTATCAGGATTTCGTTCTTGTGAAACGGCTTTATGACGTAGCCGTATGCCCCTATTTCCAGCGTAAGGACCGCGGTCTTCCGGTCATCAACGGCTGTGACCATAACCACCGCCACGTTTCTGTAAAGGGCCCTAATCGCAGTGAGCAGATCAACCCCGTTCATGCCTGGCATCATGATGTCGATGATCGCGAGCTGGAAATCGTCGGTCCCCAGGCGTCCCAGCGCCATGTCTCCGTCGGATGCGAGATCGCATTCGTACCCCTCTGCCTCAAGCCAACGGGATAGCAGTTCGCGTATATGTGGCTCGTCGTCCACGATGAGAATCTTGGGTATGCGTCTTTCAGCCATGAACTCACTCCTTCCCTGCCGTCCGGTCAATCGCCGAGACAGAAGGATCTGATAAGCTTTCTCAGGGCATCCAAGGATTCCTCGTCTATGTCCGTGATCTGAAACCCCGCGGAAATCATGCGCTCGGGGCCCACGGACTTCACCCACCTGCACTGGGCTGTGAATGAGATCCGGTCCTTATCGACAATCAACCCTTTTGTGGGTATCTCCAGATTCTTGACGTCGCCGACTCGGGTGGGGAGGCCGGTGATTCCCAGACCTTTTTCCGTGATCTCCCGGAACAGGCCCTTGACTTCGGGGAGCCCTGCCTCGAAGATCGGCAGAGCCACCGTAAGGTAATGTTTGGGGAGCTCTGCTGGCCAGAACGGCAGCGCACCGCCCGCGGACATGGAACGCTCGTAGAGTTCTTCTATACGCAAGGCACCCATATCTACCAGTTCCCCGAAGATCCGTTGGAGTTCCCGGGGTGAAAGCCCGTATGTGGCCATGAGATCGGCATCGCTCTTTCCGCAACGCACATCTCCGGCCATATCGGCGGCCCTCAGACGCCACAGGACGAGAGCACCTTCGCCGGTGGTTTTCCGTTCCCCAGCTTCATCTGCCGTGTTCGGATGGTCCGTCTGCACCTTGATGGCCCCGCCCATGGGACACGACTCGATCGCCCCCGCCACCAGACCGGTCACCAGCCTGCGTAACCGTGCCGAATCCGCTTCGCCTCCTTGAATCGCCTCGTCCAGGCTGGCTCTTACATTAATCGTGAGGGGGTTCGGTGCAAGGTGTTTCCCATCCGGCTGCTCCTCGAACCCGGCGGTGGTGAGCTCAAGCTCGTGGTGCTCGCTCGGTTCCCTCTGCTCCTCGAAGAGGGCCTGACGAAGCTGGCGGCGGTGCGTGATATCCCTCTTGAGTGCCCAGAAATCCGCGATCGCGTCATTCTCCACGTTGCCTACGAGCATGTTTTCGAAATACCGGGCCGCACCTTCCTTGGCTCCCTCAATTGACTCGAAGGAGCGCGTAGAAAAGCGGTTCTGAATCCATCCTCGGTACACTTGCCGGTGTTGCTCGCCGCAAGGGAAGACTTCTCGGAACCTGAGCCCCTTGAGCTGGTCAAGACCCGGCAGTCTGTTGATCCGGGCAAACTCCGAGTTGCCGTGCGTGATGCCGGCGTCCATGAGCGAAGACAGTATGGTCTCGACCGGGTCGTCGCACGGAATCGGCCGTGCCAGGGCGAACTCCGCGACTCCAATGGGAAGCGAGTGGATGAGTTTTTCGAGTTTCTCGCTGAGTTGCGACTTCCCCTCAAGTGTCTGTGCACATTCTCGGTTGATCAGCGTGAGCCGACGGCGTTCCAAGGCGCTGGTCACATGGTACAGGATTTTGTTGCGCTCCAAGGGCTTCACGATGTATGCGAACGCCCCCATCTTGAGGGTCATGATCGCGGTGTCCCGGTCATCGACTGCGGTCACCAGGATCACCGCTACGCCGGGATGTTGCGATGTCACGACGCCGAGCAGATCAATTCCCGACATTCCCGGCATCATGATGTCACTGATCAGGAGATGGAATTCCTCCGTGGCAAGGCAATCCAGCGCCATTTCGCCGCTTGAAGCCGATCGGCACCCGTAGCCTTCCGATGAGAGCCAACGCTGCAACAGCCGGCATACCTCAGGCTCGTCATCGACAATGAGGATTTTCGCGGTCTGTTTCTCCATGCGCTGAACTCTTCGACCGGACCGGGGAAACGGGGAAAGGGAACACCATTCAGGTAGACAGCGATCGCCTCCGTGCCTGGGGTGGGCGGGCTCTCACTCATCGGAGTCCCAGGACCTCAGCTACTGCGTCGAGGAGTTCCTGCCGCTTGAAGGGTTTGGCGAGGGTCTTCGTCGCACCCAAACCCTTGGCCAGACTCAGGCAGGTGCTGCTCGGCATGGCTTTCCCCCCGCCCGAAATGGCGATGATTTTGACCTCAGGGAAGTCCTTCCGGAGCTCCATGATGGTCTCTATACCCTCCTTCTCCGGCATGATGATATCCGTGATCACGAGGTCTGCGGCAGTTTTCCGATAGAGTCTCACCCCTTCTTCTCCGTCGGGTGCCTCCATGACTTCGTGTCCCGCTTGCTCCAGGAATCTCTTGTACAAGCCCCTGATGTCCGTTTCATCTTCTATGACAAGAATACGAGCCATGATCGCCTCGTCTCCTCAAGTCTGCTGAAACTCTCGTCAAGAAGAGTGACATCCTCGGTACCAGTTGTCAATATCCCGCCTGCGGGCATGGGATGGGTCACTAGGTCTGACTTGACGTACTCGTTTCGTGACGGACACTTACCTTGTGTCCGTTGAATCGGAAGGAGAAGGGAATGAACCACCAATTGGGAGCGTCTCGGTACTTGACCACAATTCTATGGTGTCGTTCCCACAGTAATGACGTGTGCTCACGAGATCCTGGTATCCCTTCTCTTCTTTGCCTGGGAGTTGGCAGTAAAAACAATGGATTAGCAATATGCAGAGGGGCCTTCACTTTGGCCCGTCACTTGCATAACCCTCGGTCAACGGTGGCCCGACCACATGAGCGGCGAATGATCCGGCGAACCACACAGCTTCGGGCCCCCAAGACCAGCGACAAGGGGAAGAGAAATGAAAAAGATACTGACCACAATAGTAGGGATCTTGGTGTTGGCTTCCGCCGGAGTCTGGAACGTGGAAGCCGGTGATCTGAACGCAGTCGTCACCGTCAGGCCCGATGCCGCGAGAGCGGTGCCCGCGAGAGACACGCTCCCGTCTCAGGACGCGTCCTCGGTTCGGGATCTCTCCGACCGAGGGCCTCAGATCATCAAGATCTACTCCGCAGAGGAGCGTGGAGACACCCAAACCGGGAGGGCCGTCCCGGGAGAAGTGGCACTGCTGTTTGTGCAGTCTTCGGTCTATCTGGTGCGTGGACCTGCCGCGTCGATCTCGGATCTTCGCATCAAGAGAGTGCTCGAAGAGCTTGCACGTGCGGAGAAGGCCGGCAGCAGAGTCGTATCGGTGGCCCAGCCCGGCGGATACGTGCAGCCCGCAGTGGTGCGACAGATCGCGGATGTTCCTCAATCGAACCCTGCTCACCGGGTCTCGGTGCCGTTGCCCGTCGATGCAAACATTCGTGGCGGACTCAGGCACCTCGGATATAACTACTAACGACGATGTCAAGGCATGATGTCGCGGCGCATGGTGAAGTCCCGGATGTCATGACTCGACACGTCCGAATCCCCGGATGTGCGCCATGAAGCACCTGGCAGAATTGATATTGAGCCGTGAAGACTGGTTGATAGACAGGGTTTTCAGATACGCCAAAGAACGGGACTACGCCAAGCACTCCTCCACGTTGACAGAGGCTTGGCGTGCGTCCGTTTCAGGCCTTTCCTCGGCTCTCGTGTCCGCTCTGGAAGGCCACCCTGCACCCTCGGAACTCGGGCCTGATGATGACTTCGCGGGCGACCCCATCGCCTCATTCGGCATTCTCGAGGCGCAACGCTATCGCTCCCGAGGAGTGACCTTCGCCGTATTCATGGGCCTGATGAAGCTATACCGCCAGAGCTACAAAGACATGGTGAGACAGGCAGCGTGGAGTCGGAGTCAGGAAAACCGCTTCCTCCTGTTCATCGATCGCTTCTTCGATAGGCTGGAGCTGGGGCTTGGCACCGAGTGGGTGGCCCACTCTCGTGATGAGTTGGTGGAGGAGCTGCAAGTTGCCAACCGCGCCACCACCAACGAAAAGAACAAATATCTGACTATGCTTGAAAGCCTGGCGAGTCCCTGCATGATGCTCGATGCGCATCACGAAGTGGAGACCTTGAATCGCGCGGCATTGCAGCTTTTGGCCGCCGCACCGGTGCAGAGAGGCCACTGCGTCGGCAACTCATGCGGGCCGGAGTTGCGCCTCTGGCTGGACGCGGAATTGGCCGAATTCGCTCACGGGAGGCAGTCGGAGACAGTGTTCGAGAAGGAGCTGAAGACCGGAGACAAGGACAGGGTGTTCGAAGTGAGATTCAAGCGAATACTGGACGCGAGCGGGCAATCTTCCGGCACCGCGGTGATTCTCAACGATGTGACCGAGCGAACTCGTGCCGAAGATCTCCTGGAAGAGAATCTGAGGTTTCTCCAGACGCTGCTTGACTCCATACCCAACCCGGTCTTTTTCAAGGACATACAAGGCAGATACCTTGGCTGCAACAAGGCATTCTCCGATTTCCTCGGCCTGTCCAAAGACGCGATCGTCGGCAAGATGCCGCACGACATCGCTCCCAAGGACCTTGCCGACCGGTACCACAGCCAGGACCTCGATCTCTTCGCCAAGGGCGGGACTCAGATCTATGAGGCTTCAGTGAAGCGAGCCGACGGCAGTTCGAGAAGCGTGGTGTTCTACAAATCGGTCTTTCACGGTTCCGACGGACTCATGGCCGGCCTCATAGGCGTGATCCTCGATGTCACGGAGATGAAGCAGGCGGAACAGGAAAAGGAGATTCTCCGCAAGCAGCTCTTTCAGGCCCAGAAGATGGAGGCCATCGGCACCTTGACCGAAGGAATAGCCCACGATTTCAATAACCTCTTGACCATCATCCTCGGCTTTGGGGAATTGCTGCTCCTGGAACACCAGGAAGGGGAACGGGCATACCAAGACCTTCAGAAGATCAACGAAACAGCCAGGAGCGGAGCGCACCTGGTGCAGCGACTGCTCGCGTTCAGTCGCAGGACCGAGATGCAACCACGCCCTCTGGACCTCAGCCGCCACGTCGCGCAACTCGAGCCGCTCCTGGCACGCACCACGGTCAAAACGGTTCGGCTCGAGATTCGGCCCGCGACGGACCCGCCCTTGATTGACGCGGACCCTGCCCAGATCGACCAGATAGTGCTGAATCTCGCCATCAACGCGTCCGAGGCGATGCCTTGCGGAGGCACTCTCTCCATCGGCACCGGCGTCGAGCAGCTCTGCAATCCGGGCTCCGGCAACGGCGAGGCACATCGTTGCGGCACCTATGTGGTGCTCACGGTTGCCGACACCGGATGCGGAATGAGTCCGCACATTCTCGACCGAATCTTCGACCCCTTTTTCACCACCAAGAATCGTGATACAAAAAAGGGTACCGGATTGGGACTCTCGGTCGTTCGCGGAATTGTCGAACAACACGGAGGATTCATACGTTGCGAAAGCCGGCCGGGAATTGGGACCACGTTTCGAGTCTACTTCCCCGCGAGCGCAACCAACACGAGGCTTGTGACGCCAAGGGGCAACTTGAGACTCGTGCCGGAAAAAGGTACAGTGCTGTTGGTCGATGACGAGGAGCCGGTACGCGACCTGGGATCCCGTATTCTCTCTAAAGCCGGGTTCCACGTGCTTACCGCGGGCAGTGGCAGCGAAGCGCTCGAAATATACCGCAGGAACCGGTCGGACATCGAGGTCGTAATTCTGGACATGATCATGCCGGAGATGGGAGGTCAACAGTGTCTGGAAAGGCTGGTCGAGCTCAACCCCGGCATACGCGTTGTGGTGACGAGCGGAAACACTGACGCGGGTCGGGAGAGTTTTCGGGGGAACTTGGCCGGATTCGTCAGCAAACCATTCCGGATCGACGAGTTGCTTGACCAGGTTCTTCAGGCCACGGCCTGACGAGATGAACCAACTCGTCTCAGGCAAATACTCAGATGCCGGTGACAGGGTTCTTCGGTGCCGGCGCGCCCGCGGGGTGGTGGTTGAGATGAAGCAATCTGCGGCAGAGCGAGTCCTCGTCGTGGACGACGAACCCGACGTGCGGGAAATTGTGTCTCGATGGCTCACCATGGAGGGGTACCGCTGTTCGTCCGCATCGAGTGGGGAAATGGCCGTCACTCTGATGGAGCAGGAACAGTTTCAGCTCGTCATCACCGACATCATGATGCCGGGAATGTCGGGGATGGATCTGCTGGCGTTCATGAAAAGCCGATTCCCGGAGGTGGCGGTCATCATGCTCACCGCCATGGACGACAGAAAGACCGCACTGATGGCGTTCGAAGTGGGCGCGTGGGGATACATACTCAAACCGTTCGACCTCAACGACGTGCTCCTGAACGTGAAGAACGCCCTGGAGAGACGTCGCCTGGTCATCGAGAAGGAACAATACGACGAAAAACTGGAAAAGCGTATAGAGGAGCAGTCTTCGGCCGTCCGTGAGGTCGAAGAAGAGATGGTTTCGCGGCTGCTGGCAGCGTTGGAATCACACCATGACGAAACTTTCGCCCACATCAAGAGGGTCGGACTGTACGCGAAGGTCCTGGCCGGGTACCTGGGATGGGAAGAGGAGCTCGTGGAGCAGATCGGGCTGGCTGCCCAGTTGCACGACATCGGCAAGATCGCCATACCTGACGACATCGTGCACAAGCCGTCGAAACTGTCTCCCGAAGAAGAAGAGGTGATGAAAGCACACACCATCCTGGGAGCGAGGATTCTGGACGGCTCCAAAATCCCCTTCATGAAGATGGCCAAAGACATTGCATTGTCCCACCACGAGAAATGGGACGGTACCGGCTATCCCCAGGCCCTCTCACGCATCTACATACCCGAGAGCGCGAGAATTGTGACCATCGTGGACGTGTACGACCGCCTGACCCACAAGAAACTCTACCGGCCCGCGTTCCTCGAGGAGCGAGCCGTTTCCATAATGAACGCGTACAAACCCTCCCATTTTGACCCCAGGATCTTCGATTACTTCATCTCCGTGTTGCCACAGATTCGTGCAATCGGGCAGCAGTGCGAAGGCGAGAAGAACGGGCTTGATTCATCCCTCGGCGGCTATCGGCCACGGAACCGGTGAGAGGGACCATGGAAGCGTCGTCTGAAGTTCATGCCGCGGCGCAGCGAAGAGTGCGTCTCTATTTCTCCACCATGATGGCCGGTTGGACGGTCCTGGTGCTCATGCTGTTCGTATGGGCGAGATTCGAAGTGAACCGTATGGCCTATAATGCCGCTGCTCGCGTGGCAAGGGCCTACTTGGACAAAGACTACGCATTTCGGCTCTGGGGGGAGTCCCATGGCGGCGTGTACGTGCCGACCGATGAACGAACTCCTCCGAGCCCTCATCTGGCGGAGATTCCGGAGCGGGACATCCGGACCCCTTCAGGGAAGGGTCTCACCCTGATGAATCCCGCGTACATGCTCCGGCAGATGCAGCAGGACTTTGCGCGAAGCTGCGGGATTGAAGGGCATATCATCGGTGTGCGAACCGTCTCGGAACGCGATGCGCCCGATGAATGGTTACGCGCTGCCTTGCAGGCGATTGAGAAGGGAACACCGGAGGTCCAAGGGGTAGTGTCCCTCCACGGCGAGCCCTACCTGAGGTTCGTGCGGCCTTTGCCCATCAACACGTCTTGTGTCGACTGCTATTGCCTCGAGGGACATACGGCAGGCGATGTGCGCAAGGGAGTCGGCGTCAGCCTGCCGCTCAAGGGCTTCCTCACGGATGCAAAACGGCAAACCAACATGTTCGCCGTCTCGACCGGCATACTCTACCTGATCGGGATGGTCGGCATTTACCTGTGTTCCAGGCGGGTGGGGCATCAACAGAGTCGACTGAACCATGCCCTCGTACACTTGGAAGACTCCCGACTAGACCTGGAGCGCAAGGTCGAGGAACGCACCGCGGAACTCCGCGCCGCGAACGAACACCTCATGCGGGAGATATCTGAGAGGGAAGCGGCTGAGAACAGACTCTCGGCAGTCTTTCAAAAAGTCGCGACCGAAGAGCACAAACTCCGAATCATGATCGAAGGGATGGACGAAGGGATCGTGGTAGTCGATGAGAACGACTACGTCATCGAAGTCAATCAATGGTTTCTCGACAAGATGAAGGTGACCAGGGAAGAGCTCATCGGTAAGAGCATGTGGTCGGTCCACCCCGAAAGCCGGGCCACGGAGCGGGCCAGGCAATTGTTGGAAAGCTACAGGAACGGAAGCAGACGCGAACGGTGGGTAATCGAACGCGAGCTGATGGGCAAGCACTTCTCTTTCCGGGTGCAGCCGATGCTTCGTGGTGATGCGTATGTAGGGACCATACTGAACGTGATCGACGTGACCGATCTCGTGAACGCAAAGCTCGAAGCGGAAGACGCGGACAGGGCAAAGAGCGAGTTCGTGGCAAACATGAGTCACGAGATCCGCACCCCCATGAACGGCATCGTCGGAATGACCCAACTGGCTCTGGATACTGACCTCAGCATCGAGCAACGGGAGTATCTCGAGGCGGTGAAGTTGTCCGCTGATTCGTTGCTCGCTCTGGTGAATGATATCCTCGATTTCTCAAAAATGCAGGCAGGTAAGTTCGAGCTGGTCACGCAAGACTTCTCTTTGGAAGACTGCGTGGGCGACACCATGAAGACGCTGGCCGTGCAGGCCCATTCCAAAGGCCTCGAACTGGCATATCACGTGGACCCCGATGTGCCTGACAAGCTCTCTGGAGACCCGAGTCGGCTGCGCCAGATTCTCGTGAACCTGGTGGGCAATGCGATCAAGTTCACCGATGCGGGAGAGATCGTGGTGAAAGTAAGATCGGAGGGCTTCTTCGACGGCCAAACCCTCCTGCATTTCTCCGTCTCCGACACGGGGACCGGCATACCCGGTTTGATGCACGGAAGGATCTTCGAGGCTTTTCAACAAGGAGACGGCTCCAGCACCAAGAGGCATTCGGGAACCGGCTTGGGACTCGCCATCACGTCCCAGTTGGTCCACATGATGAACGGCCGCATCTGGGTCGAGAGCGAGGAAGGAGCGGGAAGCACATTCCATTTCGAGATACGCCTCGGGACCGGAGAGGAACGCGTGCAGGACGACCAGGCCGGCCCCCGGCCCAATCTGAAAGGCATGCCCGTACTTGTCGTGGACGACAACCTCACCAACCGGAAACTCCTGCAAGAGGTCCTATCTTACTGGGGGATGCTTCCCACTTTGGCCGACAGTGGCCAGTCTGCTCTGGATGAACTCGACCGAGCTGCACGGGGAGGACGTCCCTTTCGACTGGCAATAATAGACTTCATGATGCCGGGCATGGACGGATTCGCTCTTGCCGGAGAGATGGGAGCCAGACCGGAGCTTGCCTCGGTCGCCACCATCATGCTCACGTCCGCGGGAAGCCGAGGGGATGTGGATCGTTGCAGTGAGATAGGGATACGCGGCTACCTGCACAAACCGGTGAAACAGTCGGAGCTCCTGGACACTATCCTGAGCGCCTTGCAACAGAACCGCCGGCAGCCTCAGCGCAAAGCAAAGCCGGTTGAAGTGGTCATTCCGGAGCCGAGCCAGAAGGGTCTGCAGGTGCTTCTTGTCGAGGACAACCTCGTCAACCAGAAGCTGGCATCAAGAATGCTTCAGAAGATGGGGCATAGCGCGACCGTCGCGGCAAACGGGAAAGAGGCGCTGGCCAAACTCGCTCAGCAGGCATTTGACGTCATCCTCATGGATGTCCAAATGCCTGAAATGGACGGATTTGAGGCCACCCAGGTGATTCGGGCGAGAGAACAATTGTCGGGCCGTCACATTCCCATCATCGCCCTCACCGCGCACGCGTTGTCCGGTGATCGAGAAAGGTGCCTCGACGCGGGCATGGACAGCTATATCGCGAAACCCGTGGTGGCCGAGCAACTCCGCGCGTCTATTGAGGATGTCGTAGGGAGTCGGCAAGAAAAGGCGCTTGCGCGCGGCTGATCCGGCGATGCGTACCGCGTCCCTTTCCTAAAGAGAAGATTTCCGGGGGAAACCCGCCATCAGAAAGTCTTCCGGGGGAAACCCTTCTGCCAATAACGTTCGATTTCTCCTCTTCTCGATAAGAAATCTTCAGGCCGGCAGCTCTGGGAGTAAGCAACGTGCCTTTTCGTCGCTTGCGCAGAACCAACTCGCCCCGCCCTGGGTCTTCATGCGGGCCGAGAAAGGTGGACGCGATTATTGGCTACGGCTCCCGGCCGTCGTTTTGAAAAAGGGTTGTCCCCCGGACCCCTTTCCGAAAACTTTTGAAATATGAGGTGGTTCTCACCGTCCAGCAGGTTCTTCCGAAGTTGCGCGCGGCCTTTCATCCCTCGTTGTGGCGGCGAGCCATGACCGTTCTTCCGAAGAATACGCCGGGGTCGTTGTTTCAGTTGACCCGCGGACGGTTCAGGACTATAAGAAGTCTCTCGTGGGACAACGCGGCCAAAGCCCCCATCGAACGCACTCCCCTTGAAAGGATTCCGAAGCCTTGAAGGTGGTAGCCTTTCTCGCAAGCCTGACCATCTGCCTGACGTGCTGCCACGGAGCAGCCGAACCCGTCAAGACCCCCGCGGAAAACAGCCGCTGGCGCGTATCGGATCAACAGATTATGCTCAACGGAAGGCCTTTCTTCGTCAAGGGAGTCAATTACTCTCCGACCCCTGTCGGTGGGTCGTTCAACTGGTCGCCGTTCGGGGATTGGTTCACCGCACGCTGGCATGACATCTACGACCGGGATCTTCCGAAACTTCGGGAATTGGGTGCCAACTCGATCAGAGTGTACGCGTGGTTCGCGATCGAGCCGACGAACGAACACTACTCCCGCGTTGAGGAACTCGATTTCAAGGGGCCCTCCGTGCTGGACCACACGGACTTCCTCAACAAGGCGTGGAACGCGGGGAAAGACCCGGTGTACGTGATGATCACCATCCCTGTAGACAGGCCTCGGGTATTCTACACGGGGCGGAGTACGTCCAGGAAACGGGATTCCGAGCGGGTCTATCAATTCTATAAGCGCACCACGGCCTGGGCCGCGGAAAAATACGGTCGTCACCCCGCGGTGATGGGCTTCTGCATCGGCAACGAATGCAACGAGGACCCGAAGGCCCCGTCACATGATCTGTTCTGGGAGCGCCTCAACGATCTCGCCCAGACTGCCAAGGCAGCCGCGCCGGAAAAACTCGTGACGACCGCGTGGTATCCGCACGATCCGAGGCATTTCGAGAAATACCCCCTTCTCCTGCGTAACGAACACCTCGACGTGATCTCCATCAACTTCTATGATGACGGGCCCGAGTACGCGCCGTACTGGGATATGATCAAACCCCTCATGCTCGATAAAGGCTACATCAAACCCGTCCTGATCACGGAGTTCGGAGCCCCGGCCTCGTTCCACGATTCCCGCGGTCGTTCCGTGGAGACCCAGGAATCGAACGACCGGCAGGCCCAATGGATCGCGACATCGTGGAAAAGCATCATGGATCATGCGGTCCCGAACGGACCCCTGGGACCCATCTGTTCCGGGGGGTATGTCTTCTCCTGGTCCGATGAGTGGTGGAAAACCGACGACAAATACGGCAGAGCCGCGGTACAGGACACATCCACGATCAAGAAACGGTTTCTCCCCTCAGGCTGGCTCGACGAGGAATGGTTCGGCCTCAACTCTGTCAAGCCCGACGCCGGCCGGCCGCCGCTGAAACCCTGGGACCCGGCAAAAAAAAGCGACCCGTACCCACCAGATATCTTGACACCGAGGAAAGCTTATCACACCATAAAAAGTTTATGGAAGTAGGCGGAGAGACGCCGGGAACTCCAGGCTATTGGGGGCTTTCCCAAGCTTCGGGCAGGGGGGACTGATAGCCCGGAGGAGGCTTCTCCAACTTGCCTTTCACGCGCCGGCCTCTCTCTCAACAGAGGCCGAAAAAAAAGAATGCACAGTGAGGGATCTCACGGGACCCATGGTGGTCTCACATGAGATGATGAAACAAATGCTCGATCACTCGGGTTTTGGGAACCTCCTCGAAAAAGAGGAGTCCCCCCAAACCCTGCGCGCTGTCTCGCAGTAACCCAGTCCTTTCGCGTGGTCACGCCGGCAAACCCCGGATCGGAGCACCGGGCCGATGCTCGCGTGCGTCCAGCCGCGAACGGCCTGGGTCAGGCGGACTCGCCCGGGACCGGGCATACCGCAGGGACCGCCGGCGGGCACACGTTTCAGGACTCATGTTGAGACGGGCCCCAAGTACAGTTTGAGGAAGTACGATTCACATGCGAACAGGAACTCTTGTCCTTCTGGTATTGGTAGCCGTATCTGCCATCGGGATCTGGGCGATTCCCAACATACCCCGGCATGAACCCGAATGGCCTGCCAAAATCCGAGGTCTCTCCTTCACCCCACTGCGACCGGGAAACAACCCGGAAAAGGACCGATGGCCCACCGCGGAAGAGATCCAAGCCGATCTCAACATGCTGGAGGGGAAAACCCACTCCCTGCGAACGTACGGCGTCGAGGGGTCTCTGGGCGAAATCCCGTCCCTTGCCCGCGGCATGGACTTCAGCCTCACAGTGGGCGCGTGGCTCTACGACGACGAAGAGAAGAACGAGGCTGAAATCGAGAAACTGATTCAGATCACGAATGAACACCCCAACGTCACTCGGGTTATTGTCGGCAACGAATCGCTGCTCCATGACCAGGTCCGATTCTATCAACTGGTCAACTATCTGGAGCGGGTTCGCAAGGCGGTTCACGTCCCGGTGAGCACCGCTGAACCGTGGCACGTGTGGCTATCCGACCAGCGGCTGGCGAAACACGTGGACTTCATTTCGGTGCAGCTCCTGCCGTGGTGGGAGGGTGTGCCCCTCGCTGGCGCGGTTGACTTCGTGGCTGCGAGGTACGCGGACATTCAGCGACTATACCCGAAGAAGAGCATCCTCATTTCCGAGGTGGGTTGGCCGAGCAACGGCTTGATCCGCTTCCCCAAGGCTCCGGACTCCGCAGTAGAGGCAAACTTCCTCTTCAAACACATCACTCCCACGAACCCTGCCCAGACCGCGGACAACGCCTCGTTCTTTGAGCGGCACCTGCAATCGTCAATTCCATCCGTGGCCAACCAGGCCGCGTTTGTGAGGCGATTCCTCGATCGAGCGGAAAAAGAGGGCTACGACTATTTCTTGCTCGAGGCCTTTGACCAGCCGTGGAAAGTCGGGGTGGAAGGCGCCATCGGTGCGTACTGGGGCATTCTCGACGCGAATCGCAACCCGAAATTCCCCTGGACCGGGCCTGTCTCCGGCTTGGAAAACTGGCCCGTAAGAGCGCTGGTGTCCGTGATGCTTGCCGTCATCGGCCTGTGTGTGTTGTTGATGGACGGGGATACCCTCGCCATGAAAGGAAAGACATTCCTCGCGGTCATGAGCGTCCTGCTCGCGTGCGGCACCGTGTACGTGGTGGATTTCTATGGCAACCAGTACCTCACCCTATTCACGCTCGTGGTGGGGATGGTACTGGTACTGGGCATAGCCGGCACGGTGGCTCTGCTGCTCGTCGAAGCCCATGAACTCGCGGAGACCGCCTGGGTGAATCGCCGACGCCGCGCTATCGAGCCCGCGGGGGCCGACGCGTCCGTACTCCCCAAGGTGTCTGTGCATGTGCCGGCATACAACGAGCCGCCGGAGATGCTGATCGAAACGCTCAGCGCATTGGCAAGACTCGACTATCCCGACTACGAAGTCCTGGTGATCGACAACAATACCAAAGACTCCGCGGTGTGGAAACCGGTCGAGGCGGAATGCGCGCGGCTCGGAGAGAAGTTCCGCTTCTTCCACGTCGATAAGCTCGATGGCTTCAAGGCCGGCGCACTGAATTTCGCCACCAGGCACACCCACCCCGACGCTGAGGTAATCGCGGTGATCGATAGCGATTACGTGGTCGACGCGGCGTGGCTGAAAGATCTTGTTCCCCATTTCGGGGCATCGAAGGTGGCCATCGTACAAGCCCCGCAGGACTACCGCAATCCGCAAGAAGACATGTTCAAATCCGTGTGTTTCTCGGAGTACGCGGGATTCTTCCACATCGGCATGGTGACCCGCAACGAACGCAATGCGATCATTCAACACGGAACCATGACCATGGTCCGGAAGTCCGTGCTCGAAGAGGTCGGAGGTTGGGCCGAATGGTGCATCACCGAAGACGCGGAGCTGGGGCTCAGAGTCTTTGAGCGCGGATACGAAGCACTGTACATCAACAAGAGTTACGGCCGAGGCCTGTTGCCCGATCGCTTCACGGATTACTGCACCCAACGGTTTAGGTGGGCGTATGGTGCGATCCAGATCATGCGGCGTCATGTCCGAGGCCTGGTGGGGCTTGACCCCAGCAAGCTGACCAACGGACAGCGATATCACTTCCTGGCCGGTTGGTATCCCTGGTTGGCTGACGGCGTGAATCTGCTGTGGACCTTGCTTGCTCTGGCGTGGTCCGTCGGGATCATCGCATCGTCTCACTGGTTCGGACCGCCGCCGAGTGTCTTTGTTCTGGCGACGATCGCGGTGTTCGCGTTCAAGGTACACAAGACGGTGTATCTGTACAGGGTCACGATGAAATCGACTCCCGGGCAGACTCTAGGAGCGGTGATTGCCGGCATGGCGCTTTCCCATACGGTCGCCAAGGCCGTGCTCACGGGATGCCGCACCACGGGAAGACCCTTTATCCGCACCCCGAAGTGTGAGAACCGACCCCGGATCGTGCAGGCCTTCGCAGCGGCTTCGGAAGAGGCTTGGCTGATGCTGGGGCTCTGGGTTTGCGCGACCGCGGTGGCAGTGACGCAGGGGAGGTTGTTCCCCGCGGCACTATTGTGGTCGGCCGCGTTGATTGTGCAGTCGATACCTTATCTGGCCGCGGTGACCTTGTCGATGGTCAATGCGGCTCCTTCAATGATCCCGGCATGGGCAACCACGGCGCGTGGACGTTTCGCCGATGCGTGGGGAAGGCTGGCCGCAGCCTACTCGGGGGTCCGCTACCAGTCTCCCCAAGTCGGCGCGAGAGCGAACGCAGCCACAGGGCACTTCGACTGGAGAAGGGAAAATGGCTGAAGCGTGCGGGTAGTTGACCGCAGAGACGCAGAAAGCGCGGACAAACAGCCGGAGAAGAGAAGACATCTCTTCGATTTCTCCCTGAGTGCTGCAGAACTCTGTGCCTCTGCGATGAGTCTTCTTCAAGGTGAACGGTTACCGGCGGAGAACCGCGTTCCGGTTGACCGGCGGAGACTCCGGCACCATATTCCCGGGAGGACCAGGAAAGGAGTGCCGGAGCCATGATAGAGATTCTCCAAGAAAGTCAAGGCAATGTTCTTGCGGTTCAGGGACGCGGCACGCTGAGCGACGCTGATTACGATCACCTTCTGATCCCTACACTGGAAAACATCATGAAGGAGCACCGGAAAGCCCGGCTGCTCTTTGACATGAGCAGGGGTTTTAGAGGCTGGAACATCGCAGCCGCATGGCGCTACGCGAAGTTCGGTCTCAAGCATCGGAGCGATTTCGAGAAAGTGGCCGCAATCTGCGGGCCCAAGTGGGTACAGATGGGCATGAAGATGCAAGCCCTTGTCTCGGGAGGGGAAACCAAGACCTTCTCATGCGACGAGCGCTCGGAGGCATTCGACTGGATTCGCGCATGAAGCCGGTCCACAGAGCCGTCGTCACCAACGGGGGAGACCGTTCCAGCGAGAAAGGTCTCCTCTGATTGCCCCATCGAAGACCTCTCACTCCACGATCTCCCTCGGTGACAATGGCGAAGGGGTTCACCCAATACCACTCAGGGACCCATACCAAGTGGCTTTCCGAAAGGTAAGGTTTCCGGGGGACAACCCTTTTTCAAAACCACCATGACTGCACGCGGCCACAACCAAGCATGAAAATCCTCCCCCACCGGCGTCTCGACGAGCCGGCCTTCTCTGCGGCGACCAGCGGGAGCCGCACTATCCCAAGAGTTCTTGAAGATGGGGGTCCGGGGCACAGGCGCTAACTTGGCGACAGCCCATTTCGACATTTCAGGCAGTTATCCCCCTCCCCCTACCCCCTCCCACGAGGGGAGGGGAATCCGGAAACCCTCTCCCCTGGCGGGAGAGGGAAGGGCGAGGGGGACGATGCTGAGGCAACGCGTGCTCTGAAGTTAGCGCCTATGGGGGTCCGGGGGAAGGAACTTCTTGCAAGAAGTTCCTTCCCCCGGTATCGCATTTTCTGATAAAGGGTTTCCCCCGGGAGATCTTCCTGTATACGGCTACGCGCCAAGTGCAAGGGCCGGCGCTTCGCGTTCTTTTCCGAGGATATAGTCTTCCATCTTGGTCAGGTGGTCTAAGAGCACCGCTCGAATCCTGTCGAGCTGCGCGAAATCGACTATCTTGTGTCCGTCGAGGTCGACGACGTAAAAGATATCGGCTGCCTGGTCTCTCTCAGTCGTGATCTTGGTCACAGTGATGTAGAGCCCCAGGGCGCAGATGCAGCGGCCTATGTCGTACAGCAGTCCCGGCCTGTCCTGAGCATAGATCTCCACGATCGTAGCCCTGTCCGAAGCCACGTTGTCGATTTCCACCCGGAGGGGGATGTTCCGCACGAATTTCCTTGGGGAGAAGCCCACGCCTTTTCGACGTTTGGTCATAACCTCGTCGATGTCCAACTCTCCGGCGATGACCTTCGTCACCGTGGCGAGGAACCGGTCCCAGCGGTCGGGATCATCCGGCACGCCTCCGAGCACGTCGTTGACATGAAATGTCGATACGGCCAGATCCTCACCCATAGCGCTCAAATCGACACACTGCTCCGGCCCGGAAGATCCGCCTTCTTGAGCTGTTTGGTCCGGCAATCGTGCGGCCCCGATACCACACGGGTCCCCTGCGGCCGACATGCGCCGAGAGCCATCTCCCGACCGAGCGAGTCCGACGCGATCGCTGGTGGCGGCTCCCACTCGTCCTATGGAATGAGTCCAGGCAGAGAGTATGTTGATACCGTTGGCTGAGAACGCCCCTGAGAAACGGAAGAAGAGCCCCGGTCTGTCCCGCGCGATGAGAGTGACTGCGGAATACCCAGGGGCCTCATGATCTGTCCGCCGAACGATGACGTCTCCTGCTTGCAGGCATTGCAGGCCGTTCTGTTCAAGGTGCTCGCGGATGAAGACATAGTGCTCGGCGATGATACCAGGGTAGAAGTCGAGCAGATACCTTGACGGCGTCCCTTCGATGAATCGGGCGAGATGTGAGTCCCGGTATCGCGCGGGCACCAAACCTGGGATAAGCGACCGGATCTGCTGCGTCCATTCCTCGAGATCTTCTCCGCCCGCACTCTGGCTCTCCATCGCGTCAACGGTCCGGTAGTAGACTTCCTCGAGGAGCATACGCCTCCACGGG
This sequence comes from Thermodesulfobacteriota bacterium, assembly GCA_040755955.1. GTDB lineage: Bacteria > Desulfobacterota > Desulfomonilia > Desulfomonilales > Desulfomonilaceae > JBFMAA01. The sequence goes on from JBFMAA010000001.1 coordinate 117,431, forward strand.
CTGACATCGGCAGGGCGTACTGCCTGAAGATCCGCATGGGTCAACACGAAGAGCATGTCCAGCCGCCTTTTTGTTGCCACGGTCTCGGCGAAGCGACCGATCAGTTCGTGGTCATGCATGTCCTTCTTGAACGCGAGATGCGGGATGGCCAGATGGTTCCGTATGAGGAAACACACGTCTTCCACGTCCTTGGCAGGGAGTCCCAGCCGTTCGAGCACAGGTCTCGCAAGGATCTCGCCGCGCACCTCATGTCCCGCGCCCGATCCTTTGCCCATGTCGTGGAAGAGTGCGGCGAGATAGAGCACCAGGGGATTCTCCAGGCGCACACACACCGTGTTGACGAGCGCTTCCCTTTCGTTCACGCCCGGCCGCACGAACGCGTCGAGGTTCTCAAGGACCATGATCGTGTGCTGATCCACGGTGTAATGATGGTACGCGTCGTAGGTGGGGAGGAAACGAATCCGAGCAAACTCCCTGATGAACCTTTCGAGGAACCCCGTCTTCATCATTGCCCGAGAGGTCTTTCCGACAGTCCCTCGGGTGCCGAAAATCTTCAGGAACACCCAGTTGTTCTGCGGATCGTTCAAGAAGGCATCGTCGACCAGGTCCAGACACGACCGTATGAGATCGATCAGCCGGATGTCGAGTTCGCAGTTGGTCTGAGAGATCACGAGAAAGCCCACGAGCAATCCCGAGGGGTGACGGTACAACGTGTCCGGTTCGTACAGGTTGAGGCCTCCAGCGCCTATGTAGAAGGTATCGTTGATCTTCAGACGCTTGATCTCCGGGCTGACCTCAGGTCTGAGGAAGAGCCGAGCCCTGGCGAGAACCCTCCTGCCGAAGAAGTCGATCGTTGCGGCATGTCGGTAGTAATCCCGCATGAAGCGCACCACGCTGTGCTGCTCCGGGGTGTCGGCAAAACCGATCTCCGCGGCAAGCTTCGTCTGCGCGTCGAAAGAAAGCCGATCGTCGGCTCTACCCGCGAGATAGTGGAGCCTTGCCCGAAGATTCGACATGAACGCGATCGCCCTTTTGGCCTCCTGCACGGAAAAGTCGTCGCAGACGCCGATCATGGTAAGGTCGTCGAGATTCTCCGCGCCGAAGAGCATCCGGGCAAGCCACGTGACGAGCTGCACGTATCTGAGGGAGCCGGGGCCTTCCTTGAGGTGGGGTTCCAGGAGGTAGATCGTGCGGAACTGGTCGCAGGAGACGCGGATACCGTCTTCGATCATCAGGTATAGGTCAAGAGGGTCTATCGCGTCGACGAGGGCCTCTCTCTCGTCCACGAGGCGTCGGAATGTCTCCTCTGATCCCCACACCAGGCGAATATCCTGAAGAGAGGTGAGTACCGCCAGGTCCTTTTCCGCCTCCTGTCGGCATTCCTTGACGGTGCGGACCGAGTAGCTCGCTTCCACCTTGGAGTCCCACAGGAGGTGAAGCACGCTGCTGATCGCGTCGAACATGGCCGGGGGTGCATCGTCAGGCAGGAGAAAGATCATGTCAAGGTCTGAGTACGGCCACATCTCCGCCCGACCATACCCTCCCATGGCCACGAGTGCGAACCCTGCCTTCCAGGGCTGGAGGAAATGATCGGCCATCTCCGTGAGCAGCGCATCATAAAACGTGTGCAGATTGAGACGCGAGGGATCACTGGCTCCCTGCCGCCTTTTCTCGAGTATAAGGGTTCGGATCCTTTGGATCTGCGATTGCCGGTCGTCTTCGGTGAATATCGTGCACATGAGAGGACTGCAAGACTCCTTTCAGGTGCGGGAATCATACGTCTGAACGCTGCCGGGGTCAACCGAAAGGCGGCGGCGATCTTCAGTGCCACTTACGCCAAAATAGTACAAGATTGTCGTGTAACATGACGATTCCGTACACTGCGGTATGTCAGAACGTCCGTTTCGATCGCTCAAGGCAGCATCTCGCAGAGATAATTAAGGTGAAGTCGGCCGTTTACCCCGATCCGGGCTGCTCAGTTCGGCCGTGGCATCTCTGTTGCACCAAACTACCCGATTCGAAGATCGCAGCTCGCAAGGAGTAGTGGATATGAACCCTGCTGACACGGCATTCGTTTTGGTCTGTTCCGCGTTGGTGCTCGTGATGACCCCCGGACTGGCCATATTCTATGGTGGATTGACCCGGTCGAAGAACGTGCTCTCGACGATGATGCACAGTTTCTACCTCATGGGACTCGCTACGGTGGTCTGGGTAGTGTACGCGTACAGCCTCGCGTTCGGCACTGATGTGGGGGGCTTGATCGGAAGCCTCGAGCATTTCATGGCCAACGGTGTCGGGGCCCAGGTCAGACAGGGACAGACTATTCCCCATTCGGTCTTCTTCGCGTTCCAGTGCATGTTTGTGATCATCACGCCCGCGCTCATCGCGGGAGCCTTTGCGGAACGCATGAAGTTCACCGCGTATGTGGTGTTCATGGTGTTGTGGATCACGCTGGTCTACGCGCCGATATGCCACTGGGTCTGGGGCGGCGGCTGGTTGAGCAAGATTGGTATCCTGGACTTCGCGGGAGGTCTGGTGGTCCATCTGAACTGCGGAGTGGCCGCGTTGGCTGCCGCTTTGATCGTGGGCAAGCGCCGAGGGTATGGGAAGACGCCGTTCATCCCGCACAATCTCACGCTGACGCTCCTTGGTGTGGGACTTTTGTGGTTTGGCTGGTTCGGTTTCAACGCGGGAAGTCAGCTTGCCGCTGATGGTGTCGCCGCGAGCGCGTTTATTGCGACCCACGTAGCTGCCGCCGCGGGAGTTCTTTCCTGGGGGTTCGCGGAATGGATCCACAGAGGCAAACCGACCACGTTGGGAATCGGTTCAGGAGCCATCGCGGGGTTGGGTTCGATCACGCCCGCGTCGGGGTTTGTGGGGATCGGCGCCGCGTTGATCGTCGGCGTGGTGGCTGGGGTGATCTGTTACCTGGCTGTGCTCGCCAAAGACCGCTTGGGCTACGACGACTCCCTGGACGTGGTGGGCATTCACGGGGTCGGTGGAGTCTGGGGAACGCTCGCAACGGGGTTGTTCGCGTCCAAGCTGGTGAACGAAGCGGGAAACAACGGGCTCTTCTTCGGGAACGCGTCACAGTTCGGGGTGCAGTTGATCGGTGTGGTTGCCGTCATCGCGTGGTGCCTGATTGTCACCACCGTCATCCTCTACGTGATCAAGGCGGTGATCGGCCTCAGGGTAGCCGAGGAACAGGAAGAAGCCGGTGTGGACACCGCGCTCCACGGAGAGGTCGGCTACGACCTGAGATAATCCCGTACTACTGAAACCGGATCTCTTCTCCGACCCCGAACCCGAAAAACCGTATCTGTTCGGGCGGCTTGAGGCGGCTCTGCGCACGGCCTGCCATGGAGGGGAGACCCATATTCCCCTCCATACCTCCCCCATCGCAATTTCAGCCTGTTGGCCTATCCTCTGAACGCTTACAGCCTCGAAAATGCGTGATCAAATTTACGAAAAGGAGTAAAAAGGGATCGAGTCGCTGCGGTCGCCGGCTCGGAACCTATTGTTGTGGACAATCAACGGATCTGAATGGGGAGCTGACAATGAAGAGAAGCGTTTGCGCGGCAGTGGTCGCTGTTGTGTGCATGATGGTACTCGCCGTCGGTGAACCTCTGGGGTCCGGTGATGCGTCCGTCATCCTCTCCTCAGGGCCGCACTCATGGCGTTTGGGCCGCCACGTGGCAATCCTGACCGATCCTGCCGGGACATTGACGATAGACGATGTGTCCAAGGCACCGGTGTCCGAAAGCTTTGTCCCGTCCTCTGCGGACGCTCTGAATTTCGGGTTCTCCTCCTCTGCGCATTGGCTTCGGTTCAGCTTGGCCAATCACGACAATCAGAACAGCGACTGGGTACTTTGGGGGCCGCCGGCGCCGCTCAATAACGTGGATTTGTACTACCGACGACCAGGAGGTGATTTCACCGTCAAGCGCTCAGGCGATGCGGTCCCGTTCCAAAGATGGGACATTGCGTACCGCTGCCCAAGCTTTCGTTTGAAGCTCGCCCCAGGAGAAACCCTGGAGTGTTTTCTGCGGCTGGACAGCTCCAGGATGGTCAGAGCAGACCTTGTCCTGACCTCATGGAAAGCATTTGCGGAGCAAGTCCGCGCGGAGAAGGTGGTTCTTGGCATAGTCGGCGGAGCCCTCGCTGTGGTCATTCTGTATAATCTCTTCTTCTGGATAGCTCTTCGTGATCGCCTCTACGGTTCGTACCTGGCAGCGGTGATATGCACGGCGCTCTTTCTTGCCACGTTTCAAGGATGGACTTTTCAGTACCTTTGGCCTGACCGACCGGACTGGAACGATAACGCCTCCATGGTTTTCATGGGCCTTCAGCTTTTTTTCACGGTGGTGTTCACTCGTGATTTTCTGCAGTGCAGGACGCATTTTCCCTATCTCGATCGAGCTCTTCAATTTGCCATGTGGTGCGGCCTTGGTCAGTGCGTGCTGTCTCCATTTGCTCCGCAGCTTTCCCTGGGAGTAGCCGTTCCGGGACTTGCCGCGTGGCTCGCGGCTGCCGTGGTGATCGCTATAAGGGGCGCATTGCGTGGACAGAGGACTGCGCTGTACTACCTGGCCGGGTACGCGGTCTTCTTCCTTGGGTTTGCGCACGGTCTCCTCGTCATTCTTGACATCATCCCCTTTACCGAATTGGGGATAACCTCCATGAGCATCGGCCTGCCCATCACCGTGCTGGTCCTGTCCTTCGCATTGGTTGAGCGCTTCAGTAGTCTTCAGAAGGAATACAGCCGATCTCTCGAGCGAGACGTCGCCGGGCGAACCGCGGAACTCGCCGCCGCAAACCGGGCACTTACGGTGGAAAACGCGGAACGCCTGAAGGCGCAAGACGCGTTACGCCAAGGCGAACAAATGTTGAACGGCATCCTCAATGCCTCTCCGATCGCCATAGCCTACTATGAAAGACAGAAGCTGAAATGGCTCAATGGCACCATGGCCGAAATGTTCGGTGTCCTTGACTACCCGAACAAGGGCCCGGAAGACTTCTTCGCCTCCCACGACGAGTACCGCCGCGCGCTCGACCTGTTTCTCGACCATCTCAAAGATGGAAAACCGACGGAAACCGAAGCACGGTTCAAACGGGCAGACGGCTCGATCTTCCCGGGTCTGCTCTTCTTGAGTGCCATGGACCCGGATCATCCCGAACAGGGCAATATTGCCATCATCGCGGACCTGTCTGAGAAGGAGCGCTTGCAGCAGGACCAAAGGGAAACGGAGGAACGTTACCGCAACCTGGTGGAAGAGAGCTTCGACGGCATCCTGATCCACGACGGTCGGGTGATTACGTTTGCGAACTCTCCCCTGCATGAGATGCTCGGTTACGAGAACCGCGAACTCATTGGCATGGAATACTTGCGGGTGTTTCACCCGGATTGTCACGAACTCGTGAGAGAGAGAGCTCAAGCACGCCTAGGTGGTCAGGAGGTGCCGCAACAGTACGAGATCATGCTGCAGCGCAAGGATGGGTCGTCTTTCCATGGAGAGCTCAACGCGAAGATCGTTCGCGTCGGATCGCAGCTCGGAGTTCAAGTATGGATGAAGGACGTTTCCCAGCGGAAGAAGGCTGAACAAGAATTAGCCGCAGGTAGCGAGATGCTTACCAGAATATTGACTGTATCTCCGGTGGCTATCGGAATGGCTCGACATCGCCGGATGGAGTGGGTCAACAGGGCTTTTGTGGCGATGTTCGGGTTCGAGGATCAAGAGGAATGCCTGGGTATGAGCACCCATGTCATCTATGCCTCAAGCGAAGAATTCAACCGAATAGGCGAGTTACAATCCAAGAGATTACAGACGGAAGAATTGGCGGAGACAGACGTCGGGCTGCGACGAAAAGACGGGGCAACGTTCGACGGCCATATGACGATTGCACCAATGGATAAATCAGACCCGACCGGAGGCGTCATCGCAGCGATCGCCGACATATCGGAAAGAAAGCGAGCCGAGGAGGCGGTTCGAGAGCGCGAAGCAACGCTGCGTGCCCTCCTGAATTCCATTACGGACGTAGTCCTGCTGCTGGATGTGAAAGGAATCGTCCTGGCAGCCAACGAGCAGGCCCGCCGAGAATATGGGGCCGGCAGTTCCGAACTCTCAGGCCGCAACATCCTGGAATTCCTGCCTCCCGACCTGGCAAAGGCCAGAGGGGCGCGGGGAAGGGAGGTGGTGAGAACAGGTGATCCCTTACGGTTCAGTGATCACCACGAAAACCGGTATTTCGATCACACCATCTATCCGGTGTTCGCCGCGAGCGGCAGGGTGGAAAAACTGGTGGTGTTCCAGCGTGACGTGACCGATCAGAGAAAGGCTGAAGAAGCCCTTCGAGACAGCCAGGAAAAGCACCGCCTGGTCATGGAATCAACCCCTGATCCCATTGTCGTGTACGATGTGGAAGGCCGGGTCACGTACTGCAACCCCGCGTTTACGCGAGTGTTCGGCTGGGACCTCTCCGAACGTATCGGCAAGAGATTGGACGATTTCATCCCCGCGGAGAGTATGCCCGAAACACTGTATGCCATTGAGCGTGTGCTTCGAGGCGATACCACGTTCTGGTTTGACACCAAACGCCTGACCAGAGACGGCAGGCTTCTGCACGTGCAGGTCGGCTGTTCCCCGTTCAAGGATCGCAACGACAAACCATCGGGAAGCATCGTGATACTCCACGACGTTACCGATCACAAGATGCTGGAAAAGGCACTCAGGGACAGCCAGGAACAGTTCAAGGAACTCTATGAAGAATCCAGGACACGGGAAGAGCTGTACCGCTCACTCCTGAGTTCTTCAGCAGATGCCATAGTGATCTATGATACCCAAGGAAACGCACAATACGTGAACCCCTCGTTCACTCGCACCTTCGGATGGGCCATGGATGAGGTGGAAGGAAAGCGTATCGACTTTGTCCCGGATTCCGAGCGGGAAGCCACCGTGGCGGTCATTCGCGGCATCCTGGAAAACGGCACCTCGTACAGCGGCTTCCCCACCAAACGCTTGACCAAGAGCGGTGACACCCTGGACGTAAGCATCAGCGCGTCCCGCTGCCTTGACCATGAGGGCAATCCCACCGCTCTGCTGGTGATCATCCGGGATATCACCGAGCAGAAACGAGTCGAAGAAGCCCTCAAGAAAAGCGAAGAACGGCTTGGACGCCTCTATGAAGAATCGAAGAGACGTGAAGAGCTCTACCGTTCTCTCCTGAATTCGTCTCCGGATGCGGTTATCCTCTACGACATGGAGGGACGTGCCCAGTATGTGAATCCTTCGTTTACCCGCATATATGGATGGTCTTTGGATGAGATCCACATCAGTCGGACAGACTTCCTTCCCGATTCCGTAAGAGCAGCCGATCAGTCCGTGTTTCGATCGCTTATTGAGGACGGAACATCGCTCAGCAATTATGAGACCAAGAGGTACGCCAAGGATGGGCGACTCCTGGAAGTCAGCCTCAGCGCGTCACGATACCACGACCACCTGGGTAACCCTGCCGGGGTCCTTGGGATCATACGAGACATCTCCGAGCGCAAGCGGGCGGAGAAAGAGTTGGAACGGGCCCTGGAAACCGCCGGACAACTGCGGGCCCAGGCAGAAGCCGCGAACAAGGCCAAGAGTGCTTTCGTCGCCAACATGAGCCATGAAATCCGGACTCCCATGAACGCGGTAGTCGGCCTGACCGACCTCGCTCTGCGCGCGGATCCATCGCCGAAGCTGCACGATTACCTCAGCAAGATCCGAACCTCCTCCCAGTCTCTACTCCGCATCATCAACGACATACTCGATTTCTCCAAGATAGAAGCGGGGAAGCTGGACCTCGAGTACGTGGAATTCGACCTGCGCGACCTTATGCGCGACCTGACGAATCTGCTGGGCACCGCGGCGGCCAAGAAAGGGCTCGAGTTTCTCGTGTTTGTGGCCCCGAATGTGCCGTGTGGGCTCAAGGGCGACCCGCTGCGCCTGGCCCAGGTCTTGACCAATCTGGCGAACAATGCCGTCAAGTTTACCCATCAGGGCGAGGTGGTGGTCAGAGCTGCGTTGGTTCGGAAGGATTCCGAGCGAGCCACGATCCATTTTGCCGTAAAGGACTCCGGCATAGGACTTGCCCCGGAGAAGATACCCAAGCTGTTTGAGTCGTTTTCCCAAGCTGACGGCTCCACCACCCGCAAGTACGGTGGTTCCGGTCTGGGCCTGACCATCTCCAAGCGGTTGGTGGAGATGATGGGGGGAAAGATCCACGTCGAAAGCGAGCCGGGAAAGGGCAGCATATTCTTTTTTTCCCTGGAGTTCGAGTTCCGGGAAAAAGTAGCGGTGGAGGCTCTCGCGAGCCGTTTGGGCAGCCTGAAAGTCCTGGTGGTGGACGACAACTCGATGGCCAGGGAAATACTTCTGGAGATGTTGCGTTCGGTCTCGGTCGAAGCCCACGCGGTAGATTCCGGCGAGAGAGCGTTGGAGGAACTTGTTGACGCAGTGGGCCGGAAGCCTTATGAATTGGTACTCATGGACTGGAAAATGCCCGGCATGAACGGTATCGAAACCGCCAGAACCATAGATCGGGACCCTCGCCTGGCCGTTCACATACCGAAGATCATCATGGTCACCGCATACGGCAGCGAAACGGTGATGCAGCAGGCACAGGAGGCCGGTCTGGACGGTTTTCTCGTGAAGCCCGTGGATCAGTCGCTGCTCGTCGACACCATTCTCGAAGTATTCGGGAAGCAACCGACGACCAAGTGGGTGGCGAGCGGCTCATCAGACAAAGAAGCCGAGGCGGTGGAAAAGATCAAGGGTGCTCGAGTCCTCGTGGCCGAAGACAACGAGATCAACCAACAGGTGGCACGGGAGATACTGGAGGGCGCGGGGATTATCGTAGAGATGGCGGCCGACGGCTTTGAGGCGGTCAGGGCGGTCGCTGAGTCCGATTTCGACGCGGTACTCATGGACGTTCAGATGCCCGGGATGGATGGGTACGAGGCCACCCGAACCATACGATCGCACCCACAATACAAAGACCTGCCCATTATAGCCATGACTGCCCATGCCCTGAAAGGGGACCGCGAAGCGTGTCTTGAAGCAGGCATGAACGATCATGTGACAAAACCCATAGACATCGAGGAACTGGTAACCACTCTGGCAGAGTGGATAAAACCGGCAGTAAGGGAGCCGCTTCTCCGGGTCGCCCCACAAAAGCCGGGCGGACCCAGGGAGAACGGCGAACTTCCTGAGAGTCTCTCCGGAATCAACATCCACGTAGCCCTGAAAAGGCTCGGAGGTAACAAGCGATTGTTCCGAAAACTCCTGGCCGATTTCCGTCGGGATTTTCAGAGGGCTGCCGAGGAGATCAAAGATGCCTGGAACAAAGGGGACATGGAAGTAGCCGGGCGACTGGCTCATACGATGAAAGGCGTGTCCGGCAATATAGGAGCGGACAACGTCCACGTCTCGGCCGGGGCTGTGGAAGCTGCGATCAAGCAAGGGAATGAAGACGAATTCCATCGGCATCTGGACATCTTTGACGGCGCGCTCAAGCAGCTCTTGGAATCGATTACGAGGCTGGAGGAGAAGGGAGCGGAATCGGCCCCCCAGGGTCCGGGGGTGATGGACGCCGGCGCGGCTCCCGACGTAACTAAAGTCACTCCACTGCTGAATCAATTGGCCGACTTTGTGCGAGGAAACGACTTCCGGGCGCTTCAATGCCTGGAGTCTCTTAAGGACGCGTTGGGGGATGCCGGACCCGAGGAAGAACTGCTCAGCCTCGAGGCGTGTATCGGAAGATTCGACTTCAAGTCCGCTCATATAGAGATCGAAAGACTGGCGCTGACCATGCAGATCTCATTGGCTGGAACGGAAACATGAAAGAGATTCATCGGAAACAGAAGATACTGATCGTTGACGACGCGCCTGCAAACATCAGTATTCTGGGGCAGGCCTTGGTGAGCGACTACGAATTGCGAGTGGCCACCAGTGGAGCCGATGCCCTCGAGATAGTCGGTGCCGATCCCCCTGATATCATACTCCTGGATATCGTGATGCCCGGCATGGACGGGTACGAAGTCTGCAGGAAGCTCAAAGCCGACCAATGCACGGCCGGTATACCGGTGATATTTGTGACCGGCAGGACAGATGAGGAGGACGAGACGAGGGGCCTCGATCTCGGCGCGGTCGATTACATTACCAAACCGTTCAGCCTTCCCATAGTCAAGGCGAGAGTGAGAAACCATATCGAGCTCAAACGCCGCGGTGACCTCTTGGAAGAGCTCGCCTTCATCGACGGTCTGACGTGTATACACAACCGCCGGCGTTTTGATGCAGTGCTCGATCAGGAATGGAGACGTGCGGTCCGTGACGGAAGCCGGCTGTCCTTGATCATGGTTGACATCGATTTTTTCAAAGCGTTTAATGACCGACACGGGCACGCGGCCGGCGACGATTGCCTGAAGAAGGTGGCGCACACGCTGACGTGTTCCCTTTCCCGAGGAGGTGATTTCGTGGCAAGGTTCGGGGGCGAGGAGTTCGTGGCTGTCCTCGCGGGGACAGGTCCGGAGGAAGCGGTTCGCGTCGCGGAGATGCTGCGGAAGGCCGTCAATTCCCTGGACATAAAGCACCCGGGCTCCCCAATCTCCGATCGAGTTACGGTCAGTATGGGGACCGCTTCGGTTCAGCCGTCTCAGGGGGCCTCACCTGCCGAGTTGATCAGGATCGCCGATGAAATGCTCTATCGGGCCAAGGCGGCCGGGAGAAACCAAGTGAAAAGCCGGCCAGGGGAAAGGGATGGAGAGGCCCCGTCAACATCTGGTGACTACTCTGCGTGAAGAAGGAGAACGTCATGAAGAAAGGCGATTCGGACACAGTGCATCTGGATCAGTTCTTCGAAGCTCTGGCCAGGTTGGATCCCGGCTCGCATGAGGCCTCGCCGCCTGCTCCGGAGGAAGAACGAGAACCGGCGCAAGAGGTATTCTCCGAGAAAAAGTTCTTAGGCCGAATGCTCGGTGACAAACGTCTGGCCAAGGAAGTGGCGAGTCTGTTCTTGAGCAACAGCCCTAATATGATCGGGGCCGTGGTCGACGCATTGAGTCTTAGAGATCCCGCGGCGGTTTCTCGGTCTGCTCTGGCGCTGAAAGGGTCGGCAGGAAGCATCGGGGCAGACGCGGTCTACTTGAAAGCGAAGGAGTTGGAGTCGTTCGCCAATGCGAAGCAGTTGGACGAGGCGGAACGTGTGTTTCCGGCTTTGCTCCAGGAATTGAACCGGCTCAGAAAGGCGCTCGTTCTCGTGACCGGCAAAGAGCAGCACTGGAAGGTCGTGATAGCGGAGGATGACGCCGGCACTCGAAAAATCCTCCAGAGCCTTCTTGTGAAATGGGGCCATATTGCCCTGGTCTGCTCGAATGGATCGGAGGCGCTCAAAGTGCTGCAGCAGCCCGACAGTCCGAAGATGGCGATTCTGGATTGGATGATGCCCGAAATCGACGGGATTGAAGTATGCCGACGGCTGCGAAAATCCCCCAAAGGAGCGGATACGTACATTCTGATGCTGACGTCCAGGGACAGCCCTGAAGACATCATTGAGGCATTGGATGCGGGCGCGGACGATTATGCCACCAAGCCTTTCGACGCAGAAAAACTGAAGACTCGAGTGGCGGAGGGACTGAGAAGACTAGGTCTGCAGCCCGCAGCGGCGGCGCGATCGGGGACGGCCCAACCTGCCGAATCACCCGATGAAACGAACAGGGTCCTCAGCCCGGAAGACATACTCGTCGCGCTGAAAAAGGAGATCGCCGTGGCCCAGGCCGAAGAAGCCACCCTGGGAGTGGCGGTTGCCGAAGTTGACGACCTGACCGGGATCTTTCAACGCTTTGGACGGTCAAGCGCCGAGGCGGTCATGACTGAAATCGTCAAGATACTTCATGACTCCATCCCTCCTTGGGGGCAAGTTGGTCAACTGTCCGCGACGAAATTCCTTCTGCTCGCTTCGGGATGCGACCGCGACCAAATTGTGGGCGTTGCGGAGAAGGTGTCGTCCTCGGTTGCCTCCTCGGTGATCGGGAGTGGGGACACCCGCATCCCCGTCACAATAACCGTTGGAGTGACGGTTGTGCCGGGAACCGCGAAGATTGGGGTCGAGTCGGCAATCCTTGCGGCAGAATCCGGCCTCCATCTTGCGAGGAATCGGGGGGGAAATCGAGTGAGCTTTTCACCGGCAAGACCCGACACGGGTTCGGGAGTTCCCACCGGTGTGGAGCGCCTCTCTCCTCACGAAAGGAATTCCAGGCTGGATTTTCAATTGATCGTGGCAGCACGCAACGGGGACATCCGCAAGGTATCCAATCTGCTGAAGGCAGGAGCCGACGTGAATGCCCGAGACAAGCAGGGCAACACCGCACTTATTGAGGCCGCGTTCTTTAAGTACCCTGAGCTGGTGGATTTGCTGCTTGCAGGAGGTTCCGATCCCTCGGCCAAGAACAATGTGGGAGACACGGCCCTGACTGAGGCAGTACGCGCGGGCCACAAGGAAGTGGCCGGCAAGCTTCTGGAGGCGACCTCGATAGAACGCCACGATCTTCCTACCCTTTACCGTGCGATGTTCGAAGCCTCGACTTACGGCAAGACGGATGTAGTGGCTCTGGTCAAGAGTCACCTTTCCGGCCGATAACATGGAGGCAATCTGTCCACTTGGGGCCCGTCGCGGAATAATTACTGCAAGTTATGACCCCCGCAACTGCGACGAAGGCGTTCCCGTGATTCCTGCGAAAGCAGGAATCCAGGTCTTTTTCAAGTTTTCCGGACCCGGCTTTCGCGGGGCTGACGAGGCGGCCTGAACTGACGGATCTATTCTGTGACAACCTCTCTTTTTTTCTGGGAGCCTGTAGCGATAGCTGCGGATCCCCACGCGGTAACGTAGAAAAGCAGTTTCAGCATCATGGCCGGATGGTACGCGGGCTGTCCACCTTCGAGATGGCGGTATTTGGTGGTTATTTCGGCAATATCCAAGGTGTCAACCACATCGCCGATGAACAGCGCAAGGTGAACGTCGGGCAACCGCTTTCGCATGTCCCGCGCCATCAACAAAGGCTTTTCGGCCTCGTAGGGGAGGAAGCGGTAGTCTCTCATATGAACCTCACGCAGTCTGTCTCCCACAAAGAATAGGCACCAAAGACAGGCTCCTAGGGCATAAGCCCTTTCCAACGGCTCACGCGCCCGACGGGGAGCGCGTTTTGAGGCTCTGCGGGGAGTTCTGCATGAAGAAGAAGATCGTCGTGGGTATCTGTGGGTTGCTGGTGTGCTTCCTGGTCCTGGGGTTTCTCCCCTGGCCGGCGGGCGCCGGGGAGCCCTCCAGTCGGGGTGATGTTTTCCGAGTACCCTGGCCTCCTTCGCCGGCTGACCCGCCCACCCCGGATGAGGGGTTCACTGTGGCTGCTCAGAAGGGGGACATAGCGAACATAAGGGCACTTCTGGATGGCGGAAGGGACCCCAATGAGATGGATCGCCTGGGGAGATTGGCCTTGGTCGAGGCTGCCGCGTTCGGTCAAGTCGGAGCTGTTGAGCTACTCTTGAGTCGAAGGGCGCGTATCGAAGCCAGGGACCTGAATGCGGTGACCCCTCTCATGGCTGCTGCCGAGAACGGCTCATTGTCAGCAGTTGAGGTGCTGGTCAGGCGGGGAGCGAACGTCAACTTCCAGTGCAAAGACGGTCCGACTGCTCTAAAAGAGGCCGTAGACAACCAACGGACGGACGTGGTTAAATTTCTCCTCGACCATGGCGCGAACGTCGACGCAAAGCTTAGAGGTGGGGCCACCGCGCTGATGCGCGCCGCACTAACGGGCAACATGAAGGTCCTCGGGTTACTACTCGATAAGGGTGCCGACCTGCACACAGAGGCTTCCAGCGGAGCGACGGCTCTCGTTTTCGCTGCTATGAAAGATCGCTCTGAGGTTGTTAATCTCCTGAGATCCCGCGGGGCAAGACTCGACTTGCGCACTGCAGCCCTGCTCGGGGACGAAGCGGAGGCCAAGCGACTGCTCGACGCGGGAGCAGACGTCAACGGAGCCGATGCACAAGGTTGGACTCCCCTGATGAACGCAGCTCAGAAAGGCCATCCAGGTATGGTCAGATTGCTGCTGGAAAGGGGAGGTGACCCGATCCGTGTACGACGAGACTGTGGCACGGTTCTTACGGCTGCAGTCAGCAGTGGCAGTATTGATGTACTCAAACTTCTTCTCGAAAAGGTGCCGACCCTGCCGATCGATCTCGCTGGAATGGGTGGCGCTTCCCCGCTCAAGTTTGCGGTAATGTGGGACCGGCCTGCGATGGTGAGCATGCTTGTGGAGGCGGGGATGGACGTCAACGAGAAGTTCGTTAATGGCGATAGTGTCGTCATTCTTGCTATGCGGGATTGCAATTTGGAAATGGTAAGATTGCTCTTGTCGAAGGGCGCCGATGTGCAGGTGAAGGACCTCGAAGCCCCTCCGGGTAGCGGTAGCATATACGTAGGATGTCTTTGCCCAAACCTGGCTCAAATTCTGGATCTCATCAAGGCCCGGGAAGCCGGCCGCGGCTCCGGAAATGGGGAGTAGCTGATCCGCAAGGAGTAATCATGATTTCGGTGAGATTAATATTCCTATCGTTGCTCGTAATTGGGCCCCTCTCTTTCCCCGGTATCTGCATGGCTGCGGAATCCTGCGCCCCGACCCAGTGGAGACTTTCTTCAGAGGGTTTTGTTAGTCCACCCAGCAGGCCCTGCGAGGGTACAGTGCAGGGGGGTCCCCCCTTTATTAATGCCTGTCACAACAATATCCGCATGGATGCCATGGATGTGACGATACGCCTGAAGCAGTTCACCTATGTGGTTGATGCTGAGTACCGCTTTTACAATACTGGAACAACAAGAACGGAGGAGTTGGTTTCTGTTAAGTGTGTTCGGAGGCGAGGCATGGTGTGTGATTTCATTCGCTTCGAACTGTGGGTTAATGGTGGGAAGACAGATTTCAGAGAGGAGAAGGAATTGCCAACGCGCTCGTGTGAACCGGAGCCGTCCCCCGAGCCCGAGGCGCGATTGTACGACCGATGGCGCTTCATCGTTGGAGACGTAACTTTCCTAGGAAACGCGCCTACTACGGTGCGGGCGAGGTATGAGGCCTACTACACGGGCTTCGGAATGGAGGGCCGTACCGGGTACTATGCTTCCAACGAACAGGACGCCCGGACGGGCCTTGTCGGAAGGGTATCGTTCATGACAGACAGCAACCTTGTTGAAGAAACAAGGCGAGAACTGCCGAAGGAAGTCTCTCTCCATTGGGTTACGCAAAGAGAGGATCTCTTGCACGTGCTAAAATTCGGGGAAATCGGACTGATCAAGTGCCCCAGTTTCGTAATGCTTAACGCGGATTATTCTCTCCATCTTCGGCGTCCTTGCTCGCCGTGCGAAGCCAACAGAGGTGACTTACGATGACAGACATAAACCTAACCCCACAAACCACAAACGTCAATTACCTCAATGACAACAGCGGCGTCGAGATAATGGAGACTGCCTTAGACATATTTGGACCTGTCTTTAACGTTGACTACTTCGGGACCGTCGACATCCCCGCGATAGGCTATAAGCACGAATCATCAGAAGCCGGAGTCCACACCAGAGGTGCTCCTACCGACGTTGAGCGTTGGGGTCATCCCCAAATGACTAACGAAGGGCCCGCGTTTGCGAATTATAATCATTGGAGCCATCTGTTGGGGCTTCCGCTTGACGGTAGGCCGGATGTGAGTTGCGGGGGCCTGATCGACACGGCTAAATGGATCACTCCGACACCGTCAAGCGGTACTACGCCCAATTATGAGTGGAAACGGGTGAAAGTTCCCGAGTCCAATGTGGAGCGGGGGGATGTTTTTGAGTTCAAGATCGCCCCTTATGGGACATCATGGGTCTGGCCTAATGGAGAAGAGAGTCGCGTACCCAGCCCGTGGGATCACGGCGGTTTTGTGCTCTCCGATGTCGAGCAAGATAATGGACAAAAGTTCTGGGCCTTTCATAGTATGGAAAGGGGGGTCGGTCCCACGAAGGACAACTGGTTCTATGTAGAGTCCGATAAGTCTGTAACGATGTATGTCGGCGACGCGGGAACCCCCGTACCAGAGATCAAGTATTGCTGGGGGCATAACTCTATGACCGACCCTCGGGATCCAAGTCCAGAGCAGGACTGGAATGGCACTCTTTATCTTCATAATCTTAAACTGGATCGATACTATCGCTTTGTTCCTGAGTCGAGTTTGCCTAAAGTGAAGAGCCCCTCCAAAGCTAAAGAGCCGCCGCAGCGCCGTGTTCCCGGTGGCCGATCTCGTTGCAACCGGACCACAATCCGCGTATGCTCACGACATGGACAGCGGAGACCGGCGGCATCCAATGGAAGACCTCGGACTTGCAGTGATCTGCGCGGCCGTGATCATGTGCGCGTCTGTGCTCGATCTGACGGACACAGGCCGACCGGCGCTCTGGGTGCCGGGAACAGATACACGAATTACGGTCCCGGAGAGTTGTCCGAGCAAGCTCCTGTGGGGCCTGCCATGTCCGGGCTGCGGTTTGACCAGGAGCTTCGTGGCCATGTCCAGGGGCGAGGTGCTGCGCGCGCATAGCTTCAACGCCGTGGGACCGGTGCTTTTCGTGCTCTGTGTGCTCCAGGTACCCTATCGGGTCTGGCGCGCGTGGGGACTTGGGTCAGCCGGACCCAGGCGGGAGCGGCTCGACGACACGGCTCGGCCGGTGCTTTGGACTGTACTGATCGCGCTTCTGGTCACGTGGATGCTCAACATCGTCTCGGAGGCGGTATGCTCGACTCGATATTGTCTGTGATCTTTTTCCTATTTTTGTGTGCCGGAATCGTTATCGGAGGGGGTTTTTTCTGGCGGTTCTATTACCTGGTGAAGACACACGAAGACGAGATTCACTTCATCTCCGCAGCCGACGGCCAGCGACTCGCGCTGCACCGGTACACGCCTTCACGTGAGGCTAAGGGTTTCCCCGTGGTCTTGTGCCACGGCTTGGGGGCAAACCGGCACTCATTCGATCTTGAAGGCGCTCCGTCTCTGGCTCGGTACTTGAGGGACCAGGGAGCGGACGTCTGGGTTGCCGAGCTGCGCGGTTCCGGCATGAGCGACAAACCCGGCCTTTTCCGGTCTGACGTCCCCTGTTCGTGGGGGTTTGACGACCACCTCCACAAGGACGTGCCCGCGATCATGGCCGCTGTCCTGGAGAAGACGGGAGCCTCCAAACTGCACTGGGTCGGGCACAGCATGGGAGGCATGCTGATCCGGGTGGCTATGTCCGACAACCCGGAACTCCCCTTGGCTTCCGCGGTCACCATCGGTTCGCCGGTGGATTTCTCGACAATGCGAAACCCCCGTTACGACGCGGTTATGCGATTCAAGTGGCTCATTCGAGGCTGTCCGGTGTTTCCGTTGGCGTTGGCGGCAGGGTTCCTGGCTCCGGCGGCGCATCAGGTCGCGAGAGTCCTGATCGGCGCGTTCTACCCGCCCAATATCGACCCTTTCGTAGCCCGAAGAGCTATGGCGATCTTTGCGGAGAGAGTCACCCCGTCCAGCTTGTGGCTCGATTTCGCGCGCTTCATTGAAACCGGGGTCTTTGGGCCGAGTCGCAGATCCACCTACCTCGATGTCAGAGCCCGCTCACCGGTACCGCTGCTCGTGCTTGCCGGCTCGCGGGACGAGATGGCGCCGGTCTCTGCGGTGACGTCCTCTGACGGCCCCAAGCACGCGGAACGAGAATGCAAAACCCTGGGAAAAGAGTACGGCACGGTCGAGGATTACGGTCATTTGGATCTGGTGCTCGGGATTCGAGCCTCAGAAGAGGTATTCCCCCTGGTGTGGAACTGGATACTCACCCACAACGGCCAGTGACGAGGAACACGCGAAGACCGCAGTTCTTCTACCAATAACATTCGATTTCTTTTCTTTTCGAGAAGAAATCTTCAGGAATGCGTGACCGCAGGTACGAAGAGGAACACTACGGCACGGAAACCGGTACCCCGAACGGACCCGGAAACGGTACCCATACAGGGGGATGTTCCGGAAGATCCATGCCGCCCGCGGCGCAGCGGGGGCACGGCTCATAATAGCGTGTGCCATACTTGTCCATCTCGTCGATATTATATGGGGTTTCCGGTTGTGCGGCAAGCGCGTTATGGGGCACGTACGGGTTGATCCGGTCAAGCTGAAACGCCAGGCCGGGATTGCCGCCCGAGAGCGTCAAGGAGAGAACGCACAGGATGAGAAGTCTTGCCATTGGAACTGCTCCAGTGAGATATTCCGTGCATTGAGTGTAGCAGATATATCCGGTTTGGTCAATAAGTTCGGCTGTAAACTTCATCAAAGTTAGCATGCCTAATGCCAGGTGTTTTCCCGCAAAAACACCTAACCTACCGTTGATCTTTTTTTTTCGCCGCAGACAACGCGGGACCCTCCCACGATCTGTGAGGCCGGGCGCCCTTTGGTCTCTCGGTGACCTTCTGCTTTGCGTTCTCCGCGGAATACGCACCCCCGCTCGACCCATAGAGCGGTTCTCACTCGTTTCGACCGATTGGCAGGCTGGAAACCCTGCCCCACAGGATCAGGCCGACCGGGAATCGGAAATCACTTTCGAGAACCGCTATAGGCGCTGACTTGAGACCATGTGTTCCCTGAACGTGCTGAAATGTCGAGTTTCCTTGTCGTTTGATTGGCACCTGTGCCTGTTGGATCCCCTTACCGCCTGCCGTGCGTTCCCACCGATAGGTGGACCGGAAAACCTGCCCTGCGAGATGATATTGCAACGGAATCGGAAGTTGGTCTTGGCATCCCACGGTCACTTCGTCTTTGTGGTGCAATCCTGTTGAGCGCAAACCGCACGGGCGAAAGGGGTCCGGCGTGCGTGTTTTCCACACGCGGGATGTTCGGGTGTTTCAATGAGTTACGGCTGGAGGGCCGGGTTCGGGTCTCTTGGACCCCTTAGATCAGAGACCTCTCACTCGGCAAAGACCCGTCGAGAATCCGGGAGGCGGCTCCCGAAGACGGTTTGATGGTCGGCCCCCAGAGCACCCGGCTGCCGTTCCGCTGGAACGAAAATTGCAATCACGTTGCTGGCAAATCAGCAAACCGCTGAGCGGTGAACGCGCTGGTCATCCTCCGCGGTATCGACATACATAGTGAAATGCGATTGGAGGCAGTCATGAAGAGACTGTTCAGGAGAAGGTCTGTCAAGTTCGTGGAACCACCCAGCCTGTTCGAGCAGTTGGAAGAACGCGTTGTGCTGGACGCGTCGATAGGTCTCACCCCGAGCACCGACCCAGTGAACACGACTCATGACGCCCCCAACGATCCGAAAACCGTGACGGTCGACGCGACCGATCCGGACGTGAACGAAGCCACCGCGGGCACCAATTATGACCTCACCGTGTCGAAGAACGGTGCGCCCGCGGCCGCGGTGGACACCTTCAACACGAACAATGACCCGAAGTCGGGTGACATCGTATTCAACAAGCAGACCGGGCAGCTAAGCTGGACACCGAACAACCTGGATAAGGGGGCGTACCTGTTTGAGTTCACGTCCCATGACGGGACGCCGGAGGCGAGCGACGTCAAGACCTGGAACGTCAACGTGACCAACCCCACGGTAGAGATACTCAGCGCATCCAATCAAGTGGTAACGGGTTCCCTCCAGGTCACGTTCAAGGAGGGCGCCTCCTATATCGCGCAGATCAACTCCACCGACACGGACAAGGGAGCCACCTACACCCTCACCGACGACCTCGGCAATCCGGAAAACCTCCCCTGGCTCAGCATCGATTCCGCAACCGGTCTGATTACCTCGACCACGCCCGGGAAGTCCGACGTCGGCACGTACAACCTCAACGTCACGGTGAACGACGGAGAGGGTTCCGACACCTGTCCCCTGATTGTCATCGTTGAGGACTATATCAAGTTCGAGGGGTCCACGTCCTTCACGACAGCGGAAGACGTTCAGTTCATCCAGAACCTCCAGACCGACCGGGAAACCGAAGGGAAAGCCGTCATGTATAAGCTGCTGGACGGCGGCGGCAACCCCGTGGACACCCTTGACGGACTCTCCATCGACAACGTGACCGGCGTGATCGACGGCAACCCGGACAACAGGGACGTCAATGAGGCAGGCACCCCCTATTCCTTCATAGTCCGGGCCACGATGGACGACGGCTGGGGCCACCACGTCACCGACCAGACCTTCACCCTCGCGGTCACCAATGCTGAGCCTCTGTTCCTGCACGCGGCCAATGCAGATATCGTTATGACCGAATCGAGCGGCGTCCAGACCGTCGACGTGCAGAATAACGACGAAGACTTCCTCAAGCAGGACCTAGGCGGCAACTGGATCGGCGGCTTCACGAGCATGAAGTTGTACCAGGGTGCCGTGGAGTACACGCCGCTCCACCCGCTCACCTGGGATCAGCAGTCAGGGGTCCTCTCGTGGGACCCGATGAACCAAGATGTGGGCACGTACACCCTCATGGTCACCTTTGATGACGGCTCCGGGACCGCCACCGCAGTGAAGGTGCATGACTTCGACCTGACGGTGAAGAACATACCCAACTATTACACATCAGGGACCGAAGGCCTCTGGATCGAGGACAAGGCCGGTCAGACGTTCGATGTGAGCACCCACGAAGAAGGGGACGGGGTAACCTACTTCTTCAAGAATGCCGGCGTGCCCACCCAATTCTGGGGCGGCTGGCTGGAGATCAATCCGACCACCGGCGTGATCACTCCGACGGCAGGACAACCGGATAACGCGAAGGTCGGCGTGCATGACAATATCGTCGTCTGGTCCAACGAAGGGCACGGCGAGCCCGATATCGACCAGACGATCAAGATCACGGTCATGAACGCTCCTCCCGACATCTTCCTCGTCGGCTCGGTACAGGAGGACACCCCGGGGGACGTCACCATAGACGGCGTCAACTACACCAGGGTGTACGTCAGGGTCGATCCCGCACCCGGAGAACCCGGATCCGAGGTCAAGCTGATCAATCCGCCCACGTACGGCCTGGCCGCCGATCCGCCGGGCGTGAAGGTGCAGTTCGATCTCACCACCGTCGGAGCGGAGAACGCGCAAGGCTACCGTCCGCTTCTCGACCCGACGGGCGCGGGCTTCTACATCCTCGTGCCGACCCCGGACAACGCGGATACGGAGGTCCTGAAGCCCTTCGGGATCACGGTCTCCGACACGCACGGCGGGATCGCGACCAAGATGTACGCGGTGAGCATCGCCAACAACATCCCGATCTTCACCGTGGTGCCCCCCGCGAATGTGGACGTGACCGAAGACATCACATGGACCTTTAACCTGAACACTAGCGACGAAGGCCAAGGGAACGTCACCTACACGGTCGAGGACGGCGCGGGCAATCCATTCCCCGGATGGATCAGCATCGATAGCAACGGCAATCTCTCCATCAACGCAGACAACACCGTGGTGGACGATAATCCTTATCAGGTCTTCATCAAATTCAACGACGGCCATACCGGCGGGATTATTTACTATTCCTTCTGGGTTCGCGTCTGGAACACCGAGCCGGTGTACTCTACCGTTGCTACCACAACCTGGCGCGAGGACAGCGGTCCTTACTCGTTCGACGTGAGCGCCAATGACGAAGGACAGGGGCAGGCCTACAGCCTGGTGCTCTATGATCAGCTCGGAGTCGTACACGACGACTGGCAGATTCCGGGCGGTCTCACCATCGACGCGACGGGCAGGCTGATCGTCGATGCCGCGACGGGTCCTGACGGGATACCGCTCAACGAGCATCACGGCGACTGGACCTTCGGCATTCTTGCGGACGACGGCCATGGCGGTCGAACCGTCCAGCAGTTTACCCTCCATGTCGTGAACAACGATCCGATCTGGCTGACCCCGAATGAGGTCTACTTTGACGTGGCCGGCGGTGCGCAGGTCTACGACGTGCAGAACACGGACGAAAGCTCTGACCGTAACCCCACTGACGACGCGGATCTCATGCAGGGGAACCGGTACACCCTCGAAGTAGCGGCAGGTGGGGACGTGGGCTGGCTGAGCTACGTGACGGTTCACCAGAAGTGGGGGTTCATTACCTGGAATGGTGCGGGGCTCGGGCTCGGCACGTACGACTTTGTGGTGAAGTTCTCCGACGGAAGCACCACGATCGAGAAGCCGTTCACCATGCACGTCGTCGATACTCCTCCGGGCGATGTGAACCACGATCCGGGCTACTTCTCCGCGAACAACACCACCTTCCTCGAGGACACACCCAATCAGCAGTTCGACCTCGAATACACCGATGAAGGCGATGCAAACACGGAGTATCGTCTCAGCGGCGCGGTTCCCGCGGGCGTGACGCTGGCGAACGCGACCTTCGGGGTCCTGCAGTGGGATCTCCCGACAAACTCGGACGTGACCCTTCCGATTAACGGTACGCCCCACACCTTCCAGGTGGAGTTCTGGAAAGACGGCGCGATGGTGAGCAGCACCGATTTTGACCTGCATGTCCAGAACGTCCTCCCGTACTATAACACCGTGGCTTCAGCCAACTGGACGGAGGATGTCGCGGGCCAGACCTTCAACGTGGGCAACACCGACGAAGCGGACGGCGGTACCACCTACGCGTTCAAGGTTGCAGCGGGGCATACGGTTACCGAAAGCGGCACTGTTTGGGACGGCTGGCTCAGAATCGACCCGACCACGGGAGTACTCTCGGTTAACGCGGCCCTGGATCCGCTCACCGATCCCCGGGTGAACGCGGACTTCAGCCCCACCAACCGGCTCGTGGGCACGCACAACTTCACCCTGCTCGTGGACGATCAACATGACAACCCCAGTGCTGTGGCTCCCGTTAACCCGGTGGAGCAGGACTTCACCCTGACCATTGCCAACAGGCTCACGTTCAACGGGCCCGGCACCCTGGTCGTGCAGGAAGATGACGCGGACGGCCCCTCGGTCACCGAGTTCGCCATCTCCAGCGATGACGACTACGTAGCGTTGCCCGACGGCAACAGCATGGTCACCTATTACTTCAAACCCGCGGATTTCACCGGGGACATCGCCTGGTTGCAGGATAACCTGGCCATAGATCCCGCGGGTCCGGTGCCGGCAGGAACGGCCCATAAGATCGTCCTCACCGTGGATGTGGCGGAATTCAACCATACGAACCTGCAGCTCGGCGAGTTCGTCGTCCCCATTTATGCCAACGACGGCCATCAAGAGATAGCAGGGACCTTCACCATCCAGTTCCAGAACCGCGACCCGGTATTCGATCCGGCAGTAAACTATCAGGACCTGCATATGGTCGAGGACGCGGGTACGGCAGCCAACACCATCAACATCAACACCGATGACGAAATCGGGGGCCGCACCGACGTGACCTACGTGTTGGCTCCTGGGTCCACATTGCCCGCATGGCTCACCCTCGATCCGGTGACCGGGGAGCTCAAGGGTGATCCCCACAACGCGGACGTGAGAACCGTGGCGGAAGGTGAGTTCTACCAATTCACGATCAGGGCGTACGATTACAATGAGCGGTTCAACTACAACGGCGCAGGTATGGACCCCACCGACGGGTACACCGATATGGCCGTCAGGCTGTACGTGGACAACAACCCGCCGGTGTTCGATCCGGATCCTACGCCGAATCCGCTGTATCCGGGCGCATACTATGACAAGGCTATCGAGGACACTCACTGGACCCACGCAATCAACACCACGGACAAGGGCGAAGGCCACGACCCCGCGTATACCTCCCACACCACGTACAGCCTTGAAGCGATTGCCGGGAAACGCTTCCCAACCTGGGTAAGCATCAATGCCGATTCAGGCGCGCTCACGGGAAACCCCAAGAATGCGGATGTCACGATGCAGGCGGACGGCACCACTGCAATTACGGGGCCGTATGAGTTCAACGTGGTGGTCAACGACACCCATGACCCCGACGGTGTGCAGAAACAGCATTTCGTGCTCGACGTGACCAACGTGCAGCCCCTGTTCCTGAATCCGCTCGACCGCGTCCCCGACACGCTTCCCGGAAACCCGCCGGATGGAGACGGCGACCCGACCACCGCTCCCAACTTCACCTACACCGTATATGAGGATACCAAGGGGAACATCTTCGACCTGCTCAACAACGACGAGACCCAGCACAACGTCACGGCAGGCACCCAGGTAACCTACCGGTTCGATAATCCGGGTTTGGCAGCGTTCCTCGGAGTGTCCTGGGACACGAGCAGCGAAGTCGATCCAACAAAGATCACGCAAGGCAAGCTCAAGATCGATCCGACCAACGTCGCGGTGGGCGCCAACACTATCGACATCATCGCGGATGACGGGAACAACGGCATTTCCCTCCTCCACTTCAATCTTGTGGTGAACAACGTCCTGCCCCAGTACGAGACCCCCGACAGGGTCACCTTCTGGGAAGACAAGCTCGACAACATACCCTTTGACGTGACCACCGAGGACGAGAACCAACCCCACCGGACCGACCCCAACTCGAACTACTACGAGCTGCGCTACGTGAATGACCCCGACCATCCGGGGTTCGAGGCCCCCGCGTGGTTGAAGTTTTCGGATACGAAATCAGGGACGCTCATCATCGACCCGTTACTGTCGCACGCCCAGGATTGGGACGGGGCCAACATGGTTCCGGTGGTGGGTGCGCCCGACAACCACATGGTCACCGTAGTGAACGGCGTCGACACCCCCCATGAGTTCTACATCTACTACTTCGACGGCACCGGCTTCCAGGCTCAGCTTTTCCACCTGACGATCAATAACGACCCGACGGATATCGTCAAACCCATTGCGGACAAGACCGTAACGGAAGACGTGGCCTCCACCCTCGCCACTGACGATGAGGTGCTCGCGACGGACGAATACCAGACCAAGGTCGCTGGGTACACCGAGGATTACTACCACCTGTACATGAAGTTCAACGATCAGGGCAACTGGATCCCCGTGTACGACAAGGCGATGTACGAAACCGACCCGAACGATCCTCTGCTCTACAACAACAAGAACGACGGGTGGGGCGGAAATGACATTACCTTTAACCACTTCACCGGCAAGATCGACTGGCAGCCCAATAACACGGATGTTCCCGACGTGCCCGTCGGGCTCAACGATCCTCGGCACCAGTTCAAGGTGGTCCATTTCGACGGCCGCGATACCCAGGATGAAACCAGCTTCTACGTGTACGTGAAGAACGAGGCCCCGACCCTGGAGCAGACTCCGGATCCGGCGAACCCGAACGATCCGCCCACAGACTGGACCCCCGACCCCGCTGACAAGGTCCCCAATTGGGTCCTGAGAGAAGACGACGGGACCAATTACGCCGGCCAGACCGCACGCTGGACTTACAACGAAAGCCTGATCGAGTCCGACGAGGAAGGCCAGGGGGTAACGTACAATCTCTGGATCAGCAAGGACCTCGGCGCAACCTACGAGCAATGGTCTTCCGGATACAAGGCCAACCTGAACGGCGGCGGGGTGATCGAATTCGACAACCTGACCGGCGAGATCAAGTGGCAAACCACCAACGCGGACGTCACCACCGTCACGACCGACCCGGCCAACGGAGGGTATGACAACCCGGATCACGCGTCCAACGTGGATGTGCGCGGTCCGTACTACTTCAAGGTACAGGCCGATGACGGCAACCGAAACGCGCTGCAGGCAGATCCTCCGGACGGGGGTTACCTGTCCCCTTCGCAGGTGTTCGGGGTGAGGGTCTTCAACGTGGGGACTCAGCTCACTGCGGTACCGCCCGACGGCGTGGTCAACGAAGACGCGTACGCTTTCAACATCCAGGCAACCGACGAAGAGGTCGAGGACAACAACTCGCTGGATCAAGTGAATACGTGGTACACCCTGGAAGTTCAGGCGCCTGGTAGCGCTGTGTGGGTCGATTTCCGCCAGTTCAACGCGGACAACGACGCCTGGGGCGGGGCGAATGTCACCTTCAACGGCAAGACGCTGCTCGCGGACGCAGACCCAGCGGACAAGTCCGGAACGTACGACGGCAACTTCGTATGGGACCCCAACCACAACGACTACCTGCACTCCCTCGATGCGGGCGGCAGTCCGGTGGCATACAACTTCCGGGTGACCCACTATGACGGGCTCTCCAAGGCAGGCCAGGATCTCACGGTCCCCGCGGACGGAAGCAGCCCCGATCCGTGGAGCTCCGACACCGATACGTTCAGCCTTACCGTGCAGGACACCGCGCCCAAGGTGCTGCGCCCCGACGGAACTCCGCTCGACGGGTACCAGTGGGTCTTGACCGAGGACGACCCGAACGCGGCAACCTACACGCTGTACCTCAGCTCGGACGACGCGAAGGTGCTCCAGGTGGACGGCAAGGAGGTCGTGGTCGACTACCAGCTTCGGGTCCAGCTTCCCGGCGGTACCTGGACGACCCTCACGAACGGCCAGACCTTACAGCCCAGCGGTCCTGACGGCGGCACCCTGAAGTTCGATATCGTGACGATCGCGGGCGAAGAGCAGGCAAAGCTCGAGTGGCAGACCAGGAACGAGGATGTCACGGACAACAGCAGCGGAGCCGACCTTCCTCCGTGGAACTTGCAGCTCATAGCCCAAGACGGATATCAGGCCCCGGGCAATACTGATCCTGCCCAAATCACCTGGTCCGGGACCTGGTCCCAGTGGACGGACGGTGATTTCACCGCAAGGGTAGTCAATCAGGCCACCCTCTTCCTGACCAACGTCACGGACAGGTCGATCGTGCAGGGTAGCCCGTTGACCCTCACCGACGGTGATGTGTATGCCAGAGACGAGTATCGCAGTCACGACGACGTGGACCCCGTGGTTCTGCCCTACAAATGGCCGGCGGACGACTTCTACCGACTGGAAATCCGGTTCGAGAACCTGGGGGGCTGGATCAGGGTCGACAACGGGACCTACAATACCACCAACAATGCTTGGGGCGGAGCCGACTTCACTACCCTCGCGGCAACGAACTTCGTCAAGACCGGCGCGTTTGAGTGGACCCCGAACAACGGAGACGTGCCCAACACTCCGGACGGCGCCGGCCAGTATCGCCATCAGTTCCGCATCACGCACTATGACGGTCACGGGACAAGCGTCACAGACACCTTCTACCTGGAAGTGAAGAACAAGCAGCCCGCGGTGGTCATCGACAACGGCGATCCCGATCCGGGAGAGAACAACGACTGGCGTCTCACCGAAGACGTGGCGGGGACCTTCAACGGCAACTGGGTGAGCAGCCCCAACGAAGAAGGCGCAGGGAGCTTCGCGTATCACCTGTACCTGCTCGACGGCTCGGGCAACCGAGTGCTTATCCAACAGGCCGACGGCACTACGGTCAGTGAGATCACCACGGGCGTTACGATCAACCCCGAAGGCGCGCCGATTACATTCAATGCCGGCACAGGCCAGATCACCTGGACACCGAACAACGCGGACGCGCTGCCTGCGGACGTGCTCCCCGGCACCGACCACTACCGCTTTGAGATCCAGGCCAACGACGGCACCCAGGTATCACCCCAGGAGACCGTTCCCGACGGCTGGCTCTCCCCGCGGATCACCGACATCGATGTCTTCGTGACCAACGACCGCACCGCGATTACCACGGCTCCTCCCGCGAACACGAACATCACCGAAGACACGACGTACACCTTCAACATCGAGGCCGTGAGCCCCAACGGGCTGGTACCCAATCCGGACGTCCCCGACGAGGAGATGGAACGGGAAGGGACAGCAGGCGTCAGTTCCCATCTGTACACGCACTATGAGCTGTTCGTGGAGGACGGCCCCGGCAACTGGGTCGACTACCGTGCGTACAACGCGGCTCACCCGCTGGAGCTGACAAACTTCAGCTTCAACGGGATCGGGACAGGCGCAGTGCTTCCCGCAGCGCTCGCGGCGTACACCGACCCGCTGAACAACGCCTGGGACTTCAACGGCGACGTGTCCTTCACCCCTCTGCAGTCCGACGTGAACCACGGCGTGTACAACATGAAGGTCGTGCATCACGATGGCATCGAGTATTCCGACCCGGTGTACTTCGCGTTCACCCCGATCGATACCCCTCCGTCCGGACAGCTCTTCGGCGATTTTACCCCGTGGGCCCTTGCAGAGGACAACCGCCAAGGAGACGGGACCGTAGGCCCCGCGTACACACGAACCTTCGGGTCTGACGACGCGCCGTTCATCCTGGTGGACTACCGCGTGACCGTGACCATGCCCGACGGGACCGCGATGATCCTGGACCAGGCAAACCCGACCTGGAAGCCCAACGGCCCTGACGGCGGCGAGATTCAGCTCAGCTTCAGCAGTCCGGCCGGCCTCAACAACCAGGTGACCGTAACCTGGCTCCCCTCGAACGAGGACGTGACGATCCCGACCGGCGGACCCGCGGGTGTTCCCTTCACCTTCGCTCTTCAGGCCACAGACGACGGCGGCGCGAACTGGTCGAACCCGGCTACTACCACGTTCAACGCATCCGTGACCAACGACCTCACCGCGTGGACCGCTACGGCCTCCGACAGGACCGGCGCGAACGCGGCCACCCAGTATACGGAGCTTGTCATCACCGATGCGGAGATACAGGCCCGCGACGAGTACCGGCCCCATGACATCCCACCGGGTGGAGCGGTTGAATACCCGGCCGATGACCACTTCAACCTGTACGTGAAGCTGCACAGCGACGATCCGACCCGACCCACGAACTGGGTTCCCGTGTACGATCCCACCGCACTGCCCGCGGACCTGTACAACACGATCAACAACGCCTGGAACACCGACCCGGCCCGTTCCGGCGACATCACCTTTGATCCCAAGACCGGTGAGATCAAGTGGACGCCCACCAACGAGGACGTTCCCAACCCAGCGGCAGTCGGAGAGCGTTACACCGAGTTCCGGGTCGTTCATGACGACGGCCACGGGTCAACGATCACCGATGAGTTCCTGGTAGAGGTCAAGAACACCACACCCACCGTGAATCCGATCCCGAATTGGCCCCTGACCGAGGATGTCGGAGACACGTTCAACCCCGCGAACATCAACTCGAACGAGGAAGGGGACGGCCTCACCTATCACCTGTACCTGCTCGATTCCGGCGGGAGCATCCTGTACGAGATTCCCAACGACGGTGTCACCCCGATCAACTCGGGCGGGGCTCCAGTCACCTTCAATCCCCTCACCGGGCAGATCGACTGGACCCCAAACAACGCGGACGTGGGCACCTATAAATGGGGCATCATCGCTGACGACGGTAACGCGAACGCGGTGAATCCCAACCTGAACCTCTCCGCGCTCACACCGTTCAACGTGAGCGTTGCGGAAGTGCAGCCCCTGATCACCGACTTCCCGGGGAAAGGCCAGCCCGGCAATGTTATCCACGTAACCGAGAATCAGCTCTTCACCGACGACGTTCAGGCGACGGACGAGGAGAACCCCGCAGGGCTCCATGAACGGGACGGCATCCCGGGCGTGAACGGCGAAGTGAACACCTTCTACACCCTGGATGTGCAGATCGGTACCGACGGCTTCGGCAACCCCATCTGGCAGGACTACCGTGACTGGAACGCAGCACATCCCGAGTACGGACAGGTCAGCTTCAACGGCCTGACCCTGGCGAACGTGGGAGATCCGGCCCACGGTCCCGAGCCCCACATCTACGACGGCGCGTTTGCCTGGACCCCGAACAACCTCGATTCCCAACACGGACCGTACACCTTCCGCGTGATCCATAACGACGGGTTCCTGGCATCTCCTGAGGAGATCTTTACGGTGATCCCCGACAACGTGGACCCGACCCTGGTCGTTACCCCGCCCGACGCGGGCAGATGGGAACTGGTGGAGGACATCTCCGAGACCGCGGACTTCATCGACACCGCGCCGCAGGAAGGCAAAGGCCTCGTATACAGCCTGACCGTGGACGGTATGGCCATCGATGACGCAACCGCGGACCCGAACGTGCTCAGCGGCAAGGTCAACGGTCCGGATGGCGGTCTGATCAAGTTCAATGCCAAGACCGGCGCGATCGAGTGGAACCCGACCAACGAAGACGTGAAGCAGGATGCGAGTTATAATCCGGTCCCCTATGACTTCTACGTGGTAGCGGACGACAAGGCGACCGGTTCGACTCCCGACACACGGCATTTCGACGTGCTGGTGCACAACGCAGCCACGAGCTTCGATGCGGCCGACGGCGGCATAGTCCCCGCGGACCGGACCATCGCACTCGGCACCCAGATCGTTCAAGGCGATCCGGTACGGGGCACGCTCACCGTCACCGACGGCCAGGTCTACGCAATCGACGAATATCGCGACCGCGACAGCGACCCCGGCACGCCTCCGAACCCGGAATACAACGCGGACGACCACTATGAGCTTTGGATGCGCTTCGAGAATAACGGCGCATGGATACCGGTGTACAGTCCCGAAGGAAACACCGGCGGTCTGACGCTCTACAACGCAGCCAACGACACCTGGGGCGGCGCGGACATCGACTTCACCACGACCGACTTCGACAAGACCGGCGCGTTCGACTGGACCCCGGACAACACGGACGTTCCCAATACCCCCGATGCGGGCGGCGACACTCACCATCAGTTCCGGATCGTCCATTACGACGGCAAGGGAACCACGGACGACACCTTCTTCTTCGTGGACGTGCAGAACACTGCTCCCGACATCTCCCCAATTTCCGACAAGGTCCTGACCGAGGACGACTACGAGGGCATGACTCCACTGCCCCTGGGCGCGGTGCCGCCCAACATCACCGGGTACGTGGACGCGGGCGACGTGATCACGATTCCCGACTCCGCGGTGCAGTCCACCGAGGAAGGTCACGGCCTCACGTACCACCTGTACCTGAAGAAACCGGGCGAAGCCGGCTATACCGAGCTGACCGTGCCGGTTACAGGCCTCATCATCAACCCCGAGTTTGGCGACGGCGGCCTGCTCTACTTCGACAACCGGACCGGCCTGCTCCAGTGGGCCACGACCAACGCGGACGTGAACAAGACCGGCGAGACGTACGGCTTCAAGGTCGTGGCGGACGACGGCAACCAGACCGCGGTGAATCCGAACCGGCATCTGTCACCGGAAGAGGACTTCACCGTGACGGTGCTCAACAAGCCGACCGTGATCACGGACTACCCGGGTGAGAGCAATCCGCCTACCCACAGCGCAAACGCTCAGGAAGGGATCGAGTACACGTACGACCTCGACGCCACGGACGAGGAGAGCGAACGCAACGGTCTCAACACCTACTTCGTCCTCGAAGTGAAAGACGAATCCGGGAACTGGGTCGACTACAGAGACTGGAACGGTGCTCACCCGACGTACGGGCAGATCAACTTCAACAACATGACCGCATTCACGAACCCCGCGGATCCGACCGATCCACAGGTTCACAGCTACGACGGCGACTTCAGGTGGACTCCGAACAACTGGGATTCGATCCATGGTCCGTATGAATTCCAGGTCACCCACTATGACGGCAACGGGTCTCACGATACCAAGACCTTCATGCTGGATGTGCACAACCTCGATCCGTCACTCACGGTGACTCCGCCCGATAACGGCGGCACCGCTTGGATCGTGCACGAAGACGACCCGTACACGTTCAATGAGCTTTGGGTAAGCTCCGACCAGGAAGGCAAAGGGGTATACTACACCCTGGAAGTCACCCGTGACGGCGTAACCAAGACAGCTAACGAAGCCCCGATCGATCCGGGACACCTGCCTGCAGACGGCTGGGTGGGCCTCACCTTCAACGGCGACGGCGGCCAGATCCTGCTCAACAAGATCACGGGCCGGATCGACTGGACGAGCACCAACGCGGACACCACCGTGGATAGCGGCGACTCGGCCCCATCCACGAACCCGTATAAGTTCACGATCACGGCCTATGACCAGGTTACCGGAGGCCACAGCAGCCCGCCCACCTTGGGCACCTTCGACGTGGATGTGATCAACGCGGACACCACGGTGACGGACGGCAGCGGCAACCCGCTTCCCGACCGGTCGTTCGATCAGAATCAGACGCTTACCCTCGGGGACGGCGACGTCAAGGCAGCCGATGAGCTGGTCGGCCCCAACACCGAGTACTCATTGGAGATCAGACGGATCCAGAATTCCGACGGAACCGGCACGAACGACCCGTTCGTTCCTCTGGACACGTTCAACAGTGCCCTCAATGACCCGACCGAGGCCACGTGGGTGAAGTTCGATGCCAACAGGGGAGCCCTCACCTGGGCCCCGAATAACCGGCACGTGGGGAACTACGAGTTCCGCATCACCCACGACGACGGACACAAGTCCACACCCAACGACGTCTTCTTGGTGGAAGTCAGGAATGTGGACCCGGTTATCACCTCGACACCGCCTTCAACGAGCTTCGTAGTCGGCTCCGACTTCGACTATGATGTCAACGCAGACGAAAACCCCCATCACGACTACCGTGGAGACGATCAGGTCACCTGGTCGATAGTGCTGAAAGATACAAAAGGAAATGTGCTTCCGATTCCGCCCGGTTTGACCATAGACTCCCTTACGGGTCAGCTCAACTGGGACAATCCCCTGCTCGGATCGTATGACCTCGAAGTGACCGTCGATGACGGAAACCACGGGACCGCGACCCAAATCCTGAGGATGAACGTGGTTCCGCCGTATGTTGGCGGAGGTGGCGGGTCCTCCCCGGAGCAGCCTCCTGCGCTTGGGGATCCGCCGATCACCTTCCCGCCGTTCGGCGTGTTGCCGGACGGATTCAGGCCGGAGAACTTCTTTGCAGATGCCTTTGACCCCTTTGTGTTGCCGGTGAGCGTGATCGGACCGGACTTCGGACTGAGTCCGCTTGAACTCTTGCTGGGAGTGTCCGGAGACTTGGGCGGACTCCCCTACATCGAGGAAGTGCTGCACGGAAGCACGGAAGCTCCCACGGGAAGCCTCTTCGGGGAAATCGGACCGGAGCACGACACCGGCGGCCCGATCGACGGCATAGTGCCCCGACTGGAACCTCCGGAATTCGCTCGGTTCATGAGCTTCCTGCAGGAGATCGTCGAGCGCGGGGACGACCGTTTCTTTGAGCTGCTCGCCGAGCTTGACCGCCGCGACATCGAGCAACCCGTCTTGGGCATCGGAGGAACCACTGACCTCATCACCGAGCTGACGGGGTACGAGAACCCTGTTGCTCACGGAATGCGTCTCGACTTCGCGGCAGAAGAGATCGACGTGTGGCGGTCACTGAACCGTGCCGAATCGTATCCCCTCATCGAGCAGCCGTCCCTCGGCCTGGGTGGCAGCATCTCCCCCGACACGCCGTTGGAGGGCTACATTCCTCAGGTGGAGGCCGGAAAACGACTCGACTTCGGGTTCTACCCGGTTCGGGATGTGATCTCCATCAACGTGGAGGACCTCAGGGTAAGCGATCTGCTCGGCCTGTGAACGATCTCATGGAAATGCAGTTTCGGGGGGGGGGGGGGGGGGGGGGGGGGGGGGGGGGGGGGGGGCGGGGGCGCCC
>JBFMAA010000001.1:151005-173503 GCA_040755955.1 Thermodesulfobacteriota bacterium
CGGGGGGAAGGGACTTCTTGAAAGAAGTCCCTTCCCCCGGACCCCCATCCCCAAGAACTTTTGGAGCATGGCGGCTTCCGCTGGTCGCCGCAGGCTCGTATGGCGTGGAGCACTTCGGCATTTCCATGGTTCGTTGTGCCCGCTCAGCGAGCACGGTGGCCCCTGTGGAACAGGTTGTTCCGCTCAGAACCAGAACTGGGGATACCGCCGGGTTTGGAGGGCGTTGTTGAACAGCAGACCCACCAGCAGCAGTATCAGTGCTCCGGCGGTCACGGGGATGAAGGCGTACATGAACCCCAAGGCATGGATCTGTTCGCCTCCTATTACCGCAATGAGTGTGGTGGCTCCGGCTGGTGGGTGCAACGTCCTGGTCACGTGCATTACGGCAATAGAGGTGGCCACTGCGAGTGCCGCGGCAAACCAGAGACAATCAGGAAAGACCTTGAAACAGGCCACTCCGACCAGCGCGGCGAACGCATGCCCACCGATCAGGTTTCGCGGCTGGGCGAGAGGGCTCTTGGGCGCTCCGAAGACCAGGACTGCAGAAGCCCCAAACGGAGGTATCAGCAGAATGAGATCGACCCCAGCAAGCACCAGGTAGTGCAAGCACCCGATCAACAAAATGCCCAGCATCGCTCCGAGCCACGACCAGAACACCTCCTTCACACCTACAGCCGGAGGGCTCTTTGTGGTCCCCCTCATCTTCGAGAAGTACTTCATGGAGTCTCCGGAACCAGGGAAGATCCTACGATGTCTCCCCTGGAGATGATCCCTGTCATCGTGCCGTCCGGTCCGAGCACCGGCACCCTGTTGATTCCTTTTCGGGCCATGAGCTCGGAGATTTCCGTCACCGGCCAACTCTCAGTAACGGTCACGGCAGGAGTGCTCATGATGTCCGCGGCCCGCGTCGCATCGCTCGGGACCACCAGACACTGCCCCCCCCCCAGGCACTTATGCGCCACCTCCATGAACGTGGTCGTTCCCGGACCTCCCATTGCGAGCAGGAAATCCTTTTCGGAAATGACTCCGACCACCCTACCCTCTCGAGCGATCACCGGAACCCCGGAGATCCGCCGTTGAGCCATGACCTTCGCCACCTCAGCCAGAGGTGTGTCCTCTTCGACCGCCACCACGTCACGGGTCATGATGTGCTCGGCTTTGAGCGACTTCAGGAGCCTGTCCGTGGCATGTCGATAAGCCCTGAGATACACCTCCTTGAAATCCGACAGAGTAATATCGAGGTACCCAGGAATATCCTTCATGGCTTCGTAGATGTCGTCGTCCGAAAGGTCCACAGGAATACACGCATCAATCTTCGTTCGAGTCATTCGGGCCTCCTGCGTGGAACTGAGTCGAGTTCCCCCGTTCCAGGAGTTATTCGGCGTGATCATTGAGGAAAATGCTGAGACCGCGCCGGGTCTCTGCCGATTCAGGCTTGCCAACTTCTATCCGCGCACATGAACCCCTGAAATAGGAAAACCCCTTGCGCATGATCTCGGCCCTCAGGCACGGTATGGAGTTCTTAGGTCTCCGCAGCACGGACTTTTTGTGAGTACCGATCAACGGACGAGCCCGCTTCGGCTTGATTCCGTGAGGTACTCGAGCGGAGCAGGAATCGCCTACTACCCTATCTTCACGGGGTGCCGCGCACTTCGGTACCTTGCTGAGGTCACGGTGCATTTCTGCAACCCGGGACTTACGTCCCGGGCTACTTTCTTACGTCCCTGCGGGACTAAGCGTGAGCCTCTGGAGCCCCGGAGGCGCGGCAGATAGTAGCCCGGTGCGTGAGCGCCGGACGCCGGAAGCAGTGAAACGGACACAAGCCCTCCGAGGACATTATTATTCCGATGGGTTATCCGAAACCAAGACGCGCTGCACCTTACTCCACCATTCCGACCAACCGTTCGATACTTGGTTTCAGCCTATCCAGTTGCGATTGATTCACCATACTCATCTTGCCGGCTACAGAATGCCGCCCGGACGTCAAGTGAATTATGGGTATTCCAAGGGCACCGGATACGACAGATGCAGTATTTGCGTCCGGCACTTCAAACTGGAACATTTTCTTGAACGCCGCGTGGCTTGCCGGTATCGACGCCCCCGACGGGTGGATACAGAAGTTGCGAGCGTTACTCTGCCACGCAGACCAGATCTCAGTGCCAATGTCATTTACAACTGCCCTGAAGGCGCTTGCCGATGAGAAATTGGCCTGCGTGAGCCTGTTGCCGATGTAGCAATAAATTTGCGGGACCCTCAGTCTGAAGTGTTCGGATTTTCTATAGTATTCCGATAGCTCTGCACCGGGAAGCCGCGTGTGGCCGTACAACAAGGCCAGGACAGCTCGCACGGCCCGTTTTGATGAGCCATCAGCGGAAAAGGGGATGATCAAACGGTCCGATGCAGAAAGGGCAAGCTCGGTATAGATCCCGAAGCTCGGATTACAATCCATAAAGACCGTGAGCTCCTTGAGGTTCCAGACTTCGGCGATATCACGGACCAAGTCTCGTATCCACAGATGCACCTTTGACCATGCGTCATCCGGGCCCGGGCGAGTTGCATTGGAAACCCTCGAAGAAAGAACCTCGAGTTCCTCGTCTCCGACCACGAGAAATAGATTTTCCGGAACCTGTGGATTCAGGGTCGACACCTGCAAGGGGTAGTTCCTTCCGATTCCTGTATTGTGATAGGGGCTGGCGATGCGCTCCCTTGCATAGCCGGCGATGGTGAGCCTCGGGAAGGCACTACACAGTTCATTGAGCCTATTTTCTCCTTGCTCTATACCGCCGAGGAACATGGAGGAAGAGTTCGCCTGCGGGCACATATCGATTACCAGTATCTTCTTGTCCCTATGTGTTCTTGCATATTCGCACGCTATCTGAAACGTGAGATAGCTTTTCCCGACACCTCCTTTGTTGTTCCAAAGCGCATAGACCGGCATAGTTTCCCCTTTCCTCCGGAAATGTGCAGCGAGACCGAAATTTCTGCCTCGATGAAAGCGTACACCAGTCACCGCGTTTAGTGTTAGTATTTTTTCCGGGGCCACGAACTGACCCGCTCCCCGAAATGCGCTTGAAACCGGAGCGCTTGGTGTCGTATCATAGGCTATGGACAGGAAGTTCCAATGCCCATCGTGCGGCGCCGGCCAGACGGTGACCAATCCCGGAGTACTGATGAAGGTCTGCGACTTCTGCAGAACCGCTATGTACTGGGATAAGGATTCAGCCCTGCGAGCAGGTGAGAAATCACTCGATCTGCCGCCTTCTTCCCGATTCAAGGTGGGGGCAACCGGAAAGATCAACAAGAAACCGTTCATGGTCCTGGGGCGCCTGGCATACTCCCACGAACAAGGAACCTGGAGCGAATGGTTCATCGAGATGGAGGACGGGAGCATACAATGGCTCGCGGAAGACGAGGGTGAGCTCTTCCTCGAACAACCCGTCGAGATTAAGGCGCGCATCCCCGCATTCGAGGATCTGACCCCCGGCATGAAGGTCGATCTCGACGACAAGGTCGGCACTATCGAGGAGCTCGGCAAGGCCACATGTCTCGGCGGCGAAGGCCAGATCCCGTTCCTCGCGGAAATCGGCGAAGAATACCCGTACGCGGATGGGAGCGGCACTGACGGGGGCTTCTCTTTTGGCCTCGAATACGACACGGATGGCGGCAATCCGACGGTCTTCATCGGAAAAGCCTTCTCCGTGGCCAAGAGCGAAGCTGCTGCTGCGGGCTTCGGTCCGGATGCCAGGGCCGCCGAGGCTATCCGCTGTCCATCCTGCGGAAAGCCGTACGAAGGCCCTCGACTCGCCACCACGGAGATGATCGTTTGTCCCTCGTGTAACGCGGCTCTGAGTCTGGACAAGGCCCAGGCTGCCGTGATAGGCAAGGTCGAGGGGAAGAAGCCCGCGTTTGCCTTTGAGGTCGGGACCACCCTCACCTTCGACAAGGTTTCCTACGAGGTGATGGGGAGACTTCACTACGTCGAAAAAGACGGCGCGATCGAATACCCGTCGAACGAATACATTCTGTACCATCCTGAAAAGGGTTATCTGTGGCTTTCCGAGGACAAGGGCCATTTCTGTCTAAGCAATGTGGTGCATGATCGGTACTTGCTCCCCCGCACGCAGGCCCCAAGACGAACGGTCACGCTGGGCAGGGACGAGTTCCTCTTCTACGAATCGGGCGCGCTGGAACTGCGGTGGGTGGATGGAGCGCTCCCATGGACCGCCACGGTAGGGGAACAGACCCAGTACGTGCACGCAATCAAACCACCTGAGTTCGTCGATAGGGAGAAGACCGGGCAGGAAGTCGAGTTGTTCCGTGGTAGGTATGTCGACCGTGCGGAAATGCTCTCCGCAGTCCCCAAGGGAACCCGACTCCCCGAGCCCCGGGGGATTTACCCGTGTCAGCCGTATGTGCCGCCCCAGTGGTGTCAGGGTGCATGGAAGTTTGGAACCGCGTTCCTGATCGTGAACGCTTTGCTGCTGTTGTACAGCTTCCAGGCTGACAAGGGAACTCGATTGTACAGCGACCAGGTGACCTATGAACAGTATTCCAAGGAGTACTTGTCCAAGCCTTTCTTAGTGCCCTCAGACACGAGTGTACTGCGACTCAAGGGGAGTGCGGGCCTCAGCAATTCATGGCTGGCCCTCGATTTTGCCCTGGTGGATCCCCAAGACAAAGTGATCAATGAATTCGGGGACGGAGCGTCTTACTATCATGGCAGAGATTCCGAGGGCAATTGGACTGAGGGTTCGCGCACATTCAAGAAGTACTTCCGAGTGGACAAGGCTGGCGAGTACCGTCTTCTGGTACATGGTCAAGGCGGCTCGGCCGTCGGCGGGCCCGCGGGAAAAGAGTCGGTCAGCCTGCTGCTGGAAGGAAACGCGACCGTGTCCTGGTACTTCTTCGTTCCGCTGGTGTTGTCGGCCATCGTGGGAGTGTGGGAATTCGCGTTTCGATGGGTCTTCGAATCGAGACGGTGGGCACCGGTGTACCAGGACGACGACTAGACCGCCGGTCACGCAAAGCGTCCCGCGTTGACAAGTGTGGATTCAGCCTCCCCTTGCCCCTCCCATCCAGCGAGGGGCATAGCAAACCCGCTCCTCTGGCGGGAGAGGGAAGGTTGAGGGGGATTTATTGACTTTGACAGCCCCGTGAATTCCACGCGCGTGTCTGCGGAGCTTGCTCGACCGGAGGAGGACCTGCGTTGAAAGGAATCGTTACGCACATAGTGGTCGGCACGATGTTGTTGGGCTCCACGGTCGCTGCGTGGGGCGGTTGCTACCGGGGTTGGTTCCTGCCGAAAAATCTGGCTCAGCCGGTCAGCTTGCGCGACGGGTCTCACAGAGGGTACGGAGGCTACTACTTCCTGGGGCGCACTCACTACGGCGGCGGATACAGAGGCGGAAAATAGGCGCGGCACACGGGACCCCGAAAGAACCGGCCTCCTTCCCGATACGTGTTCACCCGGAGCCAAACTGACCGAATCACCAAGACACAAAGGAAGCTCATCCGAAGCACTCGCATCGCCGGAATATCCTTATGATTTCTCTGCGTGCTCCGCGCCTCCGCGGTGAACGCTGCCTCAGGAGGCACCATATGGACCTGTACGCTGATCTGAAACCCGTCACCATGCTTTCAACGGTCATTTATTCCTTCATAGGGCTTGCCTTGTTTGCATTGGCGTACATCATAGTGGACAGGATCACCCCGTTTTCCATGCGCAAGGAAATTGAGGAGGATCAGAACATCGCGCTGGCGATCATTTTGGGTTCGATCTTCATTGCGCTGGCGATCATTATTCACGGTGCCATGCGGTAGGGACAGATCTACCTGCCGGTGAAGCCATGGACCGCACGTC
Organism: Thermodesulfobacteriota bacterium; assembly: GCA_040755955.1. Taxonomy (GTDB): domain Bacteria; phylum Desulfobacterota; class Desulfomonilia; order Desulfomonilales; family Desulfomonilaceae; genus JBFMAA01. Next base: position 156,866 of record JBFMAA010000001.1, read on the forward strand.
GCCGAACGGGCCTGGCAGTTCGCGCGCCCCAGGGGAAAGAGGGTCTCGCGTTGCCTGCGATGAACTCTTGCTCTGTGCGGTGGCTATGGTAAAGTAGGGCCCCTCGTCGTGGTGACGACCTTGCCCTCTGGGCACTTCACGGCGACGGGGAACGACGCTCCGGGACTCATGGTGAAGGAAAGACTGCGCGTGGGGAGCCTTCCAGGACGAAGCAACGGTTTGTTGCTCCAACAGCTCCGCACAACCAAGTAGCCAGCGGCACAAATATTGTCGAATCTTTCCGATATCATGGGACGGACACGCGTCTCGCCTGTGTGCCAGGAAGTGACGGGCAAGATGACCGTCCCACCCGAAACCCGGCCGGAGGCCACCACGATGTGTCGCCGGCACTCGCTTCATCACGGCCCTTGTTGAAGCGCAGCCGAGAAAATAGCAGGCCTTTCGGACCCGCGTAGAACCAACTGACCCGGCCGAGGTCTTCATGGGGACCGACCAAGGCCCGTGCGGTAGTGGCTGCGGCTCCCGGCAGCCACAGGGTTTCTCCACGAGGAGGTGCGCATGGATCTCCAGCTTTCGACGGTGATCATCGTAGCAGCGGTGGTGCTCATCATCGGATTCGGCGCGACGCGGTTGTTCGGCAAGGGAGAGGGCAAATCCCTAACCGGCCGGAGTACTCATGAACACAAGAGGTGCGCATGCGGCTGGCAGGGAATGGTGAGCAGGTTCGTCAAGAAATGCCCAAACTGCGGTTCGCCGGTGTAAGGGCTTCAACGGAGCTGCGAAAGAAGGATCGGGAAAAGCCTCCCCGCCGTGAGAACGCTTCGGGCGGTTGAGGTGTCAGAGTTTCTGAGAGGCAAGTTTTCACTTGACAAGCCTCATGGTTCCGGTGCAACATACGAGTTTCGGTCGCACAATCACAGTCAGTTTGCCAGGTCGGGAATATGATCGGAAGAAAGCCACTTCGCTTTTCCACTATCCGCGTCTGTCAGAGAGTCGAGCATCCGACACAGTCGTTCCCTGCCTGTTTCCACACTTCCAGTCGGATCAACTCTTTAGCCGGAGGCAAGGACTTGAGCGAGGAATATTTTGATTTCCTCCTCGTCCGATTGAGACCTCGTTCCGCTCGGGGTTGAGGAACAGAGATCCTCGGTTGTCCAGGTGCTTCGTCCGGGTCGTAGACCCAGGGAGGAGTGTAACTATCGACAAACCTTTGAAGCAATAATTGAAGCCAATGGCGTCCGCGGCGCGACCGCGGCTGGAGGCTCCAATTTGCGCGCATACACCTTGCCGTATTCGTGCAAGCGGCTTTTTAGCCGACTCGGTTTGGGGGATGACCATGAAGACACTCGGTATTCATCTTCTGATCGAGCTTTGGGCCTGCAACAGGGAAAAGATTGACGACGTCGATTATCTTTGCAGAGTGATGTCCCAGGCCGCAGAGGTAGCGGGCGCAACGGTCCTGAAGACCGCATTTCAGGATTTCAACCCTCAGGGAGTCTCGGGAGTGGTAGTGATCGCCGAGTCTCACCTGACTATTCATACTTGGCCGGAACACGGATATGCCGCGGTCGATATCTTCACGTGCGGCTCCACCGTGGACCCGTGGAAAGCCGCGGGGTTTCTCAAACAAGAGCTGGAAGCCGAACACAGCCGGATCATGAATTTCGAGAGAGGCTTCCCGTCACCTGAAGAAGCAAAGGAAGGACAAGATTTCCCTTACAAGAACGTGGCGAGCGGGGGTTCTCACGGTTAGCGATCGGGCCTCCCAGGGCTTCAGGGACGACACGGCCGGGCCGGCACTCGTGGAGATGCTGACCGCCCACGGAATCGAGGTGGCCTGGACCGCAACAGTCCCTGACGAAGAGCCGGAGATCCGAGAGATCCTCATATCGTGGGCTGACCGGAAAGCCGCTGACCTCGTCATCACCACCGGCGGCACCGGCCTCTCCCCCAGAGATGTGACCCCCGAGGCAACCTTGGGTGTGGTGGAGAGGCTTGTCCCGGGCATGGCCGAAGCCATGCGCGCGGCAAGTCTCGCCAAGACTCCCCATGCAATGATCTCCCGGGCTGTGGTGGGCATTCGAGGACGGACCCTCATCGTTAACCTTCCTGGAAGCCCAAAGGGCGCAAAAGAAAACCTCGAAACCCTGCTCCCTGCCCTCGATCACGCAATCGCCAAAATCCAGGGTGACCCTTCCGACTGCGCGACATGACACCCTGTTCATGGAGATGTAGTTTCCGGGGGAAGGAAGGAACCCTGAAAATCTGATAAGATATTCTCTCGCAAGACACGGCAAAGGAAGAGAGAATTCCTCGGCGTTCTTGGCGTGCTTCGCGAGAGTCAGTCTTCTCAGGGCCGAATTCCTGACCGTACTTCGGAATGGCACAACTGAGTTGCGACCGGCCTTGGCGGACACGAGAGGTTCCCCGCGGAACCAAGGGAGGCGGCCTTCGTGAAACGTAAGCATCCTCGGAAACGGCCTCCGGAGCGTCTCGGTGCGGTGCTCGGAGAAGTGTTCGCACGTCTTGGGGTGGAAGCCACGCTCTCCCGACACCGGATCGCCGCTCTGTGGCCGGAAATCGTGCAGCAGAGTGTTGCTCGGCATGCCCAGGTCGAAGGAGTCGCCGGCTCGGTGCTCCACGTCCGGGTTGATTCCGCGGTGTGGATGAACGAACTTTCTGCGCTCAAGATTACCCTCTTGGAGAAGGTAAACGCCAAGCTTCACCCGGACGCGGCTCCCTTTACGGATATCCGTTTCTTCCAGCGATCATGGGCAGCTCAACGAGAATCCCCGGTACCGGCTCGCACACCCGAACCTCCCCTTCCACCTCCTACCGAGGAAGACCTCGCGCTTGTCCAGGATACCCTCCAACCCATTTCCGACGAGGAACTGAGAAAGATTCTGTCCAGGATTCTTGAGAAAGACCGCAGGCTCCGCCATCGCCGCGAAGACAAACCGCAAAGGTAAGCGTTCAGGAAGAAAAGAAAGATTGACCACAGAGACACAGAGAACACAGAGTTGAAGAAGAAGAGCAGAGTTGTTGCCCACGGACGACTCATATGCCACAGACAAAAAGATAAGACCAACAATTGAAATTTGTTGGTCTTATCTGCGAAATCTGTGGATGAGAATTCTTGGTTTTCTCTGTGACCTCTGTGTCTCTGTGGTACACTCTTACCTAATCCAGCTCATCTATGGATGCCTGCGCGACCTTCTGGGCCTCCATGAGCTGTGTGTCGAACGGAACGGTGCGGTCATAGACTTCGGCTTCCGTAAGAAACTTTGCCTCTATGAGCCTCTTGAGGCACGAATCGAGTTGCTTTTCCGAAACCTCGTACTTGGCCATCAGGTTCTCGTAATCCATGCCGAGCTGAAAGTCTTCGGCCAATTCCCTGGCATTGATGCGTCGCTTGCGTGATTTTCGCGCGTCGACGGTCACCTCCTCAATCCCTGGTTCTGGCACTGTGGGCAGTTCCCGCGCTTTTTCCACCATCCCGTAGTATTCCGCCCAGTTCAGCGAATACTTCGTCGCCATGGTTTCAGGAGCCATTCCCGATACGAGGTCCGCAGCAAATGACCTCAAGACCATGGTGGTGTGCTTGCGGTCGGTCAGGCTTCGAAGCTCCTCGGGAGTCATCGCTTTCAAGTCGATGAGTTTCTGAAATGCCCGGTTGAGTTGGTCTTGAGTAAGCCCGTACTTTCTCTTCAATTCGGCGTTGTCCAGTCCCTGTCGCACATCGGCCAGGAAGTCTTTCGTGCGTATGAATCGTCTCTTGGCCATGTTCACCTTCCGGTGGTTACGGGCGTCCCCCTGAGCTTCAGCCGCGTGGCGACCCGGCACGTCCTGACAAGGCTTGCTTGTCTCTTCACGAAACCGTTCATCACGAACACCCGAAGATCCAAGACCGTGGACCAAGCACTTGAATTCATTGCATCTGGACTGAATAGACGTTGCTTGACTGAGTTGCCCCTGCGGACGGGGTTGATTTCTTTGTGTCTTCGTGGTGAACTCTTACCTCTTCACGATGTCGCACCATGGGCCTCTTCGCTGAATGATTCCCGGGTGTCAGCACCCCAAGACTCGGGACGCTACCTTGTCGATGACGTGGTAGATTCGGTCGACCCAGTCATGGTGCTCGGGCTTCATGAGGCAGCTCCGAAGACAGGTGACGTGCTGCTGATCCCAGTGCATGTCTTGCCACGCGGCGGCGCTGAAGAGCGACCTCGGCATGTTCGCCTTTGCCAGGTGGAGGTTCTCAGCGGCGGTTTCCTTGAAGATCGCTTCAGTGATCTCCGAAGACCGGCTTGCGCTCTGAGTGGTCGGTGCCCACACCACAATGTCCAGTTCCGGTCGAAGAAGGGGTTGGAACCTGGGATCAGCATCGAGAAGCTCGTGTAGCTTCAAAGCTGCCTGGCGACACCTGGACAGGTCCCTCGCAAACTCGCCGCCGGGAACCGGCGGCAGAAGACGCTGAGTAGCCCACAGAGCCACTGCGGAAGACCCTGGCCGGGAACACTCGAGACTGATTTCGCCGAGGTGGAGATCCGAAGAGGTGAAGTAGGTGTACGGCGAGTCATGCTTGTACAGCCGCCCTACAGACGGGTCCTTGAACAGGACGCATCCGCATCCGTAAGGCTGCAATCCATGCTTGTGCGGATCGATCACGAGGGAATCGACCTCCGGAAGATGGGCATACACCGCTGCGGTCTCCGGGTCCAGGTTGTCCACCAAGGTGAAGTATCCTCCGTACGCGGCATCCGCATGAAGCCGAAACCCATGGCGTTCCCGGAGTTCGAGGATACTCAGCAGCGGATCAACGGAACCGGTCGCGGTGGTGCCGATGGTCACGACCACCGTGCCCACGTCCCCCTTGTCGAGGGCTTCCTTGAGCGCATCCAGGTCCAGGCGGGCTTTGTGGTCACACGGGATGGCCTCGAACGGTATCCGGAGCACTCCGCATATTCTCTGGTGCGTGTAATGCGCCTGTTGGGACGCCACGACCTTCTTTCCGTGATGGAGCATGCCGGCCACCCACAGAGCCTCGAGATTGGCCATGGTCCCGCCGCCGCACAAGTGTCCAAGATGCCTATCCCAACCGAACATCGCGGCTATCTCGGCTACGGCTTCCTTTTCCATGGCCGAGCTGCAACGTCCGCCGTCAAGGGCATGGTTGTTGGGATTTATCCAGAGGGACAGCATGTAGGCCATCCGGGCAACAGGATGTGGCGGCTTCAACATCTGGCCCGCGTACAGGGGATGGGGATAAGGGTAATTGTCCTGCATTCTTCGCGCGACTTCGTGGAGAACCTCGGTGATCCCTGAGAGATCGGTCTGCGGCTTGAATTCGGGGAGTTCGTTGAATCCCGCGTCGAGTATCCTGAGTGCCTCGGCAAGCGCTGAGACGCTTTGAGTTTCGAGTGTCATGGTGCTCCTCAATGGTGCCGGTCCTACTCTACCGCCCTTTGTCGGCAGAAGTCCCTGAGTTTCCGCGCCTCGGGAGCCAGTCGGGAAGTGGGATATCCGGCAAGTATGCCGTCGAACTTCGGCCTTGCCAGGGAGAATCGCCTTACTGCCATCAGCGCTTTTCCTATTCCGAAGAGAAGTGCCGGTAGCAGCTCCTCAGGGGGCTGGAATCCGACAGCCTGGTGATGTTCTTTTCCTTGTCCGTCCGTGACCACCACCGTGGGCGTCTGGCGCACACCGAAATCCACTGCCAATCTGCTTGTGGAGACGTTCGCCCGTACCGCTATCATGAACTCCGACACGAACGCCACAATCCTGGAGTCCGGATACGTAACCGTATCCATTTGGCGGCAAGCCCCTCAACCCGGGTTAAAGAAATCAATGAGTACGTATTTTCCCTGCACCCTTGTCATGGCAAGGGCGAGATCCCAGTCCGTCTCCCACTGAATGGAGGTGTGCATATGCCTACTCCCAGCCGGAATTGGTGCGGAACTTGCAACGAATCCTGTACTGACGAGCCTGACTTACTTCTCCCACCGCGATGAAGTCCCGCTTGAGTCCGCGTGGCTCCAGTATGGAACGGTAACGGCCCTCACAGGGCGGCTGGGAGCCGCCACCAAGAATCGCGTCCGCGTTGCTCGGTCCTCATGGAAACCGATGGCAGGGTAAGGTGATTCTCCGCGACCCGGAAACGCCGGCATCTCCTCCGCTTCACCTCAACGAGGCCCGGTGATGAAGCGGGTTCCGGTGACAAATCTTTGTGGCCCCCGAAGAATTCCGATGGCAGTCGTCCAGACTGGAGGCCGGCCCTTCCTGCGGGGGCTACATGCCTGCCCTGCAACGATCCCGCAATGCTCCGACCCCGCTGCGTGATAGCCCTCATCGCGCTGCCCGGTAGTCTGAAACGGGCGTCAACCCGAGCGCCCCCTCAACATAGACCTTTGCCGCCGAAATCGCAACTAATACCCATGACCGTGTAGTGCAGCGTCACAACGGCTTTTCTGCAAGAGGCCGCCTCGTGGCAGAGGCAGCGAGCCACAGTCAGGCCTTTGGAGCGGATTTCATCAGCCGGAAGACCAGCAGTAGCAGGACCGCGCCCATAGCCAGGAGCGCGAGCCATATCAACTCCTTGTGGCGTTCGCTCCAGGGGATCGCCTTTTCCGCGGCCCTGTGCGCGGGGTTCGGCGTGACGTCGCCGCACCGGGCCAGGGTGATCCCCTCCTTGCGCAGTGGGTTCAAGTAGTGGCTGATATCGTATTCAGGTCTGCCGGCCTTGGGATTCCCAAAGAGCAGCGCATACGGCCCGCGCATTTTCGGAACGAACTGCACGTAACGGAGGACTCGATACACGGTACATCCCTTCACGCGCAAGGGCGGGTCATCTCCGTTGTCTATGCTGATACGAACATACCGGGCTGAAACTCCGTTCATCGCGATGTCGAGGGACCGGTCCACGTCCGGGCCTGACGAGTAGCGATAGATCGCATCGGTAACAAGTAGCCGCCATGGAACTTTCACGGTCTTCTCATGCGCCGGTGAATCCTCCACGGGTCGGCGAATCACCCGGGTCTTCTCATCGCGGCCTGAGACTTGGACGCGGCGGAAGAAATTTCTGTCTTCCACATCCACCTTGATCCCATACAGGATCGAGTTCCGAAATCCGAGATCCAGGATGAGGTCGGTGGTCCTTTTCTCTTGTCGCACCTCGGTGGAAACTGCCGGCATCACGGTCGTGCCCGGCAGAGGGCCTTCCGACGCCGCGGGTTTGCGTTCCGCAACAGCAGCGACATCGGTGATTTCGACCACATCCTTGTCGTCCTCTCCATTGAACACGGTAATTCGCAGATAGCGCTGGTCATTGTCCGAGATGCTTACCACGTTCTTGTCGTACGCAGGGACCTTGTCCACACCCGGATCGACCCGGAAAAGAAACGCGCCATCCCGAATTACCAGCCATTTCTCGGCGGCGTCGCTCCCTTCGATCCTCGCCTTGCGCCGGAAGTTGGCGCCTGCAGTCTTGATCTTGAGGCAATTCTTGATCACCCGCTCCCCGAAATCCACAGTGACCATACTCTCCTTTCCCGGCACATGGGAACGGTTGTACAGCCGTCCTTTCATACGGAAGGCTTCTCGGGGCTTTCCGTCGAGCCCACGGCCCAATCTGATCGCATATCCTACCGGGTCTCCGGGTTCGGAGACCACCCGCAGGTCACTCAGGTCCGGTTTGCAGCGGTCGGACACCTCGGGCGAGAGGGCACATTCCACCAGACCTTCGCCAGGCCATGCCTGGAGGTCGATCGAGGCCTTGAACGACCACTCGGAAACGTGCAGCTCTTCGCACCAGCCCGACGACGCAACAAACCCCAGACCACACAAACTCATGATCAGCACGGTCCACGCTCTCATGGTCATCCTCCCGTCGATCCGGCCAGGCGTTTCTCCAGGCGGTGATACAGATACGACGCAACAATCATCATGATTCCGAGCACCACAAACGAGATGATCCGGTATATCTGCTGCACGGTCGCCATATCCACCAACAGGAGCTTGATTGCGGTCAAACCCAAAAGGCCGAGCGCAGCAAGTCTCACCGACCGGATGCCGAGCAGGAATCCGAGCACGAGCGTAGCCACCGCATAGACGCTCCACACCAGCGACAGAGACATTTGCGCGACCCACCTTGCGCTGGCGAAGTCCTTTATCGTGCTGTGGCAGTACGAATAGACTTCCAGGCTCAGGAGAAACAAGGGGAAGATCCCGGCCAATCCGCCGAGTACGGCCGTCAGCTCACTTCGGTAGCTGGGGAAACTCTCCGCGCACGCCCGCGCTACGTACACATACCCGAAGGCCGTGATTGCAACCGCCAGTCCCATGAGGAACCGTTGATTCACGAAGAGGTGGTAGTCCCAGCGCGGCGACGCGCCGTAACTGCTCGCGCAAAACAAGATCGCAATAGCCAAGGCAGCAATCCCCGCGTAGTACGCTGCCCGAGTTGTGCTCAAGAGAAAACCGAGCACGAATCCCGCGGCTCCCAATGACCATACCAGCGTCCCCAGGGACCGGCCCCCATACCAGCCGGCCACGAAATCGCCGGCCGAAGCGAACCAGGCCCACTGCCCAAGTTCTCCCTGGACGATCACCGTTGCGACAAAGCCGGCAGCGATTGCAGCCACGAGCTTGAGAATGCGGTCTAGGTCGGTGCTCCGCTCCCGTTGCAGGTGGTGGATCACCGCGTAGGCCGCGGCAGCCGCGGGCAGGAATATCGCGGTGCCGAATGATCTGTTGAAAAACACCAGGAACTCATGATGATGCAGAGGCCAGTGATACCAGAACAGCCTCACCCCGGCCAGCAACAGCACTCCCAACCCCGCAATCCGTACCGGCCGATAGTTGAACTGATAGCCCAGGAACAGGAGAACCGGACCTTCCACAGCCCACGCAAGCAAGATTCCGTGAAGCCCCAGATGCAGCGGCACGGCGAGCGTCAACAATACGACCGCCAATCCCACGAATCCGAACAAGGATTTGGCATCTTCCGGGATGCGACTTCGGCACATGGTGGCCATCACGATGTAGCAGGCCGCCATTGCCAGAGCCATAAACCCCAATGCAAACGAGTACTTGTCACGCAGCATCCAGTAGAGAAACGTGAAGCTGATCACCGCGTTTGCGATTCCGAGAAGGAAGCTCTCGACTGTGGACTCCGCCAACGTCCTGAGCTGGTACGCGAATGGAATCACGAGGAATATGAGAAAGAAGACCGTAATCCACAGGCAAGTAGGAGGTGTTGCCGCGCTGGTGTAGAACCTGCTGAACCAACCCCAGAATAACAACCACGTGCCCACAAAAGCAACGCAATCGAGCACACGCCACCGCCTGAAGAACGCGACACCCAGGACCCCGAGGTCAAGGACCGTCACATAGGCGAAGAGCGCGTCTCTTGCATCCGTGCCCGTGGATACCAGGACCGGGCTGAGCAGTCCTCCGAGGGCGGCAATGATCCCCAGGGGCACTGCCTCGTGCAGCACGGCCAGCGTCATTCCCACCGCGGTCACCATGACCATGCATCCGAAGGCAGGAATCTGGGGAACGAGCCGATAGAAAGAAAAGGCCGCAAAAAGCGAAAGATAGAGTACGGCAAGCCCCCCTCCCATGAGGCCCTGACCTAACGCGCGCATCTCCCGACGCAGGAAATGATCTCCCGCCACGAGCAGCCCGAGGCCGACCGCTATCCCCAGCACCACTCGACCGGTGGGACCCAGCCATTGGTTGTCGAACGCATACTTGATAAAGAACGCCACGCTCAGGAACAGTACCACCGCTCCTGCCCAGGTCATCCACCGTTTCCCCAGGGATTCCTCCAGGCCGGCCCACCACTGCTGATCCAGGCCCGGTTGCACAGGTCCGACACCAGTCCGCGGGGGCTGCACAGGTGCAGGTCGAGGCTCCGCCTCCTCGAACACGAGTTCGGGTTCAGGGAGCAGCGCTTTCTCAGGTTCCGGAGGGGCAGGGGTGACGGGCGTGGGCTCCGGCGGCATAGGGGGTTTGGCTACTTCGCGGGCCCACACATCCACCGTCGGGGGGATCGGCCGGCCAAGAGCTTCTCTTGTCGCCACCAGTTCTTCGCGAAGACCCCGTACGGCCTCGTCTGTTGATTCCAGGCGCATATACAGCTCGTGGAGGACTCTCCGGAAGCCTATCGCGAGGAACAACGCAACTACGCCCGCAACGCTCCCCCCGAGCACCACAAGGGCGGGAATCATTATCTCGAACGGCAACATGCGGCCTCCTCTCATGAAACTGCATTTCCATGAAGACGCGCCGGTGTCGTTGAAAACCTGCGTGCAGTGAGGATCTCATGCTTTCCCCGCGCACGCAAGCAAATGATGCGCGCACGTCGATGCAAGCAACTATCCCTTCGTGTTCAGGGAATTGATCTGCGGCCGGTTGCCGGGAGCGGGTGTGGCGGGCAAAGACCCATAGCGTCAAAATAGGAGCACCTGTCCCCTATTACCCGGCCTTGAAAGGCCCGGCTATTGTCAGTCGTCCCTCCGGGACTGAACGGTTCCCAAGCCCCGCCGGGGCGACTGAAAGTAGCCGGGTGCTTTAGCACCGGTGGAGAACGGTCAAACGCCTGATAACGCGAAGGGCCCTTATTTTAACGCCTATGGGTATGGAGGGGGAGATGAGTCTCCCCCTCCATGGAAGGCCGTGCGAAGAGCCGCCTCGAGCCGGCCTGAACGGATACCCGGAGTATGCTCCGGGGCCCTTCAGAGGACGTGAGACGGCTAGTTCTGTCCAGGGAAGTAGGTTTGGCTGATCCAAATGAAGACGAACAGCAGGACTATTCCCAGCCCGAGACTGTAGCCGATGAGCTTCTTCTCCACCGACATCAGGGGGATATATTCCATGGCCTTCATTTCTTCCACCAGGCTGCGTTCTTCCTCTGCGGTCAAGCCGCCGCCCTCATTGGTGCGAGGCACGAGTTCTTCTGCCATTGGTCTGCTCCTTTCTCCGGTTTACCCTGCCACTACGGGCGGCCTGAGGCCCCAGAAGAAGATACAGGAGATCGCCAATCCTATCCAGATGATAAACCCGAACAGGCACACGAAATAGACTGCCGCCAGTTTCCCGAACCCCTGCTGCCAAAGCTTGCGGAAGTTGGACACCGCGCCGATAGAGAAAAACGTCAGCAGGAAGAAAAGCTGCCTGAAGACGTTGGTCGCCGCGCTCGATTCCTTGGCCAACTTCAGGGACTCCTTGGAGTAGAGTGCAATCGCAAGCATCACGAAGAACGTGATGAAATAGCCGATGACGAACTTGGGGAATCGATGCCAGATCTCTATGACCTGCACCTTCTCTCCCGGCTTACATTCGATGACCGAACACCAGATAACCGCAAGAATGAAAGCCCAGATGCCGATGAACATGTCGATGAAGATCTTGCTCGTCGTGGCCGGCATGAGTATCCAGCCCGCTTCGTACTTCACTCCTGTTCTCGCGATGGTCTCGGCCCTGACAAGTGCGTCGACGATGGCTCCACTGGCAACCGCGGCTCCGTCGGTCTTCACCGCGAGGCCCATCCAATCGCCTGCCACCATAGGTTCATGCCAGAGAAACACCTTGGCCATGAACGGGAGCAACAACAGCTCCACCACCGAAAACACCACCACCAGTGACGAAACCATGATGGGCACGACCGGCCGAGCCCTGATCGCACCGCCTGTGGCGATGGCGGCCGAGACTCCGCAGATCGAGATGCCCGAAGCCAACGGAGCCGCCCATTCAGGATTGAACTTGAACACCGTGCGCGCGATCAGATAGACGAGAGCCCAGTCAATCAGGTAGACTTCGATGCTTGCACAGAGTCCTCGGAAGAGAATCGCGGAGGCCAATCCCACGGATTCCGCGGCCTTCGCGCCCAGGGCTGCCCCCATAATGACGATGGCTGTCTTGATGAAGAGTTCGGGTCGGGTTGCCTCTTTGAGGACTCCCGCGAACCCCGGTAGGAAGTTCCCCACCACGAGACCTGCAAGTAAGGCTATGATGTACCCTGCTTCTCCGGTCAGGTTCAAGGACCAGGGGATCTTGAGGGCCTCGAGCTTGTCCGGTGTCGCGGCAATATACGCGTAATGGCCCGCAAACCAGCACACCGTGCTGATCCAGAATATCAACGTGAAGCCCAGGATGAATTTCCCGACCCGGGCTCCCATTGCGGCCGCGCCTATGCCGGTAATCACGAGTGCGAACAGATAGGTCAATACCAACGAGGCCCATCCCGGCAAAACCTTGTACGCCTTGGATACGGGCGCGGTTGCCTTCGACAGGCTTGTCCAGACGTTGGTCTTTGCCCCCCAGCCCAGGAGGTCGGCTCCGAGGAAGACCCCCAGACCCAGGGCAAAAACGAAGAGGCCAAGATAGAAGGAGAGCCAGTCTTCACTGATACCACGCGTCTTTTCTTCCATGTCTTGTCACCCGCCTTTCACTGGGTCATTCTCGCCGACTGCCGAGCGATTCCCCGTTCCGACGGTTTGCAGGTAAGAAGTGCTGTACGCGTTCCCCCGGAGGGAGAGGGAGATGAACCACTGAGACAACAAGACACGGAGGAAACCAATCATCAATAGCCTGATGAGGCAAATTGCCCATCGACTTCTTTGTGTCTTGGTGACTCCGTGGTTTCTTTTCGCGGCCGGCCAACCCGGCAGCGGCACCCACCGGTGGTCGTGTTACCTGAAGGCCTGAAGCCCGGTAATAGGGTCCCGATCTCCTCTTCTTCCGATACGTGGTCAGGCGCGTGATCGCGATCGTCGCTGATTTCCGCATCGGGTCGTGTGACCCCGGGTCCAAGAGCCTCGATCCCCGCTTGCCGCCGATCCCGTGTCACTGAGCAGTCAACTGAATGAGCTTTACCACTACCGGATGTGATCCGAGCACTCCGGTTTCGACCAGGTAGGAAGGTCAGGTACGTACCAAGAACCTAGTCTAGCATAACCATGAAAGGAAAACCCCGTCAAGGGAAATCGCCGAAAGCCGGAATTCCTAATCCCGTTCACTCCCCATTACAAGAGCCAAACCGATGCCCTGACAAGAGATGTCACCGCCAACGCGCACGCGGATAAGGGGATTTATTCTTGACTTCCCTTGGAAGATATGATAACACGTCATATCTTGTTTCTCGGACGCTCCTCGCCGGTCGGTGGTCGGATGGAGGAGGCAGCCGGGAAGAGTGCGATTTCGTGCTCAGACGCCTGCGAGCCAAATGAGCCGTTGATGTCGGGGACGCTCGGCAGACCGCGGCCGGTCTCTCTGGACCTTGAGGGCAAGTGCTGCGATGCAACAATTGCCGTGCGCACGAAAGGAAGCACATCATCGGTTCTCTCCAACCCTAGTGCGGTAAGTTGGCCAGTTAACGCCAAGTGCCGGTTTCCCCGGCAAAATATAACAAAGGAGGTCTATCTATGCCGACGATAGAACTCGGAGGCAGATCCTTCAACGTGGACGAGGACGGGTTCCTACAAGACCCTGATATCTGGGACGAGGACGTGGCGAAACTCTTTGCGACAACCGAGGGAATCAACGAGATGACCGAGGATCACTGGAAGGTCGTCCGTTATCTGAGGAATTACTATCTTGAGTTCAACATCGCGCCCATGATCCGCAAGGTCTGCAAGGACACCGGCTTCAAGCTCAAGAAGATCTACGAGCTGTTTCCGTCAGGGCCTGCCAAGGGTGCATGTAAGGTCGCAGGACTGCCCAAACCCACAGGGTGTGTGTAACAGAATACCCGTCCCTCGGGAGTCATCGAGCCGGTTCTTTCGGAGCCGGCCCCCCCGAGGGAAACCAACCTCCCCCTAATCCATTCCGTACCCTCTCGGGGTCACGAACCAGCCTTGCACGACCCGGGATGACGTGTTACCCACGACTACCGTCGTCCGCATGTCGATGTCCAGTTCCAGGAAGTGATCAAGGTCCGACAGGACCACGTGCTCGTCCGCAGTGCCCACCGCACGGCCTACCCCCACAGGTGTGTTCCCCCCACGGTGAGCCCGGAATATGCGCTGCGCCTCTTCGAGCTGCGCGGTCCGTTTCTTGCTCCGAGGATTGTACAGCGCGACCACCAGGTCCGCGGCGGCCACGGCTTCCAATCTCCGTCGTATCGCGTCCCACGGAACCAGCAGGTCGCTCAGGCTGATCACCGCATAGTCCAGCATCAACGGCGCGCCCAACCTTGCCGCGACCGCGCTGGACGACGTGATGCCCGGCACGACTTCTATGGGTATGTGCACCGGGTACGACGCGGCCATCTCGAGCGCAAGCCCGGCCATGCCGTAGATACCCGCATCCCCGGAAGAGACGAGCGCCACGGCCGCCCCCTGACTTGCCCGATCGAGAGCTGCGCGAGTGCGGTCGACTTCCCTGGTCATCCCGGATGAGATGAGTTCCTTGCCTGTGGTCAGGTCCGAGATCATGTCGAGGTAGAGCCTGTACCCCACTATTACCTGGCTATTACCAATGGCTTGCTCCGCCCGCCGCGTCCGGTCCAGCGGCCCACCAGGCCCTATTCCGACCACACACAGTCTTCCTGGGCCACTGCCACCGTGACCCCGTTGAATCGTCTCTTTGGTAGAATTAATCGGGTCCTCCTTCCTGCCAAGAGGGCCGCGGGTTCGGCCACCGCGGGCAAGTTCACCTTTTCCTCGACGAATCGGGACACGGCGAACTCTCTGGCAGAGCTTCTGATCTCCTCGGATGGGATGAACCTTACTGCTATGCCGAGCTGCTTTGACGCCTCCAGAAGGCCCAGTTCCTCGGCTTTGATGTCCGCGCTCGCGAGAAGCCGAACTTGATCCTCGGATGCGCGGATTTCTGCCAATGCGTGTCGAATTGCCGAGACGATCGAGTCCGAGCTGGTCCCTCTTCTGCAGCCTACCCCGACGATCAGCCGTTTGCGGGCTTCGGTAGTCGTGGAGATCACGGGTTCCGCGGCCAGGGTGTTCGCCACCGCGAGGGCGAGTTCATTGGCCCCCCCCTCGTGCCCGCTGAGCAAGCTGACAGCATACCGTCCTCCCACGTCTACCACAACGACCGCAGGATCATCCAGCTTGCTTCTGAGATTCGGGGCAAGTGCGCGCACCACCACTCCGCATGGCGCGATGTACACAAGACCTCGGAACTGCGCAAAGATCTCGCGGGTCAGGTCCGTGATCCGTGAAAAGCTCTCATGAGAATAGGGTTTTCCGGGGTATGGTAATTTTTGAAAGAAGTCCCTTCCCCCGGACCCCCATCCCCAAAAACTTTTGGTACCTTGCGGCTCCCGCTGGTCGCCGCAAGGAGTGATGTCTTTGGCGGGTGTGGAAGGAATCCCTTTCTCATGGTTGGCCGTGCCCGCGTCGTGGTCGTGGGTCTTCTCACGCAAGCGTTCCGAGGGAAACCCTTTTGGAAATAGCCTGTCCTCCCTACTCACTTCCGAAACAGAGTGCGATATTGAGCGGTGGTCACTCTTCGGCGTGTTCTCATGATGTCCGGCGTGGGCTTCCAAACCTCGTCGTGGCCGCACGCCATGACTGTTCTGGTCCCTGGGGTGCACCGCGAGCGACACGTGGGCATACAGGCGCCAGTCGGGAAATCGCTCGATGAGGCGCTCTGCCAGGACCACCCCTTCTGGGGATAGCGTGATGACCGCGACGTTCACGTGCCGGTCTCCGTGCGGAACCCGTGGGAGAACCCTCCGTCGTACAGCCTCGAAGCCGGAATGTCGCGACCCAGGGCATGCCCGACGATGATCATTGCAGTTTTTTTCACTCCTGCGGACTCCACCTTCTCCCGGATGTCTCCGAGTGTCCCCCTGACCGAAATCTGATCGGGCCAGGACGCATGATACACCACTCCCACCGGACAGTCCGTGCCGTAATGGGGAATTAGCTCGTCCACGGTCTCTCCCAGTCTGGGAGTGGAAAGGAATATGCACAGGGTAGATCTTGATTCCGCGAGCTTGTCCAGATGTTGTTGCACGGGCATGGGGGTTCTTCCGGGGGTGCGGGTCAGGATTATGGTCTGCGCGATCTCGGGCGCGGTGAGCTCCGTCCGCAGCGCCGCGGCCGCTGCCTGGAACGAGCTTACTCCCGGCACCACCTCGTAGTCTATGCCGAGCTGTTCGATGGCCCGCATCTGCTCGCCGATTGCGCCGTAGATGGCCGGGTCACCCGAGTGGAGTCGTATCACGTCCAGGTCCTGATGGGAGGCTTTCCTGAACACGCCCAGGATTTCGTCGAGAGTCATGCTTGCGGAGTCGTGGCGCACGCATTCGGCCGGGAGCAGCTTCAGCAGCTCGGGGTTCACGAGCGACCCGGCAAACACGCAGATTCGGCTACTCATCAGCAACCGGTGGGCCTTGACGGTGAGCAGATCAGGGTCTCCCGGGCCAGCTCCTACAAAGTACACTTTCACGCGTTCTCCTATGGGTTGGAGGCGACCTCTTCTCCGGGAAACCGCATTTCGAGAAGAACCATCATACCCGCCTGGCGGGCACAACGAAGCACGAAAGTGCAAGGCCGCTCACTCGTGGAACATTCTGCGGCGACCGGCGGGAGCCGCCATGTACCAGAAGTTTAGGGGGATGGGGGTCCGGGGGCAGGGGCGTTTTTAAAAACGCCCCCGCCCCCCGCAATAGCA
>JBFMAA010000002.1:0-61031 GCA_040755955.1 Thermodesulfobacteriota bacterium
TCAGGCCCCAACGTTGTTGAGAGGAACTTGTAGCGGCCGGCGTCCCTGCCGGCCGGCACGGGGGCCGGCCGCTACGACAGAAGATCTGCAACATACGTGACCGTATTTAGGAAACGGAACACTAAGTCCCCCGGAGAAACTGCCCATGGATGTGCGTGAGCTTGGCGGATTGTTCATGGTGGGGTTTGAAGGGACGCGGTTCGACTCGGAACTCAGTGATTTTCTGGCTGAATTGCGACCCGCCGGGGTGATCCTGTTTGCCCGGAATGTTGAAGATCCTCGGCAGGTCGGCCTGCTGAACAAGAGCGTGCAAAGCCACTGCCTTGGTACGCACGGAGAAGGGATCCTGATCGGAGTGGACCAGGAAGGAGGCCGAGTCCGGAGGTTGAGGGAACCTTTCACGGTGTTTCCCGCTGCTCTGGAGCTGGCTGCTTCTGCGGACCCGGAACAAGCGGTTCGGGGATTCGCCCGCGTGACTGCCACAGAGTTGCGACTTACCGGTTTCAACCTGGACTTCGCGCCGGTTCTGGACGTGGTCCGGGATACGGTCGATGTGGGGAATTCAGTGATCGGCGACCGCTCCTTCGGCGCGAACCCTGACCTGGTTGCCCGACTAGGCTTGATCGTGATGGAAACCTTCGCGGATCAGGGGGTTATTTCGTGTTGCAAGCATTTTCCGGGGCATGGAGGAACCAGCGTCGATTCGCACGTGGACCTGCCCGTTGACGACCGCGATGCCGGCTCCATCGAAACGACGGACCTTCTGCCTTTCGCCCGCGCGGTGCGCAACCACGCGCCGATGCTGATGACGGCTCATGTGCGCTTCCCTGGTCTTGATCCTGAATCGTGTGCCACCTTTTCCCCACTGATCGTGAGAGGTCTCCTGCGGGAGAAGCTTGGGTACGACGGCGTGGTGGTCACCGACGACCTGGACATGGGAGCGGTGACGAACTACTTCTCGCCCGAGGAAGCCTGTCTGCGTGCGATTCTGGCGGGGTCGGACATGCTCCTCATATGCAACAGGCCCGAGAAGGTCTTGGACTGCCGCACGAGACTCATGGAGGCGCTTCGCGACGGAGACCTGACGGAAGGGCGGGTGAGACAGGCTCTGGCGCGCATCCGAAGGCTCAAAGACCGGTTCCGAACCTCTATGATCCCTTGCAAAGATCAGCCGTTGCTCAGGCACCTGGGACTTATCGGGTGAGGAAGTGATTGCGCTGCCGTGTTCGTCGAGCCGGGCAGACCCGGGCCAGGTCTTTTCGCGTCTCTGTCGACTCAAGGCCGGCACTGGACCTGCCCTCATGGGGAGCAGAGCACATGATGAAGAACGACGTGACTTCAAGGGGCTTCAGGGAGGAATTCTCTCTCAGGCCGGACCTTCTTCTGCATGTGGCGGATTTCACGTTGCATGAACCCAAGGAACGAAGCTTTGCCTCGACAAGCCCATTGCTCAGGTTCTATTTCCACATCGAGGCAAGTGGTTACTGGGAGCTGAAGTCGCCCCACAGAAAGCCCTCGGAACAGACAATAGGGCATCGCGATCGTTTCAGCATGGTATTCTTCTATTCCGAACTGGAAGGGAAGATGCACGTGCCGGCTGGACAACGCCAGTTCCATCTCAGCATTCACCTCATGCCCTCCCTGCTGCACAGCTACTTGGGCGGTTGTTTTGAGGATCTCCCGAACGATCTTCGTGCGATAACGGAAGGATGTGCCGGCAAGGGATTTGCGCACAGCGGACCTCTCTGCCGGTCCATGACCGCTGCGATTGGCCGGTTGCTGGACAGCCCGTACACCGGGGCCATGAAGCGGTTGTACATGGAGAGCAAGGCCATTGAACTGATCGCCCACAAACTTGCCCAGCTAGGAGGTCCGGGAGGCACGGCACACACGCGTCCGAGAATGCGCTCTGAGGACATTGACCGTGTTCGTTACGCCAAGGAGATCCTCTGCCGGGATCTCGAATGCCCGCCCAAGCTGTCTGAGCTCGCACGCGCGCTGGGAACAAACCACAGCGCGTTGAACAAGGGATTTCGAGAGATCTACGGCACCACGGTGTTCGGCTGTCTCCGGCAGATGCGACTCATTGAGGCACGGCGCATGATCGAGGAAGAGGGCAAGACCGTGACGGAAACCGCGCTCACCGTGGGATACAATAGCGTTCCCTCATTCTCCCGGGCCTTCTTGGATTTCTTCGGAAGCAACCCCACCGCTTTTCTGAAGCGAAAGGGTCATGGTCGTGCTCCTTGAAATCCGCGGGCCGTCTCATCCTTAGTGCTCCGTTACGTAAGTACGGTCTCGGATTTCGCATGGAAGCGGACGGCCGCCATGCGTGCGGATCGTCTCAGGGGACGGGATCTTGCCCGTCACTTCCTCGAGGCAGGCGAGACACGCCTGTTTCACCCATCCTTCTAAGAATGTGCGACTGCATTTGCGAACAGAAGCACTGAGCACGCCGTGACCCGCATCGGCTCTTCCGCATCAGCCCCCCCTGCGCGGCATAAGCGTGGAAATACGGGACGGCACTCTGTGATTACAGGCACTTATCGCCCCCCTCCCCTTCCCATCAAGGGAGGGGGTTTCGAAAACCCTTTCCTTGGGCGGACGAGGGCGAAGTCTTGACCTCAAGGTCGAGCCTTATTTTAACGCCTATGCTCCTGCGCGGCGACTGTAACTCTCCCCTGATTCTTCATTTCGGATAACAAAGAATTCAAATCGAATAAGCAACGGGAGTGAAGGCCGGGTATCCTGAAACGCAAGCGTAGCGCTGAAGCGCGGTCTGCCGGTCGGACAGGCCATGCGCTGCGATGCCGGAGTTCCGGTGAATGAAACAGTGAGTGCGAAGGAGGATCAAAGTGGGACTCTCAGGATTGGACGTCACGCTGAACAGCGAGCAAAAGGCCGTGGTCGATACCGCAGCGAAATTCGCAAGAGAGGTCCTCCGCCCCGCGGGCCGAGCACTCGACCAACTCGATGCCGCGGATGTCATCAAGGAGGAGTCGGTACTGTGGGAAGTGTATGGGAAGTACCACCAACTCGGTTTTCACAAGCTGATCATTCCCAGGGAGTTGGGGGGTCTGGAAGTCGACCCGCTCACATGGACGCTTGTGGTGGAACAGTTGGGCTACGGCGATGCGGGCCTGTGCGAGAGTCTGGCGTGCTCGATCGTACCCTTTCTGCTCACCGCTGCGTTCGGAGACGCGGAGATGCACCGTTTCGTCCGAGCCTACTGCGACGACACGGAAGGCAAGATGATCGGGTGTTTCGCGTTCACCGAACCGGATCACGGGTCTGACTGGGTCCTTGCCGGTCAGCCGGGAATGGATGATCCCAAGATCACGCCTAACGTGAGAGCGGTGCGACAAGGACACGAGTACGTCATTAGCGGCCGGAAATCCGACTTTATCAGCAACGGTCCCATTGCGACCCACGCGCTTCTGATTCTCGGCATCGACACGTCCCTGGGAATGCGGGGTACGGGGATCGCCTTTCTCCCGCTGGACTTGCCCGGCATCTCCCGCGGCAAGCCGCTGGACAAGTTGGGGCTGCGCTCCTATCCGCAGGGTTCCCTCATCTTCGATGAGGTACCAATCCCCGAACACATGATGATCATCCCGGATCCCGCACAAGGGTTCTCGACTCAACAATGGATACTGACACCGGCCGGCGAGCTCTTGAGCTCAATCAACGTAGGTTTGGCCCAGGCGGCTTTCGACGAGGCGCTTTCGTACGCCCGAGTGAGGGTCCAAGGCGGGAAACCCATTATCGAACATCAGAGCATCAAGCTCAAGCTGTTCAACATGATTTCCACGATTGAGTCCGCGCGGGCGCTCTCCCGCTCGTTGGCCCGGCACAATGCAGCCAATCCGCCGGGGTCGGCCATGCACGCACAGTCATCGAAGGTCTACTGCACCGAGGCTGCCTTCAGAGTCGCGAGTGACGCAATGCAAATACTCGGAGCGTATGGGCTCAGCAAGGAGTTCCCCGTCGAGAAGATGTTCCGGGATGCCAGGTCAGGCATGATCGGCGAGGAAAACAATGCGCTTTCCCTGGTCGGTGCGTCGATCTTGGCCGGTGCGGCATAGCATCCGGACGTAAGCTTTCACAAAGACGAAGAAGAGGTTCTCTCACGAAGCACGCACAGAGCGCAAAGAAAGCCGCCCGGCTCCCGGTCTTCGCGGGAAGCGCTCATGCCTGATCGGCGCGCAGGCCATGTCACTTCACCGGTAGTGCGCCCCCTTCAGGCCCAGTTCCTTCCATTCCGTCGCTTCGGCCTTGAAACCGTCCCCCAGCTTGGACACGATTGCGCCGGGCAGGGGTGCGGCGCCTTCCGTTTTCGCATGACCGAGCGGACACATGAACATCATCAGTGAAATCTTGCGACCCATGCCGAAAGTACTGTATCTCGAACCGTACTTCGGCTGCAATTACCGGTGCCGTTTCTGCATCCACGGGGGCGGACACCAGATCACGCACGTGCAACTTGGTGTGCGCGCATTCGAACACCTCAAGCCCCTCATCGAGAAGACCAGCCACGTGCACATGACAGGTCTGGGGGAACCGTTCCTGAATGCCAACTTAGCCGACTATCTCGCATACTTCGGGAAGAACGGCAAGTCCTACTACATCAACACGAACGGATCGCTCGTGGAGGACGCGCACATCGATCTCATGACCGCCTCCCCAAGCGAGCTTGCCGTGAGTCTTGACGCGGGTGATAGGAAGACATACGAGACGGTCCGTTGCGGCGGCAACTGGGATAGAGTCTTGGCACGCGTCAAGAGGGTTTCTCGGATGAAGGCCGAGCGCAACAGCCCTTATCCCTTGCTCTATCTCTCCTTCCATATCAATGCCCTCAACCTGACAAGCCTGAACACCATGCCGGAACTCGCCCGCGACTTGGGAATCGACGCAGTCAAACTGTCATGGACTCAACTTCCTCAAGGATCTCGGGATCATTCGGTCTTTGGGAACCAGGATACGGTCAATCACCTGCTGCGCGACGTCACTTCGCAACTTCACGCAAGCGGAATTCACGTGACAAACGAAGCACGATTCCGCAAGCACGCCAGAGGCTGCTGGAATCTCACCGAGATGGCTTTTGTCCGCGCCAACGGAGCTGTTGCTGCGTGTTGCAGCCGGTGGATACCTGTGGGCAACATCCATGACAACGGTTTTGAGGACATCTGGAACGGAGCGGCACGACGAAGATTAGCCCTGGGAATCGTCAACGGATGCCCGGAACCCGAATGCAGGGATTGTCGCCAGATTCGAGGCGCTGATTATGCACACAACGAGGAAGACTTCTTCAAGCCGACAGATCTCGACCTGGCGGTGCCGGCAGAGAAAACCAAGAACATTGGGCCGCTACCTTCCTTGGAAGGTTTGGATGCGCACTTTCGCTCCGGCGTTGCTTCGCTCATGGGGGGAGATCTTCAAGCTGCCGCGGGAATCTTTTCCGCGCTGGAAAGCAAGTTCCCGGATTTCTTTGAGATCAAGAACAACCTTGCCGCCGCGTACTGCTACCTTGGAGACCTCGAAAAGTCCAGGGAAGTCCTCAACAGTATCAGGAGCATTCCTCATAATTGGAAGCTCGTGCAATGGAATCACGAATTCCTGCAGCGATCGTGGAGTGGAGCCTCTTGAAGCCCGCGTAGCAGCCAAATAGAGAGGTTCTCGGAAGTGATTTCCGATTCTCGAACGATCTGATCCCGTGCGGCAGGCTTCCAGCATGCCATTCGATGAAGACCCAGGAGAAGCGTCTTTCCTGGTAGAGCGTTTCGCATACAACCATGCCTTGAAGAATTCGCCATACGGGCGCAGGGAGCGCGGCCGGCTCTTGGCCAAGGTGTAAAGCTGTTTATGAAACGACCTACTGGAATACCGGTACGCTACCGGTCCCTGCCCGTGGAGGCCCACTTGCTTCCCTATTACACATGCACACGCAAAGAAAGGAGCGTAACCATGGAGTACATCCTTCTAGGGGGGACAATTCTCAACTCGTTCGGTGGGGCAATCATCATTGGCCTGTTTGCCCGGCTTTCTCCTCAACAAAGAGCGGAACCTCCCGACTATGCGCAATATCGACTCTTCACGGCCGGCGCGGCCTTTGCGTTTGCTGCAATCTACCTGTACCTTTTCTTGCACCCCGAGTACGCCATGCCTTTTCTCGTCTTCGGCATGTGCCTCAAATTCTGGGCGTTTGTCGTGAGCCTCTTCGCGTACATCTGCTACGCGCTTCCTGCGAGGGACTTCATCAGCTTCGGCTTATCGAACTTCGTGTTCGCGGTTCTTTTCGCCGTGTATCTTCTGTATCCGTTCAGGCCGGCTTGAGGAGGCTCTGCGCACGGCCTGCGATTGATGGGGAGACTCATCTCCCTCATACCTCCCCCATCGCAATTTCAGGCCGTTGGCCTACCCCCGAACTGCAACCATCCCTTCGCCTGAGCTGCCGCGATAGTGCTGAGAGGGGTCTCTGCTTCTTGACGGAAGCCCCATGACCCGCTCGGCCACCACCCGCGCATCGCGTGATAGCAAGCCGTTTTCCGTAGGTTTGTCGGAAAATCCGATTCCGGGGGAAGGAACTTCCAGCAAGAAGTTCCTTCCCCCGGACCCTTCTGGTAGTTCATCATTCTTCCCTTCCGGATGAATACTGCCCATGGCCTCTTGTGGCGTAATCATTCACTCACGAGCGGGAAGGTCTCGCTCAGGCGACGGGCACGGTTCCTTTCTTGTTTGGAAATCCCCCCTAACCCCCCTTTATTAAGGGGGGAATCTTGCGTTGCCTTCTCACCCCCCTTTTCTAAAGGGGGGCAGGGGGGATTTTTCCCGCGCGTAAGTGAACGGCAACCTTGTGGCTGCATGGTTTCATGGCGGTTCTTGACACTCGGGCCGGGAAGGTTTAACATTTACCCATAACTGTACGTTCGTTGGTTGAGCAAGCAGGTCCACACAGATGGTTTTACTGGAAAGCGCTCACGCGGGGCTCTTTGGAGACGATTCATGCATGTGATCTCGGCCAGCCGCCGCACCGATGTGCCGGCCTTTCACGCCAGGTGGTTCATGAACCGGATCCGGGCGGGTGCGGTCTCGGTGCTTTCTCCGTTTGGAGGCGGCCTCAAAGAGGTGTCCCTCGCTCCAGAGGACGTGATCGCCATCGTGTTCTGGACCAAGCACGCGGGTCCGCTGCTCGGATACCTCGAAGAGCTTCAGGAAAAGGGACACTGTTTCACGTTCCTTTACACGGTGAACAACTATCCCCCTCAGGTGGAACCCGGAGTGCCCGGACTCACGGAAACGGTCAGGGTGCTCGAGACCCTCGCCCGCAGGTTTCCGACCAGCGTGATCAGGTGGCGATACGACACCATAGTGCTTACCGAGAGCCTCGATCACTGCTGGCACCTGGACAATTTTCGCTCCCTGTGCCGACTCATCTCCCCGTACGCGTCTGAGTGCATTTTCAGCTTCTGCGATTACTACAAAAAGACGGTCAGGAACATGACCGAGCGCGTACCGGACTACCAAGTCCCGGATTACGACCTGCGCTCCACAATGGCGGAAGAACTCGCCTCCATAGCCTCCGAATGGCGTGTGAGCGTCACGTCTTGCTCCCATGACGACCTCGTTTCCGGGGCAGTGGGAAAGGCTTGTTGCATTGATCCGGAAGTCCTGGCAAAGGTTGTGGACTCTCCGGAGAGAGTCTCTGCCGTGGCCGGGCTCAAGAAGACCCCGAGTCGCAAGGAATGCGGTTGCTATGCGTCCCGGGACATCGGTGCGTACGACACCTGCAGCCATGGCTGTGTGTACTGCTATGCGAACACCGATCCTGAACAGGCAAGGCGGAACATGGCACGCATCACCCCCCACCGGTCCTGCCTGGACCCCCGTGTGACGGACTCGCCGGGAGGTACGGGCGATACCGAAAACGCAGCTCTGAAGCGGGTTTTGACCCTGTAACGGATTTCTCTTGTTGACCGGAGATCCTTTTGGGCCTATCCTTGGGGAAGCCCGTGGCGGCACCTGAGAGACCATAGAAGTGAGAACGATCGCACCATTAGACTATCCGTCCATCGATGAGGAACCGACCGGACCGGACCCTTGCGAAGGCGAGTTCCCCGACGTGGACGTAGAGAACCACGAAGACGACGAGACCACAACCCTCGACGCACAGGTGAGGCCCCTCGCGACAGGGGACCGTGCGCTGAAATTCGGCATTGTGGCCTCCGTGGTGCTTCACGCGTTCTTCGTCTGCGCGATGCCCCGCGTCTTCAACTTCGGGTCTCAGGCGGAAGAACGAAGGAGCAAGGCAGAGGAAGTCGCGAAAGTTCGCCTGGTGGAATTCACGACGCCACCAAAGGAGAACGAGCAGGTCCCTGACAAGGCCTCCGCATTGTCAGACAGGGATCACGTCGCAGAGCGTGAACGGATTCCTTTGCGCCCGCCCGGCAAACAACCGGACCGAGATACGCCTCAAGAAGAGGTAAAGGTCGCTTCATTGCAACCTGCCCCGGTTCCGAAAGAGACCTCCAAGACAGACGACAAGAAACCGGCGAAGGCTCGAAAACCCGACAAGAAGCACGAACACGCGAAGATCGACAAGGATCGTACGCCCGATCCCAAGAAGAACCTGGAAGCCCGGATACACCCTGATCCCTCGTCCAAGGCAGACGTAGACCTGCGTCCGAGTATGGAGGACATACGAAAAGGACTGCTCGGCGAACCCGGTTCGTCGGACTTCTTCCCTGAAGGAGACATGGAAGAAGCTGTGGTCGACATGAACACGAGGCATGAACGTTTCTTCTCCTATCTGATGCACCTGAAGCAGAAGATCGAGGCTGTCTGGGTCTACCCCAAGAACGCATCCAGGTCCGGCGTCGGCGGCAATCTGACGGTTGAATTCGCGGTGGGCAAAGACGGCACCCTCATCGGCGTGAACTTGCTGGACTCCTCCGGCAATGAGATACTGGACCAGGCAGCTATGAGCGCCATCCGCGTGGCCGCGCCGTATCACCCGTTTCCCCCGCGCATCAAGACTCAGCGGCTGCGGATACGGGCCAAGTTCATCTATGTGACCAACAGCTACTTCCAGAAGGTCATGTGAACGAGCGCCCCCTTCCCCCGCAATGTCCCGCATGCACCGTTGCGGCAGGTTTCACCCTCCCCTTGCCACGCGAATAGTCGCGGATTTCAACCTGCGGCAAGAGCGGAAGGAAGTCTAAGTCAACGGCATTGAAAGTGAGGGGGGATTTGTTCACCTCAACAATCCCGCGAATTTCGAGGCGCGTGACAACAGCGCATTCACACAAAAAAATGCCGGATTTGAGTGCACAACGATCAGCGTACGAGCGCCGCGTCGCGGAACTCGCAGCCTCGTTGGGGGAGGATCATCCGAAGGTGGCTATCGCGCTGAACAACCTTGCGGTGGTTCAGGCGTCTGAAGGCCGCTTTCAGGATGCAAAGGAGAGTCTGCGGAGGGCCCTCTCAATCGAAGAGCTGGCCCTGGGTCATGATCACCCCAATTGCGCGATCCGTTGCAACAATCTCGGTCTGGTCCTGCGCTCGGCAGGCGACCTCTGGGGCGCGAAGGTCTGCCTGGAACGGGCCATCGAGATCGGGGAGGCAGTCTGGGGAGCCGGCGACCCGAAGGTTGCGGCGAGCTTGAACAATCTCGGGCTTGTGTTCCAGGACCTGGAAGACTTCCAGGCTGCGAAAGAGTGCCTGGAACGAGCGCTCGAAACAGACCGCACGTGGTTCGGGCACACGCACCCACGGGTCGCGGTGAGGCTCAACAATCTGGGCCTGGTGCTCAAGACCCTGGGAAGATTCCAGGAGGCCAGCCAATACTACCAACGTGCGAGAGAGATATGGGATCACGCGTACGGACCCCACCATCCGAATTCCGCGGCTGCCCTGAACAACCTTGGTATGGCCTTCAAGGCTCAAGGCGACCCTTCGCAGGCGGCGATCTGCTTGGAGGAAGCACTGAAGATCTTGCAGACGAGCCAAGGACTTGGAAGCCCTCACGCGAGAATAGTGAAGGACAACCTGGAAGGACTCGGTTCTGCCCGTTCAGACAGGTGAGGGTCCTTTCAGAGCCTCATGGATGGCCCTAGCCATCTCGTTGCGAAGAATGGGCTTCATCAGTATCCCTTGAATGCCGATGTCTCGGAGCACCGCGTCTGAAACCAATTCGCTGAAGCCCGTGCAGAGTATGATGGGAATGTCCGGCCTGACTTTGCGAATCCCCCTGGCAAGTTCCAGTCCAGTCAAACTGGGCATCGTGATGTCCGTGATGACAAGATCGAAGTGGTGTGGCTTCGTTCGGACCAGCTCCAAGGCCTCAAGGCCGCTGCTTCGGGTGGTCACCTGGTATCCGAGCCTCTCAAGCAGACGCTTCCCCATTTCGACTATGGGGCGTTCGTCGTCGATGAAGAGCACCCTCTGATTTTCGCCCGCCGGATCTCGTGCCTCATGCTCATCCCTTACGAGGGCCGACACGTCCAGGGCCGGCAGGTACACGCGGAAGACGGTTCCCTTGCCGCGTTCGCTGGCGACCTCAATGGCACCGCCGTGACTCCTCACTATGCCGTGCACCACTGATAGTCCCAGACCGGTCCCCTGTCCCTTGGGTTTGGTGGTGAAATAGGGCTCAAATATGCGGCTCATCACCTGCGGGGGAATACCGGGCCCGCTATCCTGAACGCTGATCTTCACATACCGCCCCGGACTGAGCGCGGTATGCTCTCGAGTGACGGGCGTCTCGAACTCGATCTCCTCCAGCCTCACTTCCAAGCGCCCGCCGTTACCACCGATTGCCTGGCGCGCATTGGTGCAGAGATTCATGACCACCTGGTGAATCTGAGTGGCATCTCCGAGGACGTTACCCACGCGACCGTCAATATGCGAATGCATTTCTATGGTGGTCGGGATCGAGGACCTCAGGAACTTCAGTGACTCCTTCACCACAGCCTTGACGTCCACCGGTTTTTTCTTCGCGTCGTCTTGCCGGCTGAACGCAAGGATCTGGCTGACAAGGTCCTTGGCGCGCTTGCCTGCGTTCATGACGTGACTCAAGTTCTCATGACATGACGAACCCGAGGGAATTTCGTCCATCGCAAGCTCGGTGAACCCCATGACCGCGTAGAGGATGTTGTTGAAATCGTGAGCAATACCTCCGGCCAGCGTCCCTATTGCCTGCATCTTCTCCAAGTGGAAGACGTGTCTCTCCATGGCTTTGCGCTCGGTCACATCTCTGGCGATCCCGTAGAACACGGTCGGCGTGGTCCTCGGTTCCGCGGCAAGCGATACGGAGAGTTCGACCGTCCTTCTCGCTCCGTCCTGTCTGATCACCTCATAGTCGAAGAGTATGGTGGGCTCACCCGTCCTGTATACCCGGTTGAGGGCTTCAACGAATTTCCCGGCACTCGCTTCATCCATGAACTGGTGGTAGGTCATCCCCACCAGTTGCTCAGGCCGGTAGCCCAGAAGCTCACACGTCCGTCGATTGAAAAAGATCAGCTTGCCGTGGAGATCCAGCTCGTAGTACGCGTCCTGAATCGTCTCCACAATGGTCCGGTACTTCTGCTCAGATTCTCTCAAGGCATCCTGGGTCTTCTTTCTCTCCGTGATGTCCGCGACGTTGCCCATGTTGGCCCACCGGCTTCCCAAGAAGGTCGTAGCGGCCAGAAGTTCCACCCAGATCGTGCTCCCGTCTTTGCATGTCATCCTGAATTCGTAGTTGGGAATGACCTCTTCCCCTCTCGCCCGTGCCATGCCTCGTTGCTTCACCATCTCCATGTCGGCTGGATGCACAAAGACCCAAAAAGGCTTGCCGATCATTTCGTGCGGTTCGTAACCGACCATGCCGGCCAGTCGTTCGTTCACGAACACAAACACGTTGTCCTGGTGTATGTAGATACCGGTCAACGAGTGGTCCGTGAGCAGGCGGTATCGTTCTTCGCTTTCTCGCAAAGCCCTTTCCGATTCGACCCGGTCGGTGATGTCCACCGCCACGCCTCGAAATCCCACTGCTTGCCCGTCTCGTACTATGGGACTCGAATACGCGACTATGGGGAGCGTAGTGCCGTCCTTTCGTCGCATGAAGTATTCGTTGCCCGATTTGTATTCCCCTTGCATCATCCGGCGGATGTTCTCCTCCGCTCTCGGTCTCGCCTCCGGAACCATGATATCCGTAACGCCCATCCCTGCCGCCAGGTCGTCCCCCCCGTAGCCCGTTTTCTCGAGGCCCGATCTGTTGACGAACGTGAATCTGCCTTCCTTGTCCGCCTCGTACACGAATTGAGGCAACAAGTCCGCGAGTTCTCTGAATCGCGCTTCGCTTTCCCTCAATGCCTGTTCGGTCTTTTTCCGCTTTGTGACGTCGCGGAGTATCTCCAGCTTGCGGACCTTTTCGTCCAAGCCCTGAAGACGCGTGTCTATGATTTCATACGTCTTTCCTGTCCGATCCGAATACCATTCGAATCTGGCGGGTCTCCCTCGCAGCACCTTCGACATGTGGCACCGTTCGCAGGGTTCAGTGAATCCATGGAAGTACTCGTAGCACTTGCGGCCTTCAGGAGAGCCGAAGTCCTGTCTGATGGAATTGTTCACGTAGAGTACGTTGAACGCGGTGTCTACGACATGAACGCCGTCTTCCATGGCTTCGAACAGCTCGACAAGATTCCGTTTCTCTCTCTTCAGGAGCTCTTCTGCCCTTATCCTTTCGAACACTTCAGCCTGGAGTTTCTTATTAGTCTCAGAGAGTTCCGCGGTCCGCGCGTCGACCGTTTCTTCCAGTCTGTCGCGGGCCTGCTCCAGTTCCGCCTGAGTCTGTGACTTCTCTGCGATCTCCGCACTGAGCAGCACATTGAGGTCCGCGACCTTCGTCTTTTCGAGAGTCAGAGACCCTATCAGGCGATCCTTTTCGAAACCGAGTCTTATACTCTCACGGGTCGCGGCATTCATTTCTCTCGCGGTCATGATGAGCACCCACGCGAACAGAAACACTACCGCACCCACTATCACGCTTTGCTCATCCCGTTGGTAAAGGAACCGCCCGGCAGGAGGAAGAAGCTCTGCCAATATGGTCGGAAAAAAGCATTCGACCCTGGCCGCGTAGGTCGCGGTCGCGGCCGCAGCAATACCCGCAATGAATATCGCGAGCAGAAATTGGTGAGCAACAGAGCTTTCCGGGAACAGGACCACTCCGGCCGCTCCCCAGAACGAACCGGAGATGACCGTCAACAAGACGAACGACTTCCCCAATTTCGTGATGCGCTTCGCGTCGTCAGGGGGAGTCTTGGAATACCAGCGGATTACCGTGAACCTGGGTACCTGCACCAGAAGATAGGCCGTGACCCACAAGCTGAGCAACAGCACCGGAACCACGTCCCGCAGAGCCGCCACAAGCACGAGCGCGCTGAGAGACGCTGCGACAACCGCTGATCGTGATTGGGAAAATAGCAGGCGGTACTCCGCCACCACGATCTCGGAATCTCGTGTCTTTCCCAACTCAGCGATCCCTTCTCTTGTGCCGGCATCAAGTGACGACATATTCTCCCCCCTGGCAGGAATCGGTTTCCCTCGCGTCCAATTTCGCCCATTCGCCGAGTGCCAAGAAACGGCCGCGGCCTGCAACCAGGATTCGCGTCCGCCTTCGTCGGCCCGCATGTAGCCGGCCGGCCAGGTGAGGCGGTTCCCCGCAACGGAAGCAATGCACGTCGCGCTCTCCTGGGCTGGTGAGCCTATTGTTTCTTATCAAGAAGCGGCTTGGAGTAGCAACCACAATTCGCGTCCACCTTGGTCGGTCCGCATGGAGACCGACAGCAGGGCGAGTTGATTCCACGCAGCATAAGGAAGACGCCCGGCACTTTCCCGGAACTGCGGAACTGAGACATTCTTCCGGAGAACAGAAACGGTCACACCGCATATCAACAGTCTAATGTCCGATTCCCTTGAGGCAAGACCTCACCTCGCCGGTTTTCCGGTCTGCCGATCGGTCGCCACAGATCCCAGCAGGGTGAGACGATCCTCACGATCTCGAAGACAAACGATGTTCCGATTCCCATCTCCGCAGGGAATCCAGCGCTGCTTCAGCATCGGCTGCGACACTCAGGTTGTCGACAAGGATTCTGTCCTGAGCTGCACGGGCGGCAAGGCGGAGCAAGCGAACCTGCGCTTCGGGGTGTTCTTCAGGAGTGAGAAGCAAGAAGATGAGTCTGATAGGTTGTTCTGTCGAGATATCGGATATCCCGTGTCTTGCGATCCCCAGGGCTATCATCGGAATCGGGAGACCAGAAAGCCGGGCATGAGGAAAAGCCACACCCTCGTTGAGGAAGGTTGAGGAGACGTTCTCTCGCCTCATGAGATCTACGAGCACCATACGCTCGTCGCGGGTTGTCCCGCGAAGGCCGGCTCCGAGCAGTTCCTTGAGTGCAGCCTCCTTTGGCAGCGGCTGATCCCAGAACAGAATTCCGCCTCGGGTCAAGAAGGAACTCAACGTGGGGGCAGCCGCGGGGGTGTAAGAGGAACGTGCCTCCGATACAACGGCCGGTGTTTCAGATTCTGTGAGTTCGGTCGATGTGTCTGCCTCACTCCTCCGAGTATCCAGAACCGTGATCGTCATTCCCCTCGCCTCTTCTATGAGGCGTTGCACCAGGTTCTTCTTCCTCAGAAGTCTGTTCCTGAAGGACACCGGTCCCGGGCTGCCGATTACGATGTGGCCGACCCGGTATTCCTTCGCGAAACGCAATATGGTGGCCGCCACATCCTCTCCCTTGTAGGTGAAGACCAGGGCTCCGAGTTGCTTCGCAAGCGTGAGCGTGCCCGACAAGATATGCTGCGTGTGGGAGTCGATCACGGTCGGCGCCTCGGAAAGAGTCTGCACGTACACGGCATACCAGTTCCGGTTGAGCCTACCGGCGAGACGTGAGCCGTATCTGAGCAACATTTCGCTATTGGGCCCGCGGGAGCTCAGGCATACCATCACCTGGTCGGGGAAAGTGACTTCATCGTCCTCGACGCGTTCACGTCTCCTCAAGTCGATTTGTGCCGCGAGTTCTCGAAGCGTCAGTTCTCGAAGCGTCTCAAGGTTGGTCTCCGCGAAAAAATGGTCCAATGCTGTCCGCACGCGTTGACGCGGATAGATCTTGCCTTCCTGTAAACGTTTTCGCAAATCCTCGGGACTCAAGTCCACGTTGACTATTTCGTCGGCTTCCGTGACTACCGTGTCTGGGAGGCGCTCTCGGACTTTGACCTTCACCTCCTTTTCCACCGTGTCGTAAAGACTCTCCAGGTGCTGCACGTTGAGTGTGGTGATCACATGGATGCCTGCGGCAAGAATCTCCTGCACGTCCTGGTAGCGTTTCGGGTTCGAGCTCCCTGGCGCATTGGTGTGGGCGAGTTCGTCGATGAGCGCAAGCTCGGGTTTTCTGGCCAACACGGCATCAACGTCCATTTCTTCGAGCGTGACTCCTCGGTACTCTTCGCGACGCCGCGGGACTACCTCCATCCCTTCCGCCAGCTTCTCGATGTCGATCCTCCCGTGGGTTTCGAGCAGCCCGATGACCACATCGATCCCCTCTGCCTTAAGCCGGTGGCCTTCGAGAAGCATTTGGTACGTCTTTCCCACTCCCGCTCCGTACCCGAGATATATCTTCAGACGCCCTCGTTGTGCCCGGCGGATCATACGGAGGAAGGAATCGGCTCTGTGGTGGGTCAGGAGATCGCGTTTCACCGTTTGCCATCCAACGCCAGATTGAGTCTGAGCACGTTGACGCGTGCGTCTCCCAGCACCCCCAGGTCCGGACCCTCGGTGTGGGCACGGATCATCTCTGTGACCCCGTCCACTGTCAAGCCCCGTGCTTCGGCTACTCGAGATGCCTGCATTTCCGCGTTCTTGATGCTGATGTGCGGGTCAAGCCCACTTGCCGACGCAGTCACCGCGTCCGCCGGCACAGGAGATCCGTCCGAGAGACCGTTTTCCTGGCGGTATTGAGCGATCCGTCCTGCTATGACTTCATGCAGCCGCTTCGAGGTGGGACCGAGGTTGCTGCCACCTGAGCTCGATGCATCGTACCCGTCGCCCGCTGCTGAAGGACGGGGGTGGAAGTACTGTGGCCCGGTGAAAGCTTGGGCAAGAAGTTCCGACCCGATCACGTTTCCGTCTCGGACAATGAGGGACCCGGCGGTCTGGTGAGGAAACAGGACACGCGCCGGAATCCACACCAGGACGGGATACGCGCCACACACGATGAGGGCGATTGTCATGACCGCAACGACCGACGTGCGAAGTTCCCCGAGAATCGTCTTCATGGCACTTCTCCCTTAACTGAGCCGCAGTGCGGTCACAAGAAGATCGATGACTTTGATGCCCACAAAAGGGGCTACAAGTCCGCCCAGTCCGTAGATCAGTAGATTGCGCCGCAAGAGCACGGTTGCCTGCAGCGGTCGGAATCGGACGCCTTTCAGCGCGAGCGGAATCAGCGCGACGATGATGAGCGCATTGAAGATCACCGCGCTCAGGATCGCACTTTGCGGAGAATGGAGCCCCATGATGTTCAGGGGCGCCACGACCGGAAACACCCCGATCAACAACGCGGGAATAATGGCAAAATACTTGGCCACGTCATTGGCGATGCTGAACGTGGTCAGCGCACCCCGGGTCATGAGGAGCTGCTTGCCTATCTCGACGATCTCGATGAGCTTCGTGGGATTCGAGTCGAGGTCCACCATGTTGCCCGCTTCTTTGGCCGCCTGTGTCCCCGTGTTCATGGCCACGCCCACATCGGCTTGAGCGAGAGCCGGCGCATCGTTGGTTCCGTCCCCGGTCATGGCCACCAACAAGCCGGAAGCCTGCTCTTTGCGGATCAGCGCCAACTTGTCTTCAGGGCGGGCTTCCGCGAGATAGAAATCAATCCCAGCCTCTTTTGCAATGCTCGCCGCGGTCAAAATATTGTCGCCGGTGATCATGACCACCTTGATTCCCATCTCCTTCAAGCGATCGAAACGGTCCTTGAGTCCCCCCTTGACGATGTCTTTCAGATGCACGACCCCCATTGCCCGTGTGCCGGCGGCCACGACAAGCGGAGTCCCGCCTTGACTTGAAATGCGGCGCACCGCATCCCGAACCTCCGGGGGGAACTCGCCACCCACCAGATTCTTCATCACGTCAGGCGCGCCTTTGCGGATCTGCCGACCGTTGATGTCCACTCCGCTCATGCGGGTGTGCGCGGAAAACGGGACAAAGACAGCTTCCGCTGCTTCCGCGAGGGACCGGCCTCGAATGCCGTACTGCTTGGCAAGGACCACAATGCTCCGGCCCTCGGGTGTCTCGTCGGAGAGGGACGCCCACTGAGCTGCGTCAGCCAGTTCTTGTTCCGTCACCCCATCTGCGGGGAGGAACTGGGTTGCCTGGCGGTCTCCCAGGGTGATCGTGCCCGTCTTGTCCAGCAACAGAACATCCACGTCTCCCGCAGCTTCGACTGCTCGTCCGCTCATGGCCAACACGTTACGCTGGACCAGGCGGTCAATCCCCGCGATGCCGATGGCGTTCAGGAGTCCGCCGATAGTCGTGGGAATCAAGCAGACCAGCAGCGCCACCAGCACGGTCGGTGAAAAGGAGACTCCCGAGTAAGATCCGAAGAATTTCAAGGTGATGACAACCACGAGGAAGATGAGAGTAAGGGCTGACAAGAGGATCGTCAGTGCGATTTCGTTCGGGGTCTTCTGTCTGTACGCCCCTTCCACAAGACGAATCATGTGATCGAGAAAGCTCTCACCGGGGTTTGCCGTGACCCGCACCACAATCCTGTCGGAGAGCACTCGAGTGCCTCCGGTCACCGCACTCCGGTCACCCCCTGCTTCTCTGATCACCGGAGCTGATTCGCCGGTGATCGCGGATTCGTCCACCGACGCCACGCCTTCAATCACCTCGCCGTCAGCCGGTACGAGCTCGCCTGCGGAAACCTCCACAATATCGTTCTTCCGCAATTGGTCTGCAGAGATCCTTTGGAAGATCAAGCCGTCCTGGATGAACCGGTTCGCCATTGTGGTGGTGCGCGTCTTCCGGAGCATGTTCGCCTGGGCCTTTCCCCGTCCTTCTGCCAGCGCCTCGGCGAAGTTGGCGAACAACACGGTAAACCAAAGCCAAAAGGCGATCTGGAGACTGAAACCGATCGGTTGCTCTTGTGTCCCGAACAGCAATACCGCTGTGGTGACAAAGGCCCCCACTTCAGTGACGAAGATGACGGGGTTCTTTGCCAGGGTCACGGGGTTCAGTTTCTTGAACGACTCGATGACCGCCTGTATGAATATCGTTCGGTCAAACATGGCCACTTTGTATCGAGCCATGGTATTCCTCCTTTGCAGAAGTCCTTGGGAAACAGTGTTTCCGGGGGAAGGGACTTCTTGAAAGAAGTCCCTTCCCCCGGACCCCCATCCCCAAGAACTTTTGCAGCATTGCGGCTCCCGTTGGTCGCCGCAGTGCATCCCACGAACGACCGACTCGCACTTCGATGATTTGTTGTGCCCGTGGCACGGACTTGGTCGTGCCCGGGGACTGCGGCACCCAATTCTTTCTGTAGTTCACGGTGACCCTTACGCGTTTCAGCGGTTGTCTTGGTGAATTGTAGGGGCGGACCTTCGTGTCAGCCTCCCTGTATTCCGATGGCCCTCGGAAAGGGCGGACACATGGGTCCGCCCCTACCGAAACTCCTGCCGGCATCCACCCGCCGATCGGCTACCGTCCGCTCAGAACGTCACGGTGGAGCCGGTTGTGAGGAAATGCTCCACGATTGGCCCCAACGATAAAACCGGGAAGAACGTCAGTGCTCCCACTATGAGGACCGTTCCCGCAAGAAGCACGACAAACGTGACACCTGACACGGGAAAACTCCCCGGTCCCGGGGGAACCGTCTTCTTTCCCGCCATGTGGCCGGCAAGGGCCATGACCGGGATGATCATGAAGAATCGCCCCAGAAGCATGGCAATGCCCATGGTGGTGTTGTACCAGTACGTGTGGGTGGTCAACCCGGCAAATGCACTCCCGTTGTTCCCCGTGGCGGACGAGTACGCGTAGAGGATTTCGCTCAACCCGTGGGGACCGGCGTTGTTGAGGCCTGCGAGGCCCCACGCACTCACCACGGCCCACGAGGTGAACCCGAGGACGACAATGACGGGAACCATGATGAACAGCACTCCCATCTTCACGTCGTACGCCTCGATCTTCTTTCCCAGGTATTCAGGGGTTCTCCCGATCATCAGCCCAGCCAGGAACACCGTCAGGACGACGAACACCAGCATCCCGTAGAGACCGGCGCCGACGCCTCCGAACACGACCTCGCCCAACTGGATGTTCAGCATGGGCACAAGCCCACCAAGAGCGGTGAACGAGTCGTGCATCGAGTTGACGGCTCCACAAGAAGCCGCGGTGGTGATCGTGGCGAACAGCGCTGAATTGAACACGCCGAAACGCACTTCCTTGCCTTCCATGTTGCCGCCGGCAGGATCTAATCCCAGTGCGTGCAACCGGGGATTGCCCAGCGATTCAGCGCTCGCGCACACCCAGAGCCCAATGAGAAAGATAGCCGCCATCGCAGCCCAGACTGACCATCCA
The DNA here is from genome assembly GCA_040755955.1 of Thermodesulfobacteriota bacterium. GTDB lineage: Bacteria > Desulfobacterota > Desulfomonilia > Desulfomonilales > Desulfomonilaceae > JBFMAA01. The sequence continues at coordinate 19,613 of JBFMAA010000002.1, forward strand.
TGCCACTGGTTCTTCACCATTCTTCCCAGATAGTACGTGAGCCCGCTGGGGATCAGAAAGATGACGAGCATCTGGATGAAGTTGGACAGCGGAGTGGGATTCTCATACGGATGAGACGCGTTCGCGTTCACAAACCCCCCGCCGTTGGTGCCCAGCATCTTGATAGCTACTTGTGAAGCCATGGGGCCCTGCACGATAGTCTGCGTGTCAACCCGCTTGTTTCCCATGAGCGGCTTTCCGTGTGCATCGTTGAGCACCTGACCGTCCGGTCCCTTCTTGGGGACCTCCACGGACGCGGGTTCGATGATCTGAGCCGTCACGTACGGCCTGAAGCTCTGTATCACCCCCTGGGACGCCAGGAACAGCGCCAGGACAAGGGACACGGGGATCAGGAGATACAGGTTCACCCGAACGGTGTCCACCCAGAAATTGCCTACGGTCTTCGAGGTGTGACGAGCGATCCCCCTCACGAGCGCTGCTGCAACGGCTATGCCTACGGCAGCGGAAACGAAGTTGTGAAACGTGAGCCCCACCATCTGGGAGAAATACGACAACGTGCTTTCCCCACCGTAGCTTTGCCAGTTGGTGTTGGTGAGAAAGCTCACGGCAGTATTAAACGCGAGGTGCTCCGGGACCGGCCCGAATCCCTGAGGATTCAGCGGCAGCACATGTTGAAGCCTGAGAATCGCGTACGTGAACATGCCTCCGACAAGACTGAAGCCGATGAGCGAAAACGTGTACTGCTTCCAATCCTGCTCACATCGGGAGTCTACTCCGAGAACCCGATAGAGAAGCCTTTCTAACGGGCCCAACATCGGATCGAGCGGAGTCCGGCCCGTAGCATCGAGCACCCTGCAAAGATACAGCCCCATGGGTTTGGTAAGCACGAGCAGGATCAGCAGATACAGCTCCAATTGCACCAGGTCGTACGGTTTCATGGTCCTACTCCTTGCTCAGAACTTCTCCGGACGGAGCACGACGGCAAAGAGATAGCCAATCAAGACTACGCCTATGCAGCCGATGATGATGTCTGTCATTGTTCAGATCCTTTCACAGCCCATCGCGTACCCCGCGCAAGCCCAGAAGAACGCCACCAGGATGAGGACATACACCACATCAATCATGTTCCCGATTCCTCTCTTGTTTTCGCATCCGCGATGGGAATGGAAAAGGTGAAGGAGCTTCCCTTCCCTTCCGTGCTTTCCACGTTGACCGACCCGCCATGGGCCGCGACGATTTCCTGCACGATCGACAGGCCAAGGCCTATGCCGGTGTCGACGCTTTGGCCGGGGACACGGAAGAACTGATCCAGAACTTTCCGGAGATACTGCTCCGGGATGCCTTTCCCCGTGTCGGAGACACCGAATACCACGAATTTCTCCTCTGCCCGGGCCGAGACCGTGACCCTGCCTCCGGGGTGAGTGTACTTGAGGGCATTGGAGAGGAGATTGGCAAAGGCCTGATTGATCAGCAGGGTGTCTGCCACGACCCCGGGGAGGTCGTCGGGTAAGTCCGCCTGGATCGCGATCCCTCGTTCGTGGGCCGGCCTTCGGAATGGCTCCAGTGCTTCCAGCACCAGTTCATAGGACGAGACCACACGCCGGCCGGAGTGCGCCTTTCCGGACTCGATGCGGCTCATGTTGAGCAACTGCTCGAGGATTGAGTGGAGGCGCTCGCTGTCCTCTCTGGCTGCCACGAGCAAGTCTGCCTGTTTCTCGGTCAAACGGCCGACTTTCTCCTCCAGCAACAAGTGCAGCACCATACGTACAGAAGTGAGCGGGTTCCTGAGCTGATGAGCCACAGTCGATATGACTCCTCTTTTCAGCTCATTCTGCTCTCGTTCCCTTGTGGCATCAGACAGGAGGAGCATCACGCCTGCCGGGTGCTCTTCCGAGTCAAGAATCGGGATGGCTCTCGGTCGGTAGAAGCGCTCTTCGCCCCGTACGAATCGCTGAATGAGGCCTTGACCTCCGCGAGATTCCGCGACTCGATGCGAACGAAGAGCCTCATGGAACAGCTCCACCAAGCCGGAGAAGGGGAGTTCGAGCAGATTCCGATTCTCCTTCATCCCGAAGGCATCGGCCGCGACCGTGTTGATCAGCTCGATGTTTCCGGACGTGTCAACTATGGCGATCCCGTCCGGGAGGTATCTGAAGGCCTGTTCCGTGGCATTCTGAATCCTCAGCAGCCTCGCACGGTCTATGCGTCTGGATCCACGGAGACTTTCGGCCATGGCATCGAAAGATCTGGAAAGTTCTCCGATTTCATCCTTGGAGTCCACTTGTATCATGAGGTCCAGGTTTCCCGAGCGAATTTCGTTGGCGGAACAGATGAGCATGGCAATTGGCCGAAGTATCCATTTCCGTATCATGACCATGAACCCGATCGCGAGCAATCCGCCCGCAACGAGGAGCGCGAACATCCGTCCGCGGGCCTTGGCTGCAGTGCGCCTGGCGTGCTGACTCGCCTCTCTCATATTCTCTTGGTTCATCGTCAGGATGTCGTCGGCAGTGGCCTTGATCTGATGAAACAACGGGAGAATCTCAGAGAAATATGCCTCTCGCCTCGTCTGTTCTTCGGAAGAGACTGCCGCACCCCCCACCACCGAAGCCTTATACTTCTCGAAGAGGCTTTGAAGCTGCCCGGCCTTCTCTCCCTCGCCCGGCAGAGTAATGTTGTGAAGCTCTATCTCCAGTGCTCGGCGGAAAGCACGCAGGTTCTCGTCTATGAGAGCCTGCCCCTGCTGATCGTATCCAAGGAGCCGAAACAGCAAGCCGCTGTCTATGCGCTCGAGTGCCTCCTTCATCTGCTGGCACGCGATGACGCTGCGGTAGTTCTCGCGGAGGATCAGGTCGATGGAGCCGCCCAATTCAGTGAGGAGCATGATGCTCTCAAACCCCACGATCAAGACGATCGCCAGCAGGCCACCGAATCCGAGAGTCAGTTTTTGCCGAAGTCCGAGCATGGTCCTTTCCTTGCCATCGAGAGAAGCAAGGGTCGTGCCACCCCGCAGGATTCCCGCAGTGTTCGTGCTGACGGTGGCGGCCGATTTCACCCTCCCCTTGCCCCTCCCATCAAGGGAGGGGAATGCAAAACTCTCTCACCTGGCGGGAAAGGCAAGGGTGCGGGGGGAATTGGCCACTTGACGATTGCGGGAATCTTGGGGAGCGTGACAGCGGCCACCCACCGGAGGTTTCTGCGGGGGCACTCCCGTGGCATTGCAATTCGCGACGTGGGGCCGTCTGCGGTGTGCATTTCGCGGCGTTATCGAGATTGCGCGGCAGTTGGTTGTCGGGCCCCGGAAGTGCCTACCCCCATGGTCGGCGAGGGCACCGGTATCAGATCCCGTATTGCTTTCGCCGTCTCCACAGGGTAGCCTTATCGATGCCGAGCGTATCGGCAGCTTCCTGGAGAGATTTGCTCCTCGCGAGGGTGTGCCGAATATGCTCTTCCTCGATGTGGGCAAGGGTGACCGGATCACCGACCTTCGGACTTGTGGGGGACGAGGCTCCGCCCGGGAAATGTTCGGCGCCCACGAGCTCCGACGTGCTCAGAATGGCTGCCCGCTCGATGATGTTTCTCAGTTCCCGGAGGTTACCCGGCCAGGAATGCTGTCTGAGACTCTCCTGTGCCTCTTCCGTGAACCCGAGGAAGGTCCGGCGGTACTTGCGACCCAAGAAGGAGAGAAAGCTGTCGGCCAGGAACACCACATCCTCCGGTCGGTCGCGCAGCGCAGGGATGTCGATCTGTATGACGTTCAGGCGATAGAGCAGATCCTTCCTGAACGTCCCGGCTTGGACGCTCTCCGCCAGGTCTCGATTCGTGGCGGAAATCACCCGCACATCTGCTTTGCGGGCTTTGCTCTCGCCCACCCGTTCGTATTCACGGTCCTGAAGAAACCTCAGCAGCTTGGGCTGGACCCCCGGGGGCAATTCGCCGATTTCATCCAGCAGGAGTGTGCCGCTTTCACATGCCGCGATACGGCCGGGATAGTCGCGGACCGCTCCCGTAAAGGCCCCTCGTGCGTGGCCGAATAGCTCGCTCTCGAGCAGCTCGGCCGAAAGTGTCGGGCAGGAGACGATTCCGAGGGGCCGTGTCCGTCTATGGCTCCAACGATGAATCTGCCTCGCGAGAGCGGTCTTGCCGGTTCCGCTCTCTCCGCACAGGAGCACGGTGGCATCTGTGGGGGCCACGTGGCGCGCAAGGTGGAGGACTCTCTGCATCTCCGGGTTTGAGCTGGAGAAAACAGCCTCAGGTTGGGACCTTCCGAGTTCCTCTTGCAGATTGAGCAGCCTTTGTTCCAGGGAACGGACTTGCACCACCTTTTCGAGAGCGATTCTCACTTGGGCTGGGGTGAACGGCTTTGGCAGGTAGTCTGCGGCTCCTCGGCGCATGGCCTCGACCGCGCTCTCGATCGACGAGTACCCGGTAATGACGATCACCTTGATCCACGGACAAGAAGCCAACAAAGGATGGATCAATTCCATGCCGTCGTCGGTGCCGAGTCTCAAGTCGAGGAATGCCACATCGAAAGCCCCCCTTGCCGCGACTGAGAGCGCATCCTGCGCGTTGCTCACTGCACGGACTTCATGCCCCTCAGATTCCAGACACGCAGACAACGTCTTACGAATGTTGGCCTCATCGTCCACCACGAGGATGCTGAGAGTCGTATCGAGCGTCATTGCGTCGGACATGCGCGCTCTCCCGCAGGTTGCATCGCTGTTTCGCCGCAAGTGTTCACCCGGCGCGGAAATGATCGAACCATCAACACACAAAGTAAGAGTTCACCGCAGAGACACAGAGGACGCAGAGAAGAAAGAAAAAAGAAGTTGAAAGAATTATGCTTTTCTACAGAGTTGAACCGGAACGGCACACTATTACACGAGAGACTCGCGGATTTCTCTTCGTATTCTCTGTGGTCTCTGCGGCTCTGCGGTGAGTCTTCTTCTTCCGGGTGCACGCGGGCGGCACGGGAAGAATTTTCTCTTGACACGGACCCGCATTCAGTGTTACGAAAAGGTTTCACGCGGGAATAACTCAGCGGTAGAGTGCAACCTTGCCAAGGTTGAAGTCGCGGGTTCAAATCCCGTTTCCCGCTCCACTAGAGACTACTCCTAGACCCCCGGCCGCCAACTGCCCGGGGGTCTTTTTGTTCCCAGGGAAGTCTTCCGGGGGGAAGCCCTTATCAGAAAATGTGCTTCCCGGGGGAAGGAACTTCTTGCAACAAGTTCCTTCCCCCGGGCCCCCAGCCTCAAGAACGGCCGACCCTTACCCGTCCACGGTGACAAACCTTATCAGCGCGCGCAGGGCATCGAGGTTCTCGTTTGATATCTCGGTGATCTCAAAGCCTGCGGTTGGTTCCGCTTCAGTCCCTTCGGCTTCGACCCATTGGCATGCCGCGTCAAAGACGATCTCGGGGGTGGGAGCGTACCTTTCCGGCAGGACCACCAGGGTCAACAGGTCGCCGGCTTTCGCGGGAAGCCCTCTCGTCCCGACGCCAAATTCGGTCAGATCAGTGACCCATCCCTTGAGTTCCGGGAGGCTGACCTCATACACGGGCAGCAGAAGAGTAAGGTAGTTCCGGTGGGATCTGCGCCTGTTTGCGGCATCGTTCTGCTGGTGGTAAAAGACCGTCCTGCGGTACAGATCCGCGGTGGAGATGAGATTCACCTGGAACAGCTTCTGCAAAATGTCTCTCAGGGCATTTGAGGAGAGCTGGTACTTCTCCATGATCTCGAAGTCGGTCATGTTCGATCTGACGTCGGAAGCGATTCCTTGGATGAGTATCCTTCGTGTGGGCGTCATGGCAATAACCTCTCGCCGAACATCGTACGCAGAGCATAGTCGACCCGCAGGAAATCCGATGGCGGGGTGAGCAGGAAATCGTCAACCGCCGGCCCACGAACGTACGCTGAAGACCTCGTCTTCAGTCAACGGAGCAATACTCGACTCAGGCACCGTGACTACCGCGATGGTATCCCCGAGGGCATTGAACACCTCCAGAGAATACCCGTCTTCCGAGGCGGACATGGGATGGTGTTCGACGATGGTGGCCACATCGCCCCTCTTGAGTCGTTTCTCGGGAATATCGTTGCGCAGCACGACTTCTTGAAACAGTTCATATTTCATCGTCCGCTTTCCTCTTGTCCGGGAATAGGGTGATGAATTTCGTGATTCCCGTTGACTGCTCGACCATCCAGATCGTGCAGACCGGCAAATCAGTCCCGTTGGGGCCGGTCAGTCGTGCCCTGATTTCATACATATTGCCATAGGGCGTGTGATCAATCAATATCGCATCGTTGTTCTAGACAAGCTCCCTCAGATCACTCCTGAGACACTGCCAATTCTCGAACGTGTACCCCGCGCTTCGCAGCCACTTCGATTTGTCGCCGGTTCTGCGTGGGGAAAGCAAGTACTTCGTCAGCTTCTCACGGGTAATCACCGCTTCTTTGTGGCGTTTCACGAATCCCCCTTCTTGAGGAATTCGTGGGCGAAGTTGCGGACTCCCTTGTTCTGGAGCATGTGAAAGGTCCGCATCCTCTTGGCGTGCAGCGGGTTGAGCGAACCCAGCGGGATATAGATGATCCGTTTGCCCATACTGCGGGCAAGCTTCTTCCAGCGGTCGAAGGGGGGCTTCCTGGCAACGTACACGACGCCGGGCTTCTCCGAATAGGCAATCCCCGCAACTAAGAGCCTCTCGGAACGGGTGGGAACGAAATCAAAGGAGGGGTCGGTCCACACGTCGTACATCCGCAGCGGAGGATACGAGAGCAGGAATCCGCCATGTTCCATACGGCTGATCCCCGGTCCCACGACCTGCGAGCCCGGGAGCGTCGAGTAGAAGGCCATGTCCGATTCCTGGGTGTGCTCGCCGAGCCAGGTCATCTGAAACGGGTATTGGATGCGCTCTTCATCCTCGTCGAAGATCACCACTACCGAGCCGAATTCCAGGCCGCCAGGGTCCTCGGTCTTGACGTAGATGCGGCCTTCGTGGAAGCGCCTGAGGGTTTCCCGTATGTCCGGGCCTGCCCCGAAATCGGAGACAAACGGCTGAGCATCGGTCTGGGAAGCCTGCAGCAGATGCTTGGCATGCTTCATGAGGGTTTCGCTCCACCGTTCGATCTCCACGTCTTCCGGCGGGTAAGAGCAGATGTCCACTTCGTTGGGATCAGCGGTGTCCCATTTCTTCTTGAGGTGTTCCTTCCACTTGGTCGTGTTGATCGCCTTCATGCGATACTTCCGGGCGGTGCGGAACAGCGTGCGAAGCCTCTTGTGAAGCACTATCTTGTGGCCGAAGAACATCAGGTTGTCTTCGTCGAGCATGATTGCCGACGGGTCCATTGGGTCGTTGGCCCAGGCATAGTCCGCGAGGTATTCGTGCACGTGGTATGCGAAGTCCTCGTCCATCGCCGAACGTGCCGACGAGACCAAATGGTAGAGGTCGGGCAGCAGATTTCCCTTGAACCGCAACCATTTTCGCAGGAACTTGGCCCATGTGAGGCTCACGTAGTCCGGGACTTCCTGACGTGTCTGGCGGGTGTAGTAGGCCGAGGCGCGGTCCATGAGCTGCACAATCGCATCATGACGGTTCACCGGCGGGGAGCTCTCCGGGTCGGCACGCCACGTCTCGAACGATTCCGTGATCCGCGGGATCTCCGTGAACCCCTTCTTCAGGGAGTCCGGGTGCAGCGGTGCCACCGTCGCGGCATTCACCCCGGTCTTCATGAGGGGCAATGCCTGGGGCCTGGCGAGAAGGTCCAGCATCGGCGGAATGTGCGCAAGTCCGCCTACGAAGAGCACTCGCTCGAACTGGGCCGCGGCCTCCTGCACGCGTGCCGCCATGAACGTCTCCCGGTTGCGATTCTCTTCATCGTCACCGAAGCCCGCCTTGATCTTGGGGAACACCTCCCGGAAGAACCTTCCCTGCCCGATGACATCCACGAAGTAGGCGTCCGGCACCCGATCGCCGAACGCGGGGTGTCTCATGGTCAGAGGGTCCACGAACCAGAGCGGTATATCTCTTTCCAGGGCGCTTCTCGCGGCTTCCTGCACGCCGTCGGAGCCCTCGAGGATAAGCACCGCGTTGGCCTTTTCCGCAGTCTGGTACAGGATCACCGAGTGCCGCGGCAGTTGCCTGAGCCCCACGGAGATCTCTCTGCGAAGCGAGCTGGGCAGTTCCACACAGATGCAGTCGGGGTTCTCTTCTCTGATGACCCGGTTCACTACCACCGAGAACTCGACCCGGTAGTGGAGAACCCCCACGAGCGTGATGTTGCGGAACCTGACCAGATCAGACCAGCGTTGGCCCATCAATGCCGGCACGTGTCTCTCCCGTAATCTGCCCGTAGGATTGGTCGAGGGCCTGTCTGAGGGTCAGCCCTGATTGGTGAGCAAGCAGTCGGTGCGCATACCTAGCGATGTTGAGTCCGTCGCGAATGCTCAGGTCTTCGTCTGACACATGCGATTCCTGGAGAATGTCGACGACATACCTGATCAGCTCATCCGGTGGACCCTCCAGCTTACCTCTGAGTATCCGGTATTCTTCCTCGCGAGTCGGGTAGTCCATGAGAATGGCAGGCTGAAGCCTCGAGTGAATATACTCGGGTACCTCGAAGGTCGAGGCGTCTTCGTTCATGGTTACGCAGATCTTGAATTCGGGTTTGGCTTTGATCTCCACGCCGGCCACGATGGAGTACACGCTTCGTCGCATGTCCAGCAGGGGCGCGACCGAGGCCCAGCTCTTTTCGCTCATTCTGTTGCCTTCGTCCAGGAGGCAGATTCCGCCTCGGACCATGGCGCTCACCAGCGGCGACGCGACGTAACGGATCTTCCCGTTGTCCGCGATCACCGGTGAGATGATCAGGTCTTCGGGTTTCGTGTCCACCGTGCACTGGGTGATGTACAGATCCTGCTTCATCACCTTTGCCGCGGCGATGGCCAGGGAGGTCTTGCCCACTCCCGGTTTTCCGAGGATTCGGGGTTGCATGGGAGGATCGTTGCCGTCTTCGCGCCATGCGGCCAGCAGTTGGGTGAGCGGTTCATGCATGCCGACCCATTCCACGTCGAGTTGGGGTGGATCGACCAAACGGACTTCCACGCCTTTTACGGTTATGCTTTCCTTATCGAAGCTCATACTCGTACACATCTCCTTGAGTGGCCTGCATTGAGCCGGGGACCGTAACCTCCGCAATAACCGTTCATCGGGAAGAAGAAGGTTCACTGCAGAGGCGCAGAGAGCACAGAGAATAAGGAGAGAAGTCCGCCAGTCCCCTGTGCCTTAAAATGAACTCATCAGGTGAGGCACGGCAGAAAAGCATGGTTCTTTCAGGTTCTTCCTTCTTTCTTCTCTGCATCCTCTGCGTCTCTCGGGTGAACTCTTACCACTCTTCCTATTCGGGGATTGCGCCAAGAAAGAACCGGCTTTGGATGTATTCTAAGTGACCGCGCCCGACCTGTCAACCGACTGGAGGTTGCCGGCAACGTCCCGGCCGGTCGAGCCGGCCCTTCACGCACCGGGTGGGAGCCACGCATGTTGCAAACCGTTTGGGAATGCGCTACGCTGAATTCGCGAAGCGCCTTGAAACAGAACCGCTCTCGAGGGTGAGACCTTTCTCGCATCAGTCAGAAGGAACAAGCAACATGACGACCGTTGAAGAGATCGAAATCGCAGTGGATTCTCTTCCTCATGAGGACTATGACCGGTTCCGGCGTTGGTTCCTCGATCAGGATTGGCACAAGTGCGACCAAGAGATCGAGGAGGACTCCTCCGCAGGGAGGCTCGACTTCCTGGTTCGTGAGGCGATGGAGGCAAAGGCAGGGGGAAGGCTCCGGGATCTCTGATGCGCCGAACGACCGACCAATTCTGGGAGAGATACGGAAACCTTCCGGAGGACGTGCGGAGGTCGGCCGACAAGAGCTTCCGACTTCTGAAGGGGAACCCGCGGCATCCGTCGCTTCAATTCAAGAAGGTCGGCGGATTCTGGTCAGTGCGGGCCGATCTCGCCCATCGCGCGCTCGCAGTAGAAGATCACACTGATTTCATATGGGTGTGGGTCGGCAGCCACGACGATTACATGAGGGTCATCAAAGGCAAGACCTGGGAGATCAATACCGGTGAATAAGCCAAAGCTAACCTATCATCCTGAACAAGACACCCTGCACTTGGCCATCTCGGACGAAGAAGAAAGCGGGAGCTTCGAACTGGCCCCCCATGTGACCGCGGAACTTAACGACCAAGGTGAACTGATCGGCATCGAGATATTGGAGGCAAGCTCGTTCCTCGCCAACCTCTTCATGGAGACTGCACAGGCCAAGATGCTTGACCTCCAACGCCCACGGGATCAGGACCGGGAAGCCCAACGCGACGGGATGTGATTCCCGAGGAATCTCAATAGCGGACTGGGGATGACCGGTCCGCGGGCTGTGGCGGAAGCTCAGGGAGTGCCGCTCTGCTTCGCTGCGTGGGCCTTAAGTAATTGAGCGATCTCAGCTTTTCGCCTATCCAGCTTCAGTTCCGGAACGAGATGCTCAGGACTTCGGGCTTCAGCCCACATGAGTGCCGTCTTGCCGTCCTTGTCTCCGGCAGTGATATCGGCTCCCCGCTCAAGAAGCAAGCCCACTATCTCAGGATGGCGACACTGTTTGGCGTGCCACGTAAGCCTCTCCAACAACTTGTCATCGATGATGATCTTCTCGGGCAGTTTCCCTATGTGAGGATGACGGCACATGGAAGCCCACATCAACGCGGTCTTCCCGTCTTTGTCCCGTGCCTCGATATCGGCTCCCCTATCCAGAAGTTGTCTCACTGATGCTGCGTTGCCCGCGGCATTCCAATCGAATCCAAGACGGCTCCGCCCTACAAGACCCTTCTCGCAAGCAAGCATCAACGCTGTCTTGCCGTCTTTGTCTCCGGCAGTGATATCGGCTCCTTTATCCAGGAGCATCCTCATTGCATCAGGATGTCCGTATTCAGAATCAGAAACGGCCATTAATGCCGTCTTCCCGTCTTTGTCTCTGGAATTCACATCCGCGCCCCTCTCCAGAAGCAGCCTGACCACCTCGGGACGACTCGACTGTGAAGCAACCATCAACGCAGTCTTCCCGTCTTTGTCCCGGTCACTGATGTCGGCTCCCCTTTGCAGAAGCATCCGCACTACATCAGGATTACGACTCCGGCCACAAGCAAAGATCAGTACTGTCTTGCCATCCTTGTCTCTGGTATTGATATCGGCTCCTCTCTCCAACAGCAGCCTCACCACGTCCAAGTGATGGCCATCCCCGACGTATGCCGAAAACATGAGTGCCGTCCATCCCCTCCAGTAATCCGGCGCCTTGATGCGGGCATTCAAATCAGCTCCTCGATCCAAGAGTGCTTTCACTACCTCAACTTGCCCACGCTCCGAAGCATGCATCAGCGCCGTCTTCCCGTCTTTGTTTGCGGAATTCACATCCGCGCCCCTCTCTAACAGCAATCTGACGACCTCGACGTTACCGGGCCCCGAAGCACTGGACAGTGCCGTGCCATAATGCGGGGCCCTGAGATTCACATTCGCGCCCCTGTCCGGGACCCTGAGATTCACATCCGCGCCTCTGTCCAAGAGCAATCTGACGACCTCAATGTGACCGGTCTCCGAAGCACCGGACAGTGCCGTGCCCCAAAACGAGTCCCTGGAATTCACATCCGCTCCCCTGTCCAAGAGCAATCGGACGACCTCGATGTGACCGTTCGCGGAAGGATCGGAGAGGGCCGTGCCCCCCGACGAGTCCCTGGAATGTATGTCCGCGCCCCTGTCCAAGAGCAACTTCACGAGCTGAACATTGCCCTTCGAACAGGCCCTGTGTAGTGCAGTCCTGCCAAGCCTGCCCTTGGCATTGACATCAACTCCGCTATCCAAGAGGCGGCTTGTTTCCGTCACATCGTCGCGGTCGACGGCGTCAATGAGGGCCGGCCAGTCACGGATGGACAGGAACCGGTGTATGCCGAATATGAGTACCGCACCAAGTCCAAGGATGACAACGGCTCTTCCGTATGTCTTGGTCCATCGGCCCAGACGAGTTCTTTCCCGCATGGCGTCACCTCCTGTCGTTCATGTCTCGGGCAACAAGACACTGCGCTCATCGCGCCGGCGGCTTGACATGCTCATCGCAACCACTTTGACGGAGCCTCTCCCAGCTCTTTCGCCAACTTGAGGAGGTCCAATTTCCCGAGCATGTCCGCGGTGACGGGTCTTTTCGCGTCCCGGAAGATGAACGCGGAGAAGAACTCGAGGGCTACGTCGGAATTGAGCAACTTCTCCAGGTGGTGCGCGTGATCCGAGTCGCGACAGGGGAGAAAATAGCACGTGTCGTCGAGCACGACGGGTTTTCCGTGTTGCGGCCCCAGGCTCCGGAAGATCGGCTCCTTGTACAGGCCTGCTATGCCCACTTTCCAGAGTGAAAACGTGTACTCGCCCACCCCGAACACCGAGAACCTCGGTTTGTTCCGGTATACCACACTGCTCCTCCCGTCGAGGTCGGCCCCGTACGAAAGCAGGTATCGCCACGTCCGGGGAGCCGACGAGGCAATCCGTCCGGTGTCCTCACCGACCCGCTGCTGGGTAACGAGCATGTGGCGTTCGGGCGTGCGCGTGTTGCCGCGAAACAGGTCCGAACCCTTGACCATCGGGAAAAGGTAATCGTCTTCGAGCCGGGCACGTATCCCATAACCGTTTCGATACCACAATCCATCACGGCTCAGCTCCATCACCTTCACGCAATCGTGCTTGACCCCCGAGCGCCACCTGAAGGCCTGCGAACCCTGAAGCGTGCTCCACCGATCGTAGGCCGACACGTCCGCCACGAGCAGTCCGTCCCTCAAACCGAGCGTGTGGTCGGCCTGTTCCCCTCCCAGGCCGGAATACACCTTGCATTCCCGGTTCGCGCCCCCGCGCGTCAGTCTACAGATCAGAAGACACGCGCTTGCGGTCGCACGGAAGTGCTTCCTCGCGTCGATCACGTGGATCTCACAGGCATCGAGGGAGATTTCTCGCGCCCACGCATGCGCAAGTACCTTCCTGGCCACCGAGGTTTTGCAGAGCATGGCAACAACCGCGTCACGACCGTGACACACATCAAGGAGTCTGGTGAGCATCCACTCGGAGATGTCGAAGTTACTCTTTCCGGTGACCGCGTCAAGCCCGCGGAACCCCCGTGCGTTGTTCTTGGGCGGAAGATTCGAGCTCCCCAGCCTTCCCAGGGCCGCATTGGTGACCCAGGGCGGATTTCCGAGCACCAGGACCGGGTCGGGCAGCGAACGTGCAAGCGCAGCCCAATCCGTCTGAAAGAAATCTCCCTCCATGAATCGCACCTTGCGTGCATGCCCGAGATGCTCGATGGTCTGCCGGGCTTCCTCCACGTGTGCGGCTTTGATGTCCAGCCCGACGGCCGACCGAATCGAAGGGAGGGTCTCCAGCGCGGCCACGAGCAGGCTCCCGCGGCCGCAGGCAGGTTCCAAGACGGACCGGGGCTCAACACCCCGGTTTCGGAGCACTCGGCATACTTCAGAAGCCAGCCCCGCGGGAGTCTGAAAGTCACCGAATTCGATTCTTTCCGAGCGCATCACCAGAAAACCATCCTGGGGAAACAACCGTTGAGCGCATCCATGCCCGTATCCGTTTCGGTGGGGCCGACCCATAGGGATTGTCCGGAAATAGGTGGTGCACCGAAAATCCCCCTACCCCTTCAGAAAAGGAGGGAAAAGAGGCACCTTCCTGCTCCCCTCCTTCGCCAAAGGAGGGGAGCAGGGGGAGGATTTTGCAAGTGCCACGGGCCACCCACATTGAAACGTTTATTGTGGGACAGGCCCTAAGTGCCTGCCCTTTCTTGGAGCCATCGGCATAAGAGGGGCGGACACGCAGGTCCGCCCTACAATTTTCCTCGACGATCGCTCAAAGGACACGGTGCCGGCGGCCAAGCGTCGCGAGAGAGACAGGACACCGTTCACGATGAACGGTTACTACAATGCTCTCGTTCAAGTTCTTCGCCGGCCGAGAAGCGACTGTTGTTGTCGGAATCCGCTTAAGCAACGGAGCGTGTGACCGCTCTCCATATGTGGGAGTCTGCCGCCTGAGCGTGTGCTGAGCCGACCATCCCCGCCGGCGGATTGCATGGGAGCCGAGAAACGTACACCGCGATCATTGGTTGCGGCTCCCTGCCGCCTCCACGAGCGACCTGAGCACCGACAAATTCACCGGGTCCATGTCCTTGCCGTCCTGGAGCTTCGGTGTTTCGAGTATCTTGGGCAGAGCCGAAAACCTCCGGTCGTTCATGATCAGGCGGAAGCTCTCGATGCCCATGGAGCCCAGACCGATGTGTTCGTGGCGGTCGATCTTTTCCCCTAGCCCCCTCTTGCAGTCGTTGAAGTGCAAAACCTTGAGTCGATCCAACCCGATTTCTCGGTCGAACTCTTCGAACACTCGCCGGTATGCCGATTCGGTGGTCAGGTCATACCCTGCGGCATGGGCGTGGCACGTGTCGAAACAGATCCCCAATCGTGCCGGTTCCACTGCTCGTGCGATGATTCTGCCGAGGTGTTCGAACCTGTGTCCCACGCCGGTCCCCTGCCCTGCCGTGTTTTCCAGCAGGATCCGGGTCCGATACCCCGGGCAGTCCTTCAGCACCACGTTGAGGGTCGTCGCGACCCTTTCCAGTCCCTCGTCCACACCCGAACCTTTGTGGGCCCCGGGGTGCAGGATCAGCTCGCGGATCCCAAGCGTCTCGGTGCGTTCGATTTCCTCCCTGAGCGCAGCCACAGACCGCTCGAACACCGTGGGGTCCGGGGAAGCCGGATTGATCAGATACGGACCATGAGCTACCACAGGCATTCCCGTCCGCGTGTGCTCTTCCAGGAATCGCTTCACCGTGGTGGTGTCCAACGGGTGGGCGTGCCATCGTGTTGCGTTTCTGGTGAAGATCTGTATGACCGTACAGCCGATCTGCGCTCCCCGGGCAAACGCCCTGTGCAGACCTTGCGCGATTGACACGTGGACGCCGATTCGCATATCCTTTGTGCTCACTATCTCGCTGACCCTTTTGGCTGCGATGGAGACATCGTAACCGCTGACGGGGGATGGCTTCACGGGCGGAAAAGGTGTGCTCTCGTCAACAGAGCCGAGCATTCCGGGAGGTTTTCAGCACCCGGCGTTGCGATCTTCGCGTGCGTTGCGAGAGTCCATGCCTCCGGTTCGAGTAACGCCGCCTGTCTCCGGCCTGAGAAGATCGGCCACAGGGGTCCCGGTGAACTCTTGAGAGACATCTTACGCGCGGAAGGCCGCGGAGTCGAGGGTTACAGGTTGAACGGTCACGATTTCGAGCTGGCAAAGGACGCTTCCACTACTCAGGAGCGTACCATCGAATGCAAGGTATACTACGAGGATACGGATTGCATGGGCGTGGTCTACCATGCTAACTATCTGAAATTCCTCGAACGAGGGCGCACTGAATATGTCGGACAACGACTCACCGGAATCGATTCGTACCATGACAAAGGTTACTTCTTCATGGTGCACAAGATGGAGATCGTGTTCCATTCTCCCGGGAGGTTGGGAGACACCCTCGTGGTGCGCTCCTGGATCGAACGGACGTCACGGTACAGGATCGTGGTCAGACAGATCATTTCCAAGAAGGGAGAACCGCGGGACTACCTTGTGACTGCGACCGTGACGCTGGTTGCGGTGAACCCGGAAGGCAAGCTATTGGAAATCCCCCGTGAATTCCACGAACTGTGAATTCATGAACGCAAGATCTCACCGCAGTGATTGCGAAGACCCAGGGAGTAAGAAGAGACTACGTGCGGGTTCTTTGCCTTCTCCGTACCAAGCGGGTTCGAATTCCCTTCCGGCCGAGAAAGGTGAACGCGAATTTGGTTGCGGCTCCCAGCCGCTCTGTGTCTTCTGAGCCTGTGGTAAGTCTTCATCTTCTTCATCTTCTGCGGGCCCACTGCGGTGAATCTTTCCAGAAGAGTGAACGGTTACCAATGGATAGCGGTCGTCGAAGAATAGGTTGGCTGCTGGTCGCGCTGTGCATGGTCGCACCGGTCGCTTCCGCGGCCCAGGACACTCCGGGCGATGAACGCCTGATCGAGGAAACCCTCAAGCTGTCAGGGGTGACTCGCCAGCTCGAACAGCTCAACTCGGTGATTCTGGGAGCCATACCCGAAGACGCCTTCCCTGACCGAAAAACCCGAAGAGAAGCGGAGACCGTTCTGGAGAAGGAAGCGAGCTCAAAGGAGCTCCTTCGTATCGTATGCCAGGCCGTGAGGGACCAGATCGACCGGCAGGCGATAGAAGAATGCCTGGCGTTCTGCAGAACCCCACTGGGAAGAAAGGTCGGCCGCGTCGCCGGGACCGCTCTGATGTCGGGAGCCCTCCGGGAGATTCGCGAAAGCCGTAATCTCCTTGCAGGGCTTCCGGAGGAAAGGATGGGGTTGCTCAAGCGGATAGTTGCCGCGGAACAGGTGGTGGAGCTGAACGTATTGCTGCTTACCGAGGCTGTGGAAGGGCTGGTTGACGGTGCGGAAGCGGAAGCTCTCCAGGGCCAAACCCGCACCCATGAAGCGCGCAAACGGATGCTCGGGATAGATTCTCTGATCCGCGCGGGAAAGGCGCGGACTGAGCCGCTGGCCATGACCGCTTCGGCGTACACACTCAAGTCGCTCACCGACGGAGAGCTTCAATCTCTTGCGGAAAACCGTGAGTCATCGTCCGCGAAGTGGTTCCGGAAGGCCCTGCATGAAGGATTTCGGCAAGCAGTCTACCACTCGGCCAATTGCCTCGGACGGTTCATCGGACAGAAACGCAGGGAGATCGAACAGGGCAGCCGTGGCCGCGAAGAACCGTTGCCTCCAAATCCCTGGTAATCCCCATGAAGGAACGCATCATTGCACCGCTCAGGGCTGGTAGTCCCTTTCGCACGTTCGACTGCGCATTCCGGCGTCGTTCATTCGTGGTGAAGGGCCTCCGAGCCGCGTGTTCTCTGGTTCACTTGATTGGTCCATCGGTATGGTATTGGCTGCTCTGGCTTGCCCTCTCGATAGGGATTGCAGCCCTCCCCTACGAGGCTTCAGCTCAGGATTCGGCATTCAAGCGCTACAAGGACCCCGGTCGTCGATTCAGCTTCGATTACCCGTCGTCAATGCAGGTCCAGAACAACGGACGCAACGAGGTGAAGGTATTCCACCCCGGCGCAGGCTTGAGGATCATGGTTTCCGTGGAGAAGCGAAAAAGCTCTCAGAAACAGGACGTCAAGCCCATTCTGGATGCGTTGAAGAAGCAGCTCGAAAAGGAGAACAAGGAAGTCTCCATACTCAAAGAAGGGAAGCACCTTGGGGTTGAAGACGATTCTCAGGGGTACCTCGTCTGCGCCTTCAAGGACGAGCGGGGTCTTCTTTGGGTGCAATTAGTGCAGTACTTCCTCACCAAGGACTCCATCATTCGACTCATCATCTCCGATCGGGCTGAGGGGTTCAAGAACCTGCTCAAAGTCGTAGCCCGGGTTCACGAATCGTTCACGGTCGCGACACAGAAGCCCAAGTAGCCGCGAAGCGGCCGGTCCGCCTCTTGATGCGAGGCGCACCCCGCCCCTCTGCACGCGTGCCCCGCATCTTGCCGGATGGGGAGAACCTGTGATATAATAACTGGTAAGGCTGCTTATGAAAGCCACGCCTCAGCAGCGGACCGCTCGTGGCGGAAGACGGAGTGAACACTCCACCCGAAATGAACTCAGATGGCAGCCGGGAGTCGCAACACCATTGCGAAACGATCGTCCACAGTCCAAGACGACGGCTGGGAGCCGCATCCAAAGTTCGCGTCCACCTTCCTCGGCCCGCAGGGAGACCCGGGGCGGGGTGAGTTGGTTCTCTGCACCGAAGAACAGCACGTTGTTTTCTTCCAGCGCTGCCGGCGGGGAGATTTCTTCTCGAAAAAAGAAGAAATCCAAGGCTATTGGCGGTACGCGATCCCGCGCTTCCTCGACATGGCTCTTGCCGTTCCTCGTACTGGTGGTTGCAGGCCTCTTCCCTGCCCCGTGCCTCGCGGCCCCGGATTTCGATCAGGGACTTGAGGCGGCCCATGCGGGAGATCTCGACACGGCCATCCATCACTGGACAGCCACAATCAAACGAGCGCCCCGCTGCTATGAAGCGTATGTCAACAGAGGGACTGCTTACTTCCGCAAAGGGAACGTGATTCAGGGAGTTCGGGATTGGCACAAGGCACGAGTCTTGTCTCCCACATTTGCGTACGCGACGGACACTGGCGATTTCATAAACATTCTCCCGCAGCCGCCCCGAAGCTTGGGGTTCGTCAAGACCTTGGAACTCGATCCGGAATTCGCGGGCGCGGTCACCATGTCCGGAGCCACGTACCTGGACCTGGGCCAGAGGAGACTCGCAGCCGAACTCTTCAGAAAAGCCGTCGAACTCACCAAGAACCCTGTCCTGAAAAACGATTTCGACTACTGGCGTCGAGAGATCGAATCGAAGCGTTCCTGGTAGAACTTCAGCGGGCACTGCTCCTGACTCCTCGAAAACAACGCACAAAGAACTCAAAGGGGAGAGTCTCTGAGCGAGCAATTCACAGCCTCTCCGGGGCTCCGGAGCTCGCGTCCCGGAGGGTCGCACCATCAATAGCCGTAGGTTTCAACCTGCGGAACGCGCAAACGAAGCTGAAGCCACACGCATCGGGCTTCCCGGCCGGCCCGGCACCAACCGGCACGGAGACCGGTCGGTACGACAGAGCAGGTGCGCAATATATCACCGCTTTCAGGCCATAAAGCGCTCTGCCTTGAGGCTACCGGCGCACGGCCCTTTCCACAAGCCACTCCTTTGCTTCCTTTTCGGAATCGAAAGCCCTCAGTGAGTTGTCGAACAGGACATTCATCGCGTTGAGCATGAACTTCTTGGGTCCTCGCACGCCCAAGACAGCCCGCGCGATCATGTGTGGAGCGAGTGTCTCACTGACCTTTCTCATCTCGGTGTAGGAATCGCCGATTATGGGAACGTCGGTGAAATCGGATACCATGAGCAGATTCCGCTTCCCGTCACCCACTCGGTCCAGTATCTCCGAGAGGTTCCTATGCATCTGGTCGACGAACTCCTTCCCCTTGAGCCCTCGGAAATCGCTGCGTGCGATCGTGACACCCTTGTGCACTATCCACTGAAGCCTCTTGATCTCCTCTGCCATTTTTCCCCTCCCTGTTCGACAGTAATGAACATCCTGGTGGTCTTCGCGTCTCCCCGGCCGGGACTCGGACATGGCACGGCCGCCATGTTCTATATGCTGGCCATCCCTGGTCGCGTTGTCAAGACTTCAGGCAAGGCGATTCAGGCGAACGCATACCAAGCGACCATTATCCGGGGCGCTTCGCGGACACCACCATCTGGTGCCCGAATGGGGTGAAGCGGATCAGTTCGTCAATGAGCTTGCGAAGGGGTGTCACGAGGGGGGAGACCGAAGAGAGATCCTGCTCAGGGTGATAGCGTTTCTTTCGCAGATTGAACGACCGCGTGCGAATGCGGACGGAGATGAACCCACAGATCTCAAGAAGTTGCCGGACAGTGCGGGGTTCGAACAGGACAATGTGGTCCGCGCCGTTAAGATAAACCCAGTCGGGGCCGTTCACCCACCGGGACAAGGAACGGAAATTCGTGGTCGAGATGCGCAGAAGCCCCCCCGGCCGCAACAGCCGGAACATCCGCTCCATCACCTTGCGGGGCGACTCCAGGTGCTCGATCACGTCCCACATGCGCACCACGTCGAAGTGCGCTTCCGGTGCCTGAACGGAATCGGCGGATTCAGGAATCACCCGAAAGATGCCGCGGGTGCCGAGGTGTGCCAAGGCCTGGGAATTCACCTCCACCGCCCACGTTTCCCAACCGGCTGCGGAAGCCTCCCCCAACAGCCAGCCTCTTCCCGCGCCGATCTCGATGATCCGGTTGAGCTTCCTGTAAGGACGATACAGTTCCAGTTCCCGGTGCAGCCGCCTCTTCTGGGACGAAGAGAGGACCTCATCCCCCATGGTGCCGGTTCCCGACTCTCGCTGGGTCTCCAGATGCCCGGCCTGTCTTGGATTGACAAAGACGAGCCCACACGCGCGACACCTCACATGACGAAACCCCTCCTTCACAAGGACAAGGGCGTGGTCATCGCCTCCGCAAAGGTCGCAGGGTACTTGAATCATGGTCCTGTCAGGAGTGGAAGGAGTAACAGTGGGCAATGAAGTCATCCGTGGGAGTCATCGTCCTGCCGGCCTCGCTGAAGATTTCGAGCGATACGTCCAGGCCAATACCGACATCCGTAGCGTGAGGCCGCACACCACGGGACAAGAGAGGCTCTTTGCCCCTGCGGTTCAGGAAGTGAACCAGCCTGCCGCGACCAGCGGGAGCCGCCCAGTACCAAAAGTTTAGGGGGATGGGCGTCTGGGGCTTTTTTCAAGACGCCCCTTCCCCCAGCGCATTTCCATGAGAACGCGATGCTGCCCTGGGAGATTACTCTCAGGGCAGCGAGAAAGTCAACACTCGGAGGTGTTCGGAATTGGTGCCTCGAGCCCCTCAGACCCGGGAATCGCTTCACGGCACGGAGATGACGGACGGCAGCCGCTCTCCCTGGGGTGTGGGCACTAGTGAGCGGGCTTGCCCCTGACAAGACTCAGCTTCTGCTGTTCCAGCACGAGTATCTGCTGCTCCAGAGTCTGTGCCTGTTTTTCCTTCTCAAGGGTCTTCTGCATCATTTCGAGCTGTTTCTGCTGCTCTGCCAGCTTCTGTTTGGTCTCGGTCACCACTTGCAAACCGCGGCTGAACTTCTGCTGCGATTCAGCAAGCTGCTGCTGATCGATTCTGAGCTGGTTCAGTCTCTGGATAAGGATCTGCTGTTGCTTCTCGATGTCGGCCTGCTGATTCTTCTGAGCAACCACCTGTGGAGCCGCTTCAGCCGTAACTTTGCTTTCTACCGCCTTCTGTGCGGGGACGGCAGGAGCCGGCGCGGGAACCGCGGCAGGAACGGATGCCGGCACAGAGGCAGGAACAGCCGCGGGAGCAGCCTGGGGAACTGCAGCGGGAACTGCAGCGGGGACGGCCGCGGGAACAGCCGAGGGAACAGCGGATGGCGCGGGTGCGCCACAATGGGCCTGCAGGGCAACGGTCAGACACATGAGGGCTGCTATCAAGCCGACCGCCAGGTTCTTCATAAGTGGGTCTCCTTTCGGGTCAATTGGAGCCAAGGCTCTGTGGCAATAACTCCCGCTATGGTCGTTTCATAGCTCAATTACCTCAACTGCCACATCATAGAAATACCACAACACCCGGTAATTAGTCAAGCAATTAGTGTCATTAATCCGACGCACCCCAGCACACTCCCGCAGAATATGCCAACGCCAGCAGGATCGAATTGAACTTCGTCCGCGATGTGTCACCCCGGGAAGTCAGGATGATTGGGATGCTCGAAGGACCCGCGGTAATGATCCCCCCGTTGTCCACGACAAGTCCCAGGCTGCCCATTGTCTTGGAGAGCATCTTATACAGTACGTTGGCCGTATTGATGTCCGTAGCTACGAGACAGTTGGCGTCGCCCTTAATGCGACCTTCGTATTGTTTTTCTTCTGCTACCTCCGGGACCGTGGCGAGGTCGAACGACAGCGGTCCCTCCACCACCAGCGGGCCGTACCGATCAGCGAGTCCGGCTGCCGCTTCTTCTGTTTCCGCAGCGAGATGCGTCGAGGGAATCGCCGCGGTCTCTTTCTCCACCGCGGTGATTATGGCGACCTTGAGTGGGGTTTTCGGGCTGACCACCTTTCTCACCACATCGAGCTGGTTCTCTATGACCACCGTGAGGTCCTGTGCGCTTCTGAAGGTCGGGTTGATAGCAGCATCGGAGATCGCGAAAAACCTGCCATCGGGGAGCACGAACAGCGCGGTGTGTGACGCCATCCGCTTTCTCCCGTGGTCTTCCGGACGGGACTTGTAGATCGCGAGGGCCTGTCTCAACAGACCCGCGGTATCTATGCTCCCCTTCATGACCAGAACCCCGGGGTTGTCGTGGAGAAACGCACGGAATGCCTGAGCCATCGACTGCTTTTTCGCTTCGTAGTCCATCGCCAGGGGATCGGTGGCGATGAGCTCCACGTCCGGGTCCACGTGTGGGTCCAGCGGGATGCCTGTGCGAATGAGCGCGCTCGTGATATTGTTCGCATCGCCGATAAGGACCACTCGCTTGATCAGGCCGAAATCACGGGCTTCCGCGACCGCGGTGAGGGCCTCCTCGTTGTCCGCGCCGACCACGACGAGGCTTCCCGCGGGCATGCATCCCGTGGAAATCGCGTGGCCGACCCCTTCAAGGAGGGTCGAGAAGGAGAAAAGGTCTCGCTTTTCTCCCGAATGTCCCAACACTTGCATCGCGCTCCTCATCTTGGCGACTTCTAC
The DNA here is from genome assembly GCA_040755955.1 of Thermodesulfobacteriota bacterium. Classification (GTDB taxonomy): domain Bacteria; phylum Desulfobacterota; class Desulfomonilia; order Desulfomonilales; family Desulfomonilaceae; genus JBFMAA01. The sequence continues at coordinate 42,063 of JBFMAA010000002.1, forward strand.
GGAATGGTCGAGTCGGCGATCGGTCTCGGTGGGGTTGAGGTACATCTCGAAAAGGTTGTTTGCCACCAGGTATTCGTGTTCCAAGGAATCGCACAGCAACACGGGAGTGAACGGATTGCCGATGCGCTTCCGGATCTTCACGAACAGCCACTGAAAATACGGGTCCATGGCCATCATGCTGGTGATCGCGATGAAATGGGGCCGATCGGGTCTCTTTCCGGTGGAGGACATCTCCAGGCACGTGGCTACTCCGTTGGCGTACGAGTCGACCACTTCCGTCAGCCGGCGGCCAAGCTGAGGTGATATCTTGCCGGAACCCACTATCATAAGAAGCTCGCAGATTTCCTTGACCCCCGTTCCCATTTCTCGCGTCGCGAGGCGGAAATGGGGCGGAATAACGAATCCCTCTCCCTCGAGCGCGGCCACGATCCCGCCGAAGTCGATGTTGGCCAGTTCACGGTTTGCCTGTTGCGCGGCCATTTCCCTTATGATTCTGTGGCCGATCTTGCGGACCGACGAGGCGAAAAGCTCATCGAGTGCCATGACCACAATGTTCAGGTCATCGGGTCCCATGCGGAACATCTCGGACATAAGCGCGGCCAAGGACTTGAGTGGCGTTACTTTCACGTACCCTTGCACCGCGTCCTTCAGGTGTGGGTGGGAGCTCAGAAAGAACTGGCCCGTATCCTGCACCGTCAGGGTCGTGAAGGAGAGCGGGCTGCACAGCGACGCATTGAGGAGCCTGCGGTCCCCTTGAGTCATGAGGAGTTCCCGGAGTTCCCATGCGACCAGCGCTCCCCGGTTGAGCGACACGTGGTTCAGTCGTTTCAGGCTTTCGTCCCTGAGCTTTTCGGTGAGCACATAGATGCCGTCGGGCACCGCGCCCACGTCGCCCCCCGCGGCCACGATGTCGCTAACTTCCGAGAGTCGGATGCCGGCCTTGAGCAGGACCTTCGTAAGTTCCAAGGCCAGTTCCGTCGGTGACGTGCCGTGGGTTCGGAAGTCGAGTTCACCTCTTTGCACGACACGCAAGCCGCGCGTGATCAAGAAGAACAGCGCGTACCGTTTGGTGATGATCGCGACCGTGACTGACTCATCGATGCGGGTCCTGGCCTGGGCCTGGGATTCCTTGCTAATTTCCACGGCCTTTCGTCTGGTGACGTTTTGCAGAATCATCCGAATTATCGGGCTTTCCCTGCCGTCGGACCCGCTTCTGAACAGCATGAGGAGATACACGGACAAGAGTTCCCCGTAAAACAGGGCGAAACGTGGCTCGTTCTTGAATTCACCTGTGATATCGAGCAAACGGGAGAGGATGTGCAGAAGTTCCTCGATATCCTCCGGTTCCTTTAGCCGTTTCTCAATATTGAGCACTTCCCGGATCACCTGATCGCTGAGGAAACGGGATATCTTGCCGAGTTCTTCCTGCCCAGAGGCTGCCGCGGCGAGTACCTGTTCGAGTCTGCACACCGGGCTCTTGAGGGCCTCGTCCGCGGACGACCCACGTGTGAAGAAGCCGGTTCCGAAGTACCCGGATTGGTCAAGGACACGACGAATGTTATCTATGCTCTGTCGAATGCTGGTCTGTGTTTCCAATTTCATGTACACATCTCCGTATGCTTCCGGCAGGGAGTATAGCACACAGCAGCCGGCAACACGTCGAAAGGTGAGATGCATGCAACACACCATCGAAATCGTCTCAGACGTCGTATGTCCCTGGTGTTACGTGGGGAAACGCCGATTGGAAAAGGCGTTAAGGTCCGTTGAACTCCCTTTTCGGGCTCTTATCGTGTGGCGCCCCTTCCAGCTTCACCCGGACCTTCCCAGGGAAGGCATGGACCGACGGGCACAGCGGGCCGCTAAGTTCGGATCATGGGGGGCTGCACGGGAGCGTGACGCGATACTTGTGCGGGCTGGAGCCGAAGAGGGGATCGGCTTCGCGTTCGAGAAGATACTCCGGACCCCGAACACGTTCACCGCGCACCGGCTTATCTGGCTCTCGCAGAGAGAGGGGGTTCAGGACGAGGTAGCGGAGGCGCTTTTCGCCGGGTACTTCGTCGACGGACTCGACATCGGCAGGAGTGAAGTCCTGGTCAGCATCGCGGAGTCGGTGGGATTGAACGGTGAGAAGGTCACAAATTTCCTGGCCGGCAACGAAGGGGTGATCGAGGTGCAACAGGAAGAGGCCGAATTCAGGCTCAAGGGGGTGTCCGCGGTGCCGTTGTTCCTGTTCAACGGAAGGTGCGCGCTCGGAGGGGCCCAGCCGCCGGGTAGAATGACCCAGGCGATTGAACGGGCTTTCAGAGACCACGACTGATTGGTGGTGGTTTCAGGTTAGGTCTCGCCTCCTGGTGGAGAGCGGGAGTAGATGAACCCCCTCCCCTGAAATCACCTTCCCGCAAGAACGGTCATGGCATGACGCCACAACCAAGCATGAAAGTCAGCTCCCGACATCCCGAGAACTCGCTGGATGGTCAGAACCACCCGATGTTTCGGAACTTTTCGGAAAGGGGCCCGGGGCATAGGTGCTAAGTTCAGAGCACGCGTTGCTTCAGCATACTCCCCCCTCACCCTCAATGCTGTTGACTTAAACGGCCTCGTGAGAGTCGCCGCTTGAAATCCCCCCTTTTCTAAAGGGGGGCAGGGGGGATTTTGAAACAGGGACGAAACGTCTGGTGCTCCCTGATTCAACGGCATCGGATACAGAGACCGGGGCACGTCCAAGAATTCAGTCCTTAAGTCAACAGCATTGCCCCTCACCCTTCCCTCTCCCGCCAGGGGAGAGGGTTTCCGGATTCCCCTCCCCTCGTGGGAGGGGGTAAGAGGAGGGGGATAACTGTCTGACATATCGAATTCGCCTGTCGCCAAGTTAGCGCCTATGGGGATCCGGGAGAAGCGCATTTTCTGAACAAGGGGGGTTCCCCCGGAAGACTTCATGGGAGTGTTTCGAGCACGAGTGCTGCGACGCGGTCGATGCGCATGCCTTGGAGGTTCGGGCCGAGGCCGGACTCGTTGACAAGGAGGAACGCGTCATCATGGGTGTGGGTTCCGGTGAAGATATCTCTCATGGAGGTGCGGGGTACTCCGAGCGTTGCCTTGAGGTCGTACCCACGCCGCGGGACAAGAACCAGGTCTGGCGCCTTATCCATACACCTTCCGGAGTAGATTTCCTCCTTTGTCAGGACCTTCTCGAAGAGCCTGTCACTCGCGTGGTCTGAATCTGGTGGCTCCCCTACTCCCGCGTCCGCGAGCGTCACCCGTTCCAGGTCGTGAGTGAGCTTCGCCAGCGTGCGCTCTTCCTCTGCGGGCAGGACTCGACCTTGGGGGAACCTGCTCCGCCTGCACAGATAGATTCTCGACGGGTCCATCGCGAACGCTACGGAGCGTGGGTCCATCTCTTCGAGTCGTCCCCCTGAATGACCCGCGAAGCGCAGGTACCCGAGGTCCTGAAGCATGTTGTTCACGTACACCTGGGTCTTGAGACCCGTGAAACCGTGGTCCGAAAGCACGACCAGCCGGGTGTCGTTCCCGAGCTTCGATGTGAACCGGCCCACGCAGGTGTCGACCCTGCGGTAGTATTCCTTGAAGTCACCGTGGAACGGGTGGGTCTCATCGTACGCAGCATCGAAAAAGAAGTGGTGGAGCCTATCAGTGCCGGTGATCACCCCGATGAACAGATCCCAGGGTCTGCTCTCCATGAGAGACAGCATGACCTGTTCGTGCACGTTGAGGGTGTGAAAGAGGTCGGTGATCAGTCCCCGTCTATCCTTACGACCCGCAGCAGCGTCCACGTCTACCCGGTAGTCCATGGATCGCAGCCACGGGAGCAAGGATTCCGGATACACGGCCCGTTCGAGCGTCGGGGCTACAAAGCCGGCAATGAGCACTCCCCGCAGCGGTCTGGCAGGATAGGTAAAGGGCAGATTCACCACAGTCGATGTCTTCCCCCGATCTCCGAGTGTCTGCCAGAGCGCGGGACACTTCACGTCGTCGAACGACGGCAAGCGCAGGGAAATCCGGTCATCGTGGAGGTCGGTGAAGCCGAAGATACCGTGCTCGCCGGGATTCCGGCCTGTCATGAACGATGTCCACGCGACCGACGAGACAGGCGGCTGAGTCGACTCCATCGGCACGAGGGTCCCGGATTCTGCAAGCCGAGCCAGGTTCGGCATGACTCCCTGCGCGCACAGACTCACGAGCAGGCTGTGCGGAAGCCCGTCCAACCCGAGAACGGCTACCCGTCTAGCGTCTGCCACTGGAATCGCTCACTTCAGCACCAGCCGCACTGGTGGTTTGCTCGAGCTCTTTACCCATCATGCCTCCGGGTCCTTTTCTCGACGCCGCCTTCCTTGAAGAGGCCCAGTACAAGCCTTGCCCGTTTGCGTATGCTTGCACCCCGACGGCGAGCCATCTTGAAGCCGCATCGTCTTTGCTGAAAAGAAAGAGCTTGGAACGATCCACCATTTCCATCAAGTATTCGGGATTCACCACCAGCACCGCCGCCGAACATCCGATAATCTCTCCAGATCGCTCGGGGGTTAGGCACAGATCCATTCTGAGATCGGGAACGTAACGGGCCACCTCTATCTTTCTCCCCGCTTCGTCGAACTTCGCATGGCGTGGGGGATCGTCCCCGAGGAACTCTGCCAACTCCTCGTCCAACGACATCCATTCGTCAGGATGGTTTCCGTGCATGCCTTCACCTCCTTTTCTTGTCCTCCTGTCACTTCGTCTCGGCTTTGGAGCTTCCGGGATGGAGTGGGGTCTTCGGAATCATTGCCATGCGTTTCTCGAATATCCGCTTCCTTTCCAGCGCCGTCTCGATTTCTTTCTTCGGAGTTCTGTTCGTTTCCTTCTCAAAACCACGACACACAACGGCCGTCTTGCCTCCACAGAAGAATATCAGCCGGTACCACTTCCCTCCCCGCTCAATCTGGATCTAATGCAGCCCGTGGTCCAACGAGTCGAAGAACTTGCGGTACAGCTCCAGCACTCGTGGCCCGTGCTGTTCGAGTCTCTTGAGCAACTGGCGCAAGGTGTAACCGGTCTCCTCGTCCAAACCTCTGAGCCACTCTCTCGCTGGGTAGTTGCCCGCTTCACTCCGATACTATATGACTCGCAGCTCCAATCCCAGTTCCTTCAAGCCTGGCCGGCAGAAGCCAGGTCGTGGCATCGACGCGTTGGGGCAGGGCTATCCCGACCCGCGGTGGTTCGCGGAGGCTCGCTCACGAAGCGCGTCGATAATAGAGTAAGGGAGAGGTCCTCCGTGTCGGATCACCCCCAGCTCAACCGCGGGCGTGAGGGCTCCGTGAAAGTCCGTGCCGCCGGTTGCCACAAGCCCGAAGCGTTCTGCGAGCGAGAGAAACGTCGCAGTCTGCCGACGGGAGTGCTTGGGGTAGAATACCTCGATTCCCTGCACCCCGTATCCGGCCAGCGTGCCGACTATCTGCTCCAACCGATCAGGATCGTCCGTCTCAAGGGAGTACGGATGCGCGATCACCGCGATCCCGCCGGCACCAAGGATCGTCTCCACCGCATGGGCCGGTTCGAGCTTGACCTTCTCCGCATACGCGGGACCACCGCGTCTCAGGTACCGGTCGAACGCTTCCTGGGGGGCGCGGACTATTCCTTTGTTCACTAACACCTGGGCCAAGTGAGGTCTGCCGTGAACGCCTCCTTGAGCCACTGCCGCCACTTCGTCCCGAGTCACGCGGATGCCTATATCGGCCAGCTTGGCGAGCATCTTTCCGGTGCGCTCCTCACGGCCCGACTTGAGCCTGCCTAATGCATCGAGAAGCCTGGAGTTCTCGGTATCAATCAGGTACCCCAGTATGTGCAGCGAACCCGGGTTCCAACGCACACTCAGTTCCACCCCGGGTACGACCTCTATGCCCGCAGCCGAGGCAGCTTCCTGAGCTAGTTTGATTCCATCGATCGTGTCGTGGTCGGTGATCGCGACCGCGCACAGCTTGAGCCTTGCGGCCAACCTCACTACCTGACCTGGCGACAAGGTGCCGTCGGAACTGTCGGTATGCACGTGAAGATCTATCATGTTGCCTCTTCTGGTTTGTTCGACCTTGAGCATAGGACCCGCGATCACCCCCGTCAATGGGTAATCGGATCTGAGACGCCCCTCTCGCCGCAAGAGAGTTCCCGATTCTCTGCCGTTCAACAAAAAAGCTTGCCGAGCGCACACAGGACGGATATACTAAATGTTTTATTGCGCCACGGAGGCCGGATATGTGTGGAATTATCGGCTACATAGGACCTTCCCCCGCGTGCCCCATACTCATCGAGGGTCTCAAGAAACTCGAATATCGGGGCTATGATTCTGCCGGAGTCGCGGTGATACACAACGGCACCACCGAGATCGCCAGGGCGGAAGGCAAGATCGCCAGACTCGAAAAGATCATCGACGGTGCGCCTCTGCGCGGGAGCCTCGGCGTCGGACACACCCGATGGGCCACCCATGGTCGCCCTTCGGAGCAGAACGCCCATCCGCACAAGGCCGGCAAGGTAGTAGTGGTCCACAATGGCATCATCGAGAACTACTCGACGATCAAGAAGCAGCTCATCGCCTCGGGCCGGGTATTTTCATCAGAGACGGACACGGAAGTCATCGCCCAGCTCATCGACGCGAAGCTCGCCGGCGGCGCGGCTCCTCTGGACGCGATCATGCTGGCTTGCCGAGAGCTGAAAGGATCGGTTGCCGCAGGAATACTGATCGAATCGGATACAAGTGCGCTCTATGCCGTGCGAAAGGAGAGCCCCCTGGTCATAGGAGTCGGGGACGACGAGGCCTTTCTCGCGTCTGACATTCCTGCAATTCTCGGGCGAACTCGGCGCATGATCTACCTCGACGACGGAGAGATCGCGGTCCTCAGACCAGATCGCATAGAGTGCCTGGATTTCTCCGGTGCGCCCGTCCGCAAGAAGATCGTCGAGGTGGACCTCAATCCCATCGCCGCGGAAAAAGGCGGCTTCAAGCACTTCATGCTCAAGGAGATCTTCGAGCAGTCCCGAGCCGTCACTGACACCTTCAGGGGCCGAGTCTCCGAAGAGACGGGCGAAATCTTTCTCGACGAACTTCGGCTCGCCGATGACGAGATCAGGCGCATCGAGAAGATCGTGATCATCGCTTGCGGAACGAGTTTCCACGCGGGGCTGGTGGGGAGAAGAATCATCGAGGGATTGACCCGCATCCCCGTGGAAGTGGACCTGGCAAGCGAATTCCGTTACCGCGACCCGATCGTGGGACCCAACACCCTTACCGTCGGCATCAGCCAGTCCGGAGAAACCGCAGACACCCTCGCTGCCGCGAAAGAAGCGGCCAAGAGGGGTTCATTGATCTGCTCGATATGCAACGTGATCGAGTCGAGCCTCGCGCGCATCTCCACTCAAGGTGTGATCTACACCCATGCGGGGCCGGAGATCGGGGTTGCCTCCACCAAGGCGTTCACCACCCAGATTACGACGCTGTACCTGCTCGGGCTCTTACTCGCATGGAAGAAAGGGATACTCTCCTCGGATCGAAGAGTCGAGCTCATCGGCGACCTGATTACCTTGCCCCGAATGATCGAAGAAGCCCTGGACACTTCAAGGCAATTGGCTGAAATGGCAAGGAGATTCCACGACTACCCGAGCTTTCTCTATCTCGGGAGAGGAACCAACACCGCGATCGCGTACGAAGGAGCTCTCAAACTGAAGGAGATTTCCTACATCCACGCGGAAGCATACCCCGGCGGCGAAATGAAGCACGGACCGATCGCATTGATCAGCGAAGAAATGCCGGTGGTGGCAGTATTGGCCAGAGACGGAGTCTTTGAGAAGATGCTCAGCAACATGGAAGAGGTGCGGAGCAGAGGCGGAATCCTCCTCGCGTTCATGGCCGGAGATGAAGACTCGAAGGTGAACGAAATGGCCGAGGAAGTAGTGCGGGTCCCCCAGAGCAACGAATACCTGACGCCGATCCTATTGACCGTGCCGTTGCAGCTCCTGGCCTATCACATCGCGGATTTCAAGGGGACCGACGTGGATCAGCCACGCAACCTGGCCAAGAGCGTGACCGTGGAGTAAGCACGGGAAATGCCGAACGCGCCCGGCTAAGGCATGCAAATGAACCGGAAACAACCAAGAACCGCCATTTCATGCCGCTCAGGGTCAGCCCGAACAACGGGAGTGCGACTTGCCGCAGGAGCCTCCAAGCCGTACGGAGTCGATGGCGACCAGCGGGAGCCGCATGCTCCAAGAGTTTTTTGGGGATGGGGTCCGGGGGAAGGGACTTTTTGCAGGAAACGGCTGGGAGCCACAACCAAAATTCGCGTCGACCTTTCTCGGTCCGCATGAAGATCGATGGCGGGGCGAGTTGGTTCTACGCACGCGAAGAAAGGTGCGTTGCTTTCTCCCAGAGCTGCTGGACTGAAGATTTCTTCTCGAAAAGAAAAGAAATCGAACGCTATCAGTAAGAAGTCCCTTCCCCCGGAATTCGCCCTTTCCCAAGAAGGCAGAGGCACATGGGACGACGACTTTTCGGCACTGACGGAGTTCGCGGAGTTGCCAACCTGGAACCGATGACCGCGGAGACCGCGCTCAAACTCGGGCGAGCTGCCGCGCATCTGGCCATGAGGACTGCCGGACCTCGACACAGAATTCTCATCGGCAAGGACACCCGGCTGTCGTGCTACATGCTCGAACAGGCCATATCCGCAGGGATCTGCTCCATGGGAGTGGACGTGCTGCTCGTCGGCCCCATGCCTACCCCCGGCATTGCCTTTCTGACGACCAACATGCGGTGCGACGCGGGGGTAGTCATCTCCGCGTCCCACAACCCGTTCCAGGACAATGGGATCAAGTTTTTCTCGCGCGACGGTTTCAAGCTCTCCGACGAGTTGGAAGAAGAGATCGAACGGCTTGTGCTGTCCAACAACCTTGATGAGACCCGCCCCACCGCGGAACGGATCGGCAGAGCCGTCCGGATTGAGGACGCACTGGGGCGGTATGTGGTCTTCGTCAAGAACACGTTTCCCAAAGAGATGACTCTCGACGGCTTGAAAATGGTGCTGGATTGCGCGAATGGAGCCGCATATAAAGCCGCGCCACTGGTGTTCGAAGAGCTGGGCGCGGAGGTGACCGCCATAGGCGTCAAACCCGACGGGCAGAATATTAACCGAGAATGCGGCTCGCTCCATCCTGAACGCATATGTCGGGAAGTGGTCCAAACCGGCGCGCATATCGGTGTGGCTCTCGACGGAGACGGTGACCGGGTTATAGTCTCCGACGAAAAAGGCAACCAGCTCGACGGCGACCAGATCATGGCGCTGATCGCCCGTGACATGATATACCGGGGGTGCCTCAACAAGAACACCCTTGTGGCAACGGTCATGAGCAACGTCGGGCTCGAGATCGCGATGCGTGAGATGGGCGGCCGACTCGTCCGAACCTCGGTCGGAGACAGATACGTGGTCGAGTGCATGAGAGCCGAAGGCTACAATTTCGGGGGTGAGCAGTCAGGACACCTGATCTTCCTCGAACAGAACACCTCGGGGGACGGGATTCTCTCCGCGCTCCAGGTGATGAGGGTCATGAAGTACACGGGGAGACCACTGTCCGAACTGGCCGGACTGGTGACCAAGTTCCCGCAGGTACTGAAGAACGTCGAAATCACACAGCGCCGGAACCTCGAGGAAATACCCGAAGTGGCCGAAACCATGAAAAATGCCGAACACCGACTCGGCACCCGAGGACGCCTCCTTGTGCGGTTTTCCGGCACACAGGCCATGTGCAGAATCATGGCCGAGGGGGAAGACGAACAGGTGGTCCGTTCAGTAGTGGAGATGGTAGCGGATGCAATCGGTCGGAACCTGTAAATTTTCTGGCCGGGCCCTGGACATTGCCAGGCAAGTGCTCCAGATCGAGATCGAAGGGATACGCTCGGTCATGGAACGCCTGGACGAGGGGTTCGAGAACTGCGTCGACATGCTGTACGCGCTTCGTGGCAGAATCATCATCACCGGAGTCGGCAAGTCGGGTGTGATCGGACGCAAGATCGCGGCCACTCTGACCAGCACCGGATCCCCGGCGATCTTCGTGCATCCCGTGGAGGGTTTGCATGGAGACGTCGGCATCGTTTCCCGAGATGACGCGCTTGTTGCCATCTCCAACAGCGGGGAAACCCCCGAAATCACGTCCCTGATCGCGACCGTCAGGAAGAGAGGCACCAAGGTGATCGCGCTGACCGGAAGGCCTGCGTCCACGCTGTCTCGGGTATCGGATCTTGTGCTTGACTGTCACGTGCCCAGGGAGGCGTGCCCGCTGAACATGGCCCCGACCGCGAGCACCACCGCGACACTGTCGGTGGGTGATGCACTGGCCGTCGCGTTGATGATTCGCCGAGGCTTTCGGGAAGAGGATTTCCTCCGACATCATCCGGCAGGAACCCTCGGTGAACAACTCAAACTCAAGGTTCGGGACATCATGCTCGATCGCCGCGCCGTGCCTGAGGTGCCGGAAGAGGCCACGATTCCCGAGATCGTCGCGAGCATCAACGACCAGAACCTGGGGTTCACCCTGGTTACCGGAAATGACTCCGCATTGGGGATCATAACAGACGGCGACCTCAGGCGAGCGCTCCTGTCAGGCGACCGCATCTATGCGCGCAACGCCCAGGATCTGATGACGCGCAACCCGTTGGCCATTTCTCAGGACCGAACCGCGGCAGAAGCCCTGGAAATCATGGAACGAAAACTGATCACCGCGCTGGCCGTGCTCAACGATCAACAGAAGCTGGTCGGGATTATCCACCTGCACGACCTACTCGGCCGAGGCCAGATCGTATTCGGGCCCTGAAGCAATAGTGGTGCGTCCCTCCCCGGAATCGGCGACGATTGCGAGGGATTCACGGAGGTGACCAATGACCTTGAAGAACGAGGACTTGGAGTACTTCAAAGGAATACTCCAGAAACAACTTGATGATTTGCTGCGGGGGGCGGAACGAACCGTCGACGAAATGACCGACACGGCCGGAAAAGCGGCCTTTCCTGATCCAACCGACAGGGCTTCCATGGAATCGGACAGGAATTTCGAGCTCAGAATTCGTGACAGGGAACGCAAGCTGATCAACAAGATCCAGAAGACATTGCAGAAGATCGAGGACGGGGAGTTCGGTATCTGCGAGGTCTGCGGTGAGCCGATCGGGTTCAAACGGTTGGAAGCCAGGCCGGTCACAAGTCACTGCATAGAGTGCAAGACGAACGAAGAGGAAGAGGAAAAGATCAGAAAAATGTGACCTCAAGGCGAATTCGGATGAAACGCTTCCCGCGGCAACTTCTCTGCGCAAAGGAGTTACCCGGCGGACATTCCATTTCCAGTTGAATCGGGAACGTGGTGATGTATCGTGTCCTGGAGGTCACATCTCGGTCCGAAGAGGAGACGTTCGAGCTTGGTTGCGCCTTGGGGGCCTTCCTGCAGCCCGGCGATACGGTCCTCCTCTACGGTGACCTCGGCAGCGGCAAGACCGTTCTTGCCAAAGGGATCATTTCCCGAGCTGCGGGCGTCTCCTCCGACGAAGTAGTGAGCCCCACGTTCACGCTGATCAACTCGTTTGAAGGACCGTTTCCCGTGCATCACGCGGACCTGTACCGGCTGGAACCGGACATGATCGACGACATCGGACTTGATGAGACCATTGACCAAGGCGGCGCGCTCGTGGTGGAATGGGCCGAGAAACTCGGCTGGCTCGGGACTGATCCCCTGAGAGTACGGCTGGACCGGAGCAGCGACGCAGAGTCCCGGGAGATCCGGCTGGAATGGGATGACGAGGGCCCCTGGAAGGATAGACCCGGCGACGTGATATGCCGTAAGAATAGCCTTGATCAGGCTCCCTGAAACGCAGAGGATGATTCACGGAGACTGACACGCCATCATCCTTCCCTTACACACCCGGCGAGGGCGTTTACGCATCGCCTGCATCGAAGGGAGGGGTCTTCAGGCTCAAGTTCTCCTGCAGTTCTCAGAGTGCGAGGATAGCGCTACATGATGCGGTCCTCTTTGTTCTGATTCGATATTCGCATGGTACCGGAGAATTGGATCATGCCTACGTGTGCGTCGATTGAGTTCACTCGGTCGCCTGTCCCGGTGACGCAGCCGGTGACGAAATTCGGAGGGCAGCCGGTGTGGGTGACTGGTCCTCAGTGGCCCTTTTCCCCTTCGACGGGGCAACCGATGTGCTTCATTTCCCAGATTGAGCTTACGGCCGAACTGTTTGGCCCGTGTGACGCACGAATGGCATACGTGTTCATGACCGACCATCCCGACGTGGACAATAGCTGGGAGCCCGACGGAGGCGAGAACGCCGTGATCCTCCAACCCGGGACAAGCCGGGCTCGCATCGAACCTCTCAGGCAAGGACCGTCGCTGTACTGCATGGTGCGAAGCCGCTGGTCGAGATACCTTGTTGAAGAACCCTGCGAATTCCGCGTGGCGCTGACCTATCACGATGACCCCCTCTTCGTTCCGGAATCCACCCGGATGCACTGGTCCGAGAACGAATGCGAAACCTATGCGGCTGCGCTCGATGGGAACAAGATCGGTGGCTCCCCGTTGTTCATACAGGGGGATGAATTCCCCGGAGACGGAACTTGGCAACTGCTCATGCAGCTCGATTCAACCAAGGTCCCGTTCTATATCAATTTCGGAGACATGGGGACGGGGTACGCGTTCCTTTCCGAGGACCGCACCTTGGGACGCTTCCTTTGGCAGTGTTCATGACGGTCAGAAGATTCAGGACAAGGAGTTGGCTTTGCGATTCGATCTTCTGTTGTTGCCGAGGCAGATATGTGCCTGGGCGCTCATAGGACTGATGACCATCATTATCGCATCCCTGTTGGTCATCGTGAACGTCTTCCCGAGGTCCGGGTATCTGACCTTCCGGATCGGTCGCGTGTGGAACATGGTGGCAGCCTGGTTCATGGGAGTGCGTTTCTCCTTGAACGGAGCGGAGAAGATCGTCAAAGGGGAATCGTACGTGATTACCCCGAATCACCAGGGTTTCGCGGAGATACTCGCTCTGTTCGTCGCCTTTCCCGTCCCCTTCAAGTGGGTCATAAAGAAAGAGCTGCGCAAGATCCCGTTCTTCGGCAGAGGCCTCATGGCCACGGGCGCCATATGCCTGGACCGCTCCAATCGGGAAAGCTCGGTGAAGAGCCTTCAGGAAGGCATGAAGAACCTCGCCCGCGGATGGTCGGTCCTCATCTATCCCGAAGGGACTCGGACCCCTGACGGTCGCCTGCAGGCATTCAAGAAGGGCGCGTTCATGACCGCGGTCCAGACCGGCATCCCGATTCTCCCCGTCACCTGCAACGGCGCGTACAAGATCCTGCCCAAGAAGACGGTGCTTTTCCGACCGGGACATGTGACCCTGACCATAGGCGACCCGATCCCTACGGCGGGACTGTCTGAACACGATGTCCCCAACCTCATGGAGCGAACTTGGCAGGCAATCAACGCAGACCTGAATCCGGATTTCGATCCATTCCGGTAGGTCGGTGACGTTCCGGCAGAGCCTCCGGAGAACACGTTGCGCGAAACTTGAGCAAGAGACTTCCAATTCCTGAAGCAATACGTTAAGACTTCGTACGCTGCCCGATACCGTACTCTGCTGCGCATTGAAAACGGACGTCACGTGCGTGGACTGGTTCCCCCTCCCCTCACCCCTCCCACCAGGGGAGGGGAATGCGGACCCCCCTCCCTTGATGGGAGGGGGCAGGGGGAGGGTGACGGAACCAATCCCAAAGAGTGGCAGTGTAGCGTACCAACTCGTTGTGGAGACCCTTGTATGGCCCTAGTGGTACAGAAATACGGAGGCACGTCGGTAGGGAATCTGAGGCGCATCGCCAATGTGGCGGGACGCGTCGCGAAACGTCACGATCAGGGTGACAAGATCGCGGTTGTCGTGTCGGCCATGTCCGGAGAGACCGACCGACTCATCAATTTGGCGAAGGATATCACCGAGACTCCCGACGAACGGGAACTCGACGTGCTCATGTCCACAGGCGAGCAGGTGACGATCTCGCTCCTGGCTATGACGCTGCGTTCCATGGATTACTCGTCCCGGTCGTACTGCGGCTGGCAGATTCCCCTGGTCACGGACGACGCATACGGCAGAGCGCGAATCGAGGACGTGAAGAAGGATCGCATCCTGGAAGACCTGAATCAAGGGCATATCGTGATCGTGGCGGGTTTCCAGGGCGTTGACGGTCAGGGGAGCATCACCACCCTCGGCCGAGGCGGTTCGGATACCACCGCTGTCGCTGTGGCGGCAGCTCTGAACGCGGATGTCTGCGAAATCTTCACCGATGTGGACGGCGTGTACACCACAGATCCGAACATCACCAGCAAGGCCCGCAAGATAGGCGTCATCGCCTACGAGGAGATGCTCGAAATGGCCTCCCTCGGGGCCAAAGTCCTGGCTGCGCGCTCGGTGGAGTATGCCATGCGCTACCGGGTTCCGTTGATGGTGCGGTCGAGCTTCAACGACAACGAGGGGACCCTGGTCACGAAGGAGACCGAAGAGATGGAGAAAAAGCCCGTTACCGCCGTCACCTGCAGCACGAAAGAGGCCAGAGTCAAGATTCTGGGCCTCAAGGACCAACCGGGAGTGGCCGCGCAGATCTTCTCGGTGCTGGCCGATTCCGGCATCGTGGTGGACATGATCATCCAGAATTCCAGTGACGGGGGTCTCACGGACATCACGTTCACTCTTCCCGAGGCGGACCTCTCCAAGGCGCTGGCCATGTGTGAGCCCTTCAAGCAGACGCTCGGGGCAACGGACGTGCAAGGTTCCAACGATATCGCCAAGGTTTCGGTGGTCGGTCTCGGGATGAGATCCCACAGCGGTGTCGCATCCAAGATGTTCTGGACTCTGGCTGGCGAAAGCATCAATATAGAGATGATATCCACCTCGGAGATCAAGATCTCCTGCGTGATTCGCAAGAAATACGCGGAACTCGCAGTGCGGTCTCTGCACGAAGCCTTCGAGCTCGGCGCCTGAAATAAGAAGTCTCACGCGAATCGAGATTTCCAGGGAGTAATGGCTGTGGAAACCATCGAGCTGTACGATACGACCCTCAGGGATGGCGCACAAGCCTGGGGGATTACGTTCTCCCTGAATGACAAGCTGAGAATCGCCCGTAAACTCGATGAGCTCGGCATTGACTACATCGAGGGAGGGTATCCGGGTTCTAACCCAAAGGATCGCCAGTTCTTCGAGTCGGTCAAGGGCATCCAGTTCAACCATTCCAGGGTTGTCGCGTTCGGGAGCACCTGCAAGGCCAACCTTTCTCCCGACCGAGATCCCCAGGTTGCCAGCCTAGTCGAGACCGGCACCCGAGTCGTCGCGATCGTCGGAAAGAGTTGGGACCTCCACGTGCGGGAGGTCCTGGCAGTCCCCCTGCCCCGCAATCTCGAAATGATCCGGGACACCATCGGCTATCTCCGTTCCCGATTCGAGCGAGTGGTGTTCGATGCGGAACATTTCTTCGACGGATTCAAGAGGAATCCCGAGTACGCGCTTCAAACCCTGAAGACGGCGGCCGACGCGGGCTCGGATGTGCTGGTGCTCTGCGACACCAATGGCGGGACACTGCCGTCGGAAGTGGCTTCCATCGTGAGGCGGGTGAGGGAAGACATTTCATCCCCCGTCGGCATCCATACCCACAACGACTCCGAGACCGCAGTTGCCTCGTCCCTTGCCGCGGTGGAAGCCGGGGCGATCCACGTGCAGGGGACCATCAACGGCATCGGGGAACGTTGCGGAAACGCCAATCTTATCTCGATTCTCCCCGCGCTCGCACTGAAGATGGGACGCATTCCACAGAACCGCGAACAACTGAGGCTCCTGAAACATGTCTCTGAGTTCGTTGATGAAATGGCCAACCGTACCCGTCTCAAGTCCCAGCCCTACGTGGGTGCGGCCGCCTTCGCGCACAAGGGAGGCCTTCACACATCCGCGGTGCTCAAGACCCCGCCCGCGTACGAGCACATTGATCCGTCCGTGGTGGGCAACACCAGATACTTCCCCATGTCGGAACAGGCCGGCAGGGCCGCGCTCATCCAAAAAGCCGCGGAATTCGGCATCACCCTCGACCCGGATGACACGCGCGTAACGGAAATCCTCAAGACGATCAAATACCTGGAGGCCCGGGGCGCTCACTACGAGGTCGCGGACGGGTCCTTTGAGCTGCTCATGAAACGAATGCTCGGACTTCACAAGAAGTTCTTTTCCCTCCACGGGTTCCAGGTGAGCAACGTCAAGCGGGAAGGTGACACCCAGACCTATTCGGATGCGATTATCCGTATTGTCGTGGGAGACAGGATGGAATTCTCCGCGGCCGAGGGAAACGGCCCTGTGAACGCCCTGGACAATGCCTTTCGCAAAGCACTGGAGTCTTTCTATCCAGTGGTCTCGGAAGTGCGGCTCACCGACTTCAAGGTCCGGGTGCTCGAAGGGACGTCTGGAACTGGTGCCACAGTCCGGGTCTTGATCGAGTCGGCCGATGCGGAGAGCTCATGGTGGACTGTGGGATTCAACGAGAACGTGATACAGGCGTCATGGGACGCTCTCGTGGACAGCATCGACTACAAGCTTCAGAAGGACCTGGTACGGTAGGGTCGCGTCATGGCTGAGCACCGACACCTGTCTCGGGACCCGCTCATCGGCCTCACGGTGATAGGGTTGATCGGGTTGGCGTGCGGGCTTCTGGGGTCAGTTGAGGCACCGAGGCCTTCCGGAGGTCTCCGGGAGGTGAGACCGGCCTCCACCTGCGCGTACGTGCTGTACGAGGACGCGCTCTGCATCGGAACGGTCTTTCCCCCGAAGGCGTCGACGCTGTCCGACATATTCGCCCATGCACGACAAGACCGAACTCTTGCGACGGTGGAGTCGCGCAGAGAATTCCCCTGTGAAAGCTGCCTCAGAATAGACACACGCTCCGGCGGAGTCCGTTGCGAACCCATGAAGGGGCAACAGATTCTCGCGATGGGCCTCCTCATCGACCTGAACCGAGCCCAGAAGCCCGATCTCGTGGCGATTCCGGGCATTGGCCCCGTCCTGGCCGAACGGCTGATCACCCACCGGGAATCCGTGGGAGGGTTCTCGAAAATCGAGGATCTTGCCGCGGTTCGGGGTATTGGGAAGAAGAAGCTGGCCGCAATATACCCTTTTGTGAAGGTGACCTCATCCGGCCGGAGTCGGGTTGCAGGATGTCCAGACCTCGCGGTGTCTCCTTCAACCAGCAGTGGTCATCCACGCGGGCCACTTCCCACGCGATGCGCCCTTCCGTGAAGCCTATGCCCGCTCCCACTGCCACGATCAACCATGTCTCCGGTCCGAAGCCTGCGATGAGATACCCCATGGTCATTGAAAGCGGAACCCACAAAACGGTCGGGGAAACCAACACCGCAAGGAACGCGTTCCTGGGCAATTCCCCGCGGGCTGTGGGGTGGATTCCCCCATTGAACGGGTATCTGCGGGAAACGAGGAACCAGACGGTCCAGTAGGTTCCGGCTCGCACGAGCAGGTACCCGAGCAGAGTCCCGATCGCAGGCACAAACAGCCTTCCCAAGGAAGGAGCCGTGCGCTCCGGTGAATAGATCAGCACCGCGAGGACCAGAACTACCACCGCGGACGCGGACGCGAACCTCAACGCGGTGATCAACCCCCCGACCCGAATCTCCCCTTCCAGGAAGAAAGGGGGCGGGTCCAGCGGGAGATTCCCCCGACTCGTCAACACGCTCGTGCGCGCGACATTCCTCCTGTCGATCATTTCTTCTGATCCCCTTCCCAGCGACCGCGGCGACGCAGGTCGGTGTCTGCACGCGTCTTACGACTTCATCCGCTTCAATGTCTTCCTCGTCCTGAAGAGGAGCCTTCACCTGGGCAACCCGAGAAGTCGGCGCAGTGCCTGTCTTCGGGTGCGCAGGGCCAAGTTGCTCCCCATCGGTCTCCATACCGACCGACCAAGGTCGAGGCGAACCCTGGTTGCGGCTCACGGCCGTCTTTCGGCAACGAGAATTCTTATCACAATGACATCTCTTGACAAGTGGTTTTGATCGGGCAATGCTGGATTCGAGGTGAACACGGATGGAGTCCATGACGAAAGAAGTCTTGTGGATTCACCCGGCCACCCTCACATACCGGCGGGACTCTCCGCGGAGGGTCATGGAAGCGCTGTGGGTTGAGCGGCGAGGCTGGGGGTACCTGCGCAGACGCGATGTCTGGATCAAAGTGACCGATTCGGTCGAGCGTCTGATCGCAATGGGCTACGAGGAAAGGAGTCTTCCCGACTCCCCTGGGGTGGTGACATGCCCGTACTGCGGACTATATGCTTGCGGAGTCGCCGGGGCTTATGTGAAGAAGCACCTTGCCGACTGTCGCGGTACCGACAACGGATCTGCACTCGAAGAAATGCTCATAGACGATATCCGTCTCAAGCGTCACCATGCGCGCATCCTCGAGGCCAAGCTCAGAGCGATTCAGGAACAGGAAGAACAGGAACGCCGAGAACGCATGGATAAGGCAAAGGAAGAGGCGTTGGCTGCTCAGGCCTCGAAGGACAAGAAGAAGCGCATGAAAGAGGAAACCAGACAGGAACTGAGGAACAGATACAAACAGTAGACGCCTCAGCGCTTCCATTCGAGCATTCTCGGGGACATGCGGCTGCCGTGGAGCGGGATCTTCCGGAAAGGCCCTTCCCACCGAGCCCGTGAGCTATGGCATAAAGACCAATACCAATTCGACTTCAAGCAGGCGAGGTTACCCACAGGACGACAGGCAAGATGCCTGTCCCACCCGGAGCCTGAAGTCACTTCTCAGAACGCGCAATGGCATAAGTGCCCGTTTTCGCAAGTACAGTTCCGGATTCCCCCGGGGCGTTGTGACACTGTTGATAGGGGCCGGCCTCCCTGCCGGCCCGC
>JBFMAA010000002.1:61041-126222 GCA_040755955.1 Thermodesulfobacteriota bacterium
GTGGGGGGCCGCGCCGCGGCCCCCCCCCGCCGCCGACCGGCACGGAGGCCTGTCGCTACAATGGGAGAGTCTGAAAAATGCGTGACCGCACTTACGAACTGGAGTACTTAGGCGCTTACTTCGAGTTCAGACAGGGGTATTTCATGACGTCGGAACCATGTCCAGTCCGCGCACATTGCCCCTGTGAAGCAGCCTGGAACTCGCGCTGCGGACGCTATCTGAGACGACCGGGACGGGGACCCGATGCGGTGGCATATTCGCCGGCCTCCATGTCACTGGTTTCAGGAGCTACGAGTGAGCCGCGGACAAGCCGAAGAGGAGTGGGGTTCCACCTCGGCGAGGACACGTGAGATGAGACCCGGCTCTCCTGAAGTGTGTCGCCTGCGTGCGGAATGGCCATGACCACGGGTACGATGGGCGCATCAGGGACCCGAGGAGCATACGACGCACGCCGAAAGGAAGGGCCGGATTGTGGACTCTCGGCCGCGTAGGGTCTGCACTTGGTGACCGCCCGTCGCGGGGGACAGGGTGGAGGCGCACAAGAGCTGTACTGCATGGGCCCGCAGGGCGGTGGAGGACAAGGAGGAGGACCGCACGCCTGGGGCGCAGAGCCGCAAGACGCCGCCGGCGGTGCCAGCAGACCCCCCATGACCGCGGCAGGTATGCTGATGCACGCCCCGCAAATCGACGTGCAAGCACCAAGAAGCCTGCCACAAAGGCCAAAGGGCGACGGAAACCCCGGACCGCATGGGTTGGGTGGCGCACAGACCTGGGGGGCAGGTTGACATTGCACGGGCTGATACGCAGGTGGACCACCCGCCAAGACCGGACATGCGGCGATCAAGATCGCCAGGAGCGCGGACCAGAGAACTGGCTTTGGTACCATCCCTCATCCTCCTTTTTCGCTCAGATTCTTAAACTTATGCTTGAGGGCGTAGACTCAAGATATGGAATCTGAAATGAGGGCCTTTACAGGCCTTGTTGAGGAAGGGCTTTAACATGGGCCTAATTGGGTGTCAAGAAAAATATTGATTGTGGGAAGTTACGGGAATGGTTTTTCCCCATGCGGATTCAATGGAACTAGTGGGTTGATTATAAAAGTGATTTAGGATATACTTGTGACGGTTCGTGACGTCGCATATCTTCCTCATCTGGGGCAGCGAGAACTATGAACTGCACGAGAAGGCTCAGATGGTTTCTCATGGTCTGTGCGTTGCTGGCCAGCGCCACTGTGGTTGAGGCTCAGCATGAGTTCGTCGGGCCGTACAACTCCGGCGTGGAAGCCCTCAAACAGAACAGGCTCGACGAGGCTGTCGCACTCTTCACCCGCGCTGTGGACCTGGACCCTAAGGACCATTTGGCATACAACAACCGCGGCGTGGCATACAAGAAGAAGGGGCTGTTTGACAAGGCAATCGAGGACTACAACAGGGCCTTGGACGTCAAGCCCGATTATCCGTTTGCGCTCGTCAACCGGGGGCTTGCCCGTTACGAAAAGGGCGATCTGGACGGGGCCCTGCAAGACCTCACCGAAGCAACCGGACCCAGGAAGCTCCCGAGGGACGGTGCGGTAAGGACCTCGCTCGCGGTAGTGAAGCGTGCCAAGGGGGACCTGGACGGAGCCCTGAAGGAACTTCGGCTGGCGATCACATTCAACAAGTCCTACACAAGGGCGTACCAGGTGCTCGGCGAAATCCTCGAGGAACAAAGGGACTATCGCGGCGCGCTGGACGCATATGACAGGGTGTACAGGCTCTCAAAGAGAGATGAGGATACGGATCGCTTGATCAAGAAGATCGAGGGACTCCGCCTCGAGTACGCCCGGGTTCTACACGCAAAGGGCTTGGACGAATTTCGACAGGGGGATGTCAAGAGGGCGCTCGCCTCGTGGAGTGAGGCGATCAAGGTCGATCCCAAGTGCGTGCAGGCATTGCGGGATCGGGGCCTGGTTCAGCACAAGGTGGGGAAATTCGCTGCCGCGGCCGAGGACTTTGCTTCCGCACTTGCGATCGTCCCCGATAATGGCGAGCTCCATCGAGTGCGGGCCGACGCGTACTTCAAGATGAAGAAACTTGACCAGGCCCTCGATGACTACGACAAGGCGATTGCCCTCGATCCCAAGGATGCGGTTGCGTACAACAACCGGGCAATGATCTATCACCAGAGGAACGAACTCGACACAGCGCTCAAGGACTACTCCCGGGCCATATCTCTCTCGCCCGGAGACGCTACCTTTCTGGAGAACCGGGGACTCCTGCTCACTGCCAAGGGAGATCTGCGCCAGGCGCTCAAAGACTTCTCCCTCGCGCTGAAAGCCTGTAAGGACCCGGACCGCCGCGCATCCATCGAGAAGAGAATCGAAACCTTGTCGAGTCACACGCAGGCTCAGCGAGGCAATCCCCTGCCTCCGCTGCCGGAGGTAAGCGATACTACCGACCCTACCCGTGCGGCATCAGGTGCGGAGCGGTGATGAGAGCAGCGCTGATGCGGACACGACCAGCTCCCCTTCCATGGGTTGAAACCCATGGCTATTCAGCGTGCGCCCGGCAGGGCGCGGGCCTCTTCTGCCCTGAAAGGGCGGCCCGTGAATAGCCGTAGGTTTCAACCTACGGTAGTGAAGCGAGTGAATACCGTTCTCTACTTCACTCTGGTTCCAACGCTTGTTTTGCGGCAGGCCCATAGTGATACGGCACACTTTCCAGAGGACTTGCCGTGCCGACGCAAGTGAGACAACCCGACGCGACTCCTGACCCGCCTTGCGCGACGCAACCGATTGGGAGATCATGAACGACCTGAGCGGCCAATCGCACGACCAAACCAAGGGGTCGGAGCGTCCGGTTCTCGTGAGCGTGGTGATTCCCACGTACAACAGGGCTCATCTGCTCATGCGGGCCGTCGAATCCGTCCGCAGGCAGACCTTCCGTGATTTCGAGCTGATCGTGGTCGATGACGGCTCTTCCGATGGCACCTCGGAGCTGTTGGAAGGCCTGTCCGCGGACGTGCAGAGCTTCCGGCACCCAAACAGGGGCGTGGCTGCCGCGAGAAACCTTGGAATCGAGCACTCCCATGGCGAGTTGATCGCGTTCTTGGACTCGGACGATGAGTGGCTTCCGGAAAAGCTTGCCATGCAGGTCGCGCGCTACGATGGAGCCAACCCCGATTTCTTCTGTCACACGAACGAGATATGGCTGCGCAACGGCAAGGAGCTCTCACAGAAGAAGATCCACCGCAAACAGGGCGGTCGGTTCTTCGAGAGGGCCTTGGAGCGCTGCCTGATCAGTCCCTCCTCGGCGATGATGTCTCGGGCCCTGCTGGACCGGTTCGGACGGTTCGACGAAACGCTTCCCGCGGCCGAGGATTACGACCTGTGGTTGCGAGTTACCGCTTATTGCGAAGTCCAATTCATCCCCCGACCGCTCGTGATCAAGCACGGAGGGCATCCTGACCAGCTTTCACGGACCGTTCCCTCGATCGACCGCTTTCGGATACGAGCGATCGAGAAGATCCTTGCAGATCCTGCGCTGCCGAGGCAATATCGAGAAGCGGCGGTGAAGGAACTCCTCCGGAAGTGCCGAATCGTGGCGTCCGGTTGCGCCGCGAAAGGGAAGATTGCCGAGGCCGAAGCATATCTTGAACTCACTCGCATATACCAGCTACGCCAACATGGATCTTGACGAAGTGGACCTCGCGGACATGACCTGCCTGGTCCCCTGTTTCGAGCCGTGGGACGCACTGGTTCGATCCATCGCCTGCCACGGCCTCATCAACCTGCCTGTGGTGAGGCCTCTCGAGAACGGCAGATACGTACCCGTCCTGGGTCGAAGGCGACTCGCGGCCGCGGCCGGCCTCGCCTGGACCCGCGTGCCCGTACGTCGGGTTTCGCCGGACCTGTCGGAGGCAGACTGTTTTGCTCTGGCTTTCTGGGACAACGTGAGTCACAGACGGCTCGACACCGCGCTCACGGCCTATCTGACCGCGAGGCTTCTCGATCTGATTTCCCGTGAACGGGTGGTGGCTGAATTTCTCCCTGCGCTCGGCATCTCTGTGACAGGCCCTCGTCTCGACCGTCTCCGAGCTGTGGGGAAGCTCGACCTGGGTATCCTCGAAGCCATGTCCCATGGCCGAATCCTTGACAAGACAGCGTACCTCCTCGCCGGGCTTGACAATGCGGACCGTGCTCTGGTGATCGACCTGGCGGCCAAACTCGGCCTCAACGCGAACAAGACCGCGGAACTCACTGAGAATCTCGTGGATCTTTCCATCTTTCACGATAGACCTTTGGCAGAGCTCGTTGCGGATCCGGACGGGGGACGTATCCTGCATGATCCCGACCTGGCCTCACCGGAGCGGGCATCACGTTTCAGGGAACTGATCCGGTCGTGGAAATTCCCTGAGCTCGCCGCGAAGGAGAAGGAATTCCGGGCGTGGGTCAAGACGCTGCCACTGTCCGGCAAGGTCTCGGTCAGGCCCACCCAGGCATTCGAGGACCAGAGGTGCACGGTCGAGATCAGAGCGGATTCGTGGCAAGAGGCCGAGCAGATCGTGAAGGCCATTGTGCGTGCCGCCAATTAATCATTCCATTGTGCGTCCTGAGAAGTGACTTCAGGCTCCGGGTGGGACAGCCATCTTGCCTGTCGTCCTGTGGATAACCTCACCTGTTTGAAGTCGCATTGGTATCGGGGGCACAAATACGGTGCCGGACCGTGGACCTCCGCGCCAAGGGTTTGCAGCGAAATAACCCTGTCATCTCGCGTGCTCCCCTTCCATGGGTTGAAACCCATGGCTATTCACAGTGTTCCCAGCAGGGCGCGGGCCTCTTCTGCCCCGAAAGGGCAGCCCGTGAATAGCCGTAGGTTTCAACCTACGGTGGTGAAGCGAGTGAGTACTGTTCTCTAATTCACCGTGGTTGCAAGGCTTGTCTTGCCGCGGGCCCTAAGGGCACAGGCGCTCACTTGGGGTTCTTTGCTCTCTCGCCCGGCCTTGAAAGGCACCGCTATTATCAGACGCCCATCCGGAAGATCAGCCTTCCCAAGGCCCGCAGGTGCGACTGAAGATAGTCGGACGCTTCAGCACCGGGCAAGAGTACGGGGCCCCCATCGTGTGCAGAGTGCCGAGGTTTGCGCCTATGCCCGTTAAGGGGAAGTGGTAAGGGCTACCTGCTCCCAGCCGCCGGGTTTTTCAACTGGACGGGCAGGAAAAAAAAGGCTATGGTGGCGTCTCAACTCTCCGCAGAAGAGAAGGGATACTATGTCCGTTGGGGATCAGTGGGCTCAGTTCGTGGTCGGAGGTCTGACCAGCGGAAGCATCTATGCGCTTATCGCCCTTGGCTTCTGCATCATCCACAATGCCACCGGAATCGTGAATTTCACCCAGGTGGACTTCGTCAGTCTCGGAGGACTGGTACTCTACACGTTGCTGCTGGGAATGGGGTTACCTCTCCCTCTGGCGTTTGTGGGAGCGGTGGCTGCGGTAACCATCGTGGGAACCCTGGTGGAACGGCTCGCCATCCGGCCCGCACGATCCCGATCCGTGGTCATACTGATCTTCATCACGATAGGCCTTTCCATACTCATGAGGGGCACGTTCAAGGTCATTTGGGGCAAGACCCAGATGGCGGTCCCCTCCTTCTCCGGTGACACTCCTCTGGTGTTCTGGCACGCGGCGATATTGCCCCAGACCCTGTGGGTGCTCGCGATCACCATGGCGGTGGTGATACTGCTTCATCTCTTCTTCAACAAGACCCGAATGGGAAAGGCCATGCGTGCCGTCTCGTTCAATCCCCGGGCAGCCGCGCTCATGGGGGTCAACGTCAACCGGATGATCATGTGGGCATTTGGGCTCAGCGGAGCCCTTGGTGCCATAGCCGGAATCATTATCGTGCCGATCACCACATTGTCTTACGATATTGGGGTGATGCTGGGCCTGAAAGGATTTGCCGCTGCCATACTCGGAGGATACGGGAACAGTTTCGGAGCAATAGTGGGTGGACTCCTTCTTGGAATACTCGAATCCCTGGGGGCCGGCGTCATCTCGTCGACCTACAAGGACGTGATGGCATTTGCCATACTGGTTCTTGTCCTCTTCGTGAAGCCGAGCGGCTTGCTGGGCCACGGAGAGAAGGAACGGGTCTGACTCGATGGACCGGCACGAATCAAAGGTCGGCACTTACGGATCACTCGCGTGCATGGCTGTGGCACTGGTGTTGTTCCCCTTGCTGGTGCGCAATCCGTACTATCTCAATGTGGCCAACATCATCGCGCTCAACACGATTATCGTCGTAGGTCTGAACCTGCTCATCGGCTTTGCCGGTCAGATCTCGCTGGGACATGCCGCGTTCTATGGGCTTGGCGCGTACATCTCAGGCATACTCACGGTAACCTACGGATTGTCTCCGTGGCTTGCGATGGCCCTTGCAGTCTGCCTGACCGCGCTGCTCGCCCTGATCATAGGCATTCCGACTCTCAGGCTCCACGGCCACTATCTCGTGATGGCGACTCTCGGGTTCAACCTGATTGTGTACATCATCATGATACAGTGGGACGAGTTCACTGGGGGACCCTCAGGCTTGCCGGGCATTCCGAGTCTGACCATAGGAAACTGGGCCTTTGATTCTGACCTGAAGACCTACTGCCTCGTCGGTACCGTGGCCTTCTTGTCGATCGTGGTCGCGCTGAACCTGGTTGATTCCCGGGTAGGACGCGGATTACGGGCGTTGCACGGCAGCGAAGTCGCGGCCAATTGCATGGGTGTCAGGATCAAGCACTACAAGGTGAAGGTGTTCGTCCTCAGCGCGGTATTCGCTTCGTTGGCGGGCAGTCTGTACGCGCACTACATGTCTTTTGTGAGCCCGAAGACCTTTGACATATTCTTCTCGGTAGAGCTCGTCACCATGGTGATCGTCGGAGGCATGGGAAACATATGGGGGGTGCTCGCGGGCGCCGCCCTGCTGACGTGTCTGCCGAACTTGCTCCACTTCTTTGACGAGTACAAGGACATCTGCTACGGCCTGATTCTGGTGGGGATCCTCGTATTCCTTCCCGAGGGGCTGGTGGTAGCCGTGAAGAACAGGTTGTCCGCCATGCGCACAGCGGCCCGCGAGCAGGCCGCTCGGCCACCCATGGAGGCCGTCGCCGGTCCGCCAAGAGTGGAGAAGCGCCTTCCGGGGGAATTCCATGGGGTGGTACTCTCGACCAACAACGTTGAAATGAATTTCGGGGGACTCCTCGCTCTGAGCCAGGTGTCCTTCGATGTCCCCGCAGGGTCCATAACCGCGCTGATCGGCCCCAACGGTGCGGGCAAGACGACCATGATCAACGTGATCTCAGGGATCTACCGGCCGCGCAGGGGGAGTATCGAGTTCCGTGGCGAACAGGTCACCGGTCGGCGGCCGTACCAGATGGCTGAACGGGGTTTGTCGAGGACCTTTCAGAATATTCAGATCTTTGAGCACATGTCCGTCCTGGACAACGTCATGGTAGGAATGCACGCGAGGACGCAGAACGAGTTCCTCTGGTCGATGTTTCACCTGCCCGGGTTCGCCGGCGAGGAACAAAAGATCCGGGATCGCGCGTGGGAGGTGCTTGCGTTCCTGGGGCTCGATGGAAAGGGATACAGCCCGGCAGGCTCGTTGTCGTACGGTTTGCAGAAGCGTGTGGAGATGGCTCGTGCGCTGGCTCTCAATCCCTCGCTGATGCTCCTGGACGAACCTGTCGCGGGACTGAATATGACCGAATCCCAAGAGGTCGCCGGATTCATCTTGAAGATTCGGGATCTCGGGATATCCGTGCTGTTGGTCGAACACGACATGAATCTGGTGATGGGAGTCTCCGACAAAGTGGTGGTGCTCAACTACGGCAGGAAGATCGCGGAGGGAACTCCCTGCGCAATCCAGAAGGACGAACAGGTGCTCACCGCCTACCTGGGGAGTGTTGCCTGAATGCTCAAAGTGGAGCACATCCATGCGTACTACGGCGGCAATCTTGCGCTGCAAGGGGTTTCGATCGAGGTCAACCAGGGCGAGATCGTGAGTCTCATCGGCTCGAACGGAGCGGGCAAGTCTACGTTGCTGAACTGCATTTCGTCGGTACATCCCAGGTGGACCGGGCGAATCCTCTTTCAAGGCAAGGACGTGACGCGAGCGGGCTCCCAGGGCATGGTGAAGCTGGGGATCGTGCAGGTCCCCGAGAGCCGCCTGCTGTTCGGACCGTTGACCGTGAAAGAGAACCTCGATATGGGCGCATACCTGCGCGTGTCCCGCATGACCTCGGCCCAACTGAACGATGAGATCGATCGGATACTGGACATCTTTCCGCCGCTCAAGCCGCGACTCGGCCAGAAAGCCGGCACGCTCTCCGGAGGCGAACAACAAATGGTCGCCATAGGCCGCGGGCTCATGGGCGATCCGAGGGTGTTGCTGCTCGACGAACCTTCGCTGGGACTGGCTCCGCTCGTGGTGAAGGAGATATTCCGTATCATCACGCGCCTGCGGGAAGAGGGCCGGACTATTCTGCTGGTGGAACAGAATGCCATGGCAGCTTTGGGGATATCCCACAGGGCATACGTGCTGGAGACAGGCCGAATCACCACAAGCGGACCTGCTCAGGAACTGCTCGACGACCCCCGGGTGAGACGTGCGTTCCTCGGCCAGGATGCGTCTCGGACGGGAGACCCCAAACCCGCAAGGAGATGATACGGCTCCCCGCGTCGAAGGTCGTGGAAATGCGGATGTGCACGCAATGACTTCACCGCGGCACACGCTCGTCCCGCACCGGCAAAGCAGGCCCGCTCGTCATCCAGGCATTGACGGGGTGGGGAAGAATCCGGGAGGAGATCGCATGAAGGTACCGTTACTTGTGCTTTCGGTCGTGATGATTGGCCTGGTTGCGACCATGGCCGGCTCCGCGGAACCACCGATCAAGATAGGAGCATTGTATTCCCTGTCGGGTCCCGCAGCCGCGATCGGGACCCCCACAAAGCTCGTCACCGAGCTCGTCGTCAGAAAGATCAACAAGGAAGGAGGCATCAACGGCCGACAGATAGAGCTGGTCGTCGCGGACACCAAATCGGACCCTGCAAACGCCGCTATTGAGGTGAGGAGATTCATCAACGAGGAGAAGGTCGCCGCCATCATCGGCCCTGACCGGACCGACCTGGGCATGGCAGTGAAGCGACTCGTAGAAGAAGCCGGTGTTCCCACGTTTATGACTGTCGGCGGCGACCCGGTGATCATGGGCGGAGAGAAACTGGGTTCGTTCAAATGGACGTTCAAATCCCCCCAGAGGAGTTCCACCGCGGTGCAGAAGCTCTACCAGTACCTGAGCGGAACTCGACTCAAGAAAGTAGCGCTCATCACTGCGTCCGACGGGTTTGGAGAAGACGGCAAGGCATGGCTCACGAAACTCGCTCCCAAGTTCGGGCTGAGCATCGTGGAACAGCAGTCCTTCCGGACGAAGAACCCGCACATGAATTCTCAGCTCACCCGCATGGCCGAAGCCAAGCCGGACGCGATGGTATGCTGGACGATTGGACCTTCAGGAGCGAAGGTTGCCCACGCGGTGAAACAGCTTGGCATCAAAGCGCCTCTGTTCCAGTGCCACGGTCTTCCGGGGCCGGAGTACGTGGATGCTGCAGGTCCTGGGGCAGAGGGGAACATGATGCCTTCCACGAAGTTGATGGCGTGGCAACAGCTCCCTGACACCGATCCTCAGAAACCGGTGATCGAGGAGTTCGTCAGGCTGTACAAGGAGGCCGGATACGACAAGCAGTTTCCGATCAATGCCCATTCCGGATACGCGTGGGATGCGATCTGCATCGTGGTAAATGCCATGAAGAACGTGGGAACCGAGCCGGAGAAGCTCAGGGACGCCATCGAACAGACGAAGGGGTACGTGGGAATCAGTGGAACATACAACCTGAGCCCGGAAGACCATAACGGCCTCGGGGTCGATTCCATGATCATGGTCCGCATCGAACACGGAGAATGGAAACTGCTGCAATAATGGGAGTCACGACACGGTCACATGTCATGAATCGCGGCTGTGTTGCCGCCATCGCCTAGCTTGGAGGAGAATGCCATGAAAAAACAACTACTTTGGCTCTCGGTCCTGCTCTTTGCCTTGGGTACCGCCTTGGCCGTCGCCGCGGAACCACCGATAAAGATCGGAGCGTTCTACTCGTTGTCAGGTCCTGCGGCCGCGATCGGGACTCCTACGAAGCTCGTCACCGAGATGGTCGTCAAGAAGATCAACAAGGAAGGAGGCATCAACGGCCGACAGATAGAGCTGGTCGTCGGCGACACGGAATCAAATCCCACGAAAGCGGTCATGGTGGCCAAGAAGTTCATTAACGTGGACAAGGTCGCAGCCATCATCGGCCCTGACACGACCGATCTGGGAATGGCCGTGAAGAAACTCGTGGAAGAAGCGGGTATCCCCACCTTCATGACCGTCGGAGGTGACCCGGTGATCATGGGCGGCGAGAAGCTCGGCACGTTTAAGTGGGTGTTCAAGTCCCCCCAGAGAAGCTCCACCGCGGTCGAGAAACTGTACGGGCATCTCCAGAAGGCTAAGCTCACCAAAATCGCCCTGATAACCGCATCGGACGGGTTCGGAAAAGACGGAAAAGGCTGGCTGGAGAAGCTCGCCCCTAAGTTCGGGCTGACCATCATCGCGGATGAGTCGTTCAGTCGGACGGATACCGACATGACCGCGCAGCTCACCAAGATAGCCGCGGCCAAACCCGACGCGATCGTGTGCTGGACAATAGGCCCTGCCGGCTCGATTGTCGCGAAGAACGTCAATCAGCTTGCGATCAAGACTCCGGTGTTCCAGTGCCACGGTCTTCCGGACCCCAAGTACGTGGAGCTCGCGGGACCTGCCGCGCAAGGGAACATGATGCCGTCCACAAAGCTGATGGCATGGGAACAGCTTCCGGACAAGGATCCCCAGAAGCCTGTGATCAAGGAATTCGTCAAGCTGTATGGCGAGGCGGGGTACAACAAGCAATTCCCGATCAATACCCATTCAGGGTACGCATGGGACGCGATCTACATCGTGGCCAACGCCATGAAAAAGGCGGGAACCGACCCGGCGAAACTTAGGGACGCCATAGAACAGACGAAAGGGTACGTGGGGATCAGCGGAACCTACAACCTCACGCCGGAAGATCACAACGGCCTCGGGGTCGATTCCATGATCATGGTGCGTATCGCAGACGGGAAGTGGAAGCTGGTCGAATAGGGGCGCCGGACGTGAGGCCCAAATCCCCCCTGACCCCATCGGCGCAATAGTGGCACCCGTTGAGAATTGCGGGAACTTTCACCCCCTCCCCTAGCCCCTCCCATCAAGGGAGGGGAATAGCTAGCCCCCTCGCGTGGTGGTTGAGGGAAGGGAGAGTGGGTTTGTGCACTTTCACGATCCCGCGAATTTCAGGGCGCGGACCATAACTTGTGAGCACGAATTGCCTCAACATCGTCCCCCTCACCCTGCCCTCTCCCGCCACGGGAGAAGGTTTTCTTCTCCCCCCTTGGTGGGAAGAGGTAGGGGGAGGTGGGACAAGTAGCCGAACTCGTTACTTTAGCCTTCTTATGTTCACGCTATGGGGATTTCCGGCGGCAACCGTCGCCAAGCCGCTTAAGTCGCCGGCATTCGGGATAACCGCCCTCGCGAGGGGTGCTGGCAAAGGCTCGTGCCTGCGAGTCCTCGCTCACCGACAGCGGCTCCTCCAGACCCCGGACGTATTCCTCGTACCCCATTCCTGATTTTTCGGCCTCGCGCCTGCAACGCCTCGCCTGCACACCGTACGTGATCAGGTACCCGAGCACCGCAGAAACCACTCCCACCACCAGGGCGCCGACCGTCCAGCGCAGAAGGAGATCCTGTCCCAACTGGAGGAATCCAGCGAACTCCTCCCAGAAGTAGGTCCGGTCCGTCACGGAATCCATGAGCCTTCGGAAGACCTCGAACTCCATGGTAGGGGCCTTTCCGAGAAGCACCGATCCGAACCAGTAGTAGAAGTAGTACAAAGGGAACATGTTGAAGGGATTGCACACCCAGTTGAAGGCCAACCCCACGGGAAAATTGAACCGGAACAGCAGGCGCATGAGAGCCACCGCCACGGTGTGAATCCCCACCGGGGTCCCCAACCCCACGAACAACCCCACCGCAACACCGCGAGCGTCAAACCAGGGGGGGTTCCTCGATATAGCAAGCGGCTCCACGAAGTGCCTTCTGAGGAAAGCGACACATCGCTGCCATGAGGGGGCCTTGATCAGGGGGTCGAGGTGCATTTCCGTCGTTCGTGGTGCCCGCCCAGGGGCGTGGAGGTTCACAGGGTCTACGTCCCCACCTCGTACTGAAGTCCGGGGCTCTTTCACGTCTCTTTCCTGTCAACGGTCGCCGGAGTATGCTAGACTTGTTGGCCCTGCTTTGCAAGACCCTGATGGAGAAGCTGCCGTGACGAATTGGGCGGAACTGGACAAAAAATACGTATGGCACCCTTTTACCCAAATGAAGGATTGGCTCGGATCAGAGCCCCTGGTGATCGAGCGCGGTGAAGGAAACTACTTGATCGATACGCATGGAAGACGTTACTTGGATGGAGTCTCCTCTCTCTGGGTGAATCTTCACGGACACCAAAGGCCTGAGATCGACGCGGCGATCATTGCCCAGTTGAGAAAGGTTGCACATTCGACGCTGCTGGGGCTCGCGGGAGTCCCCTCCATCGAGCTGGCGGAAAGACTCGTCCAGATCACGCCTCAGGGTCTCTCCAAGGTGTTCTATTCCGACTCGGGGTCTACCGCGGTGGAGGTCGCGCTCAAGATAGCGTTCCAGTACTGGAAGAATCGGGGCTTCACCGACAAGAGGCTCTTTGTCGCCCTTGCCGAGGCGTACCACGGCGACACGATCGGATCAGTGAGCGTCGGAGGCATAGACCTGTTCCACAGGATCTTTCACCCCTTGCTGTTCCATATACTGACCATTCCGACGCCTTTCCCGTACCGGCATCCCGAGTTCACCGGCGAAGAATGCCGTGACAGGTCCCTTGCCGCGTTCAGAGCGCTGGCTGAGGACAAGCATCACGAAATCGCAGCGTTGGTCGTGGAACCGCTCGTGCAGGGAGCGGCCGGCATGATCGTGCATCCCCAGGGGTTTCTCAAGGGCCTCGAACAGATCTGCCGTGAATTCAACATCCTGCTGATCTGCGACGAGGTTGCCACCGGCTTCGGGAGAACGGGTAAGATGTTCGCGTGCGAGCACGAAGACGTTCGGCCGGATATGATGGCCTTGGCAAAAGGGATCACGGGCGGATACCTCCCGCTGGCCGCGACCCTTGCCACCGACGAGATATACGGTGCGTTTCTCGGCAAGTACGCGGAGTACCGGACCTTCTTCCATGGACACAGCTACACGGGCAATGCCCTGGCATGCGCGGCCGCCAACGCAGGCCTTGAGATTTTCGAAAGAGAACGGCTCCTCGAAACGAGCCGACCGAAAATCGAATTGCTCAGCAACCTCCTGGCCGAACGCATAGCCCCCCTTCCCTTCGTGGGAGACGTCCGTCAATGCGGTTTCATGGTGGGGATCGAGCTCGTGGCGGACAAGGCTCGGCGGCAAGCCTTCGAGCCGGCATTGCGCATGGGCGCCCGCGTGACCGACGCGGTTCGAGAATTCGGGGTGATCCTCAGGCCGCTCGGGGACGTGGTCGTGATCATGCCGCCGCTGTCAGTCAAGCCGGACGAGCTGGGCACGATCGTTGCCGCGACGGCCGCGGCCATCGAGCACGTGTGCCGGCCATGAGAGAAACCGCCATTGGCATCTGCGGAAGTCGTGTTATTATATTCTCATGGACGGCGGTACCGAGTACGACCACTACTTGATAAGAGACGCCACGGTCCTGGCGAGAATCCCCTGTGGCCTGTTCGATGCGCCTGAACCCGGCGCGGTCACGTTTTTCGACGTGAGGACAGGCGTGCAACTGAAGGAGATCCACCCTCCGCTCGGGTCAGGCGATCTTACCCGGGGGCATCTGATTCCGGAATCATTCGCGATGTCGATATTGCGAGCCGGCTCCCCTCTGGGTCCAGATCCGATGCGTGACGCGTCGAAGGTGGTCCCGATAATCGAGATACGACAACGTAAGCTCGACTCGGTGGTGGCCGATTCGGTGTTGGACCAGGTTCGGGTGCTGAGAGACCTGCTCCAGCATGTCCTTGACGTGGCGGAATCCGCCCAACCTGAGGAGCGGTTCTGGCTGTCGCAGCAGTTGCTGACCCTTATCGGGAAGTTCTCCGGAAGAGAACTGTCCGAACTTGAGGAGATACTGCAATGGTTCACTCAAAGACCACGGAAATGAATGGGTGTTTTCCGCGTCGAGACTGTGTCGGTCTGAGGAACCGCCCGGATACCCTTCGGCGCTCGGGAGTCTTGATACTGGCCTGCTTCCTGGTGCTCGGATCGATCTCCGGGTCTGCGGCCAAGGGCGAGGCAACCGATCTGTTCGACGTCGGGCAGGCTCACCTTGCCAACGGCAAATATCAAGATGCGATCGAGGCGTTCACGCAATGCCTCTTGAGGCTCGGCCCCGACTCCAAGGATGCCGCTCTGGTGCTGCTTAATCGGGCTCAGTCGTACGTGGGCAAGGGCGACTTGGAACACGCGAGGAACGACCTCAACCGCGCCATGTCGGAAAGGGATCAGCCCGACGAGCTGCGGGTGGTCGGTTTGCACATCTTGGGCTCGATGCACTTCAAGAAGAACCAGGTCGATGAGGCGGTGCGGGCATTTACCACCGCGATCAAGACTCCCCACTCCGACATCAAGCTCAGAGCGCGTTCGTTTTCGCACCGAGGAACTGTATTCGTGAGGCTTAAGGAGTTCGACAAGGCGGTGAGCGACCTGAACAAGGCAATCGAGCTCGATTCGACTTCTGCTGCGTCGCACGTGTGGCGCGGATTTGCGCACCTCCGAAACTACCATCTTGACAGCGCGGAAAGAGACGCCAAGAAGGCCCTCGCTCTCAATCCCGACGAGGAAACCGGCAAACTTGCCAACCAGATTCTCAAGGAGGTTGCCAATCCCAAGCCGAGGGACCAGATACCCGTCGAGGATTTGATCACCCTGCCTGTTGACCGCAACGGCCACGTCTTCGTGAGTGTCTGTTTCAAGAAGGACGGCGAGCGACACAAGTTCATGCTGGACACCGGAGCGACCTACTCCCTCGTGAGCCACCAGTTGCTTCAGAAGATCAGGGAAGAGGCCGACGTGAAAGTAGTGGGTCAAAACAAAGTAGCCATAGCGGATGGATCAGTGCACACCGTGACTCGATACAGCGTGAACAATGCCTACTTGCTCAATTCCGACGCAACCGGAGGCCTGCCGCTCGGCGAGATAGAAATCCACGCGTTCGGCCCGTCCGGCAACCCGAGAACTAACCTGCTGGGAGTCCGAAGTCTGCAGAAGATCTCCTTCTCGATAGATACGGCTCGCCGAGTCATCGAATTGAGGCGAAACGAAGCCAAGAACGCTGCCGGTGATCTGGAAAAGGCCGCGACGTCGAGCATGACGGATCCCGTGGGCAGACGCTGAAGTCCTGGAGAAGCAAATACCCCCATCCCCCTTGAGATTGGGCGGCTCCCGCTGGTCGCCGCAGGGTGGTCCGCTTGTGAGCGTTCGGCAGCAAGAATGAAGAACGGTCATGGCATGACGCCACAACGAAGCATGAGAGTCACCGCCCGACATCCCGAGAACTCGTAGTATGGTCAGAACCAGCCGATGTTTCAAAAGGTTTCGGAAAGGGGTCCGGGGGACAACCCTTTTTCTAAACGCAGCCTCCAGCCGCAACCAAATTCGCGTCGACCTTCCTCGGCCCGCATGGAGACCCGAGGCGGGGCGAGTTGGTTCTACGCAAGCGAAGAGAGGCACGTTGTCGGCTTCCAGAGCCGCTGAACTGAAGATTTCTTCTCCAAAAGAGAAGGAATCGAACCTTATTAGTAAAAGGCGGCTGGTCCCAGCAGCTCTTTCAACTCGCAGGGCATATGGAGGCCCTACAATGGATCGTCGCGATTTCCTGAGGATTTCTGCCCTGTGGGCGACCGCTTCGGCTTTGTCCGCGTCTTCCGGTGAGGCTCAACTCAAAGGGAACACGGGAGCGAAAGGTGCACGATTCGACGCGGTGGTGATCGGCTCGGGTTTGGGGGGCTTGTCCTGCGCCGCGTACATGGCAAAGCACGGAATGAAGGTGCTCGTGCTCGAACAACACGACGTGGTCGGAGGCTATGCCACCACCTTCACCCGCGACCACGGCCGGTTTACCTTTGACGTGTCCCTGCATCAGACGGCCCTGACCGGCGCGACCGAGGCGATTCTCAAGGAACTGGGTGTCCTCCAAAAGGTCGAGTTCCTCAAGGGGGCAGAGCTGTTCCGTCTTGTAGGCAACAAGCTCGATATCACCTGCCCAAACGCAGACCCCAAAGGGTTTGCAGACTTGTTGGTGCAGCGGTACCCTCTTCAGAAAGACGGAATCAACGGCTTCATGGCGGAAATGCTCGGAGTCGGCGAGGAAGTGGAAAGACTCCATGCCGGGGGTGCGCTCACTTGGTTCCGGAAGGCCACGTTTCCCCTGAATTACCCCAAGCTCTGGGCGGCACGAAAGAAGAGCCTCGGGGACTATCTCGACAAGTACGTGACCGATCCGGAACTGAAGTCTGTTCTTTCGGTGTTTTGTGGGTACCATGGCCTTCCCCCGTCGAGGCTGTCCGGGTTCTACTATCTCGTCGCCACGGGCGGGTACTTCCGGGCCGGCGGTTCCTATCCGAGAGGCGGTTCCCAGGCGATCAGCAACGCGATTGCACGCTTCATCGAGTCCAAAGGCGGGGAAATCCGGACGAGAACCAAAGTTGAACGAGTGCTCGTGAACGACGGAAAGATTGCGGGGGTCGGGATTGGAGCCGACGTGATCGACGCCCGGACCGTAGTTGCGAATTGCAGCGCGGCCCGACTTTTCAACGGGATGATTCCTCCCGAACAGGTACCCGAGGACTTCCGGGAAAAGCTCAGGGGGCTCAAACCGAGCATCTCGTCCTTCAACGTGTGGCTTGGGCTTAATCAGGACATCACTGGCCAGCTCAAGAATTCCCACCTTTTCCTGGTGGAAGAGCCTGACCCTGAGAAGTCCTTTCAATACTGCCTGGAAGGACGTGAAGACAAGGTACCGTTTTCGGTCGCAGTGTACAACAACATCTACAAGGACTACTCCCCACCCGGTACGACCGTGCTCAGTATCACGTTCAGTTGCGGGTACGACCCCTGGGCCCAATTCGAGACGGACTACTTTGCGGGACGGAAACATGAGTACCACGCGCGGAAGGAGCGGATCGCCCAAACCCTCATCAAACGCGTGGAAGAGAAGCTCATTCCCGGCCTGTCACAGATGATCGCGGTGCAGGACGCGGCCACTCCGCTGACCAACGTGCGGTACACCCTCAACGAGCGTGGAGCCATCTACGGATACGAACAAATCCCGGAGAACTCGTTCATGTATCGGCTGTCCAACAGGACTCCGATCAAGGACCTTTACCTCGCGAGCGCATGGGGCGAGCCCGGCGGCGGGTACACCGGCGTCCTCCTTTCGGGCAAGAGCACTTTCGGCAAGGTTGTGGAGGACGCGCAATAGCGGCTGCGGATGGCGGTCTTGACATGCGAATCAGCGAATGATACGCCTGTTTGCATGAGAACCACCGTCACAATCCGCGATGATCTCCTCCAGCGCGCCAAGGAGCGTGCAGCCAAGGAAGGCCGTACCTTGACCTCGCTGCTGGAAGAGGGACTGATGCTTGTGCTGGCCGATCCGAAACCCGGCTCCCGCGAGCCGGTTGAGCTTCCCGTGTCACAAGCCTCCGGTGGGGTCCTCCACGGCATCGACCTCAACCGGTCATCTGCCCTGGAAGAGGTTATGAACGGGTTATGATTCTTCCAGACGTGAACGTCCTGGTCCATGCGTTCAGGTCTGACTCTCCTGACCACCACATGTGCCGAAGTTGGCTCAAGTCAGTCGTCAACGCGGATGCCCGTTTTGGCATGGCCCCTCAAGTGCTGTCCAGCGTGGTCCGTATCACCACACACCCGAAGATCTTCAAAGAACCAAGTGGTCTGCCCGAAGCGCTGCGATTCTGCACCGCGCTGCTTGCTCAACCCCACTGCGTAGTTGTTCGCCCCGGCCCTCGCCATTGGGAGATCTTCGCACGCCTTTGCATCCAGGCCGACGCGCGTGGGAACCTTGTCCCGGACGCGTGGTTTGCAGCACTCGCCATCGAATCCGGATGTGAGTGGATCACCCTGGACGTGGATTATTCGAGGTTTCTCGGGCTTCGGTGGAGAGGACCGGATGACGAACCCGTCTCTCCTTGATGCGGCTCTTACGAGGAAAGTATCGCCAGGGGATCGGTCGTGTTGGGAACGGGTCCCAGGGCAACGGTGGTGAAACGGGAGGGATGCACCATCTGTTCAGCCATCTCGCAAAGCTCCGCCCGAGTCACCCGATTCACCGCGTCGAGCACCTCTTCCAACGGGATGTGGCGGCGGAAAAAATACTCACTCTTGGCAAGCCTGTTCATGACCGAGTCCGTCGATTCGTTGGCCAGGATCGCACTCCCCCGGATCTGCTGCTTCGCGGTCCGGATTTCCTCCTCGGTGAGCGTATCAGGCAACTCGACGGATTCCTTGCGAATCACCGACAGAAGCTCCTCGAGACGCGCAGCGTCACAACCCGCGTACACCCCGAACATCCCCGTGTCCGAAAACGTGGAAATGAACGAATAGACGGAATAGGCGAGGCCGCGCTTCTCCCGGATCTCCTGGAAAAGACGTGAGCTCATCCCCCCTCCGAGGATGTTGTTCAACAGATGCGCAGCATGACGAGCCGGATCGAGTGCACTCGGACCTTCCACGCCCACACAGACGTGCACCTGCTCCAGTTCCCTCCGCACCACTTCAGTCGACGCGATATTGACCGGCTTCGGACCTGTCAACGGTCCAACCCCCTTCTTGAGCCGACCCATCTCCTTCTCGATCATCTCCACAAGCGCGTCGTGTTCCAGGTCACCGGCAGCACAGACGATGGTCTCTTCTGGGGTATAGTGGTCTACCTTATAACGCACCACCGTCTCCCTGTCGAAAGCCGACACGGTGGGGATAGTCCCCAATATGGGCCGCCCGAGAGGATCATCCTGCCAGAACCGGACCCCTAGCATCTCGTACACGAGGTCTTCCGGGGTATCCTCCACCTGGAGGATTTCCTGACAAATAACCTGCTTCTCCCGTTCGATTTCGTCTTCAGGGAACGACGCGTTGAGGAAAAGATCGGTCAGCAGGTCAACCGCCAGTTCCGTGTTCTCCGAGAGGACCTTGCAGTAGAACGAGGTCATCTCCTTGCTGGTGAACGCATTGATGATTCCGCCTACCGAATCCATCTCCCTGGCGATGTCGTACGCAGACCTGCGCGCGGTCCCCTTGAAGAGCATGTGTTCGATGAAATGGCAAATTCCGTTCAGCTCAGGAGTCTCAAAGCGGGATCCGTACCCTACCCATAGCCCGAGAGATATGGATTGTGCATGGGGAACCCTCTCCGTTACTATGCGAAGGCCATTGTCCAGGACGGTCTTTCTGTAAGAGGTGAGGAATTGGTTCGTTTTCTCCAATAGGAATACCTTGCTCCCTGGTGGTCGGTTTCACTGAGCGGCTGGGAGCCGCGACCGGTAATCGCGTCCACCTTAGTCTTCCGCACGAAGACCGAGGGCGGGGTCAGTTCGTGCAACGCAGGTCTGAAACGGCCTGTATCTTCTCCGTTGCACTTCAACATGGCCCGGCCATGAAGCGACTTCCGGTGAAAAGTCTTTGCGGCCCGAAAAGAGATCGAGCTTCGGCACTGGAAAGCACGCGGATCACACGCCAATAGGCAACCCGACAGTCACACCCCTTGGCTCGGCATAGGCGCTAGAATAAGAGAGACCTACCCTCATGCCCCCGGCCTCGAAAGGCCCGGCTATTCTCAGTCCTCCTTCCGGAACTGCCCGGCTCCAAAGCCCCGCAGGGGCGACTGAATGTAGCCGGAGGCTTAAGCACCGGGGAAGAAGGGGGTCGAACGCTTGATAACGCGAAAGGCCCTATCTTGACGCCAAGGCCCCCTCGCTGTGTGCGCGTCCGAAGGGACGCCGGCCTCGGTCTACTAGTGCTGATCCTTCTCCAAAGCGTCTTTGCGAGAAAGCTTGATCTTCCCTTGGGTATCTATGCCGATCACCTTGACCGTCATGTCGTCTCCCTCATGGCAGACATCGGTGACCTTGCGAACCCGCGCGAAATCGAGCTGGGATATGTGCACCAGACCCTCGGTCCCGGGGAAGATCTCCACGAACGCGCCGAAGTCGGTTACCTTCTTGACGACGCCGTTGTAGATCCGTCCCACCTGAGCTTCCTGGGTAAGTCTTTCCACGGCCCGCCGCGCGTCGTCAGCGCCTTCCGGGTCTACCGAGGCTATCATCACCTTTCCGGTGTCATCCACTTCGATCTTGGTGTTGGTCTCTTCCTGGATCGCCCTGATGGTCTTGCCTCCGGGTCCGATCACGTCCCGGATCTTCTCCGGGTTCACGTACACGACCACGATCCGGGGCGCAAACCTTGAGATCTCCTTACGGGGCTTCTCGATGCCGCGCTTCATCTCGTCCAGGATGTGGAGTCGCCCTTCCCGTGCCTGGTACAAGGCCTTGGTCACGATGTCTCGGGAGAGTCCCTCGATCTTAATGTCCATCTGCAGGGCGGTTATCCCTTTCGAGGTGCCGGCGATCTTGAAATCCATATCGCCGTGGTGGTCCTCGTCACCGATGATGTCCGAAAGGATCGCGACCTTGTCCCCCTCCGAGAACAAGCCCATGGCAATCCCCGCGACCGGGTCGGCAATGGGGACGCCCGCATCCATGAGGGAAAGGGACGTGCCGCACACCGTGGCCATGGAAGACGATCCGTTCGACTCGAGTATCTCGGAAACGACTCGTATGGTGTATGGGAAATCCTCGTCGCTCGGCAGAAGATACGCGATCGCTCGTTCGGCAAGGGCTCCGTGTCCGATTTCTCTGCGAGAGGGACCCCGGAGAAATTTCACCTCACCGACGGCAAAAGGCGGGAACTTGTAGTGAAGCATGAACGACTTGTAGCTCATCCCCTCGAGCGCTTCGACTTTCTGTTCGTCGGAAGAGGTCCCCAAAGTGGCGATCACCAGGGCCTGGGTTTCGCCGCGCGTGAACAGCGCGCTTCCATGGGTGCGGGGGAGAATCCCCACCTCGCAACTTATGTCTCGTATCTGCTCGAAACCGCGGCCGCCGATGCGGGTGTTCTTTTCCAGGATCATCTGCCTGATATACTTGCCTTGGAGCTCCTCAAGGTAGCCGAGGACTTCTTTACGCCGCGATTCGGCTTCCTCTCCCAAGGACTCGATCGCCTTGAGTCCGAGTTGCTCCAGAGCCGCGTAGCGTTCCAGCTTCGCGGGGATCGTGAGAGCAGTCTCTATCTTGTCCCCCCATTCCCGCTTCAGCTTCTCGACAAGCTCCTCATCGGGGCTCGGCTTGGAAACCTCCCGTTTCGGTTTCCCTGCGAGCTGCCTCAATTCTTCTTGGGCCTGGACGATCTTGAGTATCTCTTCTTGAGCCTTGAAAATGGCATCGAGAAAGACCTTTTCCGGGAGTTGGTCCGCGCCTCCCTCGACCATGACGATGCCGTTGCGGGAGCCGACCACAATGAGGTCCAGGTCGGAATACGATTCCTCGAGCGGGGTGGGGTTCAGGATGAGGTTCTTGTCGACCCGCCCTACCCGCACTGCTCCAATGGGACCGTCGAACGGGATGTCCGAGATGTGCAGCGCGGCGGAAGCCGCGTTGATGGCCAGAATGTCCGGGTCGTTTTCACCGTCGGAGGAGAGTACAGTGGCGATGATCTGGGTCTCGCAGTTGAATCCGTCGGGGAACAGGGGTCTTACGGGTCGGTCGATGAAGCGTGCGGTGAGGATCTCCTTTTCCGTGGGACGTCCTTCTCTCTTGAAGTAACCTCCCGGGATCTTTCCCGCTGCGTAGGTCATTTC
Organism: Thermodesulfobacteriota bacterium; assembly: GCA_040755955.1. GTDB lineage: Bacteria > Desulfobacterota > Desulfomonilia > Desulfomonilales > Desulfomonilaceae > JBFMAA01. The sequence continues at coordinate 83,164 of JBFMAA010000002.1, forward strand.
GAGGTAATCGACCGTCAGGGGGAAGAAGTCGATCCCTTCCCTGCCACGTCTTTCCGAGACTGCCGTGACCAGGACCACCGTGTCGGCCACGCTCACCACCACAGACCCTGATGCCTGTTTGGCAAGCCTGCCCGTTTCAAACACTACTTCTTTGCCATTGATTTCGGCGCGTGAACTGTGCACCATCAGTACCAATAACCTCTCTCCCCCGGGGTTCTCATGGGGAACGCGTCAATTCGTTCTGATTCGGGGGGCATCTATTTTCTTATTCCCAACTCGCCGATGACTGCTCTGTACCGATCCACGCTCTTCGACTTCAGGTAGTCCAGAAGCCGACGACGCTGACCGACCAGCTTGAGGAGACCCCTCCGAGAGTGGTGATCCTTCTTGTGAATCTTGAAATGCTCGGTCAGGTGTACGATTCTATCGGAAAGGAGAGCTATCTGAACTTCGGGCGAGCCCGTATCTGATTCATGAAGCTTGAACTTCTCGATGATGGATTGCTTTTTTTGGTCGGTGGCACTCACCTCTCTAGTTCCTCCTGAGTATGGGCGAATCATTCTTCGGGCACAATCCAGTATCCTTATCATAGGCAAAACTCAAAGTAAAGACACTCCGTGACCGCGCGTCGGTTTTGTTCGCGCGATCCGATGTTCATTCGGATGAACCGACCCGCGGGCCATCCGCGGGCCTCCGACTGTTTGATTTCTTCCACCCCTTCAGCTATCATGGTACCAGAGGGACTGGGAGCGATTCCCGGCGTGCCTTCGCAGAAAAACAGAGTGATGAACCTTTCAGCACGGACCCGCGCAGGGTCTGCACACCCAGGAGGGCAGTACAATGGGGTTTACCGAGAACCTGGCTGAAATCGTTGGGGAGAAGAACATTTCCACGTCGCGAGTCGATTGCCTTGCCTATTCCAGAGATATGTCGATTCATTCCGGCACTCCTCATGCAATCGTCTTTGTCGCGAACACTGAGCAGGTCAGCCGGATATTGGCTCTGGCCGACTCGGAAAAGGTTCCCGTAGTGGCCCGTGGCACCGGTTCGTCGGTCACCGGCGCGGTGCTCGCGGCAAAAGGAGGAGTGATTCTCGATTTCACGAGAATGAATGCGGTCAAGGAGATCAACAAGGCGGACGGGTACGCGGTTGTGGAACCCGGGGTGATTTGCAATGCCCTCAATGCCAAGCTGGCGCCGACGCACTTCTTCCCTCCGGACCCGGGGAGCGCGCCCATCGCGACCATCGGCGGCATGATATCGACCAATGCCAGCGGAGTCCGCGCGGCCAAGTACGGCACCACCAAAGACTACGTGAAGTCGCTCACCGTGGTCCTGGCAGACGGACGGGTCATCAAGACCGGCGACAAAGCCCCCAAGAGTTCCTCCGGCTACGACCTGACCCACCTCTTTGCGAGCTCCGAGGGGACCCTGGGCATCATCACCGAAGCGGTGGTCAAGATTCTCCCCATGCCCGAGTACGAGGCGTTCACGAAAGCCTCCTTCCCTGACGTGGACACCGCGGGCAAAGCCGTGGAACGGATATTCACGTCCGGGATCGAAATGGCGACGTGTGAAATACTCGACAACGTGTGTCTCGACGTGGCCAGGGACGCGCTCAAGATGGACATCCCCAAGGACGTGAACTGTCAGCTCTTCATCGCTCTGGACGGCCCCAAGTCAAGTGTGCAGGAGGATATCAGGAAGATAGACGAGATTTGCCGCTCTGTCGGCGGCAGTGAGAACGTCTGGTCGGACAACCCCCAGGAAAAGGCGAAGCTGTTCGCAGCCCGAGGAGGACTGGTCCCCGCGATGAGCAGACTCAAGCCGTCGTACCGGCTGGTCCCGATCGTCGAGGACATCGGCGTCCCCATCTCGAAAATCCCCGAAACCATAGCGGAAATTCAGAAGATCGGCGCAAAGCACGGCTTCCCGGTGGCGACCTTCGGCCACATAGGCGACGGAAACCTCCATGCCACGTTCATCATGAACCCTACCGACCCTGACGAATGGGAACCGGTGAAGAAGATAGCTCTGGAATTCATCGACCTTACCCTTCGTCTCGAAGGCACCGTCTCTGCGGAACACGGGATCGGCATGGCCAAGTCGCCGTACATCGTGAAGCAGCTCGGCGAATCCCTGGACGTGATGAATCAGATCAAGAGGGCTCTCGACCCGAACAACATCCTCAACCCCGGCAAGATGGGCTTCGACGACTCGATCACGGACATTCTGGACGCCAACAGCTTCCGGAGGTTCCTCGATGAGAGGGAGCTGGTCCAGCACTTCCCCGAGAATGTGGACAACGAGATCATGGCGTGTATTCAGTGCGGGTTCTGCCGAGCGGGCTGTCCCACCTTCGGGGAGACGACACTGGAATCGCTCAATGCCAAGGGTCGGGTGATTCTGGCGTACCAGATGCTGACGGGCGAGCTCGAACCCTCGGCGGAGCTGGCCAAACGCCTGTATCAGTGCATGATGTGCCTCAACTGCAAGGCCGTGTGTCCGGCTCAGGTGAAGGTATCGGACATCGTGCGCGCCGCGAGAGAAAGGCTCGTGGACAAGGGATACCTTCCGGAGGTGTTCAAGCCTGCGCTTGCGGCCATGATCGACGCGGCGAATCCGCTGCTGGCTCCCCCGGAGAAGCGGGCTGACAGCTATCCTGACGGCTTCAGGAAGGCTGTGCCCGGCCGGACGGAAGCGCTGGTGCACATGGGATGTGTGACGAGCTTCCAGGACGTGAAAACGATCCCCGCGTTCCTCAAGATTCTGGACAAGGCCGGCGTGAACTACGGAGCATTGGGTCAGGAGGAGACCTGCTGCGGGTATCTGGCTTACTTGGTGGGCGACATGGGCACGTTCAAGAAAGCCATGCACATGTGCCGGGAACTGGTCGCCAAGTATGGTCCTTCGAGTCTCATCACCACGTGCGCGGGATGTCTGAAGACCTTCCGTGACCTGTACCCCAAGTACGGAGAAGCGAACTCGTATTCGGTGGTGCACGCGGTGGAACTGATGGAGAAGCTCATCGCGGAGGGGAAGCTCGCGTTTGACCCTGCCGGCGCTCCGATGAAGGTCGCGTACCACGATCCCTGCGACATGGGACGTCATATGGGGGTGTACGAACCGCCCAGGAATGTGCTCAAGGCGATCCCGGGGGTGGAGCTCGTCGAATTCCCCCAGAATCGGGCTCAAGCCAAGTGCTGCGGAGGCGGAGGCGGCATGAAGGGCTTTGACAACGAGATGGCCGGCGACATCGGCTTCAAGCGAATCCTGGCAGCGATCGGGCTCGGAGTGGACGCCGTAGTCTCGGCTTGCCCCTCTTGCAAGGGGACGTTCAACCAGGCAGCGGCCCGGGCTCGCAAGGAGAAGAAGGGCAAGATCAAAGTGCTCGACATCACCGAACTGGTCGCCTCCCGCCTCGCGTGAAGAAGAGATGACGAAGATTTCCGGGGAGGGACTTTTACTAATAAGGTTCGATTCCTTCTCTTTTCGAGAAGAAATCTTCACTTCAGCGGCTCTGGGAGTAAGCAACGTGGCTTCTTTCGCTTGCGTAGAACCAACTCGCCCCGCCCTGGGTCTCCATGCGGGCCGAGGAAGGTCGACGCGAATTTGGTTGCGGCTCCCAGCCACCTTTTGCAAAAAGTCCCTCCCCGGACCCCTCTTCAAAAACTCTTGGGATAGTGCAGCTCCCGCTGGTCGCCGCGGAGAAGATCTGCTGATCACAACTCCCGTGGGGTAGCATTATCATCCTCGGTTGTGGCCGCATGCGTTCAGGGCGGTTCAGTTGCCGCCGAGGCAAGCGTTCAGCCGGGGAGAAGAGAGAATGAACCACCCAGACTGGATCTTTCATTTCTTTGTGTCTTGGTGCCTTCGTGGTTCGTCTTCCGGGTCCACAACGGATGCACCCTGGACGGTTACCCGCCGAGAAGTCGCTCGGACTTCGATACTCCTTCGGTCTTGATCCTTTCCACGGTTGCGCGCATGGTATCGAACACGTGTTCTCTGATATCACCGGCTACGACCACGTAGAGCAGATCATCCCCCACCTTGAACTCCCCTTCAAGAGCTTCGATCTCCACCGCCACTATCCCGGGCTGCGACAGCGCCCACTGCCTGATCTCCCGAATCGTTGCCGTGTCCGCCGAGACCCGAAGGCTCTCCACGCCTTTTCCCGCGCGGCTGGTGGCTCTTACGAAGCCGTTGTGACACAGCAGCATGCCTGCAGATCGTATCTCGGAGCGTGATTTCACTTCCGCGATCATCTCTCGCAAGGATCGTTTTGCCATTTCGATGCACCTTTCCGCCGGCCGCGAGTTACTCGTCTGTCGGGCGAGCGACGAGCTTCCTGTAATACGAACCGTGAAGATATATCGAAGCCAGGGGGTTGTGACCGGTCACTCGATCTTTCACGGCCAGCACGGTAGTGTACGCGTCCGCGTGCTTGAAGAAAAGCGAATCATGCCCCACGCAGAGTCCGAGCAGCACGTTCAGGTCGGTCTTCTCTTCGTTCAGCAGAAGGGCCTGGAACACAGGGTTGCACATCGCTTCGTCCGTTCCCCTGAAGACCTTGTCCTGATCTTCTATGCCGACGAGGTCCTTAGACGTCCTTCCCGCCTTGCAGCACACGGACACTACATCGAAGCCATGTGCGCGAAAGACATACTCGACGATCCCTGCCTCTCTCGCGAGGCCCACGCAGAAGGCGAGCCCCAGCCGGGTGTAATCCATTCGGCGTGCGAACTCGCATATTTCAGCAATACGGGTCTTGGTGGGCTGCATGACGTACGGGCGTTCGTGGCGGTTCGCATAGCATGAAGCCTCCTGAACCGACGCCTGGTGAGCGAACGTCTGCGTCCGGGGATCTTCGTATGCGGCATTGGCTCCGGCGAGCAACTCTTTGCGGGTCAGCGTGGGACAGCCCGTGTGGGCAGAGCCCTCCGCGGTCATGCATACCCTGTCCCGCGTCTCGATGGGGCAGGATGCGCATGCAGGCTTCAGCTTCTTCGTCTCTTCGGGCATGGGTGCTCCTTGTGTGGCAGTGTTGTGAGCCGCCCGCGACCGGCACGGTGTGGAGAGTATCCGCGGCAGAAATCGCACGAGGGGGGCTCAGCGCTTCGAGCATACCCTTCATTCCCGGATCTTTTCAAGCCCAACGACGTAGGCCCGCGTGATCCTTGGTTGCAGCTCCTAGCTGCGTTTTGCACAACCACCATGACCGCACGCGGCCGCAACCAAGCATGAAAGTCACCGCCCGACATCCCGAGAACTCCCCGCATGGTCAGAACCACCCGATGTTTCAAAAGTTTTCGGAAATTGGGTCCGGGGGACAACCCTTTTTCAAAAGGCGGCTGGGAGCCGCAGCCAATATTCGCGTCAACCTTTCTCGATCCGCATGGAGACCGATGGCGGGGCGAGCTGGTTCTACGCAAACGGAAAAGGGCACTTTGCGGTCTCCAGGAGCCGGTTAACTGAACATTTCTTCTCGAAAGAAGAAGAAACTGAACGTCATTAGCAAAAGGGTTTCCCCCCGGAACTGCATTTCCGTGAGACCGGGAGGTTATCCGCAGCCGCCACCGTCGCCGGAGCAGCCTGCTCCTTTCGCGCATCCTTGGCGCCGTGTTCTCCAGATCCCGGGATTTGTGCCCAGGTACACAGCATCCAATCCGATTTTGATGAAGCCGGACATCTCTATGGGTACGATGTCGTGTTCGGTTAGGACTTGCCGCGGGGTTTCGCCGATTCCAGCCACCAGGACCGCTCGGCAGTCCCGAAGAGTCTCTGCAAGAGCGAGCCATCGGTGTATGCCCGTGCCGGGCTCAGGAGCCTCGCGTACCTCCACCAGCTCGTACCCTTCCGGACATCTGGTCCAGATCTGGAATCGCCAGGCCTCTCCGAGATGCTGATTCACCAAGGCCCCTTCCATGGTGGCCACCGCCACATAGGGCCGCTCGGGGCTGTTCCCGACAAGGCCACCGGCTTCGGTCAGCTCGTCGGGAGACCCGTCCGGGTCCGCCTCGATTGCTCGGGGACCGCACCCACCGCAGGCATGCGCCTGGTTCGGCCTTGAAACGGTAGTGCATGCGCCGTTTCGCGGCTCGAAGGGAACGGCATTGTTCGTTGCGGGAGTACAGCCTGCTTCCTCGGGTTCCGGGCCTTTGCCACAGGCCGGCAGGTGGTCACGAAACTCCGCGGAACGGTCCTCACCGAGCAGACCTACTGCGTCCGCACGACACCGTGTGCAGTGCTTCATCTGGGGGATGATCCTCTCCACGATGGCCCGGATTCCTCTCATGACCTCTGGAGTCGGCTCGGCCATACCCGCGAACCGGGTCCCTTGGGTGGGGTACATGGTCATGCAGTTCTGGATGTCCACGCCGAGCTCGGCCATCTTGCGAGCCACATGTGGCACGTGCGCGTCGTTGATTCCAGGGACCACGATGGTATTCACCTTCACCACCATTCCGTGGGCTTTCAGAGACGCTATCGCATCGAGCTGGCGCTCCAGGAGCAGCGCAGCAGCGGATATGCCGCGGTGCACCACTTTCCCGTCCCGCACCCAGGCGTAGATCTTGTTGCTGATCGCGGGGTCCACCGCATTCACGGTAACGGTCACGTGGGACACGTCGAGTTTCGCCAGCTCGTGGATGTACGGACCGATGCCTAGTCCGTTCGTGGCCAAGCACAGCAGAAGGTCCGGAAAGCGGCGTCTCACGTTCGCCAGTGTGTCCAGGGTGAGCTGCGGGTTCGCAAACGCATCCCCAGGGCCGGCAATGCCGGCAACCGTCGTCTGGGGCACGCGTTCCATGATTCTTTCCAGGTAACCCACCGCCTGCTCCGGTGTGAGCACCATGCCGGTGACTCCCGGTCGGCTTTCGTTCACACAGGCATACTTTCTGTTGCAGTAGTTGCATTTGATGTTGCAATCCGGAGCCACGGGAAGGTGAACACGACTGCACGTCCCCTTTGCCCGCACGTTGAAACAGGGGTGATTCTCTCTCGCAGGCCTGTTCATGATGTCAATTCCTCTTACAAATAGGCGTATCCTATCGGTGAACGGTCCTGTTTTGCCTCGATGACCGTGTTGATGATTCTGTCCAGAAGCGACTGGGCTCCCCGATACCCGAGGTGCAGAGTCCGATGCCCGCCGAACCGGTCGTGAATCGGGAACCCGACCCGCACGAGAGGGATGCTCCATTTCCTCGCAAGGTGGTACCCCTTGCTGTTTCCCACGATGAGATCGGGTGCCAGCGACTCGGCTTCTTCCGCGATGTTGAAGAAGTCGACTCCTTCCCGAACCTGGGGCGGTTCCGACAGCAGATCCCCAGTGACGTCCTCGACCGCCTGCTTGAATCTCCCGCTGCGGCCGCCCGATGCACACAGAACCGGCTTGACTCCGATCTCCGCCAGAAAGGCCGTGAGCCCCACGACAAGGTCTTCTTCGCCGTACACGACGGCCCGCTTGTCGAAGACGTACTTGTGGCCGTCCACGTATGAGTCTATGAGCCTTCCCCTCTCGAGCTCGTGGGTCCTCGGCGTTTCTCGCCCCGAGAGCTGTTCCAGGACTTTGAAGAACCGGTCCGTTTCCCGGAGGCCGATGGGCATCCCCAACCGGTGGAGCGGGACGTCGAATCGACGGTTGAGCAGACTCCCTGCCGTGCGTGTGACCGAGAGCGTGCGGCCAAATTCCATGGCAGCCCGTGAACCGCCGGTTTCCCGAATCTCCGCCACCGGGGTCCCGCCTGACGGAATCTTCTCGTAGTCCTTCAGCGCCGGCCCATCGAGCGTGAGTGATATGTCCGGCACGATCGTTCCCCGGAGTGCAAAATCGCCAAGAATCTCCTTGAGGTAACGGATGTCCGCAGGGGAGACGAATCCCGGAAACAGGGTCACACGGCCGTGCGACGGTGTGTCCTCCGCGAGCTGTTCCACAATCGCGGCCACCGCCGCGTGGAAGCCTTCCATGTGCGTGCCGGAGTAGCTGGGAGTCGAGACCGTTACCAGATCCGGCGACCCGAACGACTCGATAAGATGGGGGAAATCCTTGCGAAACTCCCGGACGATCATGGGCACGTCATCACCGATGGTTTCTGTAAGGCACGTGGTCGCAATGCCGATCATGCGGGCCTTATACTTCGCCATCACGTTCTTGAGGCCCAGTTTGAGGTTGGGTCCACCGCCGTACACCGCGTGCTTTTCGCCCAGGGATGACGACGCGATGTCCATCGGTTCCCTGAAGTGACTGATAATGTAGCGCCTCATATAGGTAGCGCAGCCCTGGGAACCGTGGAGAAACGGGATTGCCCCTTCTATGCCTCGAAAGGCCAGGCAGGCCCCTAGCGGCTTGCAGAGCTTGCACGCGTTGGTGGTGGACACGTAAGGCTCAGACTGTGCGTGCGCAATTTTCATGGCAACACCTCACTTCAAGTCATGGCTAATTGAGTGATATCTGGGGACAACTCTTTCTCAAAAGGGTTTCCCCCGGAATATTCACCTTTCCCAAAGTAGTTCGCTACGAGCCGTCCGCCGGGGGACGAATTGCCACACCGGGCTCATGACCGACGAGTAGACTTCCCGAGCGAAGTTGAGCATCCCCACGAAGCCTTCCAGCGGTTCCTTGCGTTCGTGGTTGTGGTCGCAGAATCCGACGCCGAGCTTGTATGCGATGGGGCGTTCCTTGACCCCGCCCACGAAGATGTCCACGTCCTTCTCCTGGAGAAACGATGACAATTCCAGCGGGTTGGAATCGTCCACGATGATCGTCCCCTCGTCGGTGATATCGTGAAGTTCCCGGTAGTCCTCTTCCGTGCCGGTCTGGGAGCCCACGAGCACCACGTCCATCCCCAGGAGTCGGAACGCCTTCACGAGCGAGAATGCCTTGAACGCTCCGCCCACGTATATGGCCGCCTTCTTCCCGGACAAGGCTTTTCGGTATGCTTCCAGTGCGGGGTACAGTTCTTCCAGCTCCTGTCGGACGAGAGCCGCGGTGCGATCCATGATGCCCGGGTCGATCGGAGCAAAGAAGCGTGCCACTTCGTAGAGCGATTCCGCCATGTCATCCACGCCGAAGTACGAAACCCGCAGAAACGGAATGCCGTACGTCTCTTTCATCATCTTGGCGAGGTCCATGGTGGAGCCGGAGCACTGCACCACGTTCAAGGCCGCTCCATGGGCCCGCTGTAGTTGCCCTACCCGGCCGTCACCGGTGATGTTTGCCACCACCTGGATTCCCATGCGTTCGAAGTAGTCCCGAACTATCCAGATCTCGCCGGCGAGGTTGAAATCGCCGAGTATGTTTATGCTCATGGGGGAAATGCCTTCGGTCTCCGCGGTGCCGACGAGTTGAAACATCGCTTTGCAGGCCGCGTGGTATCCTGCTCGCTTGTTCCCCTTGAACCCCTCGGACTGGACCGGAATAACCGGGATGCCCTTCTCTTTCGCAACCCGTTTGCATACGCCTTCGATGTCGTCGCCGATGATCCCCACGATGCACGTCGAATAGACAAAGGCCGCGTTGGGATGATGGCGATCGATGAGCTCACAGAGAGCGCGCTCCAGCTTGCTTTCAGCGCCGAATATGACGTCCCGTTCCTGAAGGTCCGTGGAGAAGCTCAGCCTGTGAAGGGCCGGTCCTGACGACAAGGCACCTCGAATGTCCCAGGTGTACGCTGCGCAGCCTATGGGGCCGTGCACCAGATGCAGCGCATCCGCTATGGGATACAACACCACCCTGGAACCGCAAAACACGCACGCACGTTGGCTGACCGCTCCGGCCAGGCTGTCCCGATCGCAGGAAATCCGAAACGGCTCCTCACCCTTGCGATGCACCTGATCTTGTCTTTCGGTTAGAATTGCCGTGCTCATTGATCGCATCCTCACGATGGTTTTCATGCGGTTGGGATTTCCGTGGGAAGGGACTTTTTGAAATAGGTCCCTTCCCACGGACCCTCATAGGCGCTAACTTCAGAGCACGCGCAGCCTTAGCATACCCCCCCTCACCCTTCCCTCTCCCACCAGGGGAGAGGGTTTCCGGATTCCCCTCCCCCTCGTGGGAGGGGGTAGGGGGAGGGGGATAACTGCCTGAAATGTCGAATTCGGCTGTCGGCAAGTTAGCGCCTATACCCCGGACCCCCATCCCCAAAAACTTCTGCTACTGGGCGGCTCCCGCCGGTCGCCGCCAGGGACTGCGGTACGGCTCTGCTGGAACATTTCCCCCGGAATTCGCGTCCGTGGCGTTCTCCAGCCGACTTATGTCACGTGATTGTCACGCGCGTCGTCGTTCGCAGGATCGCAGAAGCAGACAGCGCCACTCTCTCCCCTGCCTCTCCCGCCAGGGGATTGGCTTTCCGAATCCCCCTCCCCTCGTGGGAGGGGGTAGGGGGAGGGGGATAACTACCTGACCTGTCGAATACCCCTGTGGTTGACATAGCGCCTACAGGGGTCCGGGAGAAGCCTTGTCACGTGAGCAGGTACTTCTCCGCGGTCCCCCCGTTCTCCAGGGCGTCAAGGATCTCGCTCACCGCGTCCTCGCCCTCGACACCGCGGTACCAGACGGCCTGGGGGTAGATGACCATTACCGGGCCCTCCTCACAGAGGTTCATGCAACCGGTGCTGGTGACCATCGCGTTGAGGCCGCGGTCTGCAAGTTCTTCCTGAAGATACGGGATGAGTTGAAGCGACTCTTTTCTGATGCACTTGCCCTTGGCTTCGGTGCCTCGAAAACTGGCGCATACCAAGATATGATAGTCAGGTTTCTGCATTGTCTTGTCCTTCTGAGGGACAGGGAATCTCCGGGGGAAGGGTCTTTTTGAGCCTTGTGTGTGATTGTTACTCTCGGGGGTATGTTTTTTTTTAAAAAAACACCCTCCCCCCGGACCCCCATCCCCAAAAACTTTTGTGATTGGGCGGCTCCCGTTGGTCGCCGCCGAAAAACACCGGAGCCGTTGCCGGGAGTAGTGTCCTATTCCGGTGCAGGCCAATATTGTGGGGCAGGCTTTCGAGCCTGCCGTTCGTCCTGCCGCGCCGCCTGCTGCCCGAACCTCGTTACATGACCAGCTCGAAGCTCTCTTCGGGGGAGTCCCGGTCCTGGCGATCCAGGATGGCATCGAGGATCTTTTCCAGGAGGCGCATGCCGCCTCGGTACCCGACCGTCGGGAAGTAACTGTGCCCGATGCGGTCCAGGATCGGGAAGCCCCAGCGCACCAGCGGTATGTCTTCGTCCCGGGCGATGTACTTCAGGTACGTGTTGCCCATGAGCAGATCCACCGGTTCGTTCTTAATCCACTGATGGAGCAGGAACATGTCGCCCGGCGATGCCACGTTCACGGGATGGGGCACATGCTCGGTGATCTCCCGGATGCGATTCTCAAACCCTTTTGACAGGGTCCCGGTCACGATGTGGGTCGGCCACATGTCTATGGAGACCAGGAATTCCGTGAGGGCTATCAGGTGATCCGGATCGCCGGCAAGGGCCACCTTCCGGCCGTAGAAGTACTGGTGCATGTCGGTGACGATGTCCAAGAGCTTGCCCCGTTCCACGTTGAGGGAGTCGGGGACGTTGATCCCTGCGGTCTTCCTCAGCGTGTCGACGAACCGGTCAGTGGCCTTGAAGCCGATGGGCAGGTCGAGGATTTCGCAGGGCACATCGAACTTGTTGTCAAGAGCCCGGGCCGCGGCTCCTGATGCCATCGGTCCCAGAGCGATGGTGGCCATGCTCGATCCGGTCGTCCTGAGGGCTTCCACGGTCACCCCACCTTTGGGGAACATCTCGTACTTGCCGGTTTGGGGTCGGTTGAGCACCCCTGACGTATCCGGAAACAGGACCGTGCGCACTCCCATGACGTCGGCGATGCGTTTGATCTCTTCCATGTCCGACGGTTCTACGTAACCGGGGATCAGGTTGATCTGATCGAGTCTCTTCCCGTTGGTTTGGGCGAAGTAATCGACCATTGCCTTGGTCATGTTGGCGAATCCGGTCACGTGGGTCCCCACGTAACTGGGGGTGTTCACATGGATGACGTACTTCCCCTTGGGGATCTTGCCGTCAGCGTCGGCCTTGCGGGCGATCTGGGGAATGTCGTCGCCTATGGTTTCCGACAAGCAGGTCGTGTGCACTGCGATCACGTCCGGCTCGTATATGGTGAAGATGTTCTCTATGGCCTGGACCAGGTTCGCCTGCCCACCGAACACCGAAGCCCCTTCGGTGAAGGAGCTGGTAGCCGCCATCACGGGTTCTTTGTAATGGCGGGTCAGCGTGCTCCGGTGGTAAGCGCAGCAGCCCTGGGAACCATGACTGTGCGGCAGGCAACTGTGTATGCCCAAAGCCGCATACATGGCCCCGATGGGCTGGCAGGTCTTGGCCGGGTTAATTACTAAGGCTTTACGTTCCGTTATCTCTTTTGGTGTATGTCGGAGCAACATGGGGTACATCCCTTCAGGATTATTCAGTGTAACGGTCTACCGGATAGCTGGGCTCCGCGAATGATGGAAATGCGACCCGCTCTGTCATGGAATGCCCTGCGGCGACCAACGGGAGCCGCATTGCTCCAGAAGTTCTTGGGGATGGGGGTGCGGGGGAAGGGACTTCTTTCAAGAAGTCTCTTCCCCCGGAAACTGCATTTCCATGGGACTCTTCCGGATCAATCGCAGGCGTACTTGGCCGCGAGCTCGGGGTTCTCCTGCCAGGGAGCTTTGAGGTACTTCCAGACCTGGCTGTTGACCATGCGGTCGATTTCCCGGTAGAAGTTGACCGCTCCTTTGAATCCCGCGTACGGCCCGCCGGAATCGTAACTGTGGAGCTGCTTCATCGGGATACCCTTCTTCTGCACCGCGAATTTCTCCTTGATCCCTGCACAGAAGATCGCGGGTTTGTAGATGTCGATGAGACGGTCTGACTCGTACTGGCTGATGTCGTCGACCACGAGCGTGTTCATCGCCATGTCGGGCATCATGCCGTCGTAGTCCTTGAAGCGGAACCCTTTTTCCGTGAGCCCGGCGATCTGCTCGGGTGTCTTGCGGGCCCGGTATCGTTCCGGATCGGGGTGGACTTCCAGCTCTTCGATGTTGCGGCTGTCCGCATCGACCTTGATGGTCGGGAGCACTTTGCGTCCTTCGTAGTCGTCCCGGTGCGCAAACTCATACCCCGCGGACACGGTCTGCATGCCGATTTCCCGGAAAAGCTCCTGGTAGTGATGCGCCCTGGAGCCGCCGACGAACAGCATGGCCACTTTCCCTTCACAGCGTTTGCGGACTTCGTCACGGACCTTGATCACTTCGGGCATCTCCCGTGCAATCACTTCTTCGACCTTCTGCTTGAGCTCGTCGTCCTCGAAGTAGTTGGCGATCTTCCGGAGCGTCTTTGCCGAGGCCTCGGCTCCGATGAAGTTGATCTTGATCCAGGGGATCCCGAACTTGGCCTCCATCATCTCAGCCACGTAGTTGATGGATCGATGGCACATGATTGTGTTGAGGTCCGCGGTGTGCGCTGAGGCAAACGCGTCGTACGACGAGTTGCCGCTGAACGTAGACACCACGGTGATGCCGCAGGCCTCAAGCACTCGGTCGATCTCGAAGGCATCGCCGCCGATGTTGTATTCGCCGAGCAGGTTGATCTTGAACTTGCCTTCCTTGCCGTTTTCGTTAAGCCCCACCACGTGGGTGAAGATGCCGTTGTTGGCAATGTGATGGCCTGCCGACTGACTCACCCCCTTGTACCCTTCGCAACTGAACGCGAAGACATTGATGCCGAGCTGTTCCTTCATGTCGCGAGCCACCGAGTGGACATCGTCGCCGATGAGCCCCACGGGGCAGGTGGAGAAAATGCTGATCGCCTTTGGTTTGAAGAGGTCGTAGGCCTCCTGAACCGCGGCCCGCAGCTTCTTTTCTCCGCCGAACACGATGTGCTCTTCCTGCATGTCCGTGGAAAAGCAGTAGGTCATGAAGTTCGCATCTTCCGGGCCCGGGGGCCGTGTCTGGTTGCGCCGCGTGAGCCAACTGTAGAAGCCGCATCCTATGGGGCCGTGGGTGATGTTGACGATATCCCTTGTAGGCCCCAGGATCACACCCTTGCACCCGGCGTACGTGCAGCCTCGCTGGGTGATGATGCCGGGAATGGTGCGGGCGTTGGCGCCGATCTGAGGAACGTCGAGATCTTCCCGGACGTCGTTGACGATGATCTGTTTGGCACGTTTGCGAGCAACCTTGGTCGGAACTTTCTCGAGAAGCTGCTGCTTCACTTCACGGGGGTCGATCTCTTCGGCCTCCGGGGTGTCTATGTGTTTGCTTAATTCCATAATGTTCTCCCGAGCGGTAAGGGCATGAAGTCTCCGGGCGTCCGTCACGGATCACGCCTCATCGAGGACGCCAAGCCCGCCGTCACCGGTGCGCACGGAGTAGGAGTCTGTCACCGGCATGACGAATATCTTGCCGTCACCGGACTTGCCCGTCTGATTGACCTTGATGATGGTCGTCACGGTCTTCTTCACCAGATTCCGGGGCACCACGATGAACAGCAGACGTTTGGGAACCAGGCGTTGGCTCTGTCCGAGCTGGGCTATGGCTTCCTCGTAGCCCTTTTCAGCGCCCTCCAGCAGACTGTAATCGACCAGGCCCTTGCCCCTTCCCAGGACGTCCTTGGCCGTCATCGAGGGAATGCCGCAGTCGGAGAGCGCCTTTTTGGTTCGGTTCATCATGTTCATGCGAATGATCGCCATGACTGCTTTCATATCTTCACCTCTTCGATGCCCCCTGCAACGGTCTCTTTGATGCCGGAACTGATGGTGTAGATTTCCTCCACCGCGCTGACGAAGATCTTGCCGTCGCCGTATGCGCCTTTGTCTCCGGTGCGCGCGGCCTTGATCACGGTCTTGATCACAAAATCCTTGTCATCGTCGGGGACTACGGTAATGAGCATCTCTTTGGGGATCTCGTCGTAGGTGATTTCGCCGATCTTGATGCCGCGCTGCTTGCCTCGGCCGACCACCGATATCTTGGTTACCGCCGGGAAGCCGGCTTCCATAAGGGCGGCCAGTACGGCATCCACCTTTGTGGGTCTTACTATGGATCGTATCATCAACATGTCGGTTACCTCTTCTTGCGCGTGTGCAGTTGTGGCAGTCGTGCAAATCAGCCAGCGAGGCCGTGCTTGATCAGGAGCTTTTCCAGATCGTCGGTGGTCATGGGTTTGGGAATCACGTGCATGGGGTTGTCTTCGATCTTCCTTGCCAGAGTCCGGTATTCCCCGGCTTGCGAGTGGTCGGGATCGAACTCAATGACGGTCTTCCGGTTGATCTCCGCCTTCTGGACCATGTTGTCTCGGGGTACGAAGTGGATCATCTGAGTTCCCAGTGTTTCGGCAAAGGCTTCGATCATCTCCTGTTCGTTATCGACCTTGCGGCTGTTGCAGATGAGCCCTCCGAGGCGCACACCGCCCGCTTCAGCGAACTTGACAATACCCTTGCAGATGTTGTTTGCCGCGTACATGGCCATCATTTCGCCGGACACCACGATGTAGATCTCCTGGGCCTTGCCTTCACGGATGGGCATGGCGAACCCGCCGCACACCACGTCGCCGAGGACGTCGTAGAAGGCATAGTCGAGCTTTTCGTCTTCCGCATAGGCTCCGAGCTGCTCCAGCAGGTTGATGGAGGTGATGATGCCTCGGCCTGCGCAACCGACTCCCGGTTCGGGACCGCCCGATTCCACGCAGATGGTCCCATTGAAACCGGTCTTGCGAATGTCTTCCAGCTCCACGTCTTCGCCCTCGGCCCTGAGGGTGTCGAGGACGGTCTTCTGGGACAAGCCCCCGAGCAGAAGCCGTGTAGAGTCTGCCTTGGGATCACAGCCGACCACCATGACTCGGCGTCCCATTTCGGCCAGGCCTGCAACGGTGTTTTGCGTGGTGGTGGACTTGCCGATTCCGCCTTTCCCGTAGATCGCTATTTTTCTCATTGTTGCACCGTATGCCTTTCAATTAAGTTTGGGCGAGTAACAGCAATACGCGTGCCATGAACTTGATCGAACGGGTCGTATGTCCGGAACACGCCGATATCACAGGAATATATAGAAACTGGGCCGATGTGAGTCGAACGGTCACCCCCCGGGAAAGCCCCAAATGTTACAATTATGTAAACGAGCCGAGGTTACGTTTTTGTAAGGACGTGCCGGTTCTCGCAGTCAGCCAAGCAGCAGATCCTTGGGAAACTATCCCCAAGTCTTGACGCAAAATTGGGTGGGGGGCCGTATCGGTCTGTGGGCAGATAGGAGCGCGCAGTCATTCAGGACGTCTGCACCACCAAACCGACGCGGCAATCGTCGGCACGGCAGGCACCTTTCTTGTGTGATCACGATTGCGGGTCCTGACTGGAGCTGCTTGCTGAAATGATCAGTCGACGCGTCGACCGGCCGGAAATGAAAGCATATGCTGAGCCCGTTAACGGGGAAAACCCGTCAGATTCGGGTTTCTCGGCCGACCCAGTAGGTCTCTCGCATGATTCGCTTGAGCGTCTTGCCCGCGGTGCTTCGCGGAAAATCCTCCATCACGACCACGGAGTTCACTCGCTGATAACGAGCTTCGATCCTTTGGTTGATCCAATCGCGGATTTCAGACTCCGTGGCGGCTTCGGGCCCTTCGAGGATTACTGCGCACAGCGGAGTTTCTCCCCATTTCTCGTGTGGTACGCCGAAGACCGCAGCTTCCCTCACCGCGGGGTGCTGAACTGCAACCTCTTCAATGTCCCTGGGATATACGTTGATACCACCCGATATGATCAAGTCTTTCTTGCGATCCACCAGAAAAAGGAATCCGTCGGCATCCACGTACCCCATGTCTCCGGTGTGCAGCCAACCATCAATGATGGCCTGCGCGGTGAGGTCAGGTCTCTTGTAGTAACCGGGCATGAGAATTGGGCCTCGACCGACTATTTCTCCCACTTCCCCTGCAGGAACATCTTCCCCTTGATCATTGACGATTCTCATCTCGAAGAACGGCGGCGGAGTCCCCACGGAAGCGGGTTTGTTTGGAAAATCGTACTTATCCAGAATCGTCACGAAACCTTCCGTGAGTCCGTACAGCTCGTACAACCGCCCGGGCAGATGCCGGTTCAGCTCATCCTTGTGTTCCTTGTGCAACGGAGCCCCGAGTGACAGGATCATCTCCAGGGAATCCAAAGCATCAGCCGAGAAGTTTGGCGCATGCAGCATTGCCACAACCTGCGAAGGCACCATCATGGTGTGGGTTACCCGTTCGT
The DNA here is from genome assembly GCA_040755955.1 of Thermodesulfobacteriota bacterium. Classification (GTDB taxonomy): domain Bacteria; phylum Desulfobacterota; class Desulfomonilia; order Desulfomonilales; family Desulfomonilaceae; genus JBFMAA01. The sequence goes on from JBFMAA010000002.1 coordinate 100,410, forward strand.
TACGGATCGCGTCGATGAACTTCTCCGGATTGAACTGAGGCTGAAGCACGTAAGTCGCCCCGAGGAAGAAGCACGGCATGAGCGTCACAAAGGCCCCATTGAAGACGATTGCCCCGGAATGAAGTATCACGCTTTCAGGTGTCATCCGATAGGCCGAAGCCATTAAGGTGCAATACATGGCCCTGACGTAATGCGTGTGGACAATTCCCTTGGGGTCTCCGGTGGTTCCGCTGGTGTACATGATGTTAAACACATCCTCATCGCCGATTTCTATGCCTTTGGGGTCCGAGTCATCGGCCTTTGCCAGGAGCCCCTGGTAGTCCTGATATCGGTTGGAACCCGGCCTGTCCACCACAAGATACCGATCTTCCGGAATGGCCACATCGCCTCTCACCGCATCGAGGTGCCTGGTGAACGCCGATTCGGTGAGCACGCACACCGAATCCGAGTTAGTGAGCATCGAAGTCAGACCCTTGCCCCGAGTCATTGCACTGAGAGGAACCACGACCGCGCCCATCTTCGCGACTGCCCAATAAGTCTCAAGCAGCTCCATACAATTCGGTAATATTGTGGCTATCTTTTCCCCCTTGGATATCCCCATTCCCAGGAAGGTGTTGGCAAGCCTGTTCACCCGACCGTTGAATTCAGCCCAAGTCCGGCGTTGATTCTCGAATACCACCGCAAGCCTTTCAGGACGGTACCGAGCATGACGAGATATCAAAGCTCCCAGATTCATTGTTACCTCCTGTAGATCGCTCTGAAGAGCATCCTCAAGCAGCGAAAGAACTCGTTCACCCAGGATGGAAGGCAAGGGATCTCCGCTCTTGCCCATCCTGGTCCCGGCGAAGCACCTGCATCGTGAGCGGCATGCCGATAGTGATACTCGCCGGGTTGTTGGCATCGACGTCCACTATCCTTGCAACCACTCTGGGACCTTCGATGAGTTCCACTACGCCGGTGCAGTATGGTCGTCGTCGTCCGTAGCCCTCTTCTCGCATACGGGGAGGCCCCACCGCAATACAAGTGAATGCCTTGAGCCGTCCTTGGCCGCATGCCTCGAACCAGGACATCGCGGATTCGCGGCACTCGATGCATTGCGGACGAGGCGGAACATAAAGAGCTCCGCACTTCAGGCACTTGGATCCCATGAGCTTGTCTTCCCCGAGGTATTGGTCGAATGAGTAGTCGGTGAACGGCCTGTCTTCCATTGTTCAACGCCTTTCCAAGATGGTGAAAGTACACGTTCCTCCGGTACCTCCCAGGTTGTGGGCGGCTCCAATACGCAGATCCTTGATTGGTACCTGTCTTGGTCCTGCTTCACCCCGGAGTTGTTCCCAGATCTCGACGAGTTGCGCTGTTCCGGTGGCGCCCACCGGATGCCCTTTGCACTTGAGGCCCCCTGAAGTATTGATCGGTTGGGGACCGTCCAGCCTCGAGTATCCGTCCTCCACGGCCTTGAACGCGGTTCCGGGCTCACAAAAGCCTAAATCCTCCATATGGATCACCTCTGCAATGGAAAAGCAGTCGTGGACTTCCGCTATCTGCACTTGATGCGGTTTGAGTCCTGCCATGTCATAGGCTTCCCAAGCCGCGAATCGAGTCGCCTCAAAGGTGGTGAGATCATCCTTGGCGTGTAGTCCTCTGCCGCTTCCCTGGCCTATTCCGGCCACATGCAATGGGGTATCCGTGAAATCCCTGGCAATTTCCTCGCCCACCAGTAGCGCGCAACTTGCCCCGTCACTGATGGGACAGCAATCGAACAGGTGCATGGGCCAAGCTACCACAGGGTTCGCCTCCGGGTCTCCAAGGAAGGCCTTCTCATCGGCCCAGGATGGAACGGGTAGACCTTTCTGTGCAGCCCGCCGGATCTTCGCCGCCATGATGTCCCCTATGGTCTGCTGAATCTGAGCCCTGGGATTGAGTGGAGCGTTGTGGTGGCTCTTGATGGTCACGTTCATCAAGTGTTCCCTGGTAGCTCCGTACCTGTGAAAATAGGCCGTTGCGGTGGCTCCGAACACGCCCGGAAACGTGAACGCAGCGTTTCCCTCATACGGGATAGTGGCCAATGCCAGACCTTCGGCCACTTCGTCGGTAGAGCGCTTGGACATTTCTTCGAGGCCTCCCACCACCACGATGTCATAAAAGCCCGAAGCAATCGCGAACACTCCTTCCCTGAACGCGAGAGCACTCGATGCACATGCTCCTTCTGTTCTGGTGACCGGCCTGGGTACGTGTCCGATCAGATCGGAAATAATGGGGCCCCAGTGCGCTTGATGTACGAAGAAGTCGTTGGAGAAATTCCCAAGGTACATGGCGTCGACGTCCTTGGGGTCCAGCCCTTTGTCCACAGAGTCGATCATATTCCGGAAGGCCTCTGCAAAGAGATCCTTGGACCCCAAATCCCTGAACATGCCGAAGCGGGACATGCCCACGCCAACCAAGGCAACTCCACGCCCTAGTCGTCTACGTTTCTTCACGTGATACCTCCGGGGTTGGATGAGAGGGCCTGTAGCAAGTGTCGTGCCAAGCGACTGCCGGATGCGCGGGTTGTGGATTTGGCTGTCCGAGGGGTTCGAGACTGGGGATGTGCGGGCCGGATGCCCCTATTGGTGTAGCAGAGTTGATACATGAGTCCTGGTCGGTCGTGGCCGGGCTCAGGACATCGGGCGAGGTTGCAGGACCTGTCTCTGCAAAAGACCTATGGTGCCACGCGTTGAGAATTGCGGGAACCTTCACCCTCCCCTAACCCCTCCCATCAAGGGAGGGGAATAGCAAACCCTCTCGCATGGTGGTTGAGGGAATGGAGAGTGGGTTTGCGTCTACTTTCACGGTCCCGCGAATTTCAAGGCGCGTGACGCTAGCACAAGGCCATCCCGTGTTTCTTCATCTTCTTGTACAGATGCGTACGATGTATTCCCAGAAGCTTGGCTGCCTTCGCCTTATTCCCTTTTGCCACGGTAAGAGCTGAACGGACGGCCTCTGCTTCGGCTCGCGCCAGGACTTCGCTCAGATTCAGGGGTTCCTTGTCGGCATGGCCTTTGTGGTAACCGAACACGGGGAAAGGGAGATGCCGCGGATAAATCACGTCACCGTCCAGGGACGCGACGATTCTCTCAAGCACGTTTGCCAGCTCACGGGCGTTTCCCGGCCAATCGTAGGCCCGAAGCATCCTCTCGGCCTGGGGATCTATCCGCAGGTTCATGCACGGGACATCCGTGGCGATCTGATCAAGCAGATGATGGGCCAGAGGCATGACATCCTCCCTGCGTTCCCGGAGCGGGGGTATCCTGAGCGGAATCACATTGAGTCGGTAGAACAGGTCACGCCGAAACCGGCCCGAGTCGATCATCTGCTCGAGATTCTGGTTGGTTGCGGCAATCAGGCGGAAGTCCACCGGAATCACCGACGTCCCGCCCACCCGCTCGAACTCCTTTTCTTCCAGCACGCGCAGGAGCTTGGGCTGCATGTCAAGGGGGAGATCACCGATCTCGTCGAGGAACACCGTCCCATGATGAGCCAGTTCGAACTTCCCCGGTTTACCCTTTGCCAGAGCCCCTGTGAAAGCCCCTTGCTCGTATCCGAACAACTCTGATTCCATCAAGTCCCTGGGAATCGCTGCGCAGTTGATGCGAACAAACGGGTGTAATCGTCTTGCACTCGCGTGGTGAATGGCCTGCGCGAACAGCTCCTTACCCGTACCCGATTCCCCGGTCACAAGGACGGGAAGATGGGTGGCCGCGGCCTTCAGAGCCTCTTTTCGCAGTTCGTGAATCGAATCGCTCACGCCCACTATGCTGTCCATAGTGTACCTGGCGGATCGCAGCGCGATGATCTCCTGTTCGTAGAGTTCCACCTTGGACTCGAGCACCGTGAGTTTTCGGGCAAGTTTGCTCACATCGCGGATGTCCTTGAACATCACCTGACCGAATACGGCCGTCACTTTCCCCGCTTTCATTATCGGGATACGCTGGACCACCATGTCGTGACCCTTGATGCGATGAGCGTAGTTGATCTCGGGCTGTCCGCTCTTGGCCACGAGGTGCATGCGGGAGTTCTCCACCACCGTGGAGCAGTGTTTTCCCAGTTGCGCGGACGGCTCGACTCCGAGAAATCTCCCATACGGCGCGTTGAAATGGGTGACGAAGCCATCCGCGTCAGTGATCATGGCGCCGTGGTAGATGTTGTCGATGATAAGGCGCAGCAGTTCAAGTTCTGTTGTGGCGTCCTTGCGGTCATGGGGTTCACGGTGGGGCTCATCGTTTCCGGAGGTGCTCTTGTGCGTCTTGCGGTTGCGAATCGGCATGAGTGCTCCTGTATCCGATTGGCTACACAGCGTAGAAGACTTGATACGATAATTCTACTCCGACCTGCTCCCCCACGCAACCATCAAATGGAACCCGGGCCTGACCGATGCGGTCAACTCACTGAAACTACCACACTATTTCCTGATTCGGTCAGTATCAATCCGCGTGCGCGTAGGATGGCATTGATATTGCTTTACCGCCTCTCAGCGTCCAACCCAGGAGCCTCCCATGATCGACATAGCGGAACCAAAGATCAAATCCGAAGACATTCTTATCCTTCTCGACGACAACTTCAATGCAAACAACGTCTGCATAGTGACCGGCGCTGCCGGAGGGATCGGAAGGGCCACCGCGGTTGCCGCGGCCGCAAATAATCTCATGACCGTGGGCCTGGACGTCAACGAAGAGGAGGGGAAGAAGACCCAGCAAATGGCCAAGGATAAGGGAGGCCGCATGGTCTTCCTGAAGGTCGATCTCACCCGGGACGAGCAGGTGGAACTCGCAGTTGCCGAAGCAGCAAGACTTGGTCGCATCAAGTTCCTCGTGAATATCGCAGGGATGCAACACATCGACTCGGTAGAGAACTTTCCCATGGAGAAGTACGACCTTATGCAACGGGTCATGTTGCGAGCACCTTTTCTCCTCTCCAAGCTCTGCATCCCCCACATGAGGGCGAGCGACTCCGGTACGGGAGTGATCGGTAACATGGCCTCTATCCACGCACATATCACCACTGTCAACAAGCCCGTGTACAACATCACGAAATTCGGGCTCCGGGCCCTGTCTCAGTCCATTTCGGCAGAGGGTGAGGGGAAGATCCGTTCCTTTAGCGTAAGCACCGGCTTTGTCAAGACAGCCCTCGCACTGAACCAGATTCCCGCGCAGGCACTCCAAAGGGGCATTAGTCAGGAAGAGGTGGTCAGGGACGTAATGATGGGCAAGTCACGAGTCAAGGAGATGATGGAACCCATAGAAGTGGCCAACCTCTTCATATTCGGGTTTTCCCGGTATGCTCGATACCTGGTGGGAGGGGATCTGCTCTTCGATGGCGGCATCGTATTGACCTACTAGGCCATCGAACCTCTCCAACAGCCCCTTAATCCGTCAAACGCGGCTTTGGGCCGCATCATAGCAACTGGGAGGGTATAATGAAACGGAACATTCTGACTGTCATCGCAGTGGCTTTGTGCCTGACCTTGGTTGGAGGCATAATCCCGGGACTCGTCTCGGCTCAGGACAAGATTCGTCTCGGTTTTGTGGCTGATGTCTCGGGCATCGGGGCCACCTTCTACAAAGGCCAGAAGGCTGCGGTGGACCTTTTCATCGAGGAGATCAACGCATCGGGAGGTGTGCTCGGCAAGAAACTTGAAGTGGTCGTACGCGACGCTCAGCTCAAGCCCGATATTGGGGCGAACATGGCCCGGGAATTGATTCTGAGCGAAAAATGCGATTTCCTCATCGGACCCACAAGCAGCGCGGTGGCACTCGCGGTCACCAAAGTGGCCAAGGAGTTCAAGAAGATAGTCTACTTCCACACCTCCAACGCAGAAGCCTTGACCACCACGGATTTTCAGCCGTACATGTTCCAGGTCGTGCCCAATACCGGCATCGAGGGACGGGGAATCGCCCAGTTCATGTCCCAGAAGCCGTACAAGAAATACGCCTACATTGGCCCGGACTATGCGTACGGCCATGACCAGTTCAAGTCTTTCAAAGCCGAGATGGCCAAACTCAAGAAGGATGCGGAGATCCAGGAAGTGGTCTGGGTCAAGGTGGGTGAGACCAACTACTCGCCGTATATCCCGACTGTTATGGCCAAGGGACCGGAGGCTATCTTCAGCAGCCTGTGGGGAGGCGGCCTGAGCACGTTCATCAAACAAGCCAAGCCGTACGGTGTATTCGGCAAAGCAGCTTTGTGCTCACTGTTCGACCTGGATATGCTTCGGGTGACCGGCAAGGAAATGCCTGAGGGACTGCTCGGGTACGCACGTTGCCCCTTCTACGCAGTCGATAACGCCGAAATGAAGGCATTCGCCAAGAAATACTACGACAAGAACAAAGAATGGCCCGCGGACTGGGCCATCATGGCGTACGACGGGCTCATCGCGCTGACCGAAGCGATCAAGAAGGCCGGCAGCACCGACTCCGAGAAGGTGGTCAAAGCGCTGGAGGGCCTGAAGTTCAAATCCCTCCGCGGGGAACGCTTCATCAGGGCTGAAGATCACATGGCCAATGTGGGAATCTATGTGGGAACCACGGGAAAGGACCCGGCATACAAGGATTTCCTTATCCTGAAGGATGTGGTCGAGGTGCCGGCCGAGAAGATTTGGCTGCCCCTGGACGAAGTGAAGAAACTTCAAGCCGGGCAGAAGTAATACCAATGTGCGTGCCGGTGGGTTAAGATTTCGGGAAGACTCCTTCGGGAACGAGGGAGCCTCCCCGACCCACTTCACCAAGAACTTGCGAGATATTGGCCGGTTGGCGAGCACCGGATGCATGGACCACATGGGAACCGACAGCCAATATTCTCAGAGGTCTCGGAAAGCAACTTGGCTCAGCAGGCCCTGAGTGGCCTGGCGGCGAGGCGCCGTGAGGACGCCCCCCACAACGACCGACCTACTACGGACGGAATGCCATGCCAATCACTTACTATGTCTTCATGTTGATCAACGGGCTCAGTCAGGGAATGCTCCTTTTCATCATTGCCTCGGGGTTGTCTCTGGTATTCGGCGTGCTGCGGGTGATCAATTTCGCCCACGGGTCTTTGTACATGATAGGAGCATTTCTCGCGTATTCGCTATCGACCCTCTTGACGGGGACGTCGATGTTGAACTACTTCGTACTCCTGCTCGTGGTCCCGCCTGCGATCGCGGTTCTCGGTTTTGTGCTGGAGGTTACGCTGTTTCGAAAGGTGTACCGCGAAGAGCACCTCCTTCAGCTTCTGTTGACGTATGCGCTGGTACTGATCCTGGACAATCTGGCCAAACAGGTATGGGGTGGCGATCCCAGGAACGTGACTCGGCCGGACCTGTTGGCAGGTTCGGTGGATTTTATGGGCATGGCGCTTCCCAGCTACAACGTGTTCATACTCGTGGTGGGACCCCTGATTGCGATCGGCCTGTGGTTGCTGCTCCACCGCACCTGGGCCGGAAACGTGATCAGGGCCGCGGTTTCGTATCCGGATACGCTTGGAGCCCTGGGAGTCAATGTCTCAAGGGTGATGACCGCGACATTCATGCTTGGTTGCTGGCTTGCCGGTTTGGGCGGAGTCCTCATGGCAGCCCTTGCCAACGTGGATCTCAGCATCGGCATGGAAAAGATTATCGAGTGTTTCGCGGTCGTGGTGATCGGCGGTCTGGGGAGTGTTGGCGGTGCTCTTCTGGGGTCGTTGATAATCGGTGTGGGGATCACGTTCTTCCAGCTTCCTTTTGGCAGGTGGGCTTTGGTGTTTCCCTACTTGATGATGGCCCTGGTCCTCATAATCCGGCCCTGGGGCCTATTCGGAAGACCGGAACGATAGCGGTGAACCATGAAATACGACACGTCTGATACCTCACGATCCGCGACCACCAACTGGATTGCCGGCGGTGTGGTGACCTTGATTCTGTTCGCGCTTCCGTTTGTGCTCGCTCAGTTCGGACGGACCGGCCAGTTCTGGATCTGGGTCACTACGGAGATGATCATCAACGGTCTGTTCGCATTGAGCCTTAACCTCATCCTCGGATACGGAGGCATGGTGAGTTTCGGTCACGCTGCCTTCTTTGGAGTGGGCGCGTATGCGGTGGCCTTACTCATGAAGAAGGCGGGAATGCCGCTCTTTGTGGCACTGGCTGCCGCGCCGGTGATCGGGGCTGTGGTCGCTGCGGTGGTGGGCTGGTTCTGTGTGAGGCTCATTGGGCTCTACTTTGCGATCCTGACTCTGGCCTTCGGTCAGTTGCTATACATGATCGCGTTCCAGTGGTACACTTTTACTGGCGGTGATGACGGGATTCACGGCATTCCAAGGCCCGAATGGCTCGGAGAAGTCAACTACTACCTGTTATGTCTGGTGATTTTTCTGATCTGTTTCCTGCTCATGCGCATGATAGTCAACTCCTCGTTCGGGCTGACCGTCCGAAGCATCAGGGAGAACATGGAACGGGCCACATTCATCGGCATCAACGTACGCCGTTACCAGTTGATCAACTTCATCATTGCCGGAGCGTTTGCGGGGTTGGCAGGCGGGCTCCTGGCAGAGCTCAACCGATTCGCGCAGACTGAGTTTCTTCACTGGAGCAGGTCAGCCGAACCGATTCTCGGAAGTCTCGTGGGTGGGATGTATTCGTTGGTTGGGCCGGTGATCGGGTCTTCGGTGCTGATCTTTCTCAAGATCGTGCTCCAGCAGGCCCACAAGAGCATGGTAGAGTTGTGGGCGGTAATTCTCGGATCCATACTCCTCCTGGTAGTGCTCTTCGCGCCCGGCGGAATGGTCGGGATCTATCAGAAACTGTGTGGTAGGGCCGAATCCTCAAGCCAAACATGAAAACGGTGAGCCGAATCATGACCAATCACGTACTCAAGATAGAGAATCTGTCCAAGTCATTCGAGGGCGCGCAGGTCTTCAACGATGTGAGTTTTGCCGTGGAGGAAGGGGAGCTGAGCTCGATCATCGGGCCCAACGGCGCGGGCAAGACGACGCTGTTCAATCTGATCACCGGCTACTACGTGCCGGACCAGGGACAGGTAATCCTAAGGGGCCTGAACATTGCGGGAATGCAGCCATACGACATTGTGAGACTGGGGATGGCGCGCGCGTTCCAGAGAACCAACATCTTCCCAAGGATGACGGTTCTGGAGAACGTGGTCACGACCGTGATCAGCAGACAGAAGGGGAACCTGAACATGGCTACCCCCGTGCGCAATCTCAATCAAGTGCACAAGAGGGCGTACGAGATACTTGAAAGCGTCGAGCTCACGGACATGGCCCACAGACAGAGCGGCACCCTGGCCCATGGGAATCAGAAACGGCTGGACATTGCGGTGGCCCTCGCGCTGGAACCCACCCTGTTGCTGCTCGATGAACCCACGCAGGGCATGAGCCCCGACGAACGCTGGCAGACTGTCGATCTTGTGAAGCAGCTCTGGGAAACCCTCAAGATCACCATGGTCTTCATCGAGCATGATATGGACATTGTGTTTGGGATATCGCAGAAGGTGCGAGTGCTCTGCTACAAGACGCTTCTCGCGGAAGGGACGCCGGCCGAGATTTCGGCAAACCGCGAGGTCATAGAAGCCTACCTGGGGGAAGAGGTGTAGCCATGCTGCTCGAGGTCAAGGGGATCGACACATTCTACGGATTGAGTCACATTCTCTTCCAGGTTTCCCTTGAAGTGGACAGAGGGGAAGTCGTGGTCTTGCTCGGAAGGAATGGGGCCGGAAAAACCACCACCATGCGCAGTATCATGGGGCTTACCTCGCCCAAGAAGGGGAAGGTCACCTTCGACAACCAGGACATCACGGGACTTATGCCGTACAAGGTGGCTCGGTTGGGAGTCGGGTTCGTTCCTGAAGACAGGCGGATTTTTCCGGATTTGACGGTTCGGGCTAACCTCGACGTGGGGTACAAAAAATCCACGAATCGCGCCAACAAGTGGACTCTGGAACGAGTTTACGAGCTATTTCCACGGCTTTACGATCTGGCCGGCCGACGCGGCGGGACACTCAGCGGTGGAGAACAGCAGATGCTTACCATCGCGCGCACCTTGATGGGTGATCCGGATCTCCTCCTGCTCGACGAGCCGTCAGAGGGATTGGCCCCGATCATCGTCAAGTCCCTGGGTGTGTTCATTGACCGCGTCAAAGCAGAGGGGATGACCGTGCTCCTTTCCGAGCAGAACGTGAAGTTCTCGCTCAAGCATGCGGATCGAGCCTACATAGTGGACAGCGGGCACATCAAGTACCAAGGGTCCATCAAGGAGCTGGAAAAGGACGAAGAGATTAAGAAACGTTACCTGGCCGTGTGATGGATGGGAGAAGAGGTCCCAGGAGAATGGGTTTTCATTGGGCCACCGAGTGGTACAGCCAGGTGGGCTCATCGAACCGATGGCCAGGGGGGGAAACACAGCCATATACCCGTTTGCTGACGCGGATTCCGACAACAAATCCACGCGGCCGGCGAAGAATGTGAACCATAGTGGTTCAGGGGGCTTCCTATGAACAACAGGCTTTTTGTGACCTTGCTGGCCCTGTTGTGGGCTGCGATCTGTCCTGCCGCAGGTCCGTGCCAAAGTACGCAACCCGACGGATGTGTGATAAGAATCGCATCCTCAAAGGACATTAGTAATCGTCTGGACGCTTGGGGCAGAGCGTACGCCGACCGAAAGAACCACTGCAGAATCACCGTGACGGGCATGAGGGACACTAAGGCGTTCCAGGCTCTGCTTGACCAAGATGTTGACCTTTGTCTGACAGGAAGGGAATTGACGCAAGAGGAGAAAAAGGCCGCGAGCAACAAAGGAGTCAGGCTCGCCCAACGACTCGTCTGCAATGACGCGATCGCAGTAATCACTCATCCCCAATTGCCGGTGGACAGCCTTACCCTCCAGGAACTCAAGAGCATTTATGCCGGAACTCTCACCAACTGGAAACAGATTGGAGGGCCCGACCTGCCGGTCCTTGCCTGTTCGGTAAGTCCCGAGAGTTCCTCTGTCGCTAAGATACTCGACGATATGGTCTTCAAGGGCGTCCCGAGCGGAAAGGGTGTGCGGGTGATGCGCTCCGAAAAACACCTCATTGAACACTTGGCAGTCACAGAAGGAGCAATCGGTTACTCCAGCTTCATGTATCTGATTGACGATCGAGGCCCCGATCCCCATGTAGTCAAGCTGCCGGCCATTCGCACAGGACCGGGGACCGAAGCGATCAAGCCGACACCGGCTTCCGTTAAGTCGGCCACATATCCCCTGGTTCGATCCTTCTACTTCAATTGGCAGGAGGGCAAGATAGATCAGCGCACGAAGGAATTTGTCGAGTTTTTCAAGCCGGCGCCATACTGAAGAATACACGTGACCGACTCGGCAACCTAGGCCTCTGTACTACTAATACCAAGTCGCTTTCCGAAAGGCAGGGTTTCCCCCACGGGCGTCAAATTAACGACTTGCCACGCCACATTGTCTTCGGCCCTTGGCTCCCGGTGCTGAAGCGTCCGGCTATTCTCAGTCGCCCCTCCGGGGCTTGGGAGTGGCGGAGTCCCGGAGGGACAACTGACAATAGCCTGGCCTTTTAAGGCCGGGGAATGAGAGACGATTGCCCTTACCTTGACTGAAAAGCAGACTCCTGTATTACTTCTCCTCCGGCGGGGGTGGAGGCATCCACTGGGCACGGAGCTCTTCGAAGCGGTTCCTCCACGACTGGGCCTTTTCCGGTTCGAGGATCGCCGCGACCTGGTCTCGGGCTTGTCTCAGTTCCGCTTCGACTCTGGGATAGACCTCGCGCCTGATCGCGAGCAGGGCCTTCTGACGCTCGATGAGAATCGCCTGCACCTTTGCCGCCTGCTCCTTGGACAAGTCGAGCTTCCTGCTGATACGCTTGGCAATCCTCTTGGGAACCTGTTCCGGGTGGTGGATCGCGCTGATCACCAACTTGTGCAATACGATCAGCGTGCTTCCTGAACCGATCACCATGCCGCCAAGGAGTATGATCACCCCAAATAGCACGGATCTCCATCTCTTGCGCTTCGGAGCGACGGGAAGGTCCGGACCTGTGGGCGAGCACTGAGAAAGCGTTTCCGTCATAGCATCACCCACCTGAAGGCATAGTACACGTTGAGCGTGGGATCGCTCCAGCCGTCCAGCACGTGGAAGGCCATCACCGCCACCGGCAACGCGGCTGCCAGAGCGAAGCCCGCTACCCAAGCCAACGGAGCCCAGGCCTCGTCCTCCCGCGACCTGAGCGCCTCAAGCACTCTCGCACTCACGTCTACGGGGGGGCTTTCGGTTCTCCCGGCCGCATGGGCCAACTTGCGGATGAAGTCGATTTCGTTCATCAGTTCACCTCAATGCCGGCCTGTTCGAGCAGCTTCCTGAGCTTCTGTCGTGCTCGCCAAGCCTGAACTTTCACCATCGTCTGCGTCCAGCCGGTTTGTGCCGCGGCCTCCTCGACGCTGAGGTCCTCCACGTAACGGAGCGTCAGAATCAACCGATCCCGTGGAGGGAGCTGATCGAGCAACCGGTGGAGCATGTCCGCTGCCCGAGCCGCGTCGAGGTCTTCGGGGTCCGTCGCGGCGATTTCGGCCCATTCCTCGATCGGCACCGAGCTGTAGGACAAGTTCCGATATCTGTTCTTCCAGAACTTGTAACCCACGTTCGTCGCGATGCGGGCCAGCCAATGCCCCAGCGGAGCCTCCCCGCGAAACCTCCCCAGGCCGAGGTACGCTTCGACGAAGACCTCTTGCACAAGCTCGTCGTGTTCCATCTTGTCTCTGGTGAAACGCCACATCCTCGATCCTATCTCGACCTGATGACGCCTGATTATCCGTGCATACGCATCTGCGTCGCCCTGCCGGGCGTGCACGACGTCCCGTGCATCGGGGTCCGTGAGCTCATGGGAAGCCGACGAAATCATGATCCTACCGTCCGGGAGCAGGAACGGCCCAAGGCGTCATTGTCACGCTCCTTGAAATCCGCGGAGTGGTTCAATCCATGCCTCCAGGCGGGCATAACCCATGTTCCCCTCACGGCGCCAAAGCACCGTGCTACTTGCAGAGCAGCCCAGGGGGCTACCGTCAGCCCCGGCAGGGGCTTTTCTACCGCTATAGTCACGCGCCATGAAATTCGCGGGACCGTGAAAGTAGGCACAAACCCACTCTCCCTTTCCTCAACCACCAGACGAGGGGGCCTGCTATTCCCCGCCCTTGATGGGATGGGTTCGGGGAGGGTGCAAGTTCCCGCAATTCTCAACGCGTGGCACTATAGCACGGTCGCTTGCGGCCGTGGAGTCATTGCGGCGAATTCCGGTGTTGCCTCAATTTTCAACGCGGGCCACTCTAGCGACGGCCCCGTCCGCCGCGGGGTGCTTTCTTGGCCGACATGCTTCGGGAAGCTCCGCCCCCCGTGCTGCCGAGGCTCGATCTGCCCGCGGAACCACCGAATCCTCCGAGGGGCGCGGCACTTCCCGCTCGCCTTAGAGACGATGCACTCCCGGCTCTTCTCATTGACGAGCCGCTCCCGGCCGGGTTGGCTCCCTGCAGCCTCGCGGCACTCGGGGTGGATGTCGGTTTGGTAAGTTGCCCGTTCTGTTGACTGACGGTGTTTCCCCTGGGCCCCGTGACCGAGCCTGCAGTTTGCACCGATTTCGTGCCGTCCGGGTTGGTGGTCACCGTTCCGGAGCCGCTGTGGGACGCGCTTCGTTCTTTGGGCCCGGTCACGGAACCTGAGTTGGAGTACGTCTTGCTCCCGTCGGGGTTAGTGGTCACGGTCCCGGTACTACTGTGCGTTACTGACCCGTCCTTGGGACCGGTCACCGTGCCCTCGTTGGAGTAGGTCTTGCTCCCGTCAGGATTGGTCGTGACGGTCGTGGAGCCCTCCGTGGTGACCGTTCTCCCGCCTTGGCCCGTGACCGAGCCCGACGACGAGTATGTCTTGGAGCCGTCAGGATTGACAACCACCGTGGTGGAGCCTTCCCGAGTGACCGTCTTCTGGGCCGGGCCCGTCACTGCGCCGGACGTCGAGTATGTGGTAGAGCCCTCCGGGTTGACCACGACCGTCGTAGATCCTTCTCGGGTGACGGTCTTCTGACCGGGACCGGTCACCGACTGAGAGCCGGAGTAAGTCGGCGAACCATCCGGGTTCGTGGTGACAGTACCGCTTACGGTGCCGGTTACGGACCTGCCTCCCGGACCGGTCACCGTTCCGGAGGCTTCCGCCTTCTTTCCCTCTTGGGTCTGGGTCACGCTGCCTTCACCGCTCACCTTGACTGATCTGTTCTGCGGGCCTGTAACGGTGCCCGAACCTTCCCATGAGGCTCCGCCGAGCTTGGGAGTGGCGGTGACCTCGCCCGTGGCCGTGACGTTTCCGGCCGGGCCTGTCACGGTTTTCTCCCAGGTCTTGCTCGGAACCTCTCCATCGAATCCTGTCTGGGCTTCCGAGAGTCCGCAGCTCGCACATAGGACCACCAGTGCCGCCACTCCCGATATAAAGACGTGTTTCATCGCTCTGCATCCTCCACATGGTTGAGACCGCATGGGTCATAATCACGCGCCGTGAGATTCGCGGTGTTGTCGAAGTGGAAGAATCCTCCCCACCCTTCCCTCTCCCGCCAGAGGAGAGGGGTTGCTGTCCCTCTCTCTTGACGGGACAGCCAAGGGGACATGCTGCTGACCTAATGTCTTGCCGATCCCCTCCGTGGGTTGAACCCCACGGCTACTCATCGTACGTCCCTTCGGGACTCAAGGTTCCAGGCCCCGAAGCCGCTGGTGAATAGCCGGAGGTTTTCACCCCCGATGCGGGGAACCGAGTGCCGTCCTAAGGTCAACAGCACCAGGGCAGGGGGAGGGTGAGACTTCCCGCGGGCTCCGGTTGCTCACTGCTTGGCCATTTCCCCGAGCCAGCGGTCCACGGCCGCGTTCGTGTCTCCCTTGAACTTGCCAAGCCTGTCGATCTGCTCCTTGGTGAGCACCTTGCGTGCCTCGCCTACCACCTTTGATGCGACAATGGCGGTCTCTCCGATGGACTTCCCCAGATCCGCGGCCGCGGCCCGAATGCTCGCCTGATCCGGCGTGTCTGCCATCACCGATTCCTGGAGCTTGCGCCTCTTCTCGACCACTGAGCGAACTGCTGGAGCCATCTCGGGACGGTGTTTCTTCATGATGGCCCTGATCTGAGTCTTCTGCGAGTCAGTGACGCCGAGTTCCGATTTGAGCACGAGCAGACGTCCCACGGTCCCGGTAATCAGCTTCGCGATGGGAGGGGGACCGAAATTTTCCGTCTTCTCTGGGCCGGTGGCCTGAACAGGGGTCGGCAGCGACAGTAGCACCAGCACCAGCGCCGACATAACGGCCAGTGTAATTCTCGTAGTATTCATGGTGGTTGTTCCTCCGCAACAGGTTTTTCTTGTGCTGTGTTGAGACATCGGCTGATCGATCATCGTATCCCGTTGCAGGGACAGTTCCGCGACGAACCACGAGGTTACAGCAACGAAGGAATTTTTTTCGTTAGGGTCTATCCCGAAATAGCCGTATCAGTGCAGGCGGCCCGTTGCCCTTGGAACCCCCCCCCCTTGCCCCTCCTTCAGAGGACGCCTTTGGGGGTTAGGGGGATTGTCGGTGCACCACTTATTTCCGGACAATCGCTTACCTAGTTTCCGTGGGAGCTCGCAGGGGGATCGGACGCACGGAGATCTCCCGGATCGAGTATCCTCCGGATACCAGCCACGGACTCACGCGGTACCCCTTGAGGGGGCCGGCCTTGAGCTCCTCCCAGTGCGGGTTTGTGAACAGCCCGAACGCGCGTCTCCCTGAAGTCAGTTGGAACCGTAGCAGAGCCGGGAAGTCCTTGAATCCGTCGAGCATAGGAAGCGCAATCCGGATGTCGCCCTTGTCAACCAGCCCTAGAGCGGGAGCGTGAGATCGGTGGTCGGTGAAGAGTATCGAGTGCCGTGGGACTATCTCGATCGCTTCCTGCGTGAAGAACCAGTGCACGTCTCGTGCCGCACGATGGTACGGGTAGTCGTACAGAAACCCGACTGCTCCCGCCCACACAAGACCTGCCACCAGAAGCATCTGGGCAACCCTGCCTGCGAAGAGCCTCGCTCGCGGCGCCAAGATTTCCCTTGCCAGGACTGCCGCACCCAGCAGACCCGCAATCCAGAGGGGTACGCTGAGTATGGGGAATTCCATGAGATCCGTGCGTGCTCCGTATTGCCGCAAGAGCACAAAGGAGACCGCCCCCACCACTGCAAGGGTCCCGGACCGGATCGCCGCGTTGCCGAGCCTTTGCCCGTTTCCGAGTTCCCGCAGCGAGTACGCCGTCAGAATTGCAATGAACGGCAGACAAGGAATCAGGAACCGCGCGTTCAGGCACAATCCCCCCGCGTCAAGGCTGAGAAACGAGCCCGCATAGAAGCCGATGTAGGTCAACGGGACCACCGAGAGCGTTGCCAGGAACGGCCACTCGCAATCCTTGCGGACAATCCGGAGCATAGGCACCAACAGGGCCGCGAGATACGGAAGACTCTGGAGAAGCGCCTGCTTGTGCGCTCCCATATGCACCACGCTGCCGCTGGAGCTCCTTGGCCCGAGAGGCAGGGTCATGTCCGCGGCTCTGGTGTCCACCACCAGCACGTACAGGCCCCGGACCCAGTTCTCTCCTGCTTCGAGCGCGGCCGGAAGCCACACCAGTCCGGCAACTGCGAGCGCACACAAGGCACACACGACCTTGAGGCCATGCCTCCGGGTGAATGCAACGAACCTCGATCGAGTGAGCATCCACCCGCACAGCAACAGTGCCGCACACAGGACCGCCAGGATATCCATGCCTCGCCTGGCCGGGTCTGCCGCATGGGAGTAGGCAAAGGGGTTAAGCACACCGAACTTGGTCATGTTTGCTACGGCAAGGGCAGCGAGACCGGGGAGCATCCCCAGACCGATCATGCCTGCGTCCCACGGCCTCCATGGGCGGGCAAAGAGAAAAGGCAACACAAGCGCGGGCAGCATGAGAATTGCATCCAGCCGTACCCCCACGGAAAACCCGATGACCAGACCGCTCGCAACGCACCACAGCCTCGACCCGGGTCCGCATGCGCGGAGAAAGGCGTGCAGCGCAACGGTGAACGCGAGAAGCTCGAAAAACAGTGCCGTGCAATGGGGCCAGGCAGCGTGGGAATACTCCCAAAGAAACGTCCCGCCCACGAGAATCAGACACGAATTCAGCGCCAGGTCCAGGTCTCGAAACAGCTTGCGTGCGATCACGTACACCAGGCCCACGGACCCGAGGAATGCTGCCGAATTCATCAAGAAAAGACCGAAATAGCCCCACAACGAGAACAGCGGCGCAGCAAGAATCGGAAAAAGGTTCGGGTACTGGGGATACAGAGTGCCGTTGGTGATCAGGATATACCTGTGGGTAAGCTCCGCGCTGGGGAACTCCTCGAAACCGTTCCAGAGGGCGAGGCCTCCGGTGTCGACGAACACACGGGTCATCCAATGATAGAATGCCTCGTCGCTCAGCAGGTATCCGGGCACCACGCCCACGAACGTGACAACCACGTGGACGAGCCCCAACGCGAGCAGAAGCGCGGCCTTGATCCTTACCGCAGATGGCGCGGGAGCGGATCGCAAGGAGTGATCCGTCCGCGTGCCGGCTGACTTCTCAGGGTTTTCCCGCATCACGGGCCTCCGGAGGAGCGATCCACCGGGACTATCTCTGCGACGTAGAACTGGGCGGAGACCACTACAGGGATCGTGCGGTATCGACTCAACGTTTCCTTCCCCAGTTGCATCCAGACCTCCCTGGGAAACGCGGCGAACGCCCGTCTTCCCGTACTGAGGTGATGATTCAACAGCCTCTCCAGATCCCGGTACTCATCCGAGGCCGGGTACGCGATCCTCACTCCTTCCTTTTCCACGAGTCTCGCCGCAGTAGTGAAGAATCCGTGGCCGGCAACGAAAATCGAGTGCCCGGGAACCACCTGCAGCAGCTTCTCGCTGAACACAAGGTTGAGAGATCGCCAGTGCCGGTGGTAGAGGTAATCGTACACGTTGCAGATCATTCCCGACCACACAATCGACGCGACCGCGAGCGTCCAGCCCATTATCCGGAACGGAGCGGAACTCTTCAAGTCCGCACCCATGGCCACCAGAACAAACCCGGCAAGGAGGCCTGCAATCAGGAGAGGAACCGTCAAGATGGGAAACTCCCAACCTTCACGGTTCGGCATCCAGCCCTTGGTCAAGAGGAAGAACACCCCTGCCGTGACGACGCATACCGCCGCCACACCTCCGGGACCGACAGGTGTGCCCCACCAGCGCGGCAGCTCGCGCACCGCGTACGCACAGAGCATGGCAAAGAACGGCATGCACGGAAGCAAGTACCGAAGATTCAGACACAGTCCGCCGCCCGCCTCGAACTGCAGGAAGGAATACGCGCCGTATCCGGCCACGGTAAGAGGAGTGACAAAGAGCACGATCAGGGCCGTGCGGTCCGTCTCGCGGCGGAGGATTGAGGCGATCGGCACGATAAGCAGCGCCAGAAAGGGCATGCTTTGGAGCAACGCCGTCTTGAACGCCCCGGCATGAGCCACTGCCCCGCTCGCGGTCCTCTCCATGGGGGGAAACACCATGCCGGGGTCCAGAGCCCTGATATCTACCAGAGAAGTCCGCGCGTTGGCCAGGATTGATGCCGCGAGCTGCACGATCGCCGGGTTTGCGGCAACCGCGACGATTCCCGCGGCGCATGCCAGGACCAGAAGCCACTTCCCGTGCCTCTTCACCGCGTCGGCACAGGCGGTTCGAGTCATGACCCATGCGATGACCAGCCCCATCAGTGCGGGAATCGCCAGACCCCGGAGACTGGCGAGCGCATCCGCGTTGGGTTGGTACTGACCGTAGGAAAACGGGGAGAATTCGCCGAATTTTAGGTAGTTACACATGGCTGACACGGCAAGGCCGGGAATTGCTCCTGCAACCACGGTGACGGCATCCCTCGGACGCCATGGCCGGGCAAACAGGAACGGCAAGACCAGCGCAGGGAACGTGAGGATCGTATCGGTTCGGATCCCTGACGAAAAGCCCGCGACCAGTCCCGCGGCCATTCCCCAAAGTCGCCCGGCCCGCCCGGTCGTGGGCCAATAGGAGTGGGTGAAGCAACAGAACGCGGCCGTTACGAAGAGCAGGGCCACCATGTGAGGCCACGCTGATTGTGAGTATTCCCATGCGAAGGAGCCGAGGACCAGGAGAAGACACGAATTCAGTGCAAGATCGACATCCTTGAACATCCTGCGGGCGGTGAAGAAGCACAACACCACCACACCTACGAACGCGAGCGAATTGCAGAGAAACAGCCCGCGGAAACCGTCCATCTTGTAGAGCGGCCACGCCAGAATAGGAAAAAGATAGGGAAACGGTGCGAAGATTCTCCCGTCGTGGATCGTGAAGTATGGATGGCTCAATTCCGGGGACGGGAATTCCTCGTACCCGTTCATGATGGCGAGATCGCCCACCCTGTCGAAACTGACACACAGCCAGTGGTACACGGCCTCGTCAATGCTCAGGTACCCGGGAATCACCGCGGCGAATGTCAAGACCACGTGAGCTGCTGCCAGAACCAACAGGAGGGCGGCCTTGATCCCAACCGAGGAGACTGCAGATCCTGATCCAGGGGGGGCATCCGCAGAGGGGGTGTGTGACTCCTGGGGGCGTTCCCCCATGACGAACCTCCGCATGTTCCGGTCATCAAGGGAGATTATCACACCAATGTGTACGCCGTCGAGTCGGATTCCGGGGAATGACATACGCAAAGGAGAGGGGCGGAACCGTCAGGGTGATCCTTGCAATGCGGCCCTCATCGTATCTGGCACGAAACGGTCAAGTCGCGGCATTGAGGAGCTCCTCCAGAACCTCCGGGGTGAGTCCTCGTGCTTGGGCTTTCGCCCCGACTTCGTCCATCAACTCACGGAAAAGGAGCTCGATCTTTCGTTGATCTTCAGGAGACGCCGCGTGAAACACGGCCGCGGTCTCCGCATCAAGGGTTACGGTGATTGACTTGTCGGTCATCAGTAGGCCTCCTCCGGAAGCGCCACGTGTGGGACACGGATCAACTATAGCATGCGGACGCGTCTCCTCCAAATGGTGAGTGATTTCATTCCCGATCGAGACAACCGCCCTTCGGGTGCACGTCAGAAGTCCCTATAAGTCTCCTCTGCACTAGCTCGGCCGGCGGCTCTTGCTTCGGGAGGCAGAAGAACCTTCGCGTCCGGGTCGTGTATGCCCTTCAGATCAAGCATGTCTTCGGCCCCGATCTTGAGTGACTCCAGAAGCTCTTCAACGGTGTGTTCCTGAGCGTTGACTCCAGGAAGGTCCACGAGCCGGCCGATCCACCACTCCCCGGATTTCTTCATATAAGCGTGATATTCCATGGGTTACCTCACGAAGGGGATTTCCAAGTCCTTGCAGATCTTTCGAACCAGCTTGTCCGCTATCTCCATGTGTCTTGGAACCTCCGTTACCAACTCCCCACCACGCCCATATATACTATGATTCTTGCCTTCCCGGAGAAGTTCCGCCCCATATTTCCGGAGGTGCTTTACGAGCTATAGTCACGCGCCTCGAAATTCTCGGGACCGTGAACGTAGACACAAACCCTCTCTCCCTTCGCTCAACCACCAGACGAGAGGGCTTGCTATTCCCCTCCCTTGATGGGAGGGGTTAGGGGAGGGTGAAAGTTCCCGCAATTTTCAACGCGTGGCACTATCGTGTCGTTTCGTTCGGACGATGCGTTCCAGGCATCAGGTTGAATTCCCGCTACATCCCGAGGAAGGCCTTTCTCACTTCATCGGACCGGAGCAGCTCTTCTGAGGACCCCTCCTGCATGATGCGGCCCGTCTGGAGCACGTACGCGCGATCGCAGATCTCCAGGGCTTCCCGCACGTTCTGTTCCACGAGGAGAATCGTCAGGCCCTGCTCTTTGAGTCGCCGCACGGTGTCAAGCACCTCGTCCACAAGGATCGGGGCGAGCCCCAGAGAAGGTTCGTCCAACATGAGCAGCTTGGGGTTGCTCATGAGCCCCCGGCCGATGGCCACCATCTGCTGTTCCCCGCCGGACATGGTCGCGACGGCTTGACCCCTGCGATGCTCAAGAACAGGAAACAACCGATACACGGACTCCAGGTTGGCCTTTGTGCGCGCTTCGTCCGTGAGGGTGTACGCGCCCAGAAGCAGGTTCTCTTCCACGGAGAGCGGTCTGAATAGCCGGCGATCCTCAGGCACGTAGATCAGGCCCAGCTTCACGATATCTTCGGTGCGTCGGGACTGGATCTCCTTGCCGTCGAACACGATTCTGCCCGAGAACGCAGGCTGGGATGCCATGATCGCCTTCAGCAGCGTCGATTTCCCTGCACCGTTGGCTCCCACCACTGCCACCGTCTCGCCCGGGAAGACCTCGATGCTCACATCCCGGACCACCGGCGCGCTACCGTACCGGACTCCGACCTTCTCCAGCGTCAGCAGAGGAACGCTCACACCTGCCCTCCGTCAACATGCGCCTTACAGCACAAAGACCATTTCGTAGTGTGCGTCCGCATCACGCGTTCTTGAGCCACATTCGGCCATGATTGCTCACGAGCAATTTCGTGGCAGGGGTCTGCTCGAAAACGATTGTGGCGAGATGGTAGGCCGTCAGGACCGCGTCCTGAAACTCCTGGTCCGTTTCGAGATCCTCGACATTCACGGACTTGTGAGCGTGCTTCCTCTCGACCTATCCTTCGCCCATGGCTCTTGTGCGTGGATGCGTCACTGAAGTACTCGGCCACAGCTTCGGCCGTCTCCTTTCCGTTGGGCAACGACCTGAACATTCGGCGCTCCAACCACCTGGCGACCATCTGCCGGCGGTAATCGAGCTCGTTCTGTGCTTCTTGAAGGAGTCCGGGGCCCAGTGATTGAAGAATCGGTGCCCAAATGTGGGCCATTCGAAGATCCAGCAGGTCGTCCTCTCGCGCACGGTCGAATTGGTCCACTATTGCCCTCGCCGAGACCGCTCCGTGTCCTATCGGCATTTGGGGATCAATAGGTCCGAGTTGGCTCTGCCGTCCCATTATGATTCTGTCGGACGCGAGACTGAGCATGGTTCCCGCGGACATCGCATAGGTGGGAATTATCGTCTCGAACTCTTCAAACTTGGTCGTCAGGTACTCCACGAGGGTCTCTGCCGCGTTGATCACGCCCCCGGGAGTGTGAAGAAGAAGTGTCAGACCCTTGTCCCATTGCATGCCATACATGACCGACACGAAGCCGTTAATATCTTCCGCGGAAACCAGAAGCGACATGGAAGCAATTTGCGGCTTCTGCAGAAAAGCGGATGCATAGAGAACGACGTTCCTGTGGGAACGTTTCTGCGAGATGATGTTCAGGGATTCCTGCTGACGTTCCCGGAACCATTGTGGGCGGAAGTCTCGCGCAACCGGCTCCAAACTGTGCACAAGCTCGGTCCAGGAAGACATGCCCTCACATTTCCTTCCAGGAAAGTGTCATGGGGTGATCCCAAGATCGGGCGACACTCGGTTCAGGTTCTTCTTGTTGGCCGAGTCTCGCCTGATGAGCGAGAATCAGGTATGCTTCGTACTGCTCACCGGCCTTTGCGAGAAGATCCAGAACCTCTTCGTTTTCATCGACTGCTGCTTTGTTTCGCGTCGTGTCCGTTCCCGAGCCTCCTCTCAAAGACCAGTTGCCGTGTCCGTGACCAATCGTTGTTCACTGGGAACTCATCATCGGCAACGTCCCCACGTGCCATTTCCGATGATGAAGCAGGCGGGGCCTCCTGTCAACAGACCCAGCCGCCCCCCGTCCGTGAACACTGAATCGAGGTCTCGATTGCGCCCCTTGGACGCACTGTAAGGCCCTTGCGTGGATTCTTCCAGGCTGCCTTACCCGTGTGAATTCGTACTAGCGTACCGCTCGCCCAGGTAGGCCCTGATCACCTCGGGGCTTCGCACGATCTTGGCGGGTTGGCCCTCTGCGATGAGTCTTCCGCTGTCCAGGACGAGGACCCGGTGTGACAGATTCATCACCAGTTCCATGACGTGCTCGATGAGCAGCACAGTGATCTTCAGTTCCGAGTGCACCCAGCGGATCACTTCCACCATCTGGTCGATCTCGGTCTGGTTGAGGCCCGCAGCAACCTCGTCCAGGAGCAGCAGAGCCGGTTCCGTGGCCAAAGCCGTGGCCATGACCACGCGCTTCTGAGCCGCGATCGGGAGATTGGCAACCCGCTCGGACGCAACCTCATCGAGGCGCATCTTCTCCATGAGTCCCTGGGCCCTTGCCATCGCCTCGGAGCGGGACCGGACGCGCGCGAAGCTCCCCACCATCACGTTCTCTCTTACGTTGAGGTCGCCTGTGGCCGCGTAGACCTGGAAAGTCCGGGCCAGCCCCATCCGTGCCATCCGGTAAGGAGGCAACCCCGTGACCTCTTTCCCCTTGAACCACACACTCCCTTCGGTGGGCGCGTACATCCCCGCGATACAATTGAACAATGTCGACTTACCTGCGCCGTTGGGACCAATGAGGCCCACCAACTCGCCGGCTTCCAGTGAGAACGTGATTCCGTAGTTGGCGAGAAGGCCTCCGAATCGCATGCCCAGGTTCCGCACTTCGAGCAGAGACATCTAGTCGCTCCGCCGTTCCCGCAAGCGGGTGATCAGCCCCCATATGCCGCGGGGCTCAACCGCCGCGATCAACATGATGATCGCGGCATAGATGATCAGATCCAGCCCCATGAGGCCGGCCTTCGCGCCGAACCAGACGCCAAGGTAGTTCTTCAGGGGCACGAGGATCGCGGCTCCTATGATCGGCCCGAACAGGCTGCCCGCGCCTCCCAGCATCGCCATAAGCGCGATCAATACCGAAAGATCCAGGCTCATCACGTCTTCAGGCTCGATGTTGAAGTTGTAGCACGCATGAAACGAACCCACCGCAGCCACAAACGCGGTCGCCACGGCATACGCCTTGATCTTTGCCCAATGCGCGTCAATGCCGAGGCTACGAGCCACTTCTTCGTTGTCTTTGATGCTCCGGAGCTGATACCCGATCCTGCTGTGACGAAACCAGTTCAGATAGAGCAGCGCGAGCAGGAAGAAACCCAGCATAATGTAGTAATAATAGTAGTCTTGGCGAAACTGGATGAACAGGAAGTTCGGCATGTCCCCCTTGATGGGAATCTTAAGCCCTCTTGCTGCGCCGATGAACGACCAGGACTCGAACACGTCCTTGAGCACCAGTGACGTTGCGATCGTCGCGATGGCGAAGTAGTGCCCCCTCAGCCGAAACAGGGGATACCCGATGACGAAGCTCCAACCGACAGCCAGAGCCATGCCTATGGGAAGGCATACCCAAAACGGGACGTCCCAGCGCACGATCAGTACCGCGGTGGTATAGGCCCCTATTCCCACGTACTGGGCCTTTCCCAGGTCCACCTGCCCGCCGTACCCTCCGATGGTGTTCCAGCCCATCCCATACACCGAGAACATCAGGAACTGGATCATCGTTGCCATCGCGTAGCTGGAATGGGGCAGCAGAGGAAACACCACGAGAAACACCCCGACAAGACTCGCCACCAGCCGGTCGACCACGGGAAAATCCGAGAAATCAAGAGCGTTTTTCAGTGCTTCCAACCGAACAGTCCTCTGGGCCTGAAGATCATGATCAGGAAGAACGCCAAGTACACGAAGGAATACTTGAATTGATGCAACACTCCGGACTTGATCCAGGAAATCCCCGTGTACGCCGCCAGCGCGTCCCACATGGGCGCGAGGTTGATCAGAAATCCAACGATCAGCCCGGCTGCGGCCGCTCCCGGGATGGACCCGAAGCCGCCCAGCGCCACCGTGGTGAATGCGATCATGGTGAAGAGCAGTCCCACATTCGGGTCAACGGGCCAGAAATTCACCAGGAGTGCGCCTGCTACCGACACCGTGGCTCCACCCAATCCCCACGCGAGCGCGTTCATCTTCTCCGTGGGGATTCCCATGTACCGTGCACCCTGTGCGTCCAGAGCCGTAGCCGTGAGTGCACGTCCGACCCGGGTCCTGTTCATCAGCCACCAGATTGCTCCGAACGCAGCCAGCGACAACGCGCCGGCAGCGAGTTTCGTGACTTCGAGGATGATGCCCCCCCCGACCAGGAAGGACTTCCCGACGAGAAGGCCATGATGCACGCTCTTGGGGTCCGCGCCCATGACCATCAAGGCTATGTTCCGCAGGAAGAGCATAAGTCCGAAGGTGCCGAACAGTTGGGCCACCACCGGCCCTCGGAGCAGGAACCGCACGAGACCGTAGTAGCACACCAGCCCCAGCACGTACCCCAGAACTCCGGCTATGGGCAGGCCCACCAACGGGTCCGTACCCAGGCACGTGGCGGTGAGGAGACCGGTGTACATGCCGATCATCAGGAACTCGCCGTGCGCGAAGTTCACGATGTCCATGACCCCGAAGATGATGGTCAACCCCAGAGCCACCAGGCCAAATACCAGTCCCATCATCAGACCGGATACCAAGGCTTTGCTAATCGGAACCAGCAGGGTTTCCATGGTGCTCCATGCAAGCCGGCGGGTGTTTCCCGCGCTGCCGTGGGTTGATACGCACGGCTACTGATCGTGCGTCCCTTCAGGACGCAAGCTTCCAAGCCCCGAAGGGGCTTGCGGTGAATAGCCCGGGGGTTTACTCTGCTGCTCATTGAAAACGGGCGTCACGTGCGTGGACTGGTTCCCCCTCCCCTCACCCCTCCCACCAGGGGAGGGGAAAACAGCCCGCGCGAAGGGCAAAGCAAC
>JBFMAA010000003.1:0-118257 GCA_040755955.1 Thermodesulfobacteriota bacterium
GTTCTTGAAGATGGGGGTCCGGGGGAAGGAACTTCTTGCAAGAAGTTCCTTCCCCCGGAAATCGCATTTTCTGATAAAGCGTTTCCCTCGGAAATCTTCCTTTTCGGAAAGCGACTTGGCTTGAGGGGTCTATTTCCCTGCCTCGGACATGAGCTTGTCCGCGATCTCGCCGGCCTGAGCGACCAGATCCGGTCTCTTGGGCACGGAATCAGGCACTCGGGGACCATTCATGCGTAGCAGAAGGTTCTCCGCAAAGCCATATCGTTTCAGCCACATCTCGTACCGGGGATAGACGTCCGCGTACGCCTTGAGGTCCGAATTCCCCTGCGAAAACACGAACACTGACGACTTGCCGCCTCCGAGCCGACTGCTGAAGTCCGGATTCAGGAACGAGTACGTCCGGTCGAAGAAAGCCTTGAACTGACTCGATACCTCGCCGAAGTAATTCGGGCTCGCAAGAATCACCGCGTCGGATTCTCTCACCGCATCGAGGACCTGGGTAAGATCATCCTTCAGCACACATCGGTCCTGCTTGGTCTTGCACACTTCACAGGCCTGACAGCCCTTGAACTCCAACTTGTTGAGCGCGAACTCTTGTGTCTGCGCGCCCAGCTCCCGAAGTCGGTCCAGTATCGTCCTGGCCAAAGCCGTGCTGTTGGCCTTTGCTCTCGGGCTTCCAAGAACCGCTACTACCTTCATTGACGCATCTCCTTATTCGTTAGGCTTGTGAACGCGTTCCGTTCAGTGATGAGGTCGGGGGTGTCCGCCGGCCATTATGTAGACCACTGGCTCCGGGCCAGGGTTCGAGATCTCGAATGACTCGTCCTCGCGCACGTGCACCGCGTGCCCACTTTCGAGCGTGAAAACCTCATCCGGGGTGTGAATAAGCAGCGTTCCCACTACCGCGCAGAGTATCTCTTCATGACCTTGGCCAGGTTTGACTCGCCTCCCCCCTTCGCCCGGTCTCAGCGTCCCGTAGATAAGGTAGCATGCATGAGTGGCAAGGTCCTTCATTCCCAGGACATATTCTCCACCTTCACCCGCGGCCAGTGCTCCGACGTCAAAAGATTTCATTGGTGACCTCTCCCATAACACCAAGCCCCATGGCGAACAGCCCCACGGCGAACCATGAGAACGGGATTCTGCCAGCGATCCTACAAAACATCGTGGCCTGCGGCGACCAGCGGGAGCCGCCCAGTACCAAAAGTTTTGGGGGATGGGGCCCGGGGGAAGGAGCGTTTTTCAAAACGACGGCTGGGAGCCGCAACCAAATTCGCGTCCGCCTTTCTCGGTCCGCATGAAAACCGATGGCGGGGCGAGTTGGTTCTACGCAAGCGAAGAGAAAGCACCTTGCTTGCTTCCAGAACTGCCGGCCCGAAGATTTCTTCTCGAAAAAAGGAGAAATCGAACCTTATTAGTAAAACGCGCCTTCCCCCGGAAACTCCAATTCCCATAAGACTCGTACGCGCTGCGATGCCCCCCACACCATTTACTGCCGGTCGTGTCATGGTATGGCATGACCCGGCTCGTCGTATCGGCCTCGTGACACCTTCGACAACTAGTTGCTACTGCTGCATTTTTCCGTGTCTCGCGTGCAAAATCCGCCTTGACACGAATCTCGAAATGCTCCACCCTGAAGCAAGTTGATCCAATCATAAAGGAGGTCCAAATGACAATCAAGAAAGTGGCTCGGCTGTCCAAAGGCATGTGCAAGTGCAAGAGCTCCTGCTAAGGACCGTCCTGCTCGCCGGCGCGCAGCGTCCGAGTGAAAGGTGAACCCCATTTTGCCAACCCAGGAAGATTGGATTTGCCGGGCCTATTGCCGGTATTATAAACCTAATTCATCCGAAGAAGAGAGATGCCGAGGTTATGCACTAACCTCGGTTCTCTTTTCTGAGGCATCTTCCTGCGCGTCTCTTCCGGATGCCGGCTCCTTCGACCCGAAGTTTAAGAGATCAATCCTCAGAAAGTGCGTGTGTGAGGCGTGCCCGTTTCTCGTGGACGGTTGCGATTTCACTTCACCGCAACCCCCGGAAGACTGCCTCCCGTGCGGGGGACTTGTCCTCCTTTCCGGGCTTCTCAGGGACGAGACCCTCTCGGAGGAGACTCTGCGAGGGGCCGACCTTATTGATCGCAACCGGGATCGACCGCTCCGGCTCACCCCGCAGTGTGCAATCAAGAGCCTCGAAGAGCACTACCTCTATCATGTGCCCCATGACGAACTCTACGAGGTCAACGAAGAAGCTTTTGAGATGCTCCTTCGGTGCGACGGGGAACACTCGGTGTCACAACTCAAGCCTGATCCGACGTTTCTGTCGTACGCGGTGGACGAGGACTTACTCGAGTTCCGGTCGGACGGGCGCCCCAGGCACCGGTATCAGGGCTGTTCGCCGATCCCGTCCTTGCGGTATCTGGAATGGCTGGTCACGTATCGGTGCAATCTGTCCTGCGCACACTGCTACCTCGGAGATGCGAATCTTGCGGACTTTCGTTCAGAGCTGATCAAGCCGCTGCTGGAGCAATTCTCTCACATGCAGGGCCTGAGAATACTGGTATCCGGCGGAGAGCCCACTCTATATCCATATTTCCACACCCTCAACGACATGCTGCCGGACTATCCAGTTCGTGCCGTGCTCTTGACCAACGGTCTGACCCTCGATGACCGATTTGTGTCAAGATTGCGATTCCACGAGGTGCAGATCAGCCTCGACGGCCTCGAAAGGGGCCATGAGATGATCCGCGGCAAGGGTTCCTTCCGAAAAGCCGTGAGAGCCATGCGAGCAGCGGCGAATTCGGACCTGGATCTGTCAGTGGCAACGATGGTGCATCGAGGCAATCTCGGGGACTTCGACGGACTTCGGGACTTGGTCACAGACCTGGGCGCTCGGGAGTGGAGCATCGACTACCCGTGCGTTGCGGGCAGGTGGGAGTCCCACCCCGACCTTGCGGTGAGCCCCGATGACGGGGCCCGGTGCATGTCCATCGGGTTCGGCGGCTCGTACCACGGCACGTCTCCGGGTTGGACCTGCGGTCGGCATTTGGCCGCGGTGCTCCCCTCAGGAGCGGTGTGCCGATGCGGGTTGTACCCGGATAGGTGCCACGGTTCCGTGCAGGAGGGGCTTGCTCGGGCATGGGTGAACGTCGAGCACATCCCCATCAGCTCGACGGAGTGCCGCGATTGCGACCACGCGGACACCTGCGGCGGCGGGTGCAGATTCCGGGCCGGCAACTCGGCCGACCGGGATGAGGTGATGTGCCGGTGTTATGGTGTGAGGTAGTTATGCACCTTGAAATCTGCGGTATCCTTGAAACAGACATCGGCCCCCTCACCCTTCCGGCAGGTCGTGCGCGTAGCTGCCTCAACCCGGCCTGAACGGATACGAAAAAGGATCCGCGGGTCTGTTTCAGCAGTCTGACGACGGTCTGCCTATTTCCCGCCTCCTGAAGGACCGTCTGGGGGTTGCAGATTGCAGGGTCACACGGAGGAGGCCGGACTCTAGGGCAAACGTCCCAGGATTGCGAATACATCAATATGATTTATGATTTCAGTCATGCGTCAAGAGCGACGGGAAAGGAGGTCACCTGCCATGCCGGTCAAATTTGAGACAATGGAGAGAATAGCGATCCTTACGATCAATCGACCGCTGGCCATGAACGCTCTCGATGGGGAGACCCTGGCTTCACTGAACAAGGCCTGGATCGATTTTCGCGACAATCCCGAGCTCTGGGTGGCCATCATCACCGGGGCCGGCAGCAAGGCCTTTTGTGCAGGCGCAGACATCAAGGGTCTGGCCAAATACTATAGCAGCACGACAGCGGACCAGCGTAAGGCAAACCTCGACACGGAACCCGGGTTGGGAGGAATCACGCGCAACCTTGAGATATGGAAACCCATCATAGCTGCAATCAACGGGTATTGTCTGGCCGGCGGCCTGGAAATCGCGCTGGCCTGTGATATCAGAATCGCCTCAGAAACCGCTACCTTCGGACTCACCGAAGTGAGCCGCGGGATCATACCGGTGGCCGGAGGGACACAAAGGCTTCCCAAGCTGATCCCTCTGGGCTGGAGCCTGGAGATGATCCTCACCGGAGAAAGGATTGATGCTCAGGAAGCGTATCGGATCGGGCTTGTCAATAGGGTTGTGCCTTCCGATCAATTGCTCCCCGAAGCCATGGAACTGGCTGAACGGATCTGCCGGAATGCGCCCCTTGCCGTACAGGCAGCCAAAGAGGCAGTTTACAGGGGCATGGACCTTCCACTTTTTGAGGGATTGCGGCTGGAGCAATTCTTGGCAGAGCCTGTTTTTCAATCCGAAGATGCAAAGGAGGGTCCGAGGGCCTTTTTCGAGAAAAGGCCTCCAGTGTTCAAAGGACGATAAGAACTTGCCACAGATACATGACATTCGGGTCGTGCGTCCAACCATTGCCGAGGGTAAGCATTCAGGTCATGAAGGCAGGAGAGACACGGTCGCCCCGAGGAGCGTGGCGCCTTCCGGCGGTGGCCGTTCCACATCACCCCGGTAGTTGCGTTGGGCACGACCTTTCTCATTTTGGCTGCCTTCTTCGGGCTTTCGTGGTGGCTGCATTCCCGGGGCGCTGGGAGATCGAGAGGAGATTTCCCGTCTCGGTGACGATCCCTTCCTGCCTCAGCATGGCGATTATCGCGGTCACCCGTTTCGGGTCCTTGTGCAAGGTCTTCACCAGACCCCTGCGGGTCAGATTCCCCTGGGCCAGCAGCGCACGCACAATAAGGCCCCGAATCTGCCTGTCCGAACCCTCGAACCGACTCTGACGGCGATAATGGGCACTTCTCCGGTTGGCGTTGGTTTTGGTCTTCTTGAGCAGCACCCCGTAGTCCATGAGCGCGTAGTACCAATCACGCGGGTTTTCCCGATCCAGAGTAGCCTCCACCAAGGGCAGTATGCTCCGCTCGGTAACCGAGCCCTCCTCCGGGAAAAAGAAATGGAGAAATACCCGTCGGATGTTCGTCTCAACGAAGACCGCGGGCCTGTTGAAGGCAAATGCGGTCACTGCTCCCGCGGTTGACTGACCGATTCCCGGTAAGGTCCGCAGGGTGTCCGGGCAGTCCGGGATTCTGCCATCGAATTGGTCCGTCACAATCAGCGCGACTCGGTGAAGCGACACCGCACGACGGTTGTACCCCAACCCCTGCCATGCCTGCAGGACATCTCGGAGCTCGGCACCGGCAAGACACGCAACGGTCGGGAAACGCCGAAGAAACCGATCATACGCGGGGAGCACCCTTTCCGTCTGGGTCTGTTGCAGCATGAACTCGGACACCAGTACGCGATAGGGATCATCCGTTTCCCGCCAAGGAAACTCGCGTCGGTTCTCCCGGTAGTGCTCGTAGATGGTGCGCCGAAAACGCTCAGCGAATTCGTGATCCATATCACCACACTGCCGCCACGCGTGCCGGAGCGGCTCAAATAGGCCTTCATCGGCCGGGGGACAACCGCCGCCGAGCAAGGTCGGTTCCCCGCCGGTCGGAACCGTCGGGAATGCGCGCGCCGCGTCTTGGTTTCGGATGAAAGTCTGGAATGATGGAGTCAGACCCCCTCCTATTCTCCGGTTCATCCTGTCGGGCGCTCGGTGCCTACGCATCGGGCGACTGTCTGTCGCCCCTCTGGGGCTCCCCAGCCGCCGGTGCAGTCCCGTAGGGACGAAACAGAGCAGCCGAGGACGTGAGTCGCGGGTTGGAGGAACGCCGGCGACATCATTGACTTGCCGGAGTACGTGGCACCCTCCTTCCCGTCTTTGTGCCTTGGTACCTTTGTGGTTTGTCTTCGGGGCCCACAACGGATACCACCTGAACGGTTACACACAAACAAATCAGGGAACAAGTCTCACACTGCCGTTGTGGTGAACAGGCCGACTTGGTGGCCTTGTGTCCTGGGGCGGTTCATTGCCTTTTCGTTCCGGGTGAACGCTTACCCTTTCCTTTTGCACGGCCGGCCTCCGGATGCTAGGATGGCGCACACAATCCTGGAGAACGAAGAACCGCGGGGGACGATTATGTGTACTATTCTTCAATTCGATGTCAAGAGGCTGATCTCAGGAATAGTCTTCTCGATGAGAACCGACAGTAGGCTGTTCAGGGCTCTCGCGATACGGACCACACCCATGCCCGGGGAGACCCTCCTCATACAGGATGAGATTGGCCGCCGTGCCGGACCCCAGGGGGCCTCGGTGGCCCGTCCGGAGGCCACTGCACAAGAAGCGCTTGCAAGCCCAGCCGTGCCGATGGTCAGCTCACGGAACGAACGGGAAGGGTAATACCAATGCGTTTTCAAATGAGTACGCGTGGCGGGCACGGAGGCCCTCCGCCACTATGGATGGTGGGGACCGGCGTCCCTGCCGGTCCTTTCGATGTCACTTGTTTGACCGCGCAGTGGTATAAAAGGTGATCAAACATGGACGACCACAAAGGGCAGCGCGAGCAAGGCCGAACTCGAAGGATAAGTGCGAGGGCAATCGTCGACGACCTGCATTCGGGAATGAGCGATGCCGATCTGATGGTCAAGTACGATCTGAGTTCCGAGAAGTTGAAGAAGGTCCTCAATATGCTACTTGACAAAGGCTTCCTCCATCCGGACGAACTTTATGCCCGGAGCGCCGGTCAGTCATTCAGAGGTCCGGATACTTCCGAGCCCCACGCTGCCTTGATGCCGAACGCCTCAAACGCAACCGCGGTTTCTATGGGGTCAGAAGGCACCCAAGAGAATTTCGGCGACCGGCGTTGGAAGATCAGGCTCCCCAAACGATCGACAGTGGATAAAGCGCTGAACATCGTGGGCATGTTGGCTTTCTTTGGCACTATCGCAGCGATATGTCTCATAGCCCCTTCTCCTATGGACGCCTTTGCGCTGGTTCTCAGTTTCTTTTTGGGTGTCGGATGCTTGGCCCTGGTCCTCTTTGCGATAATCTACCTGGATGGCCGATCGCGCAAGAAACCGGCATCCAGAACTACATACTTGGTCGTGAGCGTGGTCCTGCTTGCGATAGGAATCTACCTGACAATACCCAAGGCGGTAGAGGAGCGGATTAAAGCTCCCAGAGTCAACCTCAACGAGGCCAGAATACTTGAGATCATGAAACGTGTGATGGAAAACGCCGACTATTTAACCCCGGAAGTCCATCACGAGTTCTGGCGTATATTTGATGACGCTAAAATCAAGCCGCAAGAGGTTCGGTTGTTGCGGGACAAGATAATGGAGCGTGCCACGGAGTACCACAAAATGTTCTGGGCTGATGCTTTGCGATCCTTGAAGACGGGGAGGCCTTACAAGTCTAAGAAAAGAGCTGATTTCGAACGAAGGATGATCGAGAAAAGGGGGTGGTCACCAGAAACGTTTCGTAAGCGTGAAGGGGTGATTTCCCGGATAGCTGCCGGTGAACCCATTGAGATGAGAGGTACAACGGCGGTCATAAACGAAGAGTCCATAAGGTGGTACCACCAAAATGTCAGGGAGTTTTACCCGGGGATCGAAAAGCTGTTTACTCGACCGTACTGAGGCAGGC
This sequence comes from Thermodesulfobacteriota bacterium, assembly GCA_040755955.1. Lineage (GTDB taxonomy): Bacteria > Desulfobacterota > Desulfomonilia > Desulfomonilales > Desulfomonilaceae > JBFMAA01. Next base: position 7,540 of record JBFMAA010000003.1, read on the forward strand.
AGGAGGAATGTCTCAGCAACAGAATGCACAGCCGCTCAGGCGGTCAGTTTTCGAAGACCCGCTTCAGGCTTGGCCCGTTTGGCTTCTGCGACCTTGACATTGCGCTTGAAAACAAGCTCCGTCAGGCGTCTGAGCTTGTCATTCCTGCGATTCTCTTCTTTCTCCCGGATCTTCTCATTTCGGTAAAGTACCAAGCGGAGATTGTCGTGTTCTATCTCACAGACCGTTTCGTCGAAGAAATCAAGCTGAATGATGTCTCTGCCCAGAAGCTTCCTTATCTGGGGATTCGTCAAGGCGGTGATATATCGGAGGCCGTTTTCTTTCAGGGCCTCTTTTCCTTTGCTCTTTACCATGCCTCGGTCACCGACGAATACCACATCCTGCACGCCGAATCGTCGCTTCAAAACATCTATCTGATGAGATACGGTAATCGGATCCCCGGTATTACCCTCAAAGACTTTGATGGAAAGCGGCTCACCGTCGTCTGCGGTAAGTAAACCAATTACGATCTGTTCCTTTCCCATTCCTACCAGTGCGCAGTGGTTAATCGAAGTCTTCGTACGGACCGAATTCCTCCACAGGAGTGGTTCCCCTGCCAAGGAACGTTACACTCTTCTTCAAACGTCCGGAATCGGGATCTACGATAATACCCGTCATCGTGCCTTTGTGGAAACGAATGGCAACCCAGGCAAGTCCTCCGTGCTCGAGGTCCCGATTCCGGCGTGAGATGCCGGGAACGTAGACCACACGCCCCTCCCTGCGCAAAAACAGATCCCTCGCGGATACCTGATCCCCTATCAAGACTCGGGTCGTTCCATCTGCGTAGAAGACCGGCGGATGTTGCGACGGGACCGGCTCCGGAGGGTTGGTCAGTGCGCTCAGGTCGTCCGAGAACCGTGCGATGTCAGGTCCTTCGTGCCAATACACGAAGACACGCGGCCCCGGCATTTGCCGGTCATGGCCGGTCGGCTCCTCTTCCGTGATGAAGAGGTAGTCGCCCGCCCCGTTGTGCCCGATCACAACCGCACGCTCTGGAAGCACATCTCGAAGAAAGCGTGGGAGCGGCCACTCGACCTCAACGTCCCAATCCCCGTCGTCGCACCTGAACTTCGAGTTCCCTTGTTCGAGGAACCTTCGCAAAGAGGTGGGAAGTACTACTTCACCGGTGATGTCCTCCATGGACTCCTCCTTTGACGGGCCACGCACGCAGTGCTTGTGACTTCATGGGCGTTCCGTCCATTCGGTAGGCTGAAACCCGCGGCAAAGCGCCGGGTGCCTCGCCGTGGGACGTTTGCGTCCCAGGCCCGAAGGGGCTGCCTGTACACAGCCGAGGGTTTTGGACCCACCGGTCTGACTGGTCCGTACGTCCTCAGATCGCCGGCATGGGTACAGGCAGGCTCCTATTCGTCAGTCCTCTCTCTCGCGTCGTACTCCCGGTAGAAGCGCAGGAAATAATCGAATCCTGACCAGAGAGTCAATGCCAACGCGATGTAGAGCAAGACCATGCCGATGAAGTGGAAGTCGATCGGAACGATGAAGTCGTAGGGGTAGTGAACGATGAGCGGTACTACCGCGGCAAACTGAAATACCGCCTTGAGTTTGCCCGCGGCCGAAGGCTGGAGTATCGTGTCCCAGCTCTTGGTGATTGCCCTGAGCACACTCACCGCGATCTCCCGGCTGATGATCAAGGCGACGATCCACGCGGGAACCCGCTCCAACCCTATGAGCATGATCAGAGCCGAGGTCACCAGCACCTTGTCTGCAATGGGGTCGAGGAAGCGGCCGAAGGATGATTCCACACCCCACTTGCGGGCAACCATTCCGTCAAGGAAATCCGTCAAGGAAGCCACGAGAAAAATCGCACCCGCCAGAGCCGACGGCATTTTACCCGGAAAGAGCAGCAACACCACTATGGGGGGAACCAGTACCATTCTGCCGAGAGTGAGGAAATTGGGGAGATGTCGTTTCATCGCGCTCTTTTCTGCGGCCGGGGAACACGTGGCCCGTTCGCCGGCGTTCCGCTATTTCCGTGCCAAGGCCTCTTTTCCGGCAGGTTTGGCCGCGCGGGCCTTTGACTTGACAGGGACTACCCGGGCCTGCTTCCTGACGGCTTTGCTCCCGGCCACATTGACGGGTTCTCCCTTCTTGAATCGCTTGTAATTCTCTATGACCTTCTTCACGTAGTTGATGGTCTCACGGTACGGAGGTATGCCGTCGTGCTTCTTGACCGCGGCCGGCCCCGCATTGTACGCGGCAAGCGCCAGTCGCAGGTCGCCGTAGGAGGCCAGAAGTCCTTTGATGTATTTTACTCCGCCAACGATGTTTTCCCGCGGATCAAAGGGCTTGTCAACCTTGAGCTTCTTGGAGGTGGACGGCATCAACTGCATGAGCCCCTGGGCACCCTTTTTCGATACCGCATTGGGGTCGCAGTTGGATTCCACGGTGACGATGGCCTTGACGAGGGCTGAGTCTATGTCGAACTTCCGGGAAATCTCCCCGATGATCTCGTCTACGCTTTTGGGTTTGCCCTGGACGGAAACGAACTGGATCACCGGTTCTCCCTGGGACTCGCTCATGTAGAAGACCCATCCTGGATCCGAAGGGCGATTGGTGAACTCCTTGTGGCCATCTTTTCCGATTCGCATGTAGATTTCGGCGCTTACGTCTCCAGGCATACCCAGCATCAGGTACGCGGAACAGACGCAGAACAGATAACGACTCCAGTTTTTCATCTACGAGGTCTCCAGTTGACAGTAGCGCATGCGCGACGGCTGTCGACGGTCAGACCTACCCTGTCATTACAATGCATTCACAAGTGATTCAATGCGCAGGATGGCCCCGCGATACGGATTGCCACGAGAAATGCCCAGTCAAGAGCCTCTCGATCGGCAGAATCACCTCGAAGGTGGTGCCCTTCCCGAGCTCAGACCTCACGTTGACGGTCCCTCCGTGTTCTTCGACCAGCAGATGGACCTTCGTCAAACCCATGCCCGCTCCTTTGGTCTTGGAGGTGAAGAACGGATTGAAGATCTCGGAGATCTCCTCCGCATGGACGCCGACCCCGGTATCGGAAATCGACACCGATACCGCGGAATTCAGCCTCTTGATGGTCGCGATGAGGCTGCCCCCTCGGGGCATTGCTTCGTACGCGTTGAGTACGATGTTGTAGAACACCTCTTCCAGGGCGACCGGGTCTCCCATCACCTGGGGCACGTCGTCTGCCAGAATCTTGAAGCGCACAGGCCCCGACACGGCCGGATCCAGCTTCTCGACGGCTCTGGCCCTCGCCTGGTCAACGAGTGCACGCAGATCCACCTTCACGAAATCGAACGTGTAGAATTTGGCGAAACGCACGTACTCTTCTATTTGCTGGACCATATCCTCCAGGCGACCCACGTCTCCCAGCATGATGCGGGTGTAGTCATCCAGTTGAGGCATCGATGAGGCGAGCCTGCGCACCCGCCGAGTGAAGCCTCCGAGGGAAGTCAGGGAGTTTCGCATCTCGTGGGCAATGCCTTCCACCATCATCCCCATGGATGCCAGCTTCTCGGACTTCTTGAGTCGCATTTCCGCCTCGTACAGACGTGTCAAGTCAGCCACCACCATGACGATCCCCCGGATCCGGTTCTTGTCCCTGATCACCGAGGTCGAAAGATAGCCGGGAAACGTTCCCTTATCCCGCCTGCGGAAGTGAAACTCGCCTTCCAGGCGTCCCTTCTCGAGGGTTTCCTTGACCAGGTCGCGGTGGAGCAGGGTGCGTGCTTCACCACGAACGAGGAAGTGGACATCCTTGTGCTTGAGCTCCTCCTGCGAATAGCCCCAAAGGTTGACCGCAGCAAGGTTCACGAAGTCGATCAGCCCTTGAGGATCAGTGGTCACGAGCGCTTCGTTGATGATGGTGGTCAGGTGGGCCAGGTACCGCTCGGACTGCCGGATCTTCCTCCTCAGGCGGATGTTTTCCCGTCGTGCCTCCTGTCGGGAAACGAGGTTCTTGGCCAGGCCGACCACGTCAAGGCTGCCGAACGGCTTCTTCAGGTAGTCATCCGCGCCCAGCTTCATCGCTCCCACCGCGGTGCTTTCGTCGCCCGCTCCCGTCATGATGACCACGGGGGTCTGAGGTGACTTCTTCTTGATATACCGGAGCACATCCAGGCCATCGATTTCAGGCATTTGCACATCGAGAAATACCAAGTCAGGCCGCTCCTTCAAGAAGGCGGTCTTGCATTCGGAGCCGTCAAACGCCTGCACCACCTCGAATCCGCTCTCTTCGAACAGATCACGAAGCACATTGTTCAGTATGCTCGAATCGTCGGCAATCAGTATTTTGGCGGTCTTTACTGGAGCCGGCATGGCGATCCGATCCTTCTTCGTGCACCGGGCAAACCCGGTGATCTGCCAGAATCAACCACTCACAGGGGTAACGTGCATGACGTCGTGCGCGGGCAGCTTGTCGAGGAGCCATTGCACCGTCTGTCCAAGCACGGGATGTACTGCATGCCCGGCGATCTCTGCCAGCGGTACCAGCACGAACGCCCGTGCATGCATTCTCGGATGGGGAATCACAAGGCCTTCTTCCGTGAGTCGGTCTTCGCCGTACAGGAGCAGGTCCAGGTCGATTTCCCGGGACAGGTCGCTCCTGTGTTCCGGTGATTTTCCGAGGGCCGTCTCGATTTCCCTCATGTGCTTCATCAGTTCCCGAGCCGGGAGTTCCGTATCCAGGGCCGTGGCTCCGTTGACGAACTTGGGTCCGTTGTCGGATAGCCCCACCGGCTCGGTTTCAAACAACCGCGACACGGCGGTCACGCGGGTGCCGGGGATATTCCCGAGCAGCCGACATGCGGCCTCGAACTTCGCCCTGCGGTCGCCAAGGTTCGACCCGAAGCCCACGTATGCGGTGACGCCCATTACTGAGCGCTCTCTACCGGGTTGACCAGTTTGCCGATGCCTTCTATGCTCACCTCGACCACATCGCCCGGCTTCAGGGGGCCGATCCCCGAAGGAGTTCCCGTTGCGATGACGTCTCCGGGCCAAAGGGTCATGATCCCGGAAATGAACTCCACCAACTGCCACGGATCAAAGATCAGGTTTGAGGTCCGGGACCGCTGCTTGAGCTCTCCGTTGACGAACAGCTCGACACCGAGGTCCGAGGGGTTCAGCTCTGTCTCGATCCAAGGTCCAAGAGGGCAGAACGTGTCAAAACCCTTGGCCCTGGTCCATTGGCCGTCCTTGACCTGGAGATCGCGGGCTGTTACATCATTTAGACACGTGTACCCAAGGATATGATCCTTTGCTTGAGAAGCGGTGACACCTTTCGCCGTCTTGCCGATCACAATGCCGAGTTCTGCCTCGTAGTCCACCCGCGCGCTTTGTGGCGGGAGCCGAATCGGGTCTCCCAGACCGATGACCGTGGTCGACGGCTTGAGGAACAGGAGCGGCTCTTCGGGAAGGGCTTGTCCCAACTCCTGCGCGTGGTCACGATAGTTGAGCCCCACCGCCACAACCTTCGATGGTTCCACTGGTGCGAGAAGCCGCACGTGGCTCAGGTCGAAATCTCCCGCTTCCGCGCGTACAGTGGTCTCGTCCACGAGCCTGCCCGGAAGAACCTTGCCGGCTATTGAGAATCTTACCAGCTTCATTATCTTGCCTTTATTCCGAGCATGTCCTGCATGTCGTAGATCCCGTCTGGTTGCGCGTACAACCAGACTGCTGCCGCAACGGCTCCCTTGGCAAGGGCATCACGACTGTGGGCTCGATGGGTGAGTTCGAGGCGCTCGCCGTTGGTCACGAACATGACGGTATGTTCGCCGACTATGTCGCCTCCCCGCACCGCAAACACTCCGATCTCGTTCTGTTGTCTGGGGCCCACGATCCCCTTTCGGCCGTACACTCCGTCCCGGTCGAGGTCTCTTCCGAGGGCTTCCGCGGCCACTGCCGCGAGTTTGTTGGCAGTCCCGCTCGGAGAATCCTTTTTCAACGAGTGGTGAGCCTCGATGATCTCCACATGGTACGAATCTCCGAGCATCCGGGCTGCTCTTGCTACGAGGTCGAAGAGCAGATTCACCCCGAGACTCATGTTCGGGGCAATGAGACATCGGGTGGCACTGCCGGTTCGACGGATTTCCGCCGTTTGCTCGGCGGTGAATCCGGTGGTGCCGACCACGATCGCCTTGTGCATGGCCGCTGCTTTGGCGATGTTGGCCACTGACGCCGCGGGGTCGGAGAAGTCGACCAGCACGTCACATCCGCCAAGCACCGCGGAGATGTCATCAGCGAGCGGCACCCCAATCTTGCCGACCCCGGCCAACTCCCCCGCGTCCTTGCCGATGTCCGGATGGCCGACTCTTTCGAATGCCCCGGAAATCTGCATCTGGGGGTGTTCGTGGCCGAGCGCGATGATTCTGCGGCCCATTCTGCCTGCCGCGCCACAGACTCCTATGTTCATAAGTCCACTCCGATCTGATGGTTGGCGACCATCTCCGTTCAAGCACCCTTAGGGATTGTGCGGAAATAAGTGGTGCAGTCAAAATCCCCCCAAACCCCCCGTTAGAAAAGGGGGGGAAGAGCGCCTCTCCTGCTCCCCTCCTTTTCTAAAGGAGGGGCAGGGGAAGGATTTTCCAAGGGCCACGGGCCGCCCGCATTGATACTGCCATTTCTTGGGCAGCCCCCAAGAGTTCACTACGAAGCCCTACAGCAGCCCGTACCGTTCGAGCACGCCTCTGAGCTTCGCCAGATTCGCCGCGGACGGACTGCACAGGGGGAGCCTGTAATCCGGAGCGATCTTTCCCATGAGCCCGAGAGCGGCCTTGACCGGAACCGGGTTGGTCTCGAGAAACATGGCCTGGCACAATTCATAGATCTCGAAGTGCGCGGTTCGCGCGGTGTTCCAGTCGCCCTGGAGCATGCTCTTGACCATGGCGGACATCCTGTCCGGGACTATGTTGCTCACCACGGAGATCACGCCTTTACCGCCCAGTGCCATGAGCGGGAACGTCATCTGATCGTCGCCGGAGAGCACGTCGAAATCGAGTCCGCAGAGCCTGATCACCTCGCTCATTTGCAGGATGTTCCCCGAGGCCTCCTTGACTCCCACGATGTTGGGGATTTGCGAGATCCTCTGCATGGTGGCGTTCTCGATGTTGATCGCGGTCCGCCCCTGTATGTTGTACGGGATAATGGGAATGTCGACCGCGTCGGCCACTGCCTTGAAGTGCTGGTACAGTCCTTCTTGTGTAGGTTTGTTGTAGTACGGCGCCACCATCAGGGCCGCGTCCGCACCTACGTTCTTCGCGTGGGCGGTAAGCGAGATCGCCTCCTGGGTGCTGTTGGACCCGGTTCCCGCGATGACCTTGACCTCACCCGCGATCTCCTTCACGGTCAGCTCCACCACGCGGTTGTGTTCCTCGTGGCTGAGGGTGGGTGATTCGCCCGTGGTGCCGCAAGGCACGATGCCGCTGACCCCTCCGTCGATTCCGAAGCGAATGAGCTTTTTCAGGCTCTTCTCGTCGACCTCGCCGTTCTTGAATGGGGTTACGATAGCGGTAAAGACTCCTGAAAACATCTCATTCTCCTTTCATGGCCTGAACAGCGTCCGGGGGATTTCTTCGCCCCGGATCAGGTCTTCGTACGCCTCTCTCTTGCGGATGAGAAAGTACTCGGGTCCGTCAACGAGCACCTCGCACGCCCTGGGACGGGAGTTGTAATTGGACGACATCGAGAATCCATAGGCTCCTGCGCTCATGAGGGCCAGTAGCTCGCCGGATTGGACAGGGTCCATTTCCCGGTGTCTCGCGAAGAAGTCGCCGCTTTCACAGATGGGCCCCACAAGGTCTGCCACGATCTTCTCCCGGGGGTCGTGAGAGCTTGCCTTCTTCACAGGCCACACTTCATGATGCGCCTTATACAGGGTCGGCCTCATGAGATCATTCATGGCCGCGTCGACGATGACGAACGCCTTGTCCGGGCCGTGCTTGCGGTACAGGACCTGCGTGACCAGTATGCCCGCGTTGCCCACGAGCACTCGCCCAGGTTCGAGAATCAGAGTGAGCCCCATATCCGACACGAGCCCGCAGATCTGGGCTCCGTATTCTGATGGGGGAGGGGGCTCTTCATCGTGGTACGGGATACCCAAACCTCCGCCGATGTCCAGGTACCGTATGGGTATCCCTTCTGCGGCCAGGGCACCGATGAGGTGCTTGAGTCGTGCCACCGCCTCGATGATCGGGCCGATCTGCGTCAACTGGCTCCCGATGTGGCAATCCACTCCGACCGGATCGATGCCGGCCATGTCCTTGGCCGCACGGTAGATCACGACAGCCCTGGCCATCTCGATGCCGAACTTGTTCTCTCTGAGTCCGGTGGTGATGTGCGGGTGGGTTTTCGGGTCCACGTCAGGGTTGATCCTGAGCGCCACCTGCGCCTTCTTGCCCATGCCACGGGCTCTTTGGTCGATGGCAGCGAGCTCTTCTTCGGATTCCACGTTGAAAAGCAGTATCCCTGCAGCGAGGGCCTCATCGATCTCCGAGACCTTCTTGCCCACGCCTGAATAGACTATCTTCGACGGGTCAACACCTGCTTTGAGCGAGCGAAAGAGCTCGCCGCCGGACACGATATCGACTCCGCTCCCCATGTCCGCGAACAGCTTGATCACCGAGAGGTTTGAACAGGCCTTCACGGAGAAGCAGATCAAGTGATCGAGGGTCCGGAAAGGGGCTTTGAATACGTCAAAATGCCTTTGCAGCGTGGCTTTGCTATACACAAAGACAGGGGTACCGAACTCATCACAGATCGCGTCAATGGGAACGTCCTCGCAGCAAAGCCGATCATCTTTGTAGTGGAAATAATGCATTGCTCTCCTAATATTTCATCTTGGTACCGGGGCAGGCCGCCTGTACTTGAGCTCTTTCGTCGTCTCGGATCTGGCTGATTCCTCGTCTTCTCTGCCTTCCACGAATGCGGTCACCGAGTAGAGGTACTCCCGGCCATCCTTGACATTCCTATCCTTGAACGAGGTCCCGTCGAGTGGCTTGGCGTTGAGCTTCGCGGGCGTTCTGCCGGGTTCCTGGCGGTAGATATTGTATTTTACCACGCCCTCGTCGACCTTTACCGCTTCCCAATCTATCCTGATTGCGTCTCGTTCCGGTATGCTTTCCGGTTTCTTCGGCGTCGGGACCCGCTTCCTGGGAATCTTCACCATCACGGTATGAGACGGCTGGGATTCCTGGGCGATCCCTCGGGCTATGCGCACGGATCGCATCTGGTAGAAATAGGTTTGGTCCTTTTCGATCCTTTTGTCGGAGTACTGAGTCTCGCCCCAGTCTGCCAAGCCGATAGGCTTCATGGCCTCGGATTTGTTCACGCCGGCCCGGTAGATCCGGTAGGTTGTGACCCCTTCGCGTTCCTTTGGGGGCGTCCATCGGAGCACTACCTCTCCCTCCCGCCACGTCCCTTCAAGGCTGGCCGGCGGCTCCGGCGCCTCCCGGAAATCTACCTCGAGCTCAGTGGTGGGGAGCCCTTCGCGTCCCTTGAGGTTGTACGCGGTCACCCGGTAAATGTAGGTATTTCCTGTGATCACTTTCTTGTCCGCATACACGACTTCGTTTCCGACTACTGCGGCATTCGTCGGATCTTCGATGTCCACATTTGCGTAGATCTCCCTGGTCTTCTTGCAGTCCGCGCACTCGCTGCCGGTCTTGTGTGACGCCCGGTACACTCGGAATCCGGACAAGTCCCTGAGTGCTGAGCCGTCGGCATTGGAGCCGGGGACTTCCCACTTGAGCAGGATACGGTCGGGGTACACCGAGCAGTCCACCAGACCGATCGGACCCGGGACAGTGGTTCCCATTGGTCTGGGGCTGGTCTTGTAACCGCACGCGGCGACCACACAACATACGAGCAACGCAACGCATCCATGAAAGGTCTTCCTCAATCCGTAACCGTTCAGCGGGATCGTCTGTCCAACCCCAGAACAAGCCTCACGGGCACGAAGACACAAAGGAAATGAAGAGCGGCTGGGAGCCGCGGCCAATAATCGCGTCGACCTTCCTCGGCCCGCATGCTGTCCGAGGGGAGGGTGAGTGGGTTCTCCGCACGTCTGAGACAACCGTCATCCTTCTCGTTACATTCCAACTATGCTCTGTGATGCAGCAGGTCCCCCCACGACAAATCTTCGCGGCGCGGCGAGACGAAGGTCAGTAGTACAGATCAAGCCTCATGCCGGCGTTGTTGGGACCTGTCTTTCTTGGTTTCGTTGTGCCATGGTGGTGCATGCTTCTGCCATCCGGCTAGACGCTCACCTCAATCCTTTCCGGTGGACCGGACCGAGGCACTCGCAAACCGATTTGCCTCGGCGATCTGCTCCAGAACTTGCTTTCGGGCCGTGCCTCCCACATGGTCTCTTGCCTCGACCATCTCCTCCGGGGAAGGCAGGGACGATTCTCGGCCGAGAGTCGCTCCGCCGGCCCGGATGATTTCGCCGATCCGCTCGTGGGCCTGCCGGAACGGGATTCCTTCTCGTGTCAGGCGGTCGGCAAGGTCTGTTGCCGCAAGGGAAGGATCGGACGCGGCCTGAGCGAGCCTCTTCTTGCGAAACTCGACGTGCTGCACCAGGCCGGCCATGATGCCGAGAGATCCCAAGACAGTGTCCGCGGCATCGAATACGGGTTCCTTGTCTTCCTGGAGGTCCTTGTTGTACGTCAGGGGAAGGGCCTTGAGCGTGGTCAGCAGTCCCATGAGATCGCCGTACACCCGACCGGTCTTGCCGCGCACAAGCTCGCACGCGTCGGGGTTCTTCTTCTGGGGCATGATGGAAGACCCTGAACAGAAGGGGTCCGGCAGGGTGCAGAACTCATACTCGCTCGTGGACCACAGAATCAGCTCTTCCGCGAGACGGGAAAGGTGCATCATCACCATGGAAGCGTTGAAGACGAACTCCACCGCGAAATCACGGTCAGACACCGCATCCATGGAGTTTCGGCAGACTTCCGGAAAGCCGAGGTCTTTTGCCACGGACTCCCGGTTGATCGCAAAGGTGGTGCCCGCGAGCGCGGCCGAACCGAGCGGCATGCGGTTGACTCTCACGGCTGAGTCCCGGAACCGTTCCCAATCGCGGCGGAACATCTCGACGTACGCCATCAGATGGTGGGACAACCGGACCGGCTGTGCTCGCTGGAGATGCGTGTACCCCGGCATGATGAGATCGACGCGCCTCTCCGCCTGGTCGGTCAAGGCGCGGATCAGGCGTACGAGTTCTGCCTGCACCTTGTCGGAACAGTCGCGGAGATACAGTCGCAGGTCAAGGGCCACCTGATCGTTTCTGCTCCGCGCGGTGTGGAGCTTGCCTGCCGTGTCGCCGATGCGGGCCTTGAGAGCCTCCTCGATGTTGATGTGCACGTCTTCCAGGTCATCCCTGAACTGGAGCCGACCTGCCTCGATATCCTCCAGGACCTCGCTCAGGCCTTGCTCGATCGACTCTGCCTCAGTCTGCGTCACGATGCCCTGTGCCCCGAGCATCCTCACGTGAGCGATACTCCCCCGAATGTCTTCTCTGTACAGCCGTTTGTCAAACGATATGGACGCGTTGTACCGGGCAAACAGAGGATCCATCCCGGCCGCGAACCTGCCCTTGCGGATGCCGGTGGAATCCGTGACGGTATCGGCTGTCTTGTCTCTGTCTTGAGCGGACATGTGTCTATCTGCTTTGCGACGACTCTGAACGGAACCTGTGGGGCAGGCTTTCCAGACTGCCAATACTATGCATGGTTACCAAGCTGCTGAACGGGTAGTCCTGAGGTCTTTTCACGAGGCGTCCTCGTGCCGGGTTGCCATGAATGTAGTCAAACTTGTCGAGCCAATCCCCGTCGTTGCGCACCAAATGATCGAATCTCTCGTCTTGCCAGAAGGGCCCCTTCCTGTTGAGGCGCATGTTTATTTCCCGCTCGGCGAAACCCTTTATGCCCTGAAGTATCCTGCCGACCGTCCACTCGCCCATAGGCTTGACAAGCAGGTGCACATGATCGGGCATGACCACATATGCATCGATCAAATACCTCTCCAAGTGTCCGAACCAGATCGATTCTTCAACGATATCCGCGAGGTCGGCCTTTCCAATGGCGATCCCATTCGCCCATCTGCTCGCAACGTGATGAAGTAGGTCGACCCGACCAGGTTCCAGTGAGGAAGCCTTCTTCTGTATTGAGTGACGACGACGATATCTGCTTTCGTCAGATGCCTGGGTTCGGCCCAGCACATGGCAGGCTGGAAAGCCTGCCCCACATGTTTGGTGCTCAGCCACTTCCTGATCTCATTGATGAACGGGATCGCGTCGTCCACAACTCACCTGCATAACCAGCCCCTACCTTAGGAAAGGACTCATCCCTCCCGCTTCCATTGTCCTATCGGCGACCTCTCTCCACCATCGACCTGATCCGCAGCCGGAGGGCATTGAGCCGAATGAATCCGGTCGCGTCGGCCTGGGAGTACACCCGGTCCTCTTCGAAGGTCGCGAATCGTTGGTCGTAGAGAGACCCGGCCGACTTTCTGCCCGTTACCTGTACGCTGCCCTTGTAGAGCTTCACCCGCACGTCGCCGGTGACTGCCCGGGCTGCCTCGTCGATGGCTCCCTGGAGCATGGTACGTTCCGGGGAGAACCAGTACCCATAGTATACCAAGGACGCATATCGAGGTATCCACTCGTCCTTGAGGTGCATCACTTCCCGGTCCAGCGTGATCGACTCGAGGGCCCTTCGCGCCGCATGGATTACCGTGCCGCCGGGCGTTTCGTACACCCCGCGGCACTTCATGCCCACGTACCGGTTCTCCACCATGTCGACCCGCCCGATTCCGTGCGAACCGGCAACCGCGTTCAACTTGGCCAGAAGCGTTGCGGGCGAGAGTCGCTCTCCATTCACCGCCACCGGGTCGCCCATCTCGAAGGAAATCACCATGTCCTCAGGGGTGTCCGGGGCCTTGGTCGGGTCTGCGGTGAGCACGAACATATCCGCGGGAGGTTCTGCCCATGGGTCTTCGAGGATGCCGCCTTCAAAGCTCAGGTGGAGCAGGTTCCGGTCCATGCTGTACGGCTTCTCCGCGGTGGAGGTCACGGGAATCCCTCTGGAGCGGGCATACTCGATCAGATCCGAGCGGGAATTCATCCGCCATTCACGCCACGGAGCGATCACGGTCACACTCGGGTCGATCGCGAAGTACGTGAGCTCGAACCTTACCTGATCGTTCCCCTTTCCCGTCGCGCCGTGGGAGACCGCATCAGCGCCGAGTCTTGCCGCCACCTCCATCTGCGCCTTGGCTATGCACGGGCGGGCAATCGAGGTTCCCAACAGGTACGTCCCTTCGTACACCGCATTCGCCCGAAACATCGGGAACACGTACTCGCGCACGAACGTCTCCCGCAGATCCTCAATGTGCACCGAGTCCGCGCCCGTGGCCGTGGCCTTTTCGTGGAGGGGTTCGAGCTCTTCTCCTTGCCCGAGGTCTGCACAGAAGGCCGCCACTGGGCACTCATACGTCTCGACGAGCCACTTGAGGATCACCGACGTGTCAAGTCCGCCCGAATAGGCCAGGACTATCTTGTTCACCCGTTTGTCAGTCAAGTTGCCTCCACTATTGGGAATTCCTGAAGAGCATCTCCAGTATCGCCATCTGCGTATGAAGCCTGTTTTCCGCCTGCTCCCAGATGAGCGAGGTCTCGGATTCCATGACCTCGTCGGTGATCTCCTCGCCTCGGTGAGCGGGAAGACAGTGCAGGATGTACACGGGCTTGGCCGCCTTGGCAAGCAGTTCCGGATTCAACTGATAGGCCTTGAAAACCTCCCTGCGCTCCTCCGCTTCATGTTCCTGGCCCATCGAGGCCCACACGTCGGTTGAGACCACTTGCGCTCCGCGAATCGCCTCCTCTGGGTCTCTCACGAGCGTGACATTTGGGTAATCAAACCGCACCGAAGGCTCGTACCCCTCCGGGCACGCGAGACTGAGCGTGAAGCCCAGCACTCCCGCGGCAGTGAGCCAGGAATTGGCCATGTTGTTGCCGTCGCCTATCCATGCCGCGTGCATCGTGGTCACGTCGAGGCCGACTTCAGTGACCGTCAGAAGATCCGAAAGCACCTGGCACGGATGCAACAGGTCCGACAGACCGTTGATCACGGGAATCGTCGACCAGTGGGCAAGCTCTGCAACTCGATGGTGGCCGTACGTCCGTATGACGATCGCGTCCAGATACCTGGAGAGCACCCTTCCGGTATCGCTGAGAGGTTCGCCTCGGCCGGTCTGGACATCGGACCAGCTCAGAAAGATGGCATGTCCTCCCAGACGCCTTATTCCTACTTCAAAAGAAACCCTCGTGCGCGTCGAGGACTTCTCGAACATGATCCCTACGCAACGACCGGCCAGAGGGCGGAAGCTCTCGTCGGGGAGACACATTTTTTTCAATTCGCCTGCGCGTGCGATCAGGGCAAGAAGCTCGTCCTTGCTGAAATCGGCCAGACTGAGAAAATCACGTTTGCGGGACATGATCAGGACACCTTCCACGAAGACAGGACCGACTCGAGAACGCCTATCATCTCGTCTATCTCCCCAACGGTGACCACCAAAGGGGGCAAGAATCGCAGGGCCTTCTCGGCCGTGCAGTTCAGGAGCACTCCTCTTTCGAGCATGGCTTTGGAGAGGTCCGCGCAGGGGCTTACAAGCTCGATGGCCTGCATGAGTCCCATGCCACGGACGTCCGTAATGAAGTCGTAGCGCCGGGCCAGGTCCTGGAGACGTTCCCGCAAGTGGTTTCCCTTGCTTGTCACTTCTTCAAGGAAGCCGGGAGCCAGCACCTCGTCCAGGACCGCGAGCCCCGCGGCGCACGCGAGCGGATTGCCTCCGAACGTGGACGCATGCGTCCCGGGAGTCAGGACGTCCGAGACTCTCTCGGCCACGAGCAGTGCCCCCATGGGGACTCCGCCGGCAATACCTTTGGCCACGGTCATGACATCCGGGGAGATGCCGAAGTGCTTATGTGCGAAGAGCTTGCCGGTGCGTCCCATCCCGGTTTGGACCTCGTCGAGCAGCATGAGGCAGCCCCGGTCGTTGCACAGGGCTCTCACCTCGGCCAGGTACGCGGGGGGCGGAACCTTCACGCCACCTTCGCCCTGGATCGGTTCTATCATCACCGCTGCCGTCTCTGGGGTGATCGCCTTTGCCAGCGCGGTCGTGTCCCCGAACGGCACATGGGAGAACCCCTGGACCTCAGGTTCGAACCCCTTGCGGTATTTGGTCTGGCCTGTGGCAGCCAATGTGGCGAGGGTTCTTCCGTGAAACGACCCTTCCATGGTGATCACGTGGAAACGCTCGTGGTCTCCCCGATCGTGGAAGTATTTCCTGGCGAGCTTGATGGCTCCTTCGTTGGCCTCAGCCCCGGAATTGCAGAAGAACACCTTGTCTGCAAAGGAGTGCTCCACAAGCCTCTTGGCCATGCGGATCTGGGGTTCGATGTGGTACAGGTTGGACACGTGTATGAGTCTGCCTGCCTGGTCTGCGATCGCCTTTGCCAGACCCGGATGTCCGTGGCCCAGAATGCACGCGGCGAGTCCTGCCACGAAATCGAGGTATTCCCGGCCACCCGCGTCACGAACCCGACAACCCGCGCCCGCCACGAGCGTGACCGGGGCTCGGCCGTAGGTGTTGAGCACGTACTGTCGGTTCATGGTGATGAAATCGTCTGCTGCCGAATCCATTGTCGATCCTTATTTGCACGATTGGGATTTCCGGGGGAAAGTGCTTCTTATTAACGAGCAATTTCTTCTCCAGCCGAGAAGAAATCTTCAGGTCAGCAGCTCCCGGAGCACCCAACGTGGCTTTTTTCGTTTGCGCAGAAACAACTTGCCTCGCCATCGGTCTACATGCGGTCCGAGAAAGGCGGACGCGAATTTTGGTTGCGGCTCCCAGCCGCTTTTTGAGAAATGTCCCTTCACTCAGACCCCCATCCCCAAGAACAGTCATGGCTCGCCGCCACAACGAAGCATGAACGTCCCGTCCCGCCAGCTCAAGGACTCCTTGGATGGTCAGAACCAGCCAATATTTCCAGAGTTTTCGGAAAGGGGTCCGGGGGAAACCCTTTTGCAAGAGGGCTTCCCCCGGAAGAGTTTCATGGGGAGCCTCGCGTCACGCGATCTCCCTTGTGCGGGCGTTGTCCGAGCCCGTCAGACCCGGTGCGATCTGCCTGACTATCTGGGTGCCGATTCCCTGATCCGTGAGCAGCTCCAGCAACAGCGCATGGGGTACTCGACCGTCTATGATGTGCGCCTTGGGAACCCCACCGAGCAGCGCGTTGAGACAGCAGGTGATCTTGGGAATCATGCCGCCGGATGCGACACCGTTTCGGACGAGGTCTTCCGCTTCGTCCTCCAAGAGGCTGGAGATGAGTTGACCGGCTGCATCCAGAATCCCCGGCACATCGGTGAGTAGCACGAACTTTTCGGCTCCCAGGGCCGCAGCGAGGGCTCCTGCCGCGGTATCCGCATTGATGTTGTAGGCCCGTTCTCTGGGTCCTGCGCCCACGGGTGCAATCACAGGGACAAAACCCCGTTCCTCGATTGATGCGATGATGGCGGGATCGATGCGTTCCACCTCACCGACGAGGCCGAGGTCCACGTCGATGTCCGCGAGTCGTGCCGGTCGGGCTTTGCGTGCCCTGATGAGGCCACCGTCCCTGCCCGAGAGCCCTACTGCTCGGCCCCCGTGGAGGTTGATCAGTGAGACCACGTCCTTGTTCACCTTGCCCACGAGGACCATCTCGACCACGTCCATGGTTTCCTCGTCGGTGACGCGCAGGCCGTTGACGAACCGGCATTCCTTTCCGATGCGGTTGAGCAACTGCCCGATCTGGGGTCCTCCGCCGTGGACCACGACAGGCTTGATCCCGATGTAGCTGAGCAGCGCGATGTCCTCCGCGAAGCAGCTCTTGAGCGCGGGATCGGTCATTGCGCTTCCGCCGTATTTGATGACCAGTCTTCGGCCGCTGAAGGCACGGATGTACGGGAGTGCCTCGATGAGTATCTGTGCTCTCTGGTTCGGGGTGGGTGCGATGGTATCCGCGGGTTCGGTCATATTTAGATCCACTTTAACGTATTGCAACAACTATGGACAATGTAAGCCATTTTGAAGGGCAAGTCAAGAACGATCCAGTCCCCGGCCCTCTCAGGCGAAAACTCCAGCTTATCACACCGCGATCATGATGATCCAGAATTTTTTTTCCCGCGCCGCGTCTGCCCCGTTACGTGCGGTCTGCCGGTGAAAATCAATTACTGCACTTTTCTGAAAGAGATTTCTCCGTCTCGTGGTGGAGGGCGCGTCCTCTTCGTATGATTCCCAGTGACAACGGTTCCGCGCACGTGGTATAATTTCAAAGACTTGTGGAGAGCCGCTGGGAACGATGGATGACCCGAGCGTAAGCGGTGCTCATTTGGCGCAAGCAATCAGCGGGAGTCCTCGCGCAGACGCAAGTCGGAGGTAAGTGCCATGTTCAAGGTCGGAGACGTCGTCGTCTACCCTAGTCACGGTCCAGCACGAATAACGGAAATTCGCCCGGTGCAGATCGGGGGTGCGGATCAACTGTGCTACATCCTCGAAACCGACGTCAACGCAGGCGTACGCCCGGTGGTCATTCTCCCGGTGGACAAGATCGAATCCAGCCGACTGCGAAAGATCATAGACGAGTCTGAGGTGCCGAGAGTCCTGGACATTCTGAAAGATCGGACCGCAAGGAGCCGTTCCCAGACATGGAACAGGCGACATCGCGAATACCAGGAAAAGATGCGCACAGGCAGCATCTTCAAAGCCGCGGAGGTCTTTCGGGACCTTTGTCTTCTCAAGCAAGACAGGGACCTGCTGCACGGAGAACGAAGACTGTTAGACCAGGCAAAGAACCTGCTAGTAAGAGAACTGGCCGCTTCCAAGAAGGCCCACCAAGAGGGGATCGAAAGGCTACTCGAGCGAATCTTCTCCGAGAACTCCGGCCAAGAGGCAACTTCCGTAGGTGATAGAGTGTCTTCTGACGAGCGGAGTCCCGCCGAACGCCCCGCCGTCTCCCTTGTGGTCTCCAATGGAGGAACTCTCGCCCCGGAAGTGGGAATCGTTGGTCGCGAGGAGAGACTTCGGAATCGGTCGGTCGGTCCCGAGCAAGACGAGTCCACGCCCTACGATGTCTTCATTTCTTCGGCGCCCAATGACGCCGAGACGGCAGAGAACCTAGCGCAGGCACTGGGGAGCGCCGGCTTGAAGGTCTGGATTGATCGGTTGGAGTTGAGGCCGGGGGAGAGTTGGCGTCAACGACTTCGGGATGAGCTCGACAATTCCCGTGTATGCCTCGTCCTACTCAGTGAGACCGCACTATCATCGAAGCCATGGGCTTCGGTTGAATGGCCTCTCATACAAGATTCCATTTGGCGTCGTGAGGATTTCGCAGTACTTCCCATCGAGTTGGGCCCCGTCGATACGCCCCCATTCCTCTCCCGATGGGAAGCACTCACGCTGGACCGCGAGAATCCTGATATCGAAGCCCTCAAGCAACGAATCATGGAAATCCTTGCGGGCGACACACTGAATAAGGTTCCGATTTCCGAAGAGGCCGACCGACTTGAACGAGCGGACCGATTCTCCGAGATCTGGCAGCAATTGGTAGAGGAAATGCAGAACCCTCAGTCCGACGAGGACGAGGTCCCCTATGCCCATTTATGAGTTTCCGCGTGATAAGTCCGTATTCATCAATTGTCCGTTTGACGACGACTTCCGCCCTCTATTTGAGTCAATTGTCTTTTCCATACTGTGCTGCGGGTTCTACCCGCGTTGTGCCGTGGAATCCACCAGCTCGGCCTTGCCCCGAATTGACAGAATTCTCCAGGCGATAACCAATTCCAAATACTCCATTCACGACCTCTCGCGCTGCCGGGGGGAAGGGGCGGCAAACCTGGGGCGCTTCAACATGCCGCTGGAACTCGGGATGGCGATTATGGCCGAGAGATTTCCCGGTCGCAAACGCGGATACGAACACGATTGGCTGCTGCTCGTGCCAAGCGGCCACACTTACCAGAGATTCGTTTCCGATCTGGCAGGATATGATCCGATGGAGCACGACGAGACCCCTCAATCGGTTGTCCCGCAGGTGATGAGCTGGCTTGAAACACGACCCGACGCGACCCCCACCCCGACTCCCTCTAACGTCCTGGAGGCCCTCCCCGTCTTCAACTCCGCATTGGAGAGACTCTCCGGCGAGTGGTGTGGCCGCGTGCCATGGATACACCTGATAAGTATCGGCCTGGAGGTAGGGAAGAAGACCGGTCTGGTCGTAATGGAGATGGATCTCTAGCTGCGCCTCGAATCTCAGGTTCCATGCTCGGCGATCCGGAACCGACCCGGATCTGCTCGAAGCGAATCGAAACCTCCGGGCTTCCGTGCAATATGAGTGCTCCTTGCTTCACCGCCAATCTTTTCCTTGACGACGGATCGGGGGAGCGAATAACCTTCCTGAGACCGGTGATCCCACTTTCGTGTTCCGGGAAACCTCAGGGAGGAGCCCATGGCAACAGCGCGAGACCTGATGACCAAGCACTTTCACACCATTCGGCCCGATGCATCGGTGGCGGATGCGGTCCGGATGTTCGCGCATGTCCGGGACGAAGACAGACCGCGGGTCTTTGGCCTCATGGTCACTGACGAAGAGGGGCGACTGGTTGGCATCATGTCCTTGTATGACATCCTGGTCTTCGTGCGACCAAAGCACATCCACGTCTGGGGGGTGATGAGAGACGGTGAGGTCTCCGAGCTCCTCGAAGGCATGGCTGAACGAGCCCAGTCGGTGAAGGTGCGGGACATCATGTCCGCGGAAGTAGTGAGCGTGACCCTGGAGACGAATCTCATGGAGATCCTGGACTTGATGATACGCAAGCATGTCAGGCGCATTCCCGTGCTCAACGGTAACCGGATCGAGGGGATCGTCTACATATCCGACGTGTTCGACCATGTGGCGGAGAAGCTGTGTCTCCGGCGCGGAAGTTCACCATGAATCTCACATCAGGGTTTTACGGTCTGCAAAAAAACCTGACACGCCCAGAGGTAACGCGGCACCTCAGTGAAAGAGACCGCGCTGACCGCTGAAACCGACCTCCCGGGCAAGGGAAGCTGTGTGCATACCGTTCAATCGCAATCGTTTGGCGGGATTGTCCGTCCAACCCAATAACGAAGCACCAAGCCACCAAGACACGAAGAAATAGAGAACAATCCGCAGGCCAGCATTCTTGGGAGCAGTCTTCCTTTGAGTCTTGGCGGTTCATCTACTTGCTGGCCGTCTGGCGGGTTACGTTCAACAGCAACCCGACATCGTCCTCCCGGGCTGCGCGCGGCACGATTGTTGCTCTACACTCGTGCGGAAAACAGTCTGCCTGGAGTCGAAGATGTCGGCTCAACTCCTCAGGGCGGCGATGTCGGGCAGAGTCAAGGAAGTCCGAGACCTCGTGGCTCAAGGGCTCGACGTGAACTGCCACGACACCGCGGGACGAACCCCTCTCATCCTTGCAAGTGCGTCAGGTCACGTGCAAGTGGTCCAGGTGTTGCTGGAACACGGGGCTGACCCGGGTCTCAAGGCCTGGAACGAGGACACGGCTCTTATCGCCGCAGCCAGACTCGGTCGAGCAGAAGTGGCACGGGTGCTCATCGAGCATGGAGCCGAGATCGACGCACGCGGGTACATGGGTTTGACGCCACTCATGTGGTGCTGCTTGTCCGGCAAGATCGCGGTGGCTCGACTGCTCCTGGACCGCGGCGCCCGCCTGGGCGCCGAGAGCGAGGACGGAGCTACGGCCCTGACTTGGGCGGCAGAAGAAGGACATTGGGAGGTGATCAGGCTTCTCCTTGATCGCCACGCGGAAGTCAACCTCCGACATCAGCGCTACGGCGTCACCGCTCTCATCGAAGCAGCGAGACAGGGACACGAACAGGCGGTGGATCTCCTCCTCGACAGGGGAGCAGACCAGCATGGCAAGGACTTCAACGGCCGCGCCGCTCTGCACTGGGCCTGCGCCGAAGGACGTCCGGCTGTGGCTCGACTGCTGCTGGAACGGGGGGCCCGGGTCAATGAACCGGACAACTCCGGGGACACTCCCTTGCACTGGGCGGTCTTCAAAGGATGTGTGGAAACCGTCAAGATTCTGCTCGCGGGAGGAGCTTCCACTCACCTGCGCAATGCCAAGGGCTACCTCCCGGCAGACGTCGCGCACACGCTCGGCAACGACGCGCTGGCGGAATTGCTGGGAACGCACTCGCTGGATGCCTCTCCGTCGCGGGAATCAGAGCAGGGGGGCGCGACCTCATAACGCCAAGTTGAGGGTCAGACCGGAGCTTTTCAAGG
Organism: Thermodesulfobacteriota bacterium; assembly: GCA_040755955.1. Classification (GTDB taxonomy): domain Bacteria; phylum Desulfobacterota; class Desulfomonilia; order Desulfomonilales; family Desulfomonilaceae; genus JBFMAA01. The sequence continues at coordinate 28,934 of JBFMAA010000003.1, forward strand.
CCGGGTAAGGACTGACGGTTGCCCTTTTCTCGACCCAATGGGCGTCTCCAGTCCCGCGCTTCACTCGTAGAGGGTGAAGAAGGCGGTCTCGCCAACGAGACGGAAGCGCTCCTGTATGCGGGTGACGGTTTCTGGGCGCGGCATGCTTAGCGGTCGGGGACCTTCGTGCAGGAACGCAGCTTCGACTTTCTGCACGATGATCACGGCCGTGCCTCGGGCTTCTTCGACAGACCTGTTGAGCCGGTCCACCAACTCCGGCCGTTCCACCTCAGTGATCCAGATCCAGTCTACGGGCAGGGGGTTGGCCTGATCCGCGCGGGCCCACCACCCGGGCACGTCAGGGATCACGGCATACTTGAGTCCCTTCTTCTTCGCGATTGTGATTGCCTGCACGAGGTCTCTGAGGAATGCGTGGCAGTTGGCGTTCGTATAGATCCCCGACGCTCCCGGAAGTATGCCGTGAAGCGAATCAGTGATGAACCAGACCGGTTGCTCGCGATACACTCGCGCGATCCGTCCGAAGCTGAACGACGCAAGGACCAGGCAGACGCCTATTGCCATCAGAGCGCGAAATCTTCGGCGATCAACCACCTCGGGGCACAACGCGAATCCCAGTGACAGGAGCACCAGAACCACAGGTCCTGAGCCAAGCGCGGGTGCGTTGTATCCCACTGAAATGGATCCGCTCCACGCCAGCGACAACGCAAGCAAAGCGGGTTTGAAATGCTCGGAGCACGGCTCGGTCCTGTGGACCAGCATGTGGCCGACAGTTCCGGTCAGCATTCCCATGGCGAGGAAGGAGCCCCACATGGCCCACCATCCGGTCCATAAACCGCAGCAGAGTATGAGGAAAAGCGGGCCGAAGTAGAGAGCACTTGCCGCCGCGGGCACGGACTCGCATCGAAGGCCGAGATTCTTCAACAAGGAGTGGTCGCTGAGGAGGTCAGCCGCCACGTACCCGAGTATTGCGCCCCACCCCACATATCCGTGAAGGTACACTGCCGTAAGGTAAAACGAGAGCTCCGAGTGAGTGGACAGTTGCAGAAAGAAGTGGTCCAGGGCTCCGCTCGTCATCAAGAAAAGACAGTACGCGGCTCCGGGAACGAGCATCGCCAGCCATGGGCTCGGACGACGGGAATGCCCCAGTATGAGGCAAGTCAACGGGCCTTCAAAGAGAAAGCTCTGCTTGCACAAGTACGCAGCGCCCAACAGCAGGTATCCGCACCAATGCGCCCTCCGGCCGTCTTGGAGGCACAGGTACATTCCCAGGCTCGTCAGCCAAATCCCGTCAATAGTATGCCAAGCCATTATTTGAAAATTGTGGACTGTCGCGGCCACGCACAGAAGCCCGGCAGCGAGCCCCTGCCGAGAGGAGATCGGTGCGACCCGAAAACGATTCACAATCTGCACCCATAACCAGGCCATCGAAGCGAATTGAAACCATACCACCAGCCTCGACACCCAGTATGTGTGATCTCCTCCCACCAAGAGCACGGGAATATGCAGAACAGGAGACAGTACCGGGCGCACCGATATGAAATCGCGGTGAGGTACTTGTCCATCAAGCAAGCGTCTGGTCAAGGCCAGGTTGAAGCCGTCATCGGTGGGATTGAACCCGATCCAGGAAAACGCAACGTGCGCCAGCAACGGGAGCACGATGAGGAGCCCCAGGCTCGCTGCGAGGTTCTTTGAGCGCGGGCCTTGCATGCCGGCGACATACCTATCCAAGATCCGCTCCGGGGCATCCGACCTCAAGTGAGGAGGATTTCCGCGAGGCACGAAGCGATGGGGCTGATACAAGGCAGCAAAGGTGCTCCGTTCTTCTCATGTCGACACTCCCGGCTTCACTGCGCTTCGCCGACGAGAATGAATGGAGCCCAGAAGAAGGGGTGATCGTAGCCCTTCTTGCGAATATCCTCTCGCGCCGACCTCCACGCTTCGAGTTTTCCCGACCCGCTTTTCAGGTGCTCGAAGAATGAGGCCATCATTTCCACTGAAGCGTCTTCCGCAACCGACCACAGGCTCATGATCACGGTTCGTGCGCCGGCAGCCCTGAACGCGCGGCCGAGGCTCATGACCCCTTCCCCTGACAGGACCCTCCCCACTGCGGTCTGACACGCGGTCAGGACTGCGAGATCAGCGTTCATCCCCATGTCCGTGATTTCCGTCATGGTGAGCAACCAGTCACGTCCTTGAGGAACCCTGGTCAAGGCGAGCGCGGGCTCCATGACCCCGGGAAGGTCATTGCGCACGAGCCCGTGGGTTGCGAAGATGACTGTGCCGAAATCCCTGATCTCCGGCGCGATCCGCTTGACGAAGATGTCCTTATTGGCCTCCAAGCCGGTGTAGACTTGACTCTCGTTCCGGAAGAGATCGTGCACGCGGCCCGCCAGGCTTGACGTCTGCGCGAGCCGGGGCAGCGCGAGCCCTCTTGGACCGACCGCTGGGCCCCTGCCCATCAGCACGATGTGCGACTCTTCCGGTTCAGGGGACCTGGCCTGGTCGGTACCTGCGGCTCTGGGATCCGCGGTATCGAAAACGGGGTCCGCAAAGATCAGCACCCGTTGGGCCGGCTCTCGCTGCTTGGCGAGGACGCGGGAAACGGCCAGACTGGTGAGGGACTGGTGGTAACTTATCGGATGGGCGTCTCCCAGGTAATCGAGGCCGGTGGGATATTCTCCCCATGGGGCGTGCTTCCACGTGGGTTCTCCACCGATCACCAACGCTTCGAAGGGAACGAGCGCGAGCACGCCATCGGGAATAAGGATGATAGGGTCACCTTTGGGTATCCGGGAGACAAATCGGGCGAGCAGGCGGTCATAGATCCTGTTGGCCAGTCTCACATTGAAATCCTTGAACCTGACCTGCTCAAAGGGGCGCCTGAGTTCGGCTACGCTTTCCACCAATTCTTCCCGAGCCCAGGGGATGTACGCGCCGTCGATGACCTTCTTGCCCCTGATATGGGTCGCGGCCACTCCGTCGTCGAGCGTGGTGAGTATGATCACATGTTCCGTGGCTCCGAGGGGAAGGTCTTGCAAACGTGCGGGTTCGGGATGTCTCACGAGAGCGTAGTCGGGGTACTTCGCGCGGAGCATTCTCACGAACGCTCTTGTTTCCGATTTGAGCTCTGCAACCTGTTTCGCGACAATATTGTAGCGTCTGGGGTCCTTTTCTCTGGGGAGGATGTCCCGTGCTCGTTCAAAGGAGACCAGCATGTTCTGAAGCTCAAGATCAGTATTTCGGACATCCTGGGGGATCTTGAAGCTCATGAGATCCACGTTTGACGAGAGGTTGTCCACGAATCCCCGGTTGCGCGCGGATTCGACGGCCGGAATACTGTCCACCCACTTCTTGCGTTTCATACGCACACGAACCAACCCGTCGCTCGCGGCAGAACGTCGGAACACATCAGTCTTGCCTGCAAAGAAGTTCTTGCGTTCCACAGGGAGCGCTGACGCACGAATCTCCTCCACCACGGACACGGCCCGCAGATAGTTGCTTTCCGCGTTGGGAAGATCGTGTGCGGCTTCTCTTACCATGCCCAATCCCGTGTAGGCCACGAAAAGACTATCGATGTCTCCGGACTTCCGTGCGGTCTGAAACAGTCTTCGAAAATGGCGCTCCGCGGTGCGCAGGTCGTTCTTGGCGAGGTGCCAGAGGCCGAGGGATGAATCGAACCCCGCTTCTGTCAGGTATTTGTGGGAGCGGTTCAGGTCGCCCTTTTCCAAGAGCAGATCGCCGATCAGTTTCTTGAGTTGCTTGACGAACCGATCCTGACTTTCCGCAGGCCGGCTGTGTGCATCGGGCGGAGGTTCTCTACCTGGCTTCTTGGCCATCAAGAGACCGGCAAAAGAGAAGCCCACATCCGAGGCCGTGCGGCTTGCCTGGTCGTGGCGGACCTCTGCGAAACTACCGTTCAAATTCTTGGCCCGCGGCGAAGATCTGTTGTCACAATCCGCTTCAGCAAAGGGGTAAATGGCCGTGCTTCCCTTATGGCCGTGCGCGGTTTGAACGTGAGTGGAACCAACCATCCCCGCCATCGGAACGCGTGCGAGCCGAGGAAGGTCGACACGATTATTGGTTGCGGCTCCCAGCCGCTCTGCGAAAGCCGGCGCCACTCTCGGGAGGGCGCTGTCCGCGCTCTTGGGAAGGCGGCCGGACGAGCTGAATCGGTCAACATATTGGAGAAGTATCCGGAGGGCCTCATTGCCGTTGCCCATGGCACTGAGAGTTGCGGCAAGAGCGGACAGCACCTTCACCAGGCCCTCGGTCTGGTCCTCCGAGGTGTAAAATGACAGCAACTCCTCGTAGATTCGCTGGGCTTCCTCGTAGTTGGCGTAGCTCCGGTGAGCATTTGCCAGGTTCATCATGATGAGGGCTCTTGTCTCGTCGGCTTCCTGGTATTGTGCAAGCGCAAGGGTGTATGCTTCCACGGCCTTAACGTAGCTGTCGGCATTCTTGAGGATTGTCCCGATATTGTTGAGTATCTCCGCCTGACCAGATGTGGTCGCCGCGTTCCGCAAGAGCTCCAGTGCCTGGCGACAATTCTCCAGCGCGACCTGAAACCGGCCTCGGGCATTGTTCACCGCGCCGATATTTCTGAGCGCAGAGGCCTCCCCCTCCAGGTTTGCCCGTTTGCGTTCGAGTTCCGCGACTGCCCGGTAGTACCCTTCGGACTGGTCGAACAGCCCAAGAAACAGACTCGCTTGTCCCAGGTTACTTAGTGACGCGATTTCCCCATCGACATTCCCAGAGCCTCTGGCTTGCTCCAATTCCTCCAAGAAGCGTCTCATGCTTCCCAGTGGGTCGTACAAGAGCGGGTTGATGAATGACTCAGGAGCCCCGATGAGCGACATCCTGTTTGCCAGTAAGCCGGCAGTCGTCGTCCTGAACCCCTGGAGGACGGGTCCCGGGGCAGGCGTGACCCCGGGCAAGATGGGCAGCAGAGAGGGGGTCTCAGGAAAAAGCGGAGGCAGTGGCACGCCGGCCTGTGGCGTCCCGCTCGATCCGGGCAACAGGATTCGTGTGGGAGGCGTAGGACCGGCAGGGGTTCCGTACGGTACCACCGCGGGCCCGGGCAAGGACGGCACTCCGTACGACCCTCCCGCGGGGCCGCTCGTTCCGGGCGAGGGAGGAATCACGAATGTGGCTCCATGAAGGTGTCCGGGGAGGATCGCGGCGATCATCAGGTAACCCACCGCGAAGGCGGCCACCGTCATCTTCAGGAAAACTCTGCGTGTCTTCATAGTGGCCATCCCCTTTTCTCGGGGCCGGATCCGTGACCGTACTTCGGAACGGCACTGCCAAGGCTCGATTCCTTCCGTCATCGAGAAGAATCCTTCAGCTCAGCAGCTCCGGGAGATCGCAAAGTGGCTTTCTTTGGTTGCGTAGAACCAACTCGCCCGGCCATCGGTCTTCACGCGAAGCGGGTGCCGCGCACTTCGGTACCTTGCTGATGTCACGGTGCATTTCTGCGACCCGGGACTTACGTCCCGGGCTACTTTCTTACGTCCCTGCGGGACTGCGCGTGGGCCTCCGGAGCCCCGGAGGGGCGCCAGAAGCAGTGAACCGGATACAAGCCCTCCGAGGACTTTACTATCCCGATGGGTTATCCGAAACCTAGACACGCTGCACCCACGCGAAGCGACCAAGGCCGACGCGAATATTGGCCGCGGCTCCCCGACGCGTTGCCCATTGTCCGGTAACTGAGTTCGGATTTTGAAAGCGATGCATCCCTTTGTCAAGCACTTTGCGGGCCTGATTTTCCGATTGACGGAAGGCTGGGGCTGTTCTATAATTCCCTCACTTCTTCGTGTGAGAATACAGCGTTGCGGCTCCCAGCCGCCTTCTGGGCGCGGGCCCTTCTTTAAGGGGTTTTCGACGATGGCTGTCGTGAATAGGCATGTGTGGCTGTCCTACGTTGTGGTGACCTTGCTGGGGATCTGTGTGATGGCCGGCGACGGTCACGGGTGGGAATTCTCCATGACCGGCGGGGCGACCTATACGTATCTTTACTATAGCCAGGCCGGTACGAGAGGCTTTTTCGGACCCTCAGACGTGGACAGAAGCGCTGCCATTGCCACTCTGAGCGTACCTCCTCTCAACCCCGTGGGAGGGCAGAAACCGACGCTGACTACCGTCAACAACACGAACGTACCGGGGGATTTCGCGACTGCCAACGGCTGGCTCGGCCTCCAGACCGGCGGGGTAGTATCAGGAAGCGACGCGGCGAGGAGTTTCTTCAGCACGGTCCTGAACACCCGGCTGCAGGTCAACCCCGCGTTCAGGCTTGAGGGTTCATATCGAATAGGGAACTCGGATACGTTTACGTTTCCCGGCAACACGGTGGCATTTGCGGTCGGGGAATGGCTTGCCTGGTGGGCAACCGCCGAACTCCCGTGGGGCCGTGTCGTCTTCGGGAAGCGACCTTTCGGTTTTGGGTGCGGCTTCCAATACGATGTCACGAACCGGACGGAAGAGTATCTCACGCTGGTGACTCAGCACGGCCCGGTATCACTCGGGCTGGGCTTCTATCCATGGCGCAGATCGTCTCAGTTGCTCAACCCGGTGTTCAGTGCGCCGGTGTACTGGAATGATCATGATCAGAATGCCGCGCCGCGGAAGGACTGGTTTGGGTTCGTGCATTACGAGAGTGCCAACGTGGAAGCGGGAATCGGCGGGACGTATGCTGCGTGCCATTTCGGACCGGAAAGTTCCACAAGAATCGAGGACCGCGAGCGAATCCCCGCGCTTGATACCGACGAGACCGAAGGATGGATCTACTTCAAGTATTTCAACGGTCGGTTCTTCTTCGATGCGGAGGCGGACTGGTTCTACAAGACTTCTCGGTTCCGGAGATCACTGTCGGGGACCTTTCTCACCGCGGATGGGGAAATCCTCCCGGAGACCACGGACGGCAGCGGAAGCATCTTTCGCCCAAGGTACACTGAGGCTTGGCGTTACATGCTGCAGAGCGGCCTGGTCCTTGGACCGGGGAAACTGTCAGCGCTGTATGCGTACCTTCCCGGACCTGACAGACGCCATGGAGCGCTCATAGACCGCCAGCCTGTGGCAGTCGATGTGTTGCGGCCGTCCCGTGATTTAGTTCTCCAATATCCGGATCACAGCAATTCCGTCGCGTTTCAGCCTTACAGCATGCTCCTGAGCACTGCATTCGGCGGCGGGCTCGGCGCGACGGGGTATCTTACCCCCACCCGGCCCGTGAACGGGTACATGACCGACGCACAGGTGTTTGCCGGCAGGGTGGACTATGCGGTCGCGGCGAACCTGAACACATTCGCTTCCTTTCTTTATGCCAGGCGAAATTCCAAGGGCTACGGTTGGGGCTACTGTTATCTCGACCGAGCGAGCCTGGGAAGCAACCAATTTCAGGCTTTCTTTCAGCCGACACGGAATTTTTCCGTTCCCGTACCCGCTATTCCAGACGACGACCTGGGATGGGAAGTGAATCTCGGCGTTGACTGGGCCATCCTCGACGGAGTCCTCCTGCGACTCGGCGCGGCGTACTGGCAGCCGGGACAATGGTTTCGCTATGCACACATCGACAGGAGCATTGGGAACTGGAATTTCTTCAGCGCCGCGAGTAATTGGGGTGTGAACCCAAATCGCAAGATCGATCCGGTGACGGCAGTCAATGCCTCGTGGACCGTGTTGTTCTAGGGTAACCGCTGCGACAACGGCTTTGAGGCCCGCCCGAAAGTCACCTGTGTGAACGAGAATTGGTACCGTAGACACCGTGGACACAAGGCAACGGAGCAATCGTTGAGCGGCCCGCTCGAAAACCCCGAGTCGAAGAAGAGCATCCTTGCCGGTATCTTTCTTATCTCCTTCAGTACCCTCCTTTACGAGCTCTTGCTGACACGGATCTTCAGTGTAAGCATGTACTATCATTTTTCCTTTCTTGCGGTGTCGGTGGCCATGTTCGGTCTCACGGCGGGCGGGCTGCTGGTGTATCTCATGCCTCACTATTTCGGGTCAGGACCTCCGGAACGGCACCTGGCATCGATGTCTCTTTTCTTCAGCTTGTCTACGGTATTTGCGATCTTGACACACCTGAGCCTGCCATTCGTGCAGGATTTTTCGGTGATAGGCATCTACACACTGATTGTGACCTACGGGGTGATTGCGGTTCCGTTCTGTTTCGGTGGAATCACGATATGCCTGGCCTTTGTGCGTTTTCCCGGCCATTGCAGTCAGATCTATGCCGCTGATCTCATGGGCGCGGGAGTAGGCTGCCTGGCCATGGTATGTGTGATGCGAGTTCTCGACGGTCCTTCCGCTGTCGTTTTCGCCGCACTGATCGCGGGAGTGGGAGCGTTGTGCTTCTCATCGCGACAGGGCGACAAGCGATTGAAGAACGCTTCACTCATGACGTGTGTGGCTCTGGGGGCTTTTGTCACGGTGAACGCGTATCTGGCCGGTCATCAGCAGAGCCTGCTCCGCCTGATCTGGGTGAAGGGTAGCTACGAGGCCCGTCCTATCCATGAGCAATGGAATGCCTTTTCCCGAATCTCGGTGACCGGTGACGTCCCTTTTCTCCAGGAGCCGTTCGGATGGGGCCTGAGTTCCGACTGCAAATCCAAAGACACCCCACGCCAACTGTGGCTGAGCATTGACGGATTGGCCGGGACCGCACTGACAGAGTTCAACGGTGATACCGCACTCCTGGACTACTTGAAATGCGACGTGACCAACCTGGGACATCACCTGCGGTCCGAGGCCGACGTCCTGGTCGTCGGGGTGGGGGGTGGACGCGATCTCTTGTCCGCGTTGGTCTTCGAACAGAAGCGAATCGTCGGAGTGGAAATCAACAAGGCAATCCTGCAGGCGCTCAACGGCAGGTTTGGGGAGTTCACAGGCCGGCTCGCAGACGTCCCCAACGTTTCCTGTGTGCAGGGAGACGCTCGCAGTTTTGTCACCGCGTCCAGGAAGAAGTATGACCTGATTCAGGCCTCCTTCATCGACTCATGGGCAGCCACAACCGCGGGGGCCTTCGTGCTCGCGGAGAATGCCCTGTACACGGTGGAGGCTTGGCGGGAGTTCCTTGACCATCTGACGCCATCGGGAATCCTCAGTTTTTCTCGGTGGTATTTTCCGGGCAATCCGACCGAGATCTACCGCCTGACTGCGCTTGCCGCGGCGAGTCTCAAGTCCCGCGGAACGAGCCACGTACGCGCTCACCTGATCGTTGTGGCAAATGTGCGTTCTGCGCGAAATCCCAAGGGCCCGGAGGGGGTAGCCACGCTGCTCGTGTCACCGGTTCCCTTTTCGGACCGAGACGTCGACACGGTCGAAAAGGTGGCGGAGAGGATGAAATACCGCGTGTTGCTGAGTCCTCGATTCTCCGCGGACCCGGGGCTCACCATCATCGGGACGGGAGACCACTTGGAGAGCTTCACCAGCCATTTCGCGGAAGACATATCCCCTCCGACGGATGACCGTCCCTTCTTCTTTCATACGATGAGACTGCGTGATCTGCTCTCTCCGGGGGCGGCGTTCGGAGATCTCGGGCAGGGCTATCTCCCTGGCAATGCGCGAGCGTTGATCATCCTCGCGACGCTGCTGTGCATAGTGACGGTGCTTACGGCGTTGTGCATAGCCGCACCGATGGTATTTGTCCGTCCGACATTGTCCAGCGGGAGCACCATCTTTCTCACGCTCTTTGCGTTGATCGCCATGGGGTTCATGTTCATAGAGATTTCTCAGCTCCAAATGCTTACGATCAGACTGGGCCATCCATCGTACGGATTGAGTGTGATGGCTTTCAGCCTCATTTTCGGAAGCGGCCTGGGAAGTCTGTGGACCACCCGACTCCGTGCGTTTGGCCCCGGAACGTTTCGACTCTTGATGTTGTCCATTCCTTGTGTGTTGGTGCTTCTGGGCCTGGCGGGTCCTCACATGGCGGAGTACGCTCGGGACTTGCAGCCGAGTCTGAGAATCGTGTTTCTTGCACTGGTGCTCTTGCCGGCAGGCATGTGTATGGGGATCGCGTTTCCACTGACCCTGCGCCTGGCGTCCACGCGTTTCGCCGAGTTGATACCGTGGTTCTGGGCGATCAACGGCGCGTTTTCGGTCGTGACCTCGGTGCTTGCGGTGCTGATGTCTCTCACCTATGGAATTACCTGCGCGTTTTGGGCTGGGACGCTGTGTTACGTGGCTGCGTGTGTGACCGCCCTTCACGCGGGTCGAGAGACGCCTTTACAGGAAGTGAGAGGGATACGGGCGGGCGCGTAGTCGCCATTCGAAGGTACGGTGACCCATTTGCCCGGAAAAGACTGACTCGCGCCAAGCACGCCTAGGGATTCTCTCTTCCTTTGCCTGCTTTGCGAGAGGACTTCTTATCCGCTCTTCAGGGTTCCCCCGGTCGGGAGTGATGGGGAATGCGCGAGCGTCTGTGAGAATGGGAGCACCGCGGTAAGGAGATGCCTGATGACCACCTGGAGAACCCAGACTTCCCGGGCGAAAAGCATGCCACGGACAATGGAAATGCAACCTCTCCCTCTCGTCGGAACCGTCTGTGACGCAGAGCGACAGCCGCCCGGTTCCGAAGCGGTTGGCGGAAGGATCGTTCTTCAAAACCGCAATGACCGGGGGCGGTCACAACCAAGGATGAAGACGCTACCCCCCACGGGTGTTGTGAGCAGCGGGCATTCTCCGCGGCGACCAACGGGAGCCGCACTATCCCAAGAGTTCTTGAGGATGGGGGTCCCGGGGAAGGAACTTCTTGCAAGAAGTTCCTTCCCCGGGAAATCGAATTTTCTGATAAACGTCTCGTCCCCTGGGAACTACCTTGCCCTGGGAATTGTGTGCGTGGTGTGTGTGATACTTCTCGTCGGTGCTCGCCAAGCCTTCTCGCAGCTCCTGGACGTTGAATCGAGGAAGGATGCCTGTTCTCGAGCTCAGGCCATACTCGACCAGCGTGAGTCCGCGTATGTGGAGCTTATCCGGTCGTTGGACATAAGCCGGGAATGTCCGACTATGTCCTTGGAACCCGCACTGGAGCTGCAGAGCTACGTGCAAGGTGAGCTCAGCGAAATGGGCGAAGCCGCACAGACCGAGCTTGGAGCGAGGCTGCCGTTCGCAGTAGTGAACGCACACAACAACCTGCTCACGCTAACGTATCTGGATTTCAAATACCGACGAGCAGGGCCCTATGCCGAGCTCATGGACTACTACACCACCGAGTTGTTGCGAAACGTGGACACCGCGGAGAGCCTCTGCCCCGGACTTGTGATACCCCGCAGCCTGGCCGCTGCCTTGCGGCGTCTTGCCGATCCTGCGGGTCCAAGAAGGAACAGACGTCCGGCACCGGGAGAGGAAAGGTACCTGAAATGCATGAGGGATTGCGAGACCTACTGGAGAACCGTTCTGGACCCGAGGTGGAATCTGGCCTACCTGACCGAAGTGGTCAACTGTCAGGCAAGGTGTCGGAAATGAGTACCCGTCCACCCGGACGCAATCCTTCACCGCAGAGATCGCAGAGATCGCAGAGGGCGCGGAGAAGACAGGAACACAAGAACAGATCCACCACAGAAGCACAGAGAACACTGGGAAGATGAAACGTAAGCGTTCACCCGGAAGAAGAAGACTCACCGCAGAGGCGCAGAGAGCACAGAGAATACGAAGAGAAATCCGCGAGTCTCTCGTGTAATAGTGTGCCGTTCCCGTTCAACTCTGTAGAAAAGCATAATTCTTTCAACTTCTTTTCTCTTTCTTCTCTGCGTCCTCTGTGCCTCTGCGGTGAACTCTTACTTCTTGAGAGTCTCCATCAACCGGAAACACATTTCCTTGTACGCGGCAACTTCGCCCTCGAGTTTGAGCACTCTCTGATTTGATTGCTCGTACAATGTCTTGAAGTCCGGACCTGTTCTTGGAAACCGCTCCCTCTCTTCTCGACCCGGTTTGATGACTCCTTCGGGCGCCAAGGGTTGAGCCGCCGGCTCCGGCGGAGCCTCGACGACATCGGCTGGAGAACGCAGGCTGTCGACTGCATCTTCGAACGGAACAATGACATCCTGGCGGCGAAGTCGAGCTGTCAGATTGAAGAATCGCTTCACCTCATCCGGACCTTGGGCAACCGGAACCCGCAGCAGGTCTTCCTTGCCGAACCTCTGCAGCCGGAGATTGGAAACGAGGATCGAAGCGCTCTTGGCAAGATCGGTCCTCCTCACTTCGGCGTAGAGCGCTTTGGGATCGAAAAAACCCTCCGAGTTCGCAATCTTGAAAATGATCTCTGCAAGTTGGTCAATTTTCTGTTTGGGTTTGGTCTCTGCCTCGGGTTCTCGCTGCCTCTTCTCTTGTCCCTTCGGAGAACCCTTGCGGGGATTTCCAGTCTCCTTCTTCGGTGCCATTGCGAGGTACTCCTTACCACAAGTTTCTCGACTTGTTTGACGTGTGCTCTGCGCCGGGACATTCGACGTGCATGGGTACCGCCACGTCAAGGCACGCCACGCGTGTTGCCTGGCCCACTCGACCAAAGTATACCTCAACAGTGTGTGTTTGGTCAAACGCAATGATTGGAAGTCCTTGCGCGAGCTGGATCGTCGTTGACGGCGGAGCAGGGGATGCATAACGTACCGGTAATTGTTGAGCCGAGACTCATGAAACAAGGGTGCCAGCCACCTGGGCACAACGAAGCATGGAAATGCACGCCCTTCAACTCTCGGAACACCGCCGAGACCACCAGCAGGGGCCGCATTGCTTCAGGAGTTCCCACGAAAGTGTTCCGGGGGAAGGGGCGTTTTACTAGTAACCTTCGATTTCTTCTCTTGTCGAGAAGAATTGTTCGGCGCAGCAGCTCCCGAAGAAGGCTGAGCGCGTTCTTCGGGAGCGTAGAACCAACTGGCCCCGCCATCGTTCTTCATGCGGACCGAGAAACGCGGACGCGAATTTGGTTGCGGCTCCCAGCCGCGGTTTGAAAAACGCCCCTTCCCCCAGAATCCGTATTCACATGAGAAGGGTTGGAAAGATGTCTTCTCCTGCGTCGTCACCAGCAGCGGCCAGTTCTCAAGCAGTCCATGAGAGGCTGTTCTCTCTCCCGGGATTCTTGGGTCTCGTGGCTGTGCTGGGCCTCATGGCCATTGCGTGCCAGTACGAAGGGTTCCACTCTCTGATGGTTTACGACGAGGCCTATTTCATCAAGAGCAAGGAACCGATCTTTGCCCAGCACGATGTGATCAGGTTGATCGGGATTGTTCCGGTGCGTCCCCTGTTCCTCTTCAGTTTCTACGTGAACTATCTGTTTACCGGATTGGACCCGTTCTACTTGCGTGTGACAAACGCCATTATCGTTTGCGGAAGTGGTCTGGCCTTGACAGTCTTGTCCGTCCTGATCTTCGGAATGGGCCGGCTCCGGGCGCCTGGCAGTGAACGTGCTCGGTACGGGGTCGGAGTGCTCATCGGATTGTTGTTCGTGGTCCATCCGCTCCAGAGTTTTGTGGTCCTGTATTCGTGGCAGCGTGAAGCCATTATGGCGTGTTTCTTCTATCTGTGGGGATTGGTCGCGTATCTCGCGACTCGCACCGGTTGCGTGCACAGCACCATGGCAGGGTACGGCACCGCGGCAGTGCTCTTCTTGCTGGGGATGCTCAGCAAGGAAAACGTGGCGACGTTCCCGATAGCGTTGGTAATCGCGGAACTGACCCTGTTCGGTCAGTCATTGAAACAAACGTGCTCACGTGCTGCAACCATCGCTCTCTTTGCGGTGCCGTCGTTGGCCGTGTACCTTGTCGTGACGCAACTTCTGCACCGAAATGACAGCGAGTTGGTCAACGGCGTGCTGGCACGGCTCGCTGACCACTACAGTCAAAGCGGGTTGAGTGTCATGGAGGTGGTCCTCACACAATGCCGCGTGTGTGTGTCTTACGTGGCGATGACGGTGTTTCCGGTGGTGCAAGACGTGGAGTTCATGAGAGCGGAAACGTTGTCGCGATCCCTGCTTAATCCACCGATCACGTTGGTGGCAGTTGTAGCGGTGCTGGGATGGTTGTCCGTCGGAATTGCGCTCGTACGAAGGCTGCCCATCGTCGCGTTCGGCATGTTGTGCGCCGTTGTTGCGTTGCTGCCCGAGTCTCTCCTCATACCTCAGTACCTCTTTTTCGGATATCGAGCAATTCTTCCCATGGCATTCATCATGCTCGCGGGGGGTTATGCAGTTCTCGCTCTGATGGAGAGGCTTGCTCGGCACGTGCCGGCACAGGCTATTCGGAACGCGTTGCTGGTGAGTGCGTTGCTGGCGGTGTTCGGGCTGGCAGCGGTGACGGCCGGGCACGCGAGAAAGTGGAGCCACGTCTCGTTCTGGACCACCCTGCTTGAGCGACTCCCTCCCTATTCGGCACAGGTAGAGACCGTGCCGTTCCTGGATATCGTGGTGAACTGCATGTCCACGCTCTCGTACGCGGAGAGATACACACAGGTAATCGACATCTTTGAGCGCGTGCTCGACCCGCACGCGCAGGGCGAAGCCCTCGGCGGTGACGGCAGGGACATGGGGTCCGCGATTGAGCGGTTTGCCGAGAGATTCGGTCAGCACGCAATGAGGGCCGGGGGAGCTATGATCACACTTGGGGTGGCACTGCAGGCAACCGGACGGACACAAGATGCGATCCTGGCCTACAGGAAGGCCGTGCAGATTGAGCCGCATCACACGGATGTCTATTTGACATTAGGGGCATTACTGGAAGATTCCGGTGATGTGGACGCAGCGATCACCAAGTACCGGGAGGCGATCAAGACCGACCCCGGTTCCGCGCTCGCTCGCAACTGCCTGGGCAATGCCTTGAAGAAGACGGACAAACTCCCTGAAGCCATGGACCAATACTATGCAGCAATCCAATTGGCTCCTGATGTGGAAATGGGTTACCTCAATCTCGGTCTCGGCTACCAGGAATTGGGTTACTACAAGGAGGCCGTGGGTGCGTTCAGGAGCGCGCTCACTGTGGCCCCGAGGTCGGCGGAAGCTCACCACAGGCTGGGGCGAGCGATGGCTGAGACGGGCAATCTTGCCGAAGCCGTTACCCACTATCGAGCAGCCCTAGCAGAGGCGCCCTGTCTCGCTGCTGCTCACAGTGATCTCGGCCTGGCCTTCGAAGATGACAGGAAGCTTCCCGAAGCCATTGACGCGTATCGGCGCGCTGTCACGTGCGAGCCCCACGCGGGGATACACTTCACGCTTCTGGGGCGAGCCCTGGCTCGGGCAGGCCGCACCGGAGAAGCCATCACGGCGCTCACCGGAGCCATCGAACTTGCACCGGACTCGGCACTCGCCTATGTGCACCTCGGCAAGCTATACGCAAAGACCGCGAATCCCGGCGCAGCGGCCGCCTTGCTCCGCAGGGCTGCAGAGCTTGAGCCGGGACTGGCAGAGGCCCACGCTGAACTGGGGAACGTGTTGACGAAGACGGGAAAGGCCTCGGAAGCGGTGCAACACGTGATCCGGGCTCTCGATCTCCGACCCGACGATGCCGCTCCGCACATCGCTATGGGCCGTGCTCTGGAGAGTATGGGAGACCACTCTCTGGCAGAAGGGCACTTCCGGACCGCGGTTCGGTTGCGACCGGATTCCGTGGAGGCGAATTTTCGCCTTGGGAACCATCTTCTCAAGGCAGGCAAAGCTCCCGAAGCTGTCAACGCCTACGCTGACGTGCTGCGACTGAAGCCTGATTCGGCAGAGGCCCACGCCAATATGGCACTTGCGATGCTGCATGCCGGCAGGATTCCCGAGGCCATCGTGATTCTCGGTAAGGCACTGTCACTCAACGACAGGAACGCCCGGGTGCTCTATGCGTTGGGGAGAGCGTTCGCGGTGATGAAGAACGACAAAGAGGCTCAACTTTACCTCGAGCAAGCCAAAGAACTGGGCCCTGACATCGCCGGGCTGGACGAACGCCCGCAGGGACCGAACGTCGAGCCCCGCAGCAAGGATCTCGCAATCCCGCAAGAGAGCGGGAACGCGTCTCCCGGTGCTGGTCAGGATCTGGGCCCGTGATGGGGAGATCTTCGTTGAACGTCGTGCCGCGGCCAAATGGTCTTGACAATCGAGGAATCAGCGGGTAAACTCAGCTTTTCCCGTGGGCCGTTAGCTCAATTGGTAGAGCAACTGACTCTTAATCAGTAGGTTCGGGGTTCGATCCCCTGACGGCCCACCAAAAATCGCTGATCATCTCGCTTGGTTGGAAGATACCAGAGCGAGATTTTTGCGTCTTAGGACCACCATTGCACCAGATTTGCACCAGTGATTTCCGCAAACCCGCTCTGCCGCTTGTACTAAATTGATCAACTCGGGTGCGGAATAATGTGTGGTGATTCTTCCCGACTTGTGTCCTAAGAGGTCCTGTCTATCCTCGAACGATACGCCCGCTGATCGCAGCCTTCTCCCAAAAGTATGCTTGAGATCGTGCACCCTCACGTCGGGGAGTCCGGCCCTGATACGGGCCTTACGCCAAGCTTCCCGGCACATGTACTGCACGGGCCTTCCTTGACTGTTGAGGAAGACGAACTCAGGATGAAGACCCCTTTGATCTTCCACCACCTTGGCTGCGGTGCTGTTGAGGATCACAACTCGGTCTTCTCTATTCTTGACCTTCTCCCGCGGAATGATAAACACGCTGGTGTTGAGTTCCGGGATGTCCACTTCCCAATCCCAGCGCAACTGACAGGCTTCCTGTTCGCGACAACCGGTATTCACCAGGAATAGACCCATGCTGTGCAGGTAAGGTGGAAGCTCGGCAAAGAGCCGTTCCTGCTCAGACCACGACAATGGGTACGGCTCACGCTTGTCGGTCTGTCTGAGCAGCCGGATTCGCGGCGCACTGTGAAGCCAAGACCTGCCACGGTCGTCTAACCATTCCCCGGCTGCAAGGCGAAGAATATGGCGAACGACCTCCAAACCGGCATTGACTGTGCGATTCTTGACGCCCTGTTGCTTCCTGTCCTCGATGAACTTCTGTAGGCTACCCATGTGCACGGCTTCAAGTTGTAAATGTCCGATGTACGGATCGAGATACTTCAGTTGACGTGCATCCTCCACGAGGCTTGCCTTGTCCGCTTCCCGCAAGTAGCGCGTGGCGGCCTCTCGCCATATGTAATGCGGGCGGACCCCGTAGATCACCGCGTTCCGGATCTCCTCTATCCGATGAGCGAGGTATCGCTCCGCTTCCGCGAGGTCGCTTGTTCCAGTGCTTTCTTGAACTCTTCTTCCGTGGATTGTCTTCTTGATGTGCCAGACTTCGCCACGTCTAATGAGCCCTGGTGGGACTTTCTTTCCCATGTCGGCTTACCTCCTGTCGCCTTCCCAGGACGCCCGTTGCTCGCTTTATACTGCTCGAACCACGCGTCCAGGTCAAGGCGGTCGAATGCGATTCCCTGCGTACCAATTGGAATCTCTGTCAAATGGGGTCGAACCTCCGCGTTGAACCTGTTCGGGTCCATGCCCAGGTAGGCCGGCGCATCACGCAGGCGGACGACACGGGGTAGCAATTCACGACTCATAACCGAATCCTCAAGCGGGTAATACCCGGAAATGGTAAGATCAGGTGTGGGGAGGGATGGAGACAAGGACCGTTCATTGTCCCGCCCCTTGATGTGTCCGAAATATCGGACAGTTGGACCATGGCGGCAAACCGGCCAAAACCCGTTGTGATCATGGCGACTTAGAAGAAGTTGGCATTTTTGTATCCCCTTCATTGCCATGCACCTACCCACTCGGCTACCTATCCAGCCACGAGCGGGGGCGTTTGGGTTGCGAGGGATCACCCTTCTTGAACACCGACGCGTTGATCAGGAAGCCGGTCGGCTTTCCGTCAGGGGTTGTGATCGCCTGATTTCCGCCCGTGGTGCCGACGAGAAGGGTCCGCCCGGTCTGGCTCGGCCAGGGCTCGACGGTTAGATCACACCGGAGGCACAAGGTTTTGCCGTCGTCTTCGAGGGTTATGGTGAGGTTTTCCACGGCCTTCCGTCCTTCCAATCACCCGCCCGCCCTGGAATTATCCAATGAGCACAGGGTGATAACGATTTCGGCGAATCCCTCTCCCGTCCCCTCGTGGAGCAGCTTCTGTTGAACCTGCACGTTCCCAAGCTCGAAGGGGGGGTCCAATTCGGGAATCAGGCTCTTGATGTCGGTTGCGAACTCAAGTCTGTTGTCGGTGATTTTCAAAGAGTAGTCCATTGTTCATGTCCTTTCGTGATTCACTCCGCATGCGCGGAGGCTGTGCGCACAGGCGCGTTATCGGTGGGCGACTGCCGACGGTCGGAGCGGGCACGGCTGCTGGTTCGTCACGGTCCGGGTTTGTCCGTCGTATCCGCACCGAACCTCCCCATACCCCAACCCGGACAGTCGGCACCCCAGGCACCCCTGCGTCCGGGCGAAATGCGTCCAGTCCCAGGTTTCCCCGTTGGCCGCACCGTCGAGCACCTCCCGCGGGCAGACCGGCAAGATTTCGAGGTTGACGGCTCGCTCCCTATTGAAGAAGCACCAGCCGCGAGTATGATCGGCACAAGATTCGCAGCCGAATACGGCGGATTTGGGGCAACGGCTCAGTCGGGTGAACGGCACCCAGCGCCGACCTCCGACCATGCAGCCGGAGTCGGGACGGGCCTGACAAAACGGGGAGCAGAAGTCCGGGAGATCAGGCCCAGCTTCTGAAGGAAGTTCCGCGCCTGGGTGCATAGTGGTGGTGCTGGTGGGGCCGGCGTTCTCCGCGATCACCTTGGCTTCATAATCGGGTTGGAGCCACCCAACGAGAGTGGTGTTCTTAGTCAACTGCTCATAGACGTTCATGGTTGCTCCAGCCGAAACTCGGCAAAGGGGGAGATAATTGTCTCCGGGGGAGAAGTGGGGGGAGAAAAAGGGGAGATAATTTTCCCGCAAACCCGCATGGATACTCTCTGGGGGAGAAGGGGGAGATAATCTCTTAACCCCCGGCTAAAGTTGAAAACGGGAAAAAAGGGGAAGGGAGAAAAACATAGAATATATGTACCGGGGGAAGGGTTTTTGCTCCCCTTTCTCCCCCTGTTGAAAATTTCCACGTCATTATGTTTGCTTGCTCTCATAAGGTCCTCCGGATTATATCCCCCGCTTCTCCCCCTATCTCCCCCTTTGGCTATGGGAGCGGGGTAACGGCCACACCCCTGTAGAAGTTCGTGTTGTGATTCATGCAGTGACGCCCATTAAGGGCTGCCTTTAACAGCTTGTTAAGACTGCGGTCGCTCATCGAATGGCGTCCGGTCTTTTTGGCCCACTCGGTGTATGTGGAGTGGATCTCCGCCAAAGAACTTCCATCTTGGTGGGTCTCCAGATTGAGGCAGGTATCCACGAAGTCGAGCACGGGGTTTACGTCCCGGCGGTATTCGTCGAGCGCTTCCTTACTGGTGTTGGGGGTGCTGAATCGGCCTTCCTTCATGAGATCCTGATATCCGAGTAGCGCCCAGTTGAGTACTCCGCTCATTTCCGTACTGATGATCTTCTGGGCTCGGTCCGGGTCTCTCGTGGTTTCGTCGAACGTCTGTGTGAACGGCACGATCAGCCAGCGGCGGAAATATCCATAACTCTTATCCTTGCTGGCGGGGAGTTCATTGCACGCTACGATCCACTTCGCAAAGGAGCGAAACCGGAACGGGTCCCGGTTCTTCCTCTCACCCACCAACAGATCGCCGGAGACGACTTTTTTCATCATGGCGTCCTGGACGAGTTGCTTGCTCTGTACTTCGGAGGCGATATTGATAAGGCGGTTATGGAGCTCGGTGACGCGGAACTTGTCCTTGAGGTCGTCTATTTCCAGAGCGGAGGTGTGCTCCGGTCCGACGAGGGCTTCCATGGTGTCCGTGAATACCCCCTTCCCGTTGCTCCCAGACCCGACCATCGTCAATGCCTTATGCTGTCGCGCATGAGGTACAAGGCAATAGCCGCCAAATTGGCTAAGCAGCCGTCGTGCCTGAGCATCCGGGAGAATCTCCGCGAGCGTCTGTATCCACAGTGGTGCCCGTGCGGAGGGGTCGAAGGTGACGTTGACCTGAACGGTGGAATACACCGTGGGAGAGTGTTCCCGCTGCTCTCCGCGCTCAATGTCCAAGAGACAGTTCCGTAGATTCAAGAGTCCGGGCTTATTGATCTCTTCCGGTCGGACGTAGACCAGGGAGGCGAGAACCTTGCGCACTGCGTCCAAGTGATGCGACTGGGCTGTGTGGCCGATGCGGTGGATTATCTCCCGGTCGATCTCTTCATTCACCCATAACTGGTGTACGCCGGAATCGTACCGGTAGATGGTGCCGCCACATGAGAACAGGTGGTGCGCATTCATGACCTCGTAAGAGAGTTCTACGGGGAGAAACTGCTTGCGGTCGGCCGCAGCCTTGTGCGCCTCGTCGGCCTGCTGGCGGAAGCCCCGGATTACCTTTCCGTATGCCTTGGCCTCGTCGCCTGAGAGATGGAACCTCTTGACGATTTCCTTGATGTACGCCTCGATTCGAACTTCATCCGCGCATTGAGAAATCGCTTTCAGGGCAGGCTCAAGCTCGTCGCGGAGCCGCAGCCCGGACGCGTCCGAGGGAATCGCCTCGACGTGGGCGGTGATCGGATCTTTCGCGGAGTCGAGCAGCGCCCGGAAGTCGGCCGGGGTGTGGGTCTTGAGGTATGAGCACGGGTCCTGTCCGTCGGGCAGGGTTACGAGTCGACCCCGAGCGCCGAACATCTCCGCTATCCGCGCGTTTCGGCCGCCACCAGTTCCGCCGTTGTCTGCGTCGAGGCACGCGTAAAGCCGTTCGCATCGGTCGAATCTCGACACGTCCTCGGGTTTGAGGCTGTTTCCGAGGACCGCCACAGCCGGGATTCCCGCCTGATCGAGGCTGATTACGTCGGTGACTCCCTCCACAATCACCACGCGCTGGGACCGGAGTGTATCCGAATTGAATAGCGGTTTTTCGCCCCGGATGTGCAGGTATTTCGGATCTGACCCGTCTGCGGATCGCCCCGTCATCCAATCGACGCGGCCGTGCACGATGTTCGGGGACACGATGCGCCCGCCCCAGAAATAGTCCCGGACCGTGCCGTCCTCACCCCGTTTCAGCGCCCCGGCTGCGATGCAGGCCTCCACCTGGAAGCCTTTGTCAAGCAGGTGCTGCCGCAATCCGCCCCGCGCCTCGCCGATCAGCCAGTTGTCGATAGTTTCGTCCGTCCAGCCGCGTTCATCACGGAGGCGTGCTCTGGTCTCGGGGGTCAATTGGCTGTGGTAGTACCGTGCCGTTGCGGTGCGAATTTCCTCCACGGTCCGGGCCTGCTCTATAACCTGCCGCTGCTCCTCGGTCATGGAGGGCGGGTCGATGTTCCCGCGTCGAGCGAGTTTCAAGGACGCAGCCCAGAAGTTGAGCCCGTCCCGACGCATCACCCAAGTGAACTGGTCGCCGCCGGCGCCACACGGGAAGCAGTACCACACACCCTTATCCGGCGAGACCCAGAGGGACGGGTCCTTGTCCGCATGGAATGGGCACAGCCCCACAAACTCGCGGCCTGAACGCTTGAGCTGGACGGTCTCGCCGATCAGTTCCACAAGGTCGGTCGCAGAGCGCACCTGTTCGATGAAGAATCGGGTGAGGTCGCGGGCTCCTGAGTGCCTACTCATAAAACGTCACCTCAGAACCGATGGAGGCTCTGGCGGCGCGCTTGCCTCGGTGAGCAACCATTCCAGAGGACGCTCAAAAAAAACTTCAAGGCCTCTTCGGAGCCGTGGATGGACAGCCTCTAGCGTCAGCCGCCCTTTTTCCAACTGGCAAATCGTCGACGCGGAATACAATAACTTCTTGCCAAGTTCCGCTTGACTCATGCCTTTGATTCGTCGGGAAAACTCAAGATTTGTCATGCTACCCTCCGGCTCACCTCGGCCGAGCTGCCTAACTGGCAGCCAAAAAAAAGGGGGTTTAGTCAGGTAGGGTCTTGCTCGTCCATTACCCTAATCAATCGAGCGAATTCATGGCCTATGAATTTATCAATATTAACCACTGTTTGTGGCCGATAACTTTCCGGACCGACCAAGGCCCCAGCGAGCTGGTCCGCATCCACCCTCTCAACAGAGAATTCCCTCGCATTTTGACGTGCCACCAAGAACAGGCCCTTCATAAGGACAATACGATCCTCTTCCGTGCCGAAGGCTGGGTCATGGACGAGTTCCGTAAACCAGTCCCGAATTTCTAATAAGCACTTTTGCGTGCGGTTTGGAAGCAGGCCCATTCCCAACAGCATCTGTCCAAGCCGCATCAATAAAGCGTCCAGGCAAGAATATTTTCCAGCGCTCCCCCGGCGCGTTGGCGGTTCAGTCGGCTGCCCTATCGTCTGCCCCGTGAGTCTCGGAAGCTCCGACCCCTTGATTTCCAAAAAGCTACTGACTTGCTGGGGACGCAATGCTGGGGCGAACATGTTTGACAAACCGTCCATTACCTATGCTCCTCAGCCTAGCTTATCACCTCGGACTATTCTGTCAAGAAAAATCGTTCACACCACAAACTTTTTTCTCAGTGGCGCACTGCTACGCCTGGGCCTATCCGTGCGCAGGGTTCGCAATCCGCGACTGTCCACAACCCGGCCGGACTGTGGTCGGAACATGCGGAACGTGCAGCACGGTAAGCCGTTGTCTGCCGAACATGCAGCACGATCTGAACACGAAAACGGACGTTATTGTGTTCACCACATGCGGAACTTGCGGATTGTTCCGAGAAAGTGCAGTTTATGGTGCAGCATTCGGAACATTCTTATTGACAAGGCGGTCTCAAGGGAATAGAGTATATGCAGCACATTCCGCACAGGAGGAACGGCCAATGAAGACGGCACTCGGATACGTGAGAATCAGCCGGGACGACGAGGATTCAGTGAGCCTGGACTACCAGCGGACAGAGATCCGACGCTACTGCAAGCGAGAAAATCTCCGTCTCGTGGGCATCGAAGCGGACGAAGGGATCTCCGGGAAGAGTATCGAAGGCAGACCCGCGGTGAAGCGGGTGCTTCAAGCCGTTGACTCCCGGACCGTGGACGCGGTAGTGGTGTTCCGAACAGACAGAATGAGCAGGAACGGGCTCGAAAGCCTTCAAATCGAAAAACTGTTTCGGGACCGTTGTGTGTCCTACCTCTCGGTGACCGAAGGGGACGTGTTGGGCGAAGGGGTAGACTCCGAATTCCTCTCGTTCATCCGGGCCGGTTTGAATCAGCGGGAAAGGCAGCTCGTGAGCCTCCGGACCAAGAGCGCCCTTCAGCGGAAGAAGGAAAAGGGTGAGCGTCTCGGCCGTCCCCGCTACGGGTGGAAGGTTGAAGGCAAGAAGCTGGTGCCGGTCCCCAAGGAACAGGCCGTGATCCGCAAGGTGAAGGAACTCCGGACAGCGGGATACTCTACGAGGGAGATTGCGAGCGCCCTGGAAGTTGAGGGGTTCAGGACCCGCAAGGGCGGCCGGATCTCTCAGACCCAGGTCTGTCGGATCCTGAAGGCGGCATAGCATGAGAAGACCACGATACATCGAGGAGCGGCTCGAACGGCTCCGGCAGGAACCTGCGTTCAAGGAACTGGTGAAGTTGCTCCGGGCACAGGACCAGGATCAGATTGACCGGTTTGCGGAACAGTTGGAACGTGAGGAACAGGAGGAATCGGACCATGGCACGAAAGAAGAAGGCGACACAGCCTGCTGAACAGGCGGAACGTTCGGAGCGGAGCACGTCTGCGGAACGTGGTGAACCTGCTGAACGAACGGAACGTGCTGCTCATTCGGAAGGTCACCTGCCTTCTGAACATGCCGAAGGTTCGGAGCAATTGCCATGTGCGGAACCTACGGAACAGGCTGAACGTGCTGAACCTTCCGAACAGGGGGAATGTGCCGCATCATCGGAACGTGCGGCGCAGTTTCGCAAGGGGTTACGTGCTGAACGCGGAGCACATTCGGAGCGCCATGTATCTGCGGAACATGCCGAACACCCGGAACGGGCTGAACATACCCCGCATTCCGAATCCCCTGTATCTGCGGAACATGCGGAAGGGTCGGAACGCCCGGAACGTGCAGCGCATTCCGATGGGAAGATATCTTCCGAACAGGCGGAACCAGCGGAACATGCAGCACGTGAGGAATGTGCGGATCAGCTCCGAGTGGATAGTCAGGCGGAACGCGCCCCACATTCAGCAGATACCAGTCATGCGGAACCATTGGAACATGCAGAAGGGCCGTATCGTCCCGAACATGCGGAATGGACGGATCAGGTTCGCATCCTTGCACAAGAGGTTGTTGAGCAGAACATGGAGACCATTCGGAACATGATTCAGGAAGAATTGCAGTCTCGCCAGCACATTCAGAGCATTCCGACCGAGGATATGCCCCCGGAACCCCAATACCTCAAAGGACAAAAGGGACGGCGGGAAGCTCGGGCTTGGGAGAAGCTCACGATCACCGTGGATACGGTGCTTGCCGAGCGGTTCAAGAAAGAGTGCACGGAACACAGCCTGTCCGCGGGCAAGATGATGGATGCGATTCTCTGGGCGCGATACGGCAAGCCCAAGTTGAGTTACGAACTTGACCCCACCGGAAAGAGTAGAAAGTCCAAGTCAACCGAGGACAAGAAGAAAGAGAAGCCGGAACCGCAACCGGCTGAGTAACCGACAAGGGGGGCACGTGCCCACGAACCAGCCGGACATCATCCTCATTCAGGACAGCCGCGAGCAGGCGGGCTACCAGTCCCTATTCCAGTCACCTTGCATCGTCCAGGGGTTGGAACTCGGCGATTACTCGGTTGTCGGCCTGGAAGACCTGATCGCTGTCGAGCGGAAATCCCTCGCGGATCTGCTCCAATCCATCACCCACGAGCGGACCCGGTTCGAGCGGGAGTTGAAGCAGGCTCGGGGCTTGCATCGCTTCTTCGTGGTCGTCGAAGCCGGACCTGCTACCATACTGGCAGGGGACTACCAGCACTCGAAGGCACATCCAAATGCGGTCTGGGCGACGGTCATGTCCTGGTCAACGAAATACTGCCCCTTCATCTTTGCCGGAACCAGGGAGCACGGAGCCCGGATTATCGAGGGACTGCTCACCCAGTATGCGGCCCGGCACCTGAAGACGGTCCGGGGAATGGAGCGGGCTACCAAGAAGCACACCCACACCGTGGAGGCAGTGGTAGCCTAACACCGCACAGCGCGCGGTCTCCCGGCCGTAGACGCACGATCTCACCTGCCCCCTTGTCCTCACCATTCCCGTCACCGCCAGTCGCCCCAGCGTCCCGTTCAGCGCGCCTCTGTGACCCGTTCTCGGGGAGGCTGTCGACAGACTCTCGGTGGAGTTATCAACAGGTTGCGGTCTGGGAGACATAAGCCCTCGGCCGAGTTATGCACAGGCTATGCCACGGAAGACATAGGCAGACACCCCCCAGGGGGAGCCCCCCAGCCCGACCGGGGAATTACGCATTTCTGTTTGGGTCCTGTCTCTCATCTCCCGATGGCATTTCCCGAGAAATTCGTCAGCCCCCAATGATTGAGCCCTTGTGGACGACAATTTGTGCTCTCCGGTTGTGGCGTTTTGCATAGCTTAGTATAATACGTCTATCAAAGGTAGGGGGCCGCAATGAACGAAATTGAGCAGAGCATTAGAACGGGCGAACGCGTCCGGGTTCGACAAAACGGTGTGGACGTGGCCGCGGTCATACCGATTGAGGACTTGGAGTTTCTGGAGCAGGTTGAAGAGGACTATGACGTGCTTGAGGCCATGGAGGCCATTGACGAAGTGTCGAAGGGGGGCAAACTCATCCCGTGGGAAGTTCTGAGAGCAGAGCTTCTGAAGGAGTGAACCTTGGCATACAGGGTCGAAATCACCCCTCATGCAGCCCGTAGCCTGCGCCGTCTCCCGGAAAAGGTCAAGGCGAGGGTCGTAGGCGCGATTGATGGTCTTGAACAAGACCCCAGACCGGTGGGTGTCAAGAAACTGCGGGACTTCGACGGCGTCTATCGTCTCAGAATCGGCGACTACCGGTTGGTCTATGCCGTGGCAGAACAGGTGTTGCTTGTGGTGGTTCTCACGACGGGGCATCGCAAGGATGTATACCAAGGGCTCCCTTCGGCCGTCATCAGCGCCAAGCGCCTACTGTCCGGGTTCCTGACCCAGGACCAAGAAAGCTGACCCGATTCCTCTTGTCGAGGCATTTTCGGTCTGACCCTCCAATTGATTTCACTGATGATTTCCACGAGCTTACCGGCCCAGAAGGGGCAAAATCGGGGGTTACTCCCCGTATTGTTTTCATTGGAGATTCTCGGCGGCCACGGTGGGGGCTTGCGGGAAATTGGACCCCTCGATCCATCCAAGGACATGGGGCAGTCGAAGGATCCGGTGTGTGAGATTACAATGCTGGTGGTGCGATGCGTTCCTCGGTGGCGAGTCGCCGGCGAATCACTTCCACAGTGGTGGCGGGTGCGTCTCCATTCCGCAATGTCTTCGGCCCGACTCCGAAGAGCAGCCACGGCGGATTTACGCCGAGCACTTGTGCGATGGACACTACGGTCCTGAGATGGATACCGGGGTAGCCAATGCGATCTTCTTCTCGACGCCAGCGGGAGACGTGCTGCCTGGTAATCCCCAGCGAGCCGAGGAAGGTCACGGCCTTCATACCGTCGGGCTTGACCGAGAGTAGCCGGCCGGTAAATGTGGAGTTGCCTTTCATCGTGCCCCCCCTTCCAGAAGATCCACGAGGCATTGGGTGAGTTGGTCGTGCTTGCGTTCCAGGTCGGCCCCGAGTTTTCGGAGCCTCCTCGGTGCCCCGGATTCCTCCAGCTCATTCCTAAGCGTGAGGACCAGTCCGTACATCCCGAGGACCAGCTCATGCAGACGCGGGGTCCATTCGATTGTCGGGTATCGAGTCCGCTCCGGCTTCGGGATGAGCGCCGGGAAGCGGAGCACGTTCGACGGGGTGCTGATCGGTGCGGTGTCCTTTGCCATGCGTTACCCCCTTGGTAACTTGACGGTCCTGGTGTAGTTTGCCACGGAGTCCCCCATTGAAAGTGGAGCCCGCGGTGTGTCGTAGGACTGATACAGGCAGGACCGGGGCTCCGGTTGATGAGCCCGGCAAGGAGGAACAAAGCCGGACTCAGGGGTGGAGTCAGCGCCATTGGTTTCGACGAACAACCTTGATGCCCGCAGTATTTCTTGGTTTGAAATTTCGGGAGAAGTTCTCCCGTCCGTCCTCGATCATCCGTTCCACCTCGGCTCGTTTGAACCTCACCAATCGGGGACCTTGCTTGTAGCCCTGCAAATACCCCGCATTCCGGTACCGCCACACCGTGGCGTTGCTGATCCGTAGCAGCGTGGCCACGTCCCCGGCCGTCAGCCATTCGGGCTTTTCATCGTTCATTCGCCGGGGCCGGTCTTGATCCTTCGACATGGTATCCTCCTTGTGAGAACGGGAATGCGGGTCATCGTGCGTCACATTCGGCCGGGTCAAGGGAGTCTGTCGGGAGGTCCGTGCAATCCTCTTCCGCTGTCTCACAGAGGTGCAGTAGGTTCCGATGATTTTTCCGAGCCTTTGCGACAGCCCGAAGTACAACGGGGTCAATCGGTATCGTGTCCATTCCGAGGTTGATCAACTCTTCCAGGATCTCTATGCATTTCTCCAAGGCCTTGGAATAGGACCGAAGATTCTCGGCCCACTGGCTTTCGTCCTCGGCCAGAAGATCACTCAATTCCTGGAAGCGAGCGCGTATGAAGCTCATGGTCTCCACCCAACCGCCTATGCACGCGATGTGCAGGGGGATACCCGTATCCGGTGTCCAGTCCGGCGCGAAGCGTTCCCACACGGGCGGCCTGTCGTACTGTTCGATGATTGACTCGGTGAAGGGAAAAGGATATTGTGCGGCCATGTCGCATTCCTCCGATTCAGGTGTGCGGCAAGCGCGTCGAGGGAAGCTCATTCTTCCTTGGGCGCGTGCCAGTTTATGGGGTTTGCTCCATGGTGCGAGACTGTGGCATCCCTTGTCAACAAAAAAGTGTGGCACACGCGCAAAGCTGGCTCCCAATGCGCGCGCAATGGGTATCGGGAAATGTGCGAGAACAGAGCAGGGGATCAAAAAGTGGTGGTTGGAACAGGAAAGACAGAATCCGATCAGCGGCTTACAGGCCCCCCGGGGGTCCGATGGTGTCCGTTTTCCGGAGATGAGGGGCTCACGGTGCGGGTTTGGTGACACGCGAAATGATCGCGCAGTGTGGTTTTACTACACGTCAGATTCACATTGAGGTTGCACGCTTCACCGGTCCGTCGAATCGGTTCCGGATACCGGCACTCGACAGTTCCTGGTCTATGGCACCCAAGGGTTACGGAACCCCGCGGCCTTCCAGTCTTGCCCGCCGGCCACTGAGGGTATGAACCGGTCGAAGAAGTCATTACCGCCCTGCCCGGTGGACTGTCTGAGGCTCGACAGATCGGCGCTCATGCCCGTCATCTCGCCGAAGTTCCGGCTTCCCTGGTCGAAGCTCGCCTGAGCCTGGGCTTCTCGACTCTTGCGGGAACTCGGGGTGCTGAACCACTTCATGGCATCGGCCCAGCTTCCCGCCCCGGCAGGCAAAGGCCCCTGATACCCCCAGCGGGAGAGGGTTTGGCGAGCTTGATTATCTTCCGGCGAAGATCCTTGCCACCGCTGTGCTTCGTCCCAGAACTTCTGATTCCACGGAGTCAAGGCTCCAGGATGCCCATACCCTCCCTGTGGAGAGCCGATTCCAGACCCTGGACGCCGGTTCCCAGACCAGGACTGGCCTCCAAAGGCACTTCCTCCCCAAGGGCTCTCAGAGCCCCATGAGCCGCCGCCAAAGGGTGAGCCGGCCCCGTAACCCTGGTTGCCGAACATTCCGTTGCTCGTGAGTTTCTGTCCAACCATCATTGCCGTCTTCCTTGTAGCCTGTAAACCTGCTTCGCGCGACTAGTCTACCACACCGCGCGGTGGATGCAACCAGTATTCAGGGTCAGTGCGGGTGAATTTCGAGCGGTACGCGTACTATGCGCGGTGCCTTGCACCATGAGACACCCGAGCGGGGGGGAAGGTTCCGGGACACCCAGGCCGTGAGGTCAAGTCATCTCTCGGGGGCTGGTGGAAGTGAAGTGGTTGACTTCCGGGCGGACGGCATGGACACACCATGCTCCGGGCAATGGCATGGTGTTAACCGTGAAGGTTAACTGCCCCTGGGCTTGCGGGGACTACCTCAAGCCGGTTGTTGTGATGGTTGCGGTGGACCTCTCAAGCAACTTACCGGGAATACCTGAGCCGCTACCTTTGTGCCAATTTTGTGCCAATCGGTTGTGTAACGTCCTGATATGTCGTGGGTCGGGGCAACGGGTTAGTCTTGGGAACTTATTGAAATTGTTTCTGTTTGGGTCTGGTTTTGGAGGCTCTTAATCAGTAGGTTCGGGGTTCGATCCCCTGACGGCCCACCAAAGGTCCTTTCCCGCCGAAATCATGTCGTCCGGACATGCGCATCTCGTCTGCGATTCACGGGGCAAAGGTGATTTTCGGTTGAGGCATCTCCTCGGTTTCGAGGGGTTGGTCTTTGGTAAGCACCTCTTTGCCGCGCACGACCACCACATCTCCGTCCTCGAGGCCATCGAGCACCTGGGCATAGCGCTGATTATTGGGGCCGATCGTAATCTGCCTGATCTGCGCTTTCTTCTCTCCGTCGACGATGACCACGGAATTCGTCTCATTTGGCCTGATCTGATCGAGCAGGGCAGTCAGCGGCACAAGAGGCGTCCCGCCGATAGTTTTCACCACGATTCTCCCTCTGGCGAACATCCCCTGCAACAGAGACATGTCCGGATTATCGAGGTAGATCCTGATCTGGAACAAGCGTCCCTCTACTGCAACCGGTTGCACGTAGGTCAGCCGCCCCTTGAAGGTGCGGTCCGGGTACGAGTCCACGTACACACTCGCTTCCACTCCTTCGGTCACGACCTTTTTCAGGTCGAGCCTCCCCACGTCCACATCGGAAAGGAATGATTCGAGGTACATCCTCGTGTAATCGCTGACCTGGAAGAGTCTGCCGCCTTCGGACACCCAGTCCCCACGCTCCACGAACCGTTGCGAGATCAGTCCCTTGATGGGAGATTTCACCCTGGTCTTTCTGAGGTCCTGCCGAGCCTTAGCCAGGACCGCCTTGTCCGCGTCGACCTGCGCGAGTGAGTTCTTGTACGCGGAA
Organism: Thermodesulfobacteriota bacterium; assembly: GCA_040755955.1. Classification (GTDB taxonomy): domain Bacteria; phylum Desulfobacterota; class Desulfomonilia; order Desulfomonilales; family Desulfomonilaceae; genus JBFMAA01. Next base: position 59,132 of record JBFMAA010000003.1, read on the forward strand.
AGCTTCTGGTCGTACACGGTTTGGCTTATCGAGTTGCTTCTCAGGAGCACCTGGTTCTTCTCGAGCTCGGTCTTGTCGAATGCGAGGGTGGCCTCGTTCTTCTGCAGCGTGGCAGAGGCCTGGTTTGCGGTCTGCTCGATCTTCGTTTCGTCAAACACCAGCAGCACATGGTCGTGTTCCACTGCCTGCCCGTCCACAACCTCGATGGACTTGACCTGGGCCGAGACCTCCGCGGAGACCGTCGTGTTTGCCACGAAGCTGAGGGAGCCCGACATCCGCAGCGAAAGCTCCAGATCCGCGGTCTGCACCCTGGACACGCCTACCTTGATCGGAGGGGGAGGGGGTTTGTTCCCACGCTTCTCCGCGCAGCCCGCAAACAGACACAGCATTGGAATCGTTATGGCAACAACCAACACGCGAAACATCAAACCTCCAGCTCGTGCAGATCGACCGGTTTGACCTTCCAGACACGGTTCTTCAGGTCATCCAGCAGGGTGTACACCACCGGAATGAACACCAGCGTAAACAACGTGGCAATCGACAATCCGCCGACCACCGCCATGGCAAGCCCGTTGTAGATCTCCGAGCCGGCTCCGGACTTGACGGCCAGCGGCAACATACCGAGCACCATAGCAATGGAGGTCATGAATATGGGGCGCATCCGTCTTTGGCTCGCCAGGATCAGGGCCTCGTCCCGTGCCACGCCCTGTTCTTCCATGAGCTGCACCGCGTACGTGATGAGCAGTATCGCGTTCTTCACCACCAGCCCTACCATCATAATGTAACCCAGGATAGTGAACGAATCGAAGTTGACTCCCGTGAATTTCACCAACGCATTGGCCCCGATGATCGACAGAGGGACACTCAACAGAATCGAAAGCGGCCTCACGAATGACTGGAACTGCATCACGAGCAACAAGTACACCACCACGACGGAAAGTGGGAATACGAAGGCCACCGCGGCCTTGAGCGCCTTCAGTTCGTTCACCGCGCCGAAGGGGAACAAGTCATAACGGGGCGGCAATGCCACCGAAGTGTCGATCTTGCCGACTACCTCGTGAAAGACATCAGCCAGCGGCCTCCCCTCGATGGTCAACTGGACTCGGGCGTTTCGTTTTGAATTGTAGTGCGCGATCTGCAGTGGTCCGAACGTGGTTTCCACCGCCGCCACGCTCGTCAGAGGCACCTGCACCTTGGGGTTCCGGGGTGAGGTAAGGATGATCCTCTTCACATCGCTCACCGTCCGAAAATCCTGTTCTCTCCCCATCACTCGGACGTAGAAGTACCGTCCTTCCACATTGTAATAGGTGACAGTCTTCTGCCCTCCCACCGCGGCTTCCACCGCGTCCGCGATCTCCTTGACCTCGAACCCGAGATGTGCGGCTCTTTGGTGATCGACCTTCACTTCCACCTGCGGTTTGCGGAGAGCGAGGTCGGTATACCTGAAAACCACCCCTTCGGTGTTCTTGCCTATCTCCATGATGCGGTCGACAATCCCTTCCATTATCGAGTAGTCCTTGCCCATCACGCGCACGTCCACTACGTTCGATCTGGAAAAGATGTTTCCGAACAGCGGGAATTGTATCGGATTCACCGACCTGAGCGGCAGATCCAGAGATGCTTGATGGACCTGTCTTGCAATGGCACTCACGGATACCCCGCTCTCCTCTTCCCGGTCGCAGACCACCCAAATTACGTTGCGGAACATGTTTCTGTTCGGATTCCCCACCACATTCCGCACTCCCTTGATGCGGGCGTACCGCTGTTCCAGGATCGTCATGAGGTCGCTGTTTTCCTGCAGGCTTGTCCCCGCGGAGCTTTCCACCTGGACCTTGAGCAAGTTGGTGCCTCCGGTAGGGAGGTACCCCAAGCCCGGCAAGACCCACTGTGAGGCACCGAAGAGCACGAGGACTCCGATAATGAGCAGAGCCTTCCTTGCCCCGCGGCCAAGCACGTACCTCAGTGACCCGAGTATCAGGTCCTGCACCATCATCCCGACTTTGTCCAGATAGTCGAGAGGGGCCAGGATTCGCGCAGCTACTCCCACAGGCTGAGATTCGTTTCTCATCCACCTCGACGCGAGCATCGGGACCACGGTGAACGCGTCGAACAGCGACACGAAAATCGCAAAAGAGATGACAAACGCGACCGGACCAAACAGGGTTCCCACCTCTCCCTTGAGCAGAAGCACAGGCATGAATACGGCCGCGGTGGTCAGGGTGCACATGAACGCGGCCATGCCCACTTCCCGGGTTCCCTCGACGCAGGCCCTGAGTATGCTTTTCCCTTCTTCGTACCGATGCCGGTAGATGTTTTCCAACACCACGATCGCATCGTCGACGATCATCCCGATCGAGAGCGCGAGCCCTGCCAAAGAGAGCACATTGATCGAATACCCGAACAGATACATACCGATGAACGTGCCGATGACGGAAACCGGGATGGAAGTGGCGACGATCACTATGCTGCGCCATCGCTTCAAGAACAGGAAAAGGACCACCAGCACCAACACGACTGCTTCCACAAGGCATTCCTTGACGATCGCGACTGCGTCTCGCACGTAGGCGCTCTGGTCGTAGATCTTGTCGAACCTTGCACCCAACGATCCGTATTCCTTGCGAAATTTCCCCAGTTCCGCGTCAACCGACCTGATCGTGTCGAGAATATTCGCGCCCACCTGGTTGTACACCGCGAACGATATACCGGGCTTGCCGTTGATCCTGCAGAGTGAATCCGGGCGTTCGTACAAGTCCTGGATCTCGGCCACATCCGACAGGTACACAATGGGTTGGCCGGGTTTGGAAACGATCACCTTACGGAACTCTTCGGGTTTGCGCAGTTCCCCTACGGTGCGTACCGTCCATTCCCGGTCGCCTTCCACAAAATAGCCGCCGCTTTGATTGAGATTCGTGCGATCGATGAAGAGTTTCACTTCCGTCGCGGTGAGTCCTCTGGCTTTGAGGCGTTCGGGATCAAAGGATATCCTCATTTCCCGACGTTTTTGGCCTTCGAACTGGCAATCCCCCACTCCGGGAATTCGCTTGACCGCGGGAACGATCTCTCTCTCAGCCCAGGTCGACATGGTGACCGGATCGACCTCACCCGTGAGGGAGAAGAAGTAGATCGGGAGGTTGATTCGTTCACTCGCCTTGAAGATTTGGGGTTTTTCCACATCTTTGGGCAGGTCGGTGACCCGGTCGATGTATCGTTGCAACTCCGAGGCCGCAAGATCGAGATTGGTGCCCGGCTTGTAGAAGCACACGGTGATCGACTGCCCGTACTGAGCGAAACCGAACGTGTAGAGCATGTTCGACGCGCCGCTGATGTTTTCCTCGAACCGGTTGGTAATTTCCCCTTCCACTTCTTCCGGAGCGGCTCCCGGGAATCTGGTAAAAATCACCAACGTGGGGGGTTCGGTCTCGGGCTTGAGCTCTACGGTGAGGAACGTCAGACACACGTACCCGAAGACAAACACCAGTAACACCCGCACTATCACGGTGATCGGGAATTTTACCGAGGATTCGGCGACGTTCATTGGCGAGACTCCTCGCTCCTGCCCCGTTGGAGGGCCACCAAAGCATTGTTGAGCTTCGCCGCGATAATCGCAGAAAACGGCACGGAAGGCAATCGACGGAGTAGTCTCGCACCACTGCGCCTTCGAACTTGAATTGTGCTTCTATGGACAGTGGGAATGTGTCATAATGGCGATGGGCCGCGGAGGTCATGAAGAAGGGATGGTAAGGTGGAGGGCGCGTATTCGATTGACCGAGCAGTGCACTGGCTGGGTGTCGTCGGGAGCGTGGCGTCTCTAGTGGGTCTGCTGATCTCAGGACTGGTCTGGCGGGACGTGAGGCGCATCCGAGCTTTCTTCTTGGCGAGGGCTCGGGTACCGGAACTTATCCGAGCAATCCAGATGCATATGGCGAAACTGGAACGATGCTTGGAGGCGTATGAAAGATCCCGAACCGACTTCCACAGTGAGATGGCGAGAACCAGAGGCACACTGGCAAATCTCGCGCCCAAGCTTCCTCGACATGCGAAGAAGGAGGTCCATGCGTTTCTGAATGCGCTGCACGTACTCTCGCGAGGCGCATCAAAAGAGGAGGTGCGGCGCGTCTTCGATCGACTGGTGGGCTTGTTGGCAAGCGTGACGCAACTGGAGAAGGACATGAAGTGGAGCCGATGACATGACAACCGAGAAGAAGCTCGTGTCGGGTGTAGTGAAACTGATATGGATGACCCATGACCGTGAGATCACGTGGGAAAGAACCTCTCCACCTGAAGACCTAGTCCTGAGCTGCAACGGCAGGATCGTAGTCTTTTTTGGCGCACAGGTGCACGACAAGAAAGTGGGCCTTTTTGAGGAAGTGCAGTTCTTGGACGAGGTCGAGCCCCCGCGGGGACATGAGAGACAAGCAGGGCTCGCCTTGTTCACCACCGATTGGAAGCTCGAATGGGTCTTCCCTGACTTGGACGTCATCGACAGCCTTCTGGAAGCGGTTCGGCGCAGGTCAGCCTCGGTCGAGTCGTTCCTCGATTCGTTGGTAGGAGAAGACGAGGCCTATCGATCGGCTGAGGCAGGAGAGACTGGCTGATGCCGACAGGAGTCGATTTCATGAATACGGTCGCAGTCTTCCGGATGGGGTCGGACAGGGCGGCAGAAAGTCGTATTTGTGTGATCTCCGCCATCTGCGGATGACTCTCGCCCGGAAGAATGTGCGACCCAACTCACAAGAAGCAGCACGCAGGCCGTTCCTCTGCGCTAGAAATCGGACTCCTTCGGTGCCAGAAAGAAGGCCACAAGCAGCAGAAAGGCGCCGGCAAAGAGGGGCAGCCATCCCCAGCCGAGTCCTATCTGAACCATCTGGGACATCATCTTAGCGGAGAACTGCTGGATTGCCTCGGCTTGCGGGCCCTGTGCCTGGGTCTGAAGTTTGGACATGGCAGCGTTCATGGCGGCCTTGCTCTCCGCGATCTTCCGGTGGAATACCACCAACGCGATCAGTAAGACCGCGATGGCGCCACCACCACAGGCGAGCAAGGTCCCGTACCGCCGCGTGACACAAAGCACCAGCCCGGTTACGGCTATGCCGACAAGGACAAAGCCCAGCGCTTGTGCCAACTGCGAGAACTGGCCGATACTGAAAAGGTTCACCCCCACCAGCGGGCCGACCCGGATCACCGGGGAGAAACACCCCAGCAACAACAAGACCGAACCCACCACTCCCACGATCATGGCGGAATCGACGGATGACGCTTCCCCGCGCGCGGACGCACCCATCGGCGGCCTCATGTGTCCCATCGGGGCTCTCGTGACGACCCCCGGAGCCGGTCCCAAAGGCGGCTGATCCCTCATTGGGGATTCCTGCTGCTTTCGCAGGACAAGGCCGCACCGCGGGCATTCCTCGGAGTCCCCGGCCTGGGGGAGCCCGCACGAAGGACACTTGAAAGAGCTCGTCGGTTGGGGTGCCTGAGGCCTTGTGCGAGGCTCCGCGGGCCTTGCCTCCGGCGCAGAGGTGACTCGGGATTTTCGCGAGTCCAGCTCGGCCGGGGCCACGATTCCCTTCTGGACCAGCTTGTTCAGAAGGCTCTCCAACCCCTTGGGAGAGAGCTCGTACTTGCGCATGAGCTCCAGATCCGTCTTTCCTGCACGCAAATCGGTGACCACTTCTTTTGCGCTCACCTGTCGTTTGGGTTCGGGCATGTGATACTCCTGGAGTCCCCTGCGGTAATGGTTCGACGCGACGTTTCCTCGGCCCCGAAAACAAACCGCAACGGCACCGAGACACAAGAACATCAAAGCGCAGTCCGAAGATTGCCATTCCTGGGGCAGGGCTTTCTCAGTGTCTTTGTGTCTCCGTGGTTCATTGTCTTGTCTGCCGGGCCGGCCGCTTACCCAGTCCGACGCGTTCACATCACGGAATTCTTCCGGTCACGCTCCTTGAACTCCGCTGGTCAGTGCAACCGATGCGTGAAAGCCTGTTCAGGCTGTGCTACAGGGTCGTAATCTTGATCTCTATGCGGCGGTTGAGCCGCTTGGCTTCGGGAGTGTTTTCCTCTGCCACCGGTTGGAATTCCCCGAGCGCCACGGCTCCCACATGGGTCGGCGGTATGCCTTCCTTGATCATGTATCGGAGCACCTCCATGGCTCGGGCTGAAGAGAGCTCCCAGTTCGATTTGAACCTCGATGACGGGGACACCGGATCAGTGTCCGTGTGCCCTTGAATGAGAATCATCAGATCGAGGTCTTTGGGGATCTTCGGAGCCATCTCCTTGTAGATGCGAATGAACTTGTCGAGCTCATGTTTGCCGTTTTCGTTTATGTCCTTCTTGCCCGACTGGAAGAGGATCTCTGATTGAAAGACGAAACGGTCACCCTGGACCTTGATGTCCGGGACTCCGCGAAAGATCTCGTCAAGCCGGGCCAGGAACTCGCTCCGGTACTTCGCCAGCTTCCTCAACCTGTCTATTTCCTTGTCTTTTTGCCCTATCGCGGTCACGAGCTGAGACAGACGAAACTCCTCCTGGGGATCCTTGAGCTTCGCTGTGGTTTCGATGCGTTTTGAGATCTCGTCAAGCTTGGCGGTGAGACTCGTCACTTCCTTCTGCAGACTCGATGCCCACACGTTCGACTGGTCCTCTCTCTCTTTGGAGTCAGCGAGTCTTCGGTTGAGCGCGGCCACCTGCTCGACGTACTGCGCGACCTTCTTGCTAAGCTCCGCTATGTTCTTGTTGAGGCCCGCCAATTGAGACTTGAGGGTGGCGATCTCCGCTGATTTCTCAGAGCTTCCCTTGCGGCTCTTGGCAAGCGAATCATCCCTTTCGGTCAGCTTCAGCTCCATGTCGGCCAGCTTGTCGGCAAGCTCCCGAATCCGGGCTATCTTGGCTTCCAGCTCAGACGCGGACGTCTCGGCCTGGGTTTGTTGAGATGCGAGCGCTTCTTCCTTCTTCTTCAGGAGCGCGTCGAACTCCTTGCTTCGCGCCAGGGCTTCGATGAGCTCTTTGTCCTTCTGCGTCAGCAATGCCGATTTCTCTTTCAGATCTGTCTGGGCCGCATCGAGTGCTTTTCGCCCTGACTCCGCCTCGGTCTCCTTCGAGGCAAGCAATCCTGTCAATTCGCTGAGCTTTGCGAGAGCCGATTCCAGCTCCTTGGTCTTGCCGAGGAAGAGCCGGTCCTTGGTCTCGATCTCTGCTTGCGCCTCTTCCAGTCTCTTCGCGTGCGAGGTCAATTCGGCTTCTCTCGATTTGAGAAGCGTCGCGGTCTTATCCGCGTTCGTGGTGGCTTCGTCGAGCTTCCTTGTGGTCGACGCCACGACCTCCCTCAGGCCGGCAACCTCTTTGACCTTTTCCCCGAACAGCGACTTCAGCTTACTCAAGGCGTTCTTGAGCTCATCAACTCGGGCATGTGTCTGTTTGAGCAGATCGTCCTTCTCCGCGATCTCCCGTGAGATCCGTGCCAGCTCCGTGTCTTTCTTGCCCAGCGTTCGTGCCAGGATCGTCTCGGTAATGATGAAAAGCGTCGCGAAGAAGATGAAGATGAGCAGCAGCCCCACCATGATGTCGACAAACCCCGGCCACACGTCGAGGGCTTCTTTCGAGGGGCGGTGAGATATCCGGTGTCCCATGCTCAGTTCTCCGTCTTGATTTCTTTCTTCCTCATGGGACTTCCCCGGTGCACATCCATGGTGCGGATCAAGTCCGCGAACCCGATGGAGAGCGTCTTGTTCGTAAGACCGAGCCGTTCTATGAGAGCCTTGCTCATGTCGTCCGCGGAATCACGGGAGTGCTGTATCTCGTTGGCCAGCCGTTCCATGCGACGTTCAAGATCGGCAAGTCTCGTCGCGAGGGTTTCGCGCAGTTGGGTTGCGAGCTGGACCGCGTCCTTGCGTGCCGCGGCCTCGTGTTCCATCAGGTTTTCGGCAACCCGCCTGATCGCGGCGACGGCAGCGGGAAACTGCTCGTTCGACGCGGCCTGGAGTCGGACCAGCTCTTCGAGTTGCTGTTGTATCTGATCGGTCGCTTCGCCGCTCTTCAGCCGGCTTTCCACTTCTTGTGACTGGGCCTGTTCCAGGAACTGCCGTATCTCCGCGGCTGTCTCGGGGACCGACTCGCGTATCGCGGCCTGTAATCGGATCAGTTCCTTCAGCGACGCCCTAAGGTGTGCGATCGTCTGCTGGTCTTCCTTTCGGGTTTGCACGTCACTTTCCAGGGCCTTTTCCAGGTGGTCTCTGATCTCCGTAAGGCCTGCGGGAAGGGTCGAATTTGCCGCGGATTGGAGATGTATCATGTCCACCAGGTGTTCCTGAATCTGTTGGAGCGCCTGTACCCCTTGGACTCCCACCACGTGTTCTCTTTCGTGGATGCTTTCCGCCATGTGCCTGATCTCCTCCACGGCCGCGGGGAGTGCGTCATTGGCGGAACCTTGGAGGCGGCTCAGATCCGTCAGGAGCGAGATCTGTTGGCGGATGAGCTCCAGCGCAGCCAGTTGGGTCTGGTGGGTTGCTCCGTGTGCGTGTTGCAGGGTTTCCCTCAGTCCGCCAAGCGCTGCGGGGACGTCGTCGTTCGCCGCGGACTGGAGTTTGACGAGCTCCTGCAAGTTCTGTCTGAGGTGTTCGGCCGCGACGGTGGCTTCCCGTCTGGTCTGGAGGTTCGCTTCCTGGGCCTTTTCGGACGCGGCCTTGATTTCGCGGACCGTGCTGGGAAGCACCGCGTTCACCCCTGACTGCAATCTGATCAATTCTTTGAAGAATTCGATCGTCTGTTCCGACGCGTGCCGCAGATCCTGTTGCTGTGCAGAGAGTGACTCGTGGTTTCGTTCGAGGAGGTTTTTGACTGCATGCAGGGTCCCGGGAACGGACTCCGCCGCCAAGGACTCGAGTTTGACCAGCTCCTGAACCGTGTGGAGAATGCTTCCCTGGAGATCGCGGTCATCGCGTCGGGCAAGGGTTCCTGCCGCGTCGATCTTTTCGAGCACCGCCTTGATCTCAGCCAGCCTCGACGGCAGCGCCTCGCCGGCGACGGACTGCGCGCGGACGAGCTCGGACATGCCCAGCACCAATCGGTCAGTAGACTTGCGGGAATCCGCGACGAATTCCGCCTGTCTCTCATGGACCGCTTCCAGGCTCGACTTCAGGTCCCCGAGAAGCTTTGCGATCTGTTCATCCGCGGAGACTTGTCGATCGAAGGCCCTGGCCATGCGACCCGCGTGGTGTTCGAGCACCACTTGCATCCCCTGGACCACAGGGTCTTCCCTTTCGGTCTCGGCCGGCACCAGGAAGGCGATCACGAAACGCTCGAGATCGCCGAGCAGCCGTGAGCGTGCCTTTCGCGTCTGGAGATCCACGAACCCCAGTATCACGGAACTGCTCAACCCGAAGAGTGACGTGCTGAACGCGGTGGCCATGCCGCCGAGCAGTCCGTCCAACGAGTCTTTGAGTTTGATGATGAAGCCCGCGGGATCGTCTGCGGTGGCCGTGTCGAGGCTCGCCAGCACGCTTTTCACCCCGGAGACGGTCATCAATAATCCCCAAAAGGTCCCGATAAGCCCCAGAAAGATGAGCACCACGATGATGTACCGAACCAGCGCCCCCCGCTCTTCTTCGGACTCCGCGTCCGCATCGGAGAGGGCCGTTGCGGCTGCCTGAACTTGCCCCGGCGAGCGCTGAGCCACGTCCAGGACTCTCATACACCGGCGCTTGACCAGTCCGCGCCCCATCTTTTCGACTGCGCCGGAGGGATCGAGGTCCGTGCCGTTGCGTCCCCGTGCCAGTGTCCGTGCCAGCGCGTCCATGCGCGAGGCCTGGCTGACGATTCTCAACAGCTCCCACACGCACATCGCGAGCGCCAACAAGGCCAGGCCCACAATGGTGGCGTTGAGTTTCGGCTGTTCCATGAAGAACTTGATCGCGTGCTGCTCGCGGACCAGCAAGGAGACCCCCAATCCCACCGCCCCACAGAATATGGCCACCACCAGCAACGAGCGAAACACCGCAGGCGAACAACGAGGGAAGTTCATAGGACGATATCCTTGCCGAAGATTCACGGGAATCCCGTGGCTGGTCCTGCATCGAACCGGGGGTCCGCGCGCGGTACCACACAGGAGAATTGTAAATCATTCTGATGCCGAGCGCAAACCGCCGGCGACGGCCGGCTCATATTGAGTCGCAAACCTGCTCAATTCGCAGGATGATGCGGACCCCGGGTGCGTCTCTTCGATTGACTGGGGACTATGCGTGAAGTAAGATCGGTTCGACGTCGGAACGAGGTTGAACCAGTGGAGCAATTGAACTGCACACACATAGCGGAACTATCAACCGAAGACTTGCCGGCCGCACGGAAGAGAATCTCCGAGCTCGAACGCCGCGTGTCTGAATTGCAGAACCGGCTTGGCGAACGAGTTGAATTCAATGAGAGAATACTGTCGTCCTCCTCACTGGCCATGGCAATGTACCAGGCGGATGGCCTGGCCGTTTCGGTGAATGAAGCAACGGCGTCGATTCTCGGGGGGTCTGTCGAGGAACTGTTAGAACAGAACTTCCGGGACCTCAGATCCTGGCGAGAGTCAGGCATGCTTCAGGATGCCGACACGGTGCTCGCGACAGGTCGCGAAACACGACGAGAGGTGCACTTCGTCTCCTCCTTCGGCAAGGAATCCTGGTTCGAATGCCGGATGAGTCGCCTCACATCCGGTGGAGAACCACACCTGCTGCTGATTGCCGACGACATCTCGGAACGAAAGCGATCGGAACAGGCCAGGATCCGCAGCGAAGAGAAATACCGCCTCCTCCTGGAAACCATGAACGAGGGCTTCGTCATTGTGAACGAGAAGCGGCGTATCGAGTACGTCAACAACAGACTATGCGAAATGCTGGGCTACTCGTTTGACGAGCTCGTCGGGAAAGCATCGAGCTTCCTTGTGTACGATGAAGAACAGAAGACGAGGTTGATGCTGCAGGCCCGGAAACGACGAGAAGGAGTCTCCACTCCGTATGAATTGATCCTCAAGAAGAAGGACGGCACGCCGGTCCAGTCTATGGTTTCGCCGCGGCCGGTCTTTGGTGAGGACGGGACGTACAAGGGGAGTTTTTCTGTGCTCACGGACCTGACGCACATGAAGGCCGCGGAACGCAAACTCCGGGAAGCACGAAATGACCTTGAGCAAAGGGTCGAACAACGCACCTCCGAGCTCACCCTCATGTACGAAGAATTGGCACAGGCAGAGTTCGTATTGCGCCAATCGGAGGAGAAATACCGCACGATCTTCGAAGGCTCCCCGTTGGGCATATTCCACTTTGATCGGAATGGGGTGATCACCGCGTGTAATCAGAGCTTCGTCCAGATACTGGGCTCATCCAAGGAGCGTCTCGTCGGCCTGAACATGCTCGAAAGCGTGCAGGACCGCCTGGTGAGGGAAGCAGTGAGAGAGGCCCTCAACGGAGGCATAGGGTTCTATGAGGGAGAATACGCATCGGTGACCGCTGACAAAGTAACACCGGTGAAATGTCATTTCAGCCCGCTTGTCGCTACGGACGGCACTCCTGCCGGGGGGGTGGGAATCGTGGAAGACGTATCAGCCGCCAAAAAAGCCGAGTTCGAGATCGCAGAGAGTCAGAGACGATACCGGGAACTCGTAGAGAATGCCACGGACCTGGTGTATCAGACGGACTCGGGGGGCCGGTTCATTCTGGTCAACCCCATGACCCTCAAGGCAACCGGGTACTCGATCGAGGAGATCATTGGAAGACGATTTTCGGACCTGGTCCCTCCCGAATACCAACAGGAAGTAGAGAAATTCTACGGTATGCAGTACGTCCGGCAGATGGGAGCCACTTACAAGGAGCTTCCGATCCTGACCAAGAGCGGAGAGCAACTGTGGCTCGGGCAACACGTCCAGGTCCTCACTGATGGGGATGCCATCGTGGGATTCCAAGGGATTTCCAGGGACATCACCGACAGGAAAGTGGCCGAAGAAGCCCTACGGCTCAGCGAAGAACGCTACAGAGAACTCTACGAAGAGGCCAAGAAAGGTGAGGAGCTCTATCGTTCACTCTTGGATTCCACTCCGGATGCCATTATTATTTCCGACTGCGAAGGCAACACGCGCTATGTCAACGATTCCTTTACCCGGATGTTCGGATGGGCTCTCGATGAAGTACGCGGGATACCGGTAGAATTCGTTCCGGATTCGGAACGCGAAATGACCAGAGCCATTGTGCGACGTGTCGTCCGTGACGGCAAGGCGTGTACCAACTTCGAGACCAAACGCTATACCAAAGACGAGAGGCTGCTCGACGTGGCGATTACCGCGTCCTGTTACCTGGACCACGAATGCAAGCCCGCAGGCATGCTGGTAATCCTTCGAGACATCACGGACCGCAAACGGGCGGAGGAGCTCCTGCTGCAAAGCGAACGTCTTTCGGCCATATCCGAGTTGGCAGGGGGAGTGGCCCACAACTTCAACAATCTGCTGCAAATAGTCATGGGAGAAGCAGGAGTCGCTCTGGGATGTCTGAAAGCCGGAGACACCGCGAGAGTGGAAACATTGCTCAACCAGATCATGCAGAGTTCCCGTTTGGGTTCCGGAACGGTCAAGCGTTTGCACGACATTGCGAGGATACGGTCCCAGGACAGAGTCGAGGCAGGGATGCTCTTCGACCTGTCTGAAACGGCGCGCAAAGCCATCGAGGTGAGCCGGTCCTGGTGGCAGTTCAACTACGAAAAGGCCGGCGCCAAGATCGACTTCCATCTGGATCTTCAACCGGGCTGTCTGGTGGAAGGCCAGGAAGACGAGCTCTTCGAGGTGCTGCTCAACCTTGTCAAGAATTCCGTGGAGGCCTTGTCACACGGAGGGGAGGTCCGAATTTCCACGGCCATCGAGGGGCGGCAGGTCCGATTGAAGGTGCAGGACACGGGTATGGGCATTCCGAAGGACCACCTACGCAAAGTATTCGAACCCTTCTGGACTACCAAAGGGTATCAGGCAACCGGCATGGGGCTTTCGAGCAGTTTGGGGATAGTCAAGCGTCACCACGGGGATATCACCGTCGCGAGCGACGAAGGGAGGGGGTGCACCTTCACGGTCGAAGTCCCACTTGCCCTGGGGCGCCCCGTAGCGGCTCAATCCGCGACGTGCCCGGCCCTGGATGCGCGCCTGAGGATACTGGTCATTGACGACGACCCCCTGGTGCTGACTATGCTCAAGGACGGCCTGACAAGCCTGGGTCAGGATACCACCGGCGTCAGGACGGGTGACGAGGCACTCCGGATCTTTCGTGAGTGTCCCGTGGATCTTGTCATCAGCGACCTGGCCATGCCGGGAAAGAACGGCTGGGAAATCGGCCGGGAGATCAAGCTCTTCTGCAAGTCTCAGGGGGTGCGGAAAACGCCTTTCGTGCTGCTCACCGGGTGGGGCGGACAAATGGATGAGGCGGAAAAGATAGAAGAAAGCGGCGTGGACGAGATAGTCGAAAAACCGATTGATGTGGCCCACTTGCTCGATGTGGTGCGCAGGCTGACCGGGCCGTCAATCGAGCGGTGACCGTTCAGCCGGGCCGGGGCTTCCATGAGACTCCCCATGCCCGAAGGCCCCCACCACGTTCAGAAAAGGATCGCATACCATTGCGCGTTCTGAGAAGCGACTTCATGCTCCGGGTGGGACAGGTATCCAGCCTGTCGTCGTGTGGGTAACCTCACCTGTTTGAAGTCGCATTGGCATCAGTCGTCAGCTTGCTCATGAACCCTGCGACGCAGTTGCCTGCGTGTTGCCTCGAGGGGAACGACATGAGACCTCTTGGCGATGAGAGAAACGATCCGTCACTCGGCGCATTGCCGAAAACCCCTCACACACAGCAATCTCAAACCATGACAACCACTGGGATGTGGACGTGCGCCATTCGGCAAGGAGGGGAACCCCATGAAACACGAGAAAGAGACCGCGGAGCAGCTTGTCGAAGAATTGGAGCGCCTTCGGCGGCGAGTGGCTGAGTTGGAGCAGACTCACGTTCGCCTCAAGAACACGCAGGAAGCCCTCCGGGAGAGCGAGACAAGACTCCAGCGTGCCATGGAAGCCAGCGCCGACGGGATCTGGGATTGGGACATTTCCACAGGCGAGACGTATTACAGCCCGAGTTACTTTTCGATGCTGGGCCTTGCACCGGGCGAATACCCGAAGCATTTCACAACCTGGCTTGATTTGATGCACCCGGAAGACCGGGAACACGCATTGGGGGACAATCAAGACTGCATCTGCGGGAAGACGGAGTCCTTCGCGACCGAGTTCCGTATGCTGCACAAGGATGGAACGTGGCGGTGGATACTTGGTCGAGGCAAGTGCGTCGCTCGCGATCCCCACGGAAAAGCCATACGGTTGGTCGGAACCCACACGGACATCACCGAGCGCAAGCGGGCCGAGGAGGCGCTGAGAAAAGCCCACGACCAACTGGAACTCAGGGTTCGGGAGCGCACTGCCGAACTCAATGCGGTGAACGAAGAACTCCTCCACGAAATAGCTGAGCGCAAGACGGCCGAACAACAACGAGATCGCTTGTTCAACCGGTCAATAGACCTGCTCTGCGTAGCAGGTCTTGACGGTTTCTTCAAACACGTGAATCCTGCGTGGGCCATAACCCTGGGGTGGACCGAAGAAGAGTTGTTGAGCAGACCGTGGACCGAGTTTGTGCATCCTGATGATAGACCGGCCACCGAGTCGGCAAGGACGAAGCTCATAGCCGGCACTGAGGTGTGCGCCTTTGAGAACCGGTACCTCACCAAGGACGGGACCTACCGGTGGTTGTCCTGGAATTCATTTCCTGTTCCCGACGAAGAGTGTGTCTATGCCGTGGCCCGAGACGTGACGGAACGCAGGAAGACTGCGGAGGCGCTGCGTAAGAGTGAAGAATTCAATCGAAGATTGGTGGACCATGCCCCATTCGGGATAATATATGTGTCCGGGGACGGATCCGTTGAATATGTGAATCCGGCAGCCAAGAGACTGGGAGGAGTTCCGGATGATCAGCCGTCTCCCATACTCGGTCGAAATATCCTCGAACTGTCGGGTCTCCATGACCCGTCGGAGGCTGGGAAGGTCTTCTCTCGGCTCCTCGCAGGCGAATCCGTTTCAGATATTGAAGTGCCGTACAGGTCTACCACGGGTCGCGAGACCGTATTGCTCGTCGCTGCCACCCCCAGCATGGGTTTGGATGGGACCTTGGAAGGGGCGATAGTGATATTCACTGATATTGCCGAGCGCAAGAGGGTCGAAGAGATCCAACGTGAAACCGCGCGTTTCAAGGCCGTTGCCGACCTGGCCGGTGGGGTGGCGCACAATTTCAACAACCTCCTTCACATAGTCATAGGTCGCGTGGAGTTGGCGCTTGTCGACCTGGAAGCAGGAAATTATGGGGCTACGGGGGATAGCCTGCGGGAGGTACTCAAGAGTTCCCGGTTCGCGGCCCAGGTAGTGCGGGGTCTCCAGACGTTTGCTCGCGAACGCCAACCGTTTCAAGTCAAGGAAACCGAAGTGTTCGACCTGTCGGACATCGCCAGACAGGCGGTGGAAGTGAGTCAGGCATGGTTGACCGCGAGTGAGAAAGAAGGAAGAAAGGTCTCTCTCCATACAAGAATAAAGGATGGGTGTCTGGTCCACGCAAACAAGGATGAGCTCTTCGAGGTGGTGGTCAACCTCGTAAGGAACGCGGTGGAGGCCCTTCCCTCAGGTGGGGACGTTGACATGACCACCGCCGTGGAGGGAGAAGACGTCATCCTTCGGGTCAAGGACACAGGTCTTGGAATACGGCAACAAGATCTGGGACGGCTGTTCAACCCCTTCTTCACAACCAAGGTGGAGCCTGGAGCCGGCTTGAGTCTGGCTACCGGTCGGAAGGTTGTCGGCGAATCGAGAGGGCGAATTCTGGCTGACAGCGTGGAAGGAGAGGGAACGAGCTTCACCCTTCTGTTCCCCCTTGCCGAAGCACCGGACGAGCCGTCGGAGGGATCACCGGAACGGCACACGGAACCGCGATCTACCATACTTGTGATCGACGACATGGAAGCCATAACCGACCTGATGAAATCAGCGTTGACCGAATACGGTCATGCCGTGCTCACGGCCCTGTCGGGAGAGGAAGGAATCGAAATCTTCAAGAAGAATCCAACGGATGTGGTAATCTGCGATCTTGGCATGCCCGGGATGAACGGCTGGGAGGTCGGCAAGGAGATAAAGGAAATCTGCCGGGACAGGGGTACCGCCAAGACCCCGTTCTTCATCTTGACCGGCTGGGGCGAACAAGACCTCGAAGAGGAAAGGATTACCGAATCCGGCGTGGATGGAGTGATCGCGAAGCCCATAGAGATCAATCGGCTGCTTGACATCGTCATGGATGTGCTCAGAAGGGCGCGCTCGCACGAAACCGCGTGATACCAAGTCGCTCTTGGAAAGGTAAGATTTCCGGGGGAAACCCTTTTGAAAAAGGGTTGTCCCCCGGACCCCCTTCCGAAAACTTCTGAAACATCGGGTGGTTCTGGCCATGTGCCGGGTTCTTGGGATGTCGGGAAGTGGCTTTCATGCTTGGTTGTGGCTCCCAGCCGTTTGGTTGCGGCTCCCGGCTGCCTTGGAAAATTGGGTGGTCTTGACCAGAGAAGAAACGGCACAGATCCGGCGTTGAAGCGGATGTCAACAACCAATCTTCGCTGCCGCCGAAGAAGTCGAAGGATGAAGTGCCAGAAGACCGCACGGAATATTCCGCCGGCAGCTCACACGAACGCTTCCCGACCTACCTTACCCTGTACCCCAAGTACTTCTGCCGGACCTCGGCCAACTTCAGTTCCCATTCTTGTCTGAGAGAACCGAACCGGTCCGTGTTTCCGTACAGGCGGCATCGGACCTCGTCCCCGTGCAGAATCGAGAGCACCCTGACGAGGCTTTCGAGGATCGTCTTTGCTCCACCCGCGATCATGAAGTCCTGGCCTGCCAGAAGTTCCGCCTGGGACGCGAGATACTCCCGGCATGCGGCATTGAGGCACTGATTTGGCCCATTCATCGCGAGGGCGATGAGGCTGAACAGGTTCGGGTCTGGGTTGGTGAGAACGATTTGTTGAAGCTTGCCAACCAGCTCCGGAGGCACCGATCCGGTCATAAACTGCCTGAGCACCGCAGTGCTCACGGTCTTGGTCCGGGGGTGAGAGTACGTCAGCCCGTCCAAATTGCCGGAGCTGACCATCGGGCCGAATCGTGCCGAGTCCGATCGAACGAGCAGAAAGGCCTCTTCGTCCTTGTACACGCACGGCCACTTCCCTGTGGCCATGAGCAGCGTGGCTGCCCTGAAATCCCTCGGATTCGTTGCCAATACCACCACTTCCACTCTCGACCGGTCCAGGATCTCCAGTGCCCTGCCCGCGTCCTGAGGCGTGGCGTTGAGCACCAGGAAGTAGTTCCTGATCACCTCGTCGGAATAGGCTGACTGATCTCTGCAGTCCATGAATACCTGAATTCCCGGCACATGAAACAGAAGGTAGTTCGAGAGCGTCCACGTTGCGAGCACCCTGCCTCGGATGGCGTTCTGCTTCATAAATCGTGCAACGTCCGTCGTGTATGAATCGAAGCTCATGAGCTTGCTCACCAGAGGTCCGTCCGGCCGCATCGGGTTTCCCGGAAGGTAGGGCACCACCGTGGTGCGCACGAACGCGAGCCCGAGCACCGCCACCACAGAGCATGCGACGAAGAAAGCCATCCACGCGATCAGAGCGCTCCTAGGCTCTCGGTCAGGGGAGCGAAGAGGCTCACATGACAGGCTGCCAGGCGAAACTCCTTCGCAGGAGCCTTGCTCCCCGGAATCCCCTCCCAAAACTCTTGGGAGATTGGATGGTTCCGGCTGTCCGGACGGTTCATCCGAAGGCAGGGGCGCACTGTCACCCTTCGCTGTGGCGGCCCTGGTCGCAAGTCGGTCCAGAAGCCAGGCCAACAGAGGAATCATCGACACGCTCGCAAAAAGTATGATTCTCCTGAATCGCAGTGCAGTCACCACAAGCAGCAGCGGGATCAGGACTTCGAGCAGTCCGTCCCACATCAGAAGGTCCCTGAGCGCCTGTACGACGGTACGGTCCTTCCGCGATCCATGGGCCGCCACGACCACGAGGACCAACACCAGCAACACCACTCCGACAAAAAACGCCACATCCAGGGGTTGAAAAAGCCCGAAATCTCGAAGGGACCTCAGATCCAGAAGAGGCACCCAATCTGTGGAATGGCTGGTGACCGACGTTGCGGAAAGCTGGCGGAACGGCATAGACACGTTCGCGGGACCGTACGGATTCACAAAGGCCAACACGCCCACGGACAACAGCAAGGTCACGCACCAACCGAGCGGGTCTGGCTGGGCAGGTGTCGAGCCGGCGTGTGCATCAGCGCGATTGGAAGAGGCTGTCGGTGTCGGAGACGGGTGCGCGTCGGGTTGCCGGTCCGAGGCCTCCTGCCCGGTACGGGATATGATCCACCGCAGGAAATCCAGCCCGGCGCGCAGACTCACGAGCCCGACACCCAATACCACCGAACCGTGGCAATTGCCCCACACGCCCAAGACCGCCAGAGCTCCCAGATGCCGCAACCGACCCCATCGCGGCGATGCAGAGAGCATCAGCAACAAGACGACGAAACAGAGAAGTCCGAAGTTTTCGGCACGAATCTGGTAGAAAGGCGCAAGACTCAGCGTGGCCAGGATGAGCGCCAGGAGCGTGGCCCAGGAAGACCGTCCGTTTCTTGTGCAGTGGCCGTACAGCAGCCACAGGCACAAGCCCAAGAGCAGGCCTTTGAGCAACACGGGTCCCGCGGCACCGACAGCAAGGTAGGAAAGATAGTACGTAAGGTGCGATAGCCATGCCTGGTCAACCCATACCGCTCCTCCGGTATTGAAAGACCATTGGTCCGGTGTTCCCAGGAGGCCATGCAAGGTGTCCCGTCCGGACAAGAAGGCCACGTACAGGTCCTCGTTGAGAAAGCGCATTCCCCAGGCGATCAGTACGGAGATCACAAGCCCCATGGTGAGCAGAAGAATGGTGAGTCTCCGGACGAGTGAGGCGGGACGGTGTGTGTGTGTCATCTGCAATGGTGCGCTCCCTCGCGGCAGGCCCGTGGACTGCGGTGTGGTATGGATTGGCCGGCGGACTAGGTTGTTTCAGCCGCAATGCCGTACACTTCCCATGAAAGTCCTCCGGGGGAAGGAACTTCTTGCAAGAAGTTCCTTCCCCCGGAAATCGCATTTTCAGAAGAAGCGGCTTATCACTGCCGTGCTCCGCGTTCCAGCAGGAACTTCCTGGCCTCTTCCTGTCCCATCGACGAAGCGCAGGTGAGCGCGGTGGCACCGTCGTCGGTCTTCACGTGAATGTCGGCACCGTGGTCGATGAGTGCCTTCATCACTGCGACATAGCCCCACATGGCGGCCCACATCAGCGCTGTCTGCCCCTCCTCGTCCGTTCCGTTGACGTCGGCGCCCTTTTTCAGGAGGCGTTTGATTTCCGCCACGTTGCCCTTGTCCGCGGCCCGTATGAGTTCCGCGCTCAAATGGCCTGGTCGAGTCGGCGGGCCGGCGACGCGGTTCACCTGGGACTCGGATGCCCGCACTTGGTTCCCGGCGGCTGTGACGGCTCCGTCATTCGATTGTCGCGCCTCCGCCCCCATCTGGGCGAGCTTGGAGAAGAACTCCTGGGCTCCCTCCTGAGAAAGCCCGTGTTTGGCCATCAGATCAGCTTTGTCCATACCAGACCGTATGTCGGACAAGATCTCGGGCGTTTTCAGCCTCTGCTCTTGGCCCGCGGCAGTGGCTCGGTCCGCGCCCGATTCTTCTTCCACTGCGGAAAGTTCGTATCCGCATTCGGGGCACTTCGTGAACTCTTGGTCCTGGTACAATCCGCAGTTGGAGCAGACCCAATTCAGGCAAAGCGTTCTGTTCATAGACGAGACCGATGAAATCAGTGCGGTAGGGGGGTCCAGGCTCTGCGCGGTGACCAAGAGGAATTGCTCCGGTGGAGGAGAGCCGGCGCTCGAGTCCGTGTGGGATTGATCGGCCGTGGTATCGACCCGGGTGAGCATCTCCAGTT
Source organism: Thermodesulfobacteriota bacterium (assembly GCA_040755955.1). Lineage (GTDB taxonomy): Bacteria > Desulfobacterota > Desulfomonilia > Desulfomonilales > Desulfomonilaceae > JBFMAA01. The sequence goes on from JBFMAA010000003.1 coordinate 79,220, forward strand.
CTTCTTCCGATATCACCTCGGTGGTCCCCGTCAGCTCGGAATCGGGAAGGGGCTCTGTTACTTCAGCGGGTGGTTGGGGAAGCTTCTGCACGACTGCTCTGCACACGGGGCAGACCGCATGCGGCTTGTTTTGGTAGATTCCGCAGGAGGGGCACTCCCACTTCAGGTTGATGGTGAGATCGCCTGCAGCTTCAGATTCCTTTTCAGCCGGCTTGGACGGGCCTGTTGCGTTCGGGAGAGACTCGTCGTCAAGCTCTTCGGCGTGGGAAGGAGAAATATCGACGGTCTTCTCGGACAAGGGCATACGGAGGTCCAGGTCTCCCTGGTTGAGCAGCCCTGCTGCAAGAAGCTGATCGAACAGACTCTGAAGTCCTTTCGCGGAGAGACGGTATTTGTCCATCAGAGCGAAGTCGTCCATGCCTGATCGGATGTCCCGAACCGCGTCTTTGGCCTTGATCTCAGGGACAGGACCTCTCCCCAGTTCGTATTGGCTGATCACACCCAGGCCCAGAAGCTTCGTAAACAGGCTCTGCAGTCCCTTGGCGGAGAGTCTGTATTTCTGCATCAACTCGGCGTCGTCCATACCCATACGAATGTCGTGCAGGGCATCCTTGACGTCGATGATTGGCTTGAGCATAGTGCCCTCACTTGTGCGAGGAATGTGCGCGGGCTAATTTTACCAGCGCAGCGTCGGACAGGCAAGGTGCTCCGTGGTTTCCCCTGCGACAATGCTTGGAATGAGACGTAAGTTTTCACTTCCGCGCATTCTGTACTTGATCTTGTGCCTCGCAGTAAGTATCATATTGCGAGATACCTTATCCGGTAAAAAGGACACGCCTTATGAAAAGAGCTGGGTTACTAGCTGGTTTAATTCTGATTTTAGCTCTTGGGTCTGGAGGGACCGTGGGCGGGCAGGGTCCGATAAAGTGGTCGGTTCCTCTTCACGAGTATCCGCGGCCATGGGTTCCTACGACCGCGCCTCCGCCTCAACTTGCCGGGCCGGCCTATCCGTATCCCCAGGGCTACTATCCTCCCGGGTACGGAACCTATCAGCCGGGGTACTATCAAGGCCAGACTCCGGGTTATCCCCGGTGGTATCAGCCAGGCTCGTATACCGGATATCCTCCGCAACCCCAGCAGTGACCTCGAGCAGCGTTCCAGGGATACCTGCGCATGTCCCGCGTGTCTGCCGGACCCCGTGAAGCCTATGGGTACGCTCGTGCACAGTCGCGGGACACCTCGACCCATACTTCAGAGTTGACGAAGTGCGTGTCCGCCACCGTGCGCGGAATTACCGTGCGAATCCCATGGAGCCCTTTGGCTTGGTGATCTTGTTTCTCTTCCCCGACTTTGCTCCCGTGGCCTGGTCCTTTACGGGAACACAAGAGGTTCCCCGCAACGGGCGGTGGTTTCAGCCGGCACAATGCGGACCTCCAGCCTTGTATGCAGAGCATTGGCTATACGAGAAGCCATTGCAAGGAAGTCGCCTTCGTAGTCGGTCTCTTCGATGTCTTCAATGACCGATTCCGTAGTACCCACAAGCTCCGACAGCCGCTCCCGGGAGATACCCGCATCGTTTCGGAGGCGGTAGAGTTGGCGCGCGATATCCGCTTTGACTCCCAGCTCTTCAAAGTACTTCTCCATTTCCGCATCGCCTTTGATGTATCGGTCATAGGCCCATTGGTATGCGTCCGACCTCATTTCCTTCTCATCCATCTTAATGCTCCCAGACAAAGGCGTGGGCCTGTGGATCGGCTTCAAAGGTTCTCTTGAACTCTACGGCCCGGTCAATCTCTTCCGGAGGAACGATTCTCTCCTTCCTCAATCCGTGAGTGAGGACGACGACTCGGTTCTCATGAAAGAAGTATAACATACGGTAGTTGAGATGCTGAAACCTGACACGAAGTTCATAAATGCCATCCCTGAGATAGTCGGATTCAGGCCTCCGCAGCTCATGTCCCAAAGACCTCAGTATGCCTATCCATTTCAAGCACTTGGCCCTGTGTTTCGCCGGCAGCGCATCCAGCCAAGTCCTGATTGGAACCGATCCCGCATCGTCCCGGTAGAATAGGACCAGCACCTCCGGCATCAATTCGCTCCCAGCGAGTGCAACTCGAACTATCCTGGACCAAGCCGGTCCCTGCCCTACATGGGCTCAGTCCTTGTGCACGCCAATGAATTGCCGCGGGCGGTGCACCGCCCATTCCGACACAGGCAGCGCTCACTCGGTCGTCCAGTTCTTGATCCCCTTTTTCACGGCCTTGGCGATTGCCGTCAACTCGACCAACTCGGTCTCTTTGGTACGGCGGTTCCGCAGTTCGACTTTGCCTTCTGCCAGAGCCTTCTTCCCTACCGTAACGCGGAACGGTATCCCCATAAGATCCGCATCCTTGAACTTGACTCCGGGTCGTTCGTCCCTGTCATCGATGAGCGCATCGATCTTGGCCTTCCAGAGGTCCTTGTACACAGCCTCCGCGGTCTCGTCCACCTGAGGGTCCTTCTTGCCGACCGGAGTCACGATCGCCTCGAAGGGCGCCAGCGCGGGAGGAAAGATGATGCCGTCTTCGTCATGATTCTGCTCAATGGCTGCGGCAACCGTTCTGCTGACTCCGATTCCGTAACATCCCATGATCATGGGGCGTTCTTTCCCCTCTGCATCGAGGAAGCGGGCGTTCATCGCCTCGGAGTACTTGGTGCCCAGCTTGAAGACGTGGCCCACCTCGATCCCTTTGTACAGCGTCATCACTCCGCCGCACCGGGGACAGGTGTCGCCTTCCCGCGCGCATCTGAAATCCCCGTACAGGTCGGGTGTGAAGTCTCTGTCAGGCGTCACGTGGGTAATGTGCACGTCTCTCTCGTTGCCTCCTACGACCGCGTTGCACATCTGCGCGACCGAGTAGTCAGCGAGTATCTTCACCTTCCCTTGAAGACCCAGCGGCCCGGAAAAACCGAGCGGTCCACCTGTCAGCTCCTCGATGGTGCGGGAGTCTGCGAGTTCGATCTCGGTCGCGTGAAGGTGGTTCTTGACCTTGACCAGGTTGATCTCATCTGCGCCGCGCACCAATACCGCAACCGGCCCCTTGTCCGAAGTCAGAATCAGCGTCTTGATCAAGTCCTCGGGGAGCACCTTCAGGAAGCCGGACACCTGCTCGATGGTGGACATCCCGGGAGTCTTGACGGTCGTAGGTGTGCCGAGCTTCTCAGGTTTGGGCGAAGGCGGGGGAGCGGGAACCTCCGCTTTCTCCATATTGGCAGCGTATTCACAGACAGTACACGCCACGATGGTATCTTCGCCGGTTTCCGCGAGAACCATGAACTCATGGGAGAAGCTTCCCCCGATGGGGCCCGAGTCTGCCTCGACCGCACGGAATCTCAGCCCGCATCGACTGAACACCCGCTTGTACGCGAGCCACATGGCCACGTACGAGTCTTCCGCTTCCTTTTCGGACGCGTCGAAGGAGTATCCGTCCTTCATCATGAACTCGCGGCCACGCATGAGGCCGAACCGAGGCCGCACCTCATCCCGGAACTTGGTCTGAATCTGGTACAAATTGAGGGGCAGGTCGCGGTAGGATCGCACGTCTCGGCGCACGAGGTCCGTGATGACTTCCTCGTGCGTGGGTCCGAGGCAGCATTCATGATCGTGTCGGTCCTTGAATCGAAGCAGCTCTCTGCCGTAGATCTCCCACCGACCCGACTCGAGCCACAGCTCCGACGGCTGCACCATGGGGAGGAAGACTTCTTGAGCACCTGAGCTGTCCATTTCTTCTCGGACGATCTGCTCCACCTTCCTCAGCGATCTGAGTCCCAGAGGGAGGAACGAGTACACTCCCGAGGTCAGTTTTCGGATCATCCCTGCCCTGAGCATCAGCTTGTGGCTTATCACTTCCGCATCCGCGGGGTCTTCCTTGAGGGTGGGGATCAACATGCCGGACATTCTCATGGGTCGGATCACCTCGTCATTAGCTTTGCACAGAGCGGCCGGGACCGGCGGCCACTACACGCGTCGGCCTTCCTCGGCTCGCACGTGTTCCCGTGCGGGGGGGGGTTGGTCCTACAGTGCCACGCGTTGAGAATTGCGGGAACTTTCACGCTCCTCTAGCCCCTCCCATCAAGGAAGGGGAATAGCACGCCCTCTCGTCTGGTGGTTGAGGGAAGGGAGAGTGGGTTTGTGTCTACTTTCATGGCCCCGCGAATTTCAAGGCGCGTGACGAAAAGAAGTCCCGTAAAGCCCGCCATCTTGTCCGCCGCACCTTAACGTGGCCCACTGATGAAGCGGGTTCCCGTGACACATCATCGCGGCCCGCGAAGAATTCGGCCCTCAGTAGTGTACAGTGGTCCCAGTCCCGCGAACGCATAAGAGAGTGCTACACCCACCCGGAACCTGTCAAGTCCAATAAGTTCCCGCCTCCTCCGCCGCGGAGAGGGTGCAGCGCGTTCTGGTATCGTGCCCTCGGGGCGTCCGAGGCCTATTATGAGACGGTCACTCAGGTCATCAGCATTGAGGGCGAAACCAGCCGCAAGAGTCGACGCGGGCACCGCATCAGTTGTGGGCTCGTTTTGCGCCGTTGTGTTCCAGGAACCACTGGTGCAGGGCGTTCCAACCTTCGAACCGCTCGCCCGACGGAAGAGAGAACGAGCGGTTCCACGGTCGCAGCATCAAGCCGACTCCAACGCCCATGCCCACATATTCTTCGAGGTATTCGGGATCGTCTTCGACGATGAAATCCACCTCTGCGTGGGCAAGATACTCACGCTTGTCGCGGTTGCCACCGATCACGACCATCTCGGGGGGGTTGCCATTCCAGTCGAGGGCTTGGAGCTGTCTTTCCGCGGTGCCAGGGCGACTGCGGCCGGTGATGAACAGGAGCGGCTCACCGATAATCCCGTGCACCCTCGAGAGCACCTCCACCGCGCCATCGTACGGTGCAATGTAGCGCTGGGAATACATGTGGTCCACCGCGGTTCTGAGGGTCCCCATGTCCAACCCGTGAGCCTCCAGGTCCCATGAGAAGAGCTTCTCCGGCTGAAGTTGCGTTCCTTTCATCTCGTTGATACAGTCTAGTATAAGCTCGATGGAGTTGAGGACCACTCCGTCCACATCAAAGGCGATCTTCATAATTATTACTCCTTGGAATGACCGCAGTCATCAAGGTAAGTATAGCACATCCGTCGGGCAGGTGGTGTTCCCGCACCCGTGAAGGATTCCCATGACTTCATCATGGGTCTTGAGTATAATGCATGCGGCCGGGCTCTAAAGGGGTACGAAGCCTGGAGCAACTCGATGTCGGAACTCGAAGGATGGATCAAGGCAGCACCAGTTTCAGCGCTCGGGACGAGCTGGCAACCCTGGCCCGCATCCCGGACGTGCGGCAGCGAGGTCACGCCCTGGTGTGTCGCCTGTCGGACATGTCCGACGAAGAACTGGTCGACGCTCTCGGGACCATAGTCAACGGGGCTCTCGTGGGCCACGTGGATTCCGTGGTGCTGTACAATTCCTTGCTGGACACGCATCTCTGGGTGCAGGAGCTGGGCGTGGAGAGGCTCTCGAGACTGGTCGCCCTGGCCCACGAAAACCTGGAATTCGACGTGGTGACCTTGCTGGTAGACTTCGCCAGGGAAGGGGACCTGGAAATCCCGTTCCAACCGTTTCTCGATGGGGCGCTCAAAGAGACTCCGCTCGGGGTGCGCAAGAGCCTCGCCAGGCGGCCGGATTTCGACATGCTCAAGCGGATCGCACGGGACCAGGATCATAGGGTGATCGGCATACTCCTGTTCAACCCGAGACTCACGGAAAGGGACGTAACCCTGATCGCCTCGACCAGACCCACATCGCCCAAAGTGCTCGAAGAAATCTACCGACATCCCAAATGGGTCTCCCGGTATTCCGTGAAGAAGATCATCGTGCTCAACCCGTACACGCCGCTGTCGATATCGCTTAAGCTCATGTTGTTCCTGAGGAATCAGGATCTGGACGAGGTCATGCGCGCTCCTGATCTGCATGGTACGGTCAAGGATCAGGCAAGGCGGCTTGTCAGGAAAAGAGACCACCTACGATCTTCCGGATCGGGCGTGTGACCCTTTGAACGGCGGAATCGGACGATGACATCCAAGATCGTGAGCATGCTCATATTGGCGCTGATCTATGCATGTTTGGCGATCATCGTGTTCGCTCCCACGATTTTTGCGGTGTGGTTCTATGCGGTTGGGCGGAGGCTTTCCCCTGGCAAGACTCGGATTCCCGTGGCCTTGGTGACCGTTTTTCTCGTGAATCTGGTGGTGGCTTTTTTCGTCGGCAAATTGGCGTTCGATGTCTTTGTGACCAGGAGCTTGTCTCAGCACAACGCGCGTGCGGAACAGACCATGCGCAATGCCATCCGGTCTCAGGAGGAGTTCCATGCTCGCCACGGCAGGTATTACTCCGTCGGTCCGATCAGAGGGCCGTATACCAACGAACACGGTCTGGCGATCGAGAAGGATGTCATTCTACAGGTCCGCCCTTTATGGGAAGAGTCGGGCGGCAAGGACGACTCCTTCGAAGCCTATGCCGTTCACGTGTGGGGGAGGGAGGTCTACCTCAATACCAAGGAAGGTGACATAGAAAAGGAACCGTTTGATTCACACAAGGCGAAGAACATACGCTCCAAGTTGATGAGGAGCGTCAAGTAATGGGGTGCCGCCCGGCAGCGACCGTTCGGCCTGGGGAGGATCAAGAACGAACCACCGGGACACAAAGACACCAAGAAAGCCTGTTCCCGGGAATGCCGTTCTGAGAATAGTTCCTTGATTTCTTTGTGTCTTTGTGGTTTGCCTTCCGGGTCGAAGGGACGATTCCGCGATACCGTTACCTTCTTCTGCCCGGCCGGGCTACTCAACCGGAACGATAAAGGTAACCGTTCACCCGGAAGCAGACGCACCGCAGAGGCGCAGAGAGCACAGGGAATAGGAAGAGAAGTCCGCGACTCAGGCGCGCAACAATCAATTCATCAGATGCGCACCGGTAGAAGAGCATAATTCTTTCATGTTCTTCTCTCTTTCTTCTCTGCGTCCTCTGTGTCTCTGCGGTGAACTCGTACGCCTGGAAAAGCGATGAAAAAACTCTTCGAGAAGTATTTCAATATTTATGTGCACGAGCAACGCAGCTTCTTCTGGGTAGTGGCGTTGTTTTTCGTGATCTTCTTTGTGACCGCGATATTCAGGAACTACGTTGATGCGGCATTCTTGAAGCGTTACGGAGCTGAGTGGATACCGTGGATGTTGACGATCAACGCGCTGCTCACCTTCGCGGTCTTCGCGGTCACGGACCGGCTGGGCCGCCGCTTCATGGAACACCACCTGCTTGCCGGACTGCTGGGGCTCTACGGGGTCTCGGTGACGGTTGTGTTCGTGTCTATCGTGCGAACGGACGCGAAGATCGTCTATCCGATACTTTTCCAGCTCCTCTATCTGCTTGATTCGATTCTGCTGGTGTTTCTGTGGAACATTGCGGGAGACATATTCGACACGCGGCAAGGGAAACGTGTCTTCCCGATGATCACGGCAGGACAGGTGCTGGGGACCACCCTGGGGAGCTTCGCCACTAAGCCGATCACTGTGGCGATCGGACAGGACCCGACTCTGCTCATCTTTGGGGGGGCTTGTTTGGCCACAGCCGTGTTCCTGGCCTGGACCGGAGCGAGTCAGGTGGGGCACGTGAACCCGAAAAGGGGCTCCTCGTCCAAGGCGGAGGGCGGGAGCAAGCGGCTTTGGGAGGTTCCCGGACTGATGGCCAGCTATCCGATAGTCAGGTATCTTGTCATTACGGGGCTTATTCCCAACATACTGCTGCCGATCTTCTTCTACCAGTTCAGCGTCATCGCAAACAACACGTTCGCCACACAAGAATCCCTTATTTCGTTTCTCGGCGTGTTCAGAGGGATGACGACCGCGGTCACGTTCGTCCTGCTTTTCTTTATGGGGAGGCTCTATTCCCGTATGGGGTTGACCAACGCGTCTCTGGTTCACCCAATGAATTTCGCAGTGCTTTTTGGATCGCTTGCCGCGTTCTTCAACATAAATGTCGCGTGCTACGGGCAGTTCACGGTCATCCTGATTCAGCGGGCGATCGCGGGACCGGTGAACAAGATTCTCTACAACATCATTCCCCATGATCTGGTTCTCTGGAGCAGGACGTTCATTCGGGGTCATGTGGTGAAGATAGGGATGCTTTCAGGGTCTCTGTTGATGATTGCGCTTAAGCCGGTGCTGGATGCCAGGTACTTGGCGTACCTTGCGTTGGGCCTTGCCGGGTACTGGGTGGTGGAGACCCTCGTGTTCCGGAAGCACTACAAACGGATACTCAAGCAGGTCATCGTCGAGAAACAGATAGATTTCGACCAGGTTGAAGCGGTTCGGGCATTCGACAGCGGGGGCGCTGCCATGGAATTGGGGCCCATGTCGGTGGAAGACCGCGTGGAAGAGGCCCCTGTTCCTGTGGGGAGGCACATCCCCAAGATCGAACCTGATACCGCGCTCACGCTCTTGGACGACTCCGACCCCACGACAAGGGCCGAAGCAGCCGCATCGTTCGCTGAAACGAGAGACATGCGGGCGGTGGTGAAGCTGGTTCGCTGTCTGGACGACCCGGACGACAACGTACGTCAGGCGGCCATCGAGGCGCTCATCAGCTACAAGGAGGAAGTCCTTCCGTTCCTGGAGGTGAGTCTGGTGAGCGGCTCCCCGAGGGTCAAACAGGGACTTCTCGAGGTGATCCGATTGTCGGGAGTAACGGAGTTCGAGCTCATACCGTTTCTTGGCAACGAGCTTCCCCGCGCCTACCACAATCTCATTGCACTGCGTCAGGTGGAATCCATGAATGCCTCCCAGGGGACCGGACTGACGCTCTTGAAGGACCACCTCAAGGAACTGCATGAAGAGAGACTCAGCCTGATCTTCTACGCCCTGTGGGTCCAGTATGCGGATATGCGACTGATGTATGCGGCACTCAAGTCCGAGAACGCCTCCATCGCCGTGGAGTTGGTCGAGACCTCCCTCGACACCCGGATGACGCCCTACCTGCTCCCGCTCATCGAAGACATCCCCGCGGATGAGAAGATCCAGAAAGGCCGAGACCTCTTCGCACTCGTGAGAAACGAAACCGAAGACCGCCTCTTCAACTACCTCATAGGGTCGGACGATCCCATAACGAGGATGCTCGCGCTGTTCGCCGTGGGGGAGCAGTACTGCAAGCAGAGCTACGTGCCTTCGGTGCAGACGAGACTTGACGACGAGGTCCCATTCGTATCCGAAATCGCGGACTACGCGATGAGACGGATCAACGGTGAGGAGTTGCCCATGCCGGACGTGATGGAGAAAATCAATAAACTCAAGGGATTCACCATATTCGAGGGAATGGGGATCAGAGAACTGCACGCGATCGCGTCGGTATTGACGGTCGAACACCTCAATCCACGGGATATCATGATTCGGGAAGGAGAGGAAAACTCGTCCATCTACCTGATAATGACCGGGAAGATCAAGATTCTGAAAGGGTACGGGACGCCGGAGCAGGCGGAGAAGGTCACTGTGGGCGCCGGGGCTTTCCTGGGCGAGCTGAGTCTCTTCACCCGGCTGCCTCCGAACGCCACCTGCGTCGCGGAAGAGCCGACGGAAGCGTATGTGCTGAGGCATTCCCAGTTCCAGGAGATCATGCGAGTGTACCCGCAGATCGGCATTAACCTCTGCCGGTTCTTCACCATGAAACTCCGACAGACCAGCTACTGACAAGAGTTTGTTCTTCCTGTCTTGGTGAACATCATTGTCCGGCCGCAAGGTGAATACCATGGAAGAGAATCACGCAGTCGGCCTGAGCAAACCGACAAAGAAAGCACGGGTCGGGAAGAGCCTCAAGGTTCTGATCGTCGGCGGCAGAACCGCACTGGACAAGACCCACGAGATCCTGGAATGGCTTACCCCGATGGGGTTCGACTTCGAGCTCATCGGCGTGGTGTGCCGGGGAAGGAATTGTCCTTCCAATCCTGATGACCCCGAATTGGGATTCCGGGTGTTCCGAGACTACCGGAAGGTTATCCGGGAAATGGTTCCCGATGTGGTAGTGGTGGCCGGCCGGAGCCGCAAGCTCTTCAAAGATCTTGTGGAGATCGTTCCCGACACCACACGTCTCCTCGATTGGTTCGCGCTGGAGGCCCTTCAGACTCTCAACCGCGTGTCCGGACAGCTCGGAACCACCCGGAACAAGCTCCGACGCGCACAGATTGTCAAGGAAGTCCTTATGGCGGGGACCGGCATCAGCATCATGGTGATTGACGAGGACTTTCGCGTACTCGACATCAACAACGCGATACTCGGCCGGACCCACATGTCCAAGAGCGGATGCCTCGGCCGTACCTGCCACTGGGTGATACACAGGACGATGGAACCCTGTCACCTGAGGGGGGGAGGCTGCCCCGCGGTGGAGGTGTTCCGCTCAGGGAGCTCTACTCACCGGCTAAGGGAAGAGCTTCGGGAAAATGGCGCCAAGCGATATTTCACCATAAGCGGATACCCTCTCGTCGATGACGAAGAGGGGAAGAAATGCGTGCTGATGGTCTGGAAGGACGTCACGAAGGGGCTTGCACCGGTACTTGATCGGCAGGCCAAGCATATGAAGTCGGACTTCACGCAAGTCCTTCACCAAGACAAGATGGTAGCGCTCGGCAAGTTGGCTGCTGCTGCGGTCCACGACATTAACAATCCCTTGCAGGGAATTCTGAACTTCTCGAAGCTCATGCGTGAGATGGTCAACGGCGGACCGCTGTCAGCGACGGATCTGGACAAGTGCCGCAGGTACCTGGATCTGATCGCGACGGAATCGGCTCGATGCGGCCAGATTCTCAAGAGCCTCCTCTCTTTTGCGCGCCTGGGGAATCTGCAGAAGAGCGCGGTATTGCTTGGCCCGCTCATGGACGAGATCGAAATGCTCGTAGGAAATGAGCTGCAGCTTCAGGGGATCAGGCTCGAACGCGACTTCCCTGAATCCGCGCCGGCCATTTTCGGTGATCGGAACCAGATCAAGCAGGCGCTGCTCAACCTTGTGCTCAACTCGATAGAGGCCCAGCCGAATGGAGGCGTGATCAGGGTTTCCTCGGAACCGCCTGAGAACCCGAACTTCGTGACCATCCGAGTGAGCGACACGGGCGGGGGAGTTCCCAAGTCGGTGGAGGGCTCCATCTTCGAGCCATTCGTCACGACGAAGGAGTTCGGCAAGGGAGTCGGGCTCGGACTGAGCGTCGTATATGGAATCGTGACCCAGCACGACGGGACCATCGAGATGCAAAACAACGAAGGGGAAGGCGCGACGTTTATTCTGTCCTTGCCTGCCTTCAAGAAACACCTTCAGAAGGCTACGACCGAATCGCGACGCGGAGGCGAGGCATCCTCATGAACCGGCATCACAGATTCATGGTGGTAGACGACGAGCTGATCGTCAGGGAATCCCTTGCCGCATGGCTGGAGAAAGACGGCGCCACCGCAGACAAGGCGGAATCCGGGGAACAGGCGCTGGCCATGATGGAGCACTCCCTGTACGACGTGCTGTTCGTGGACATCAAAATGCCCGGCATGGGCGGATTCGCACTTGTCGAGAAGGCTAAGGAGCTTTTTCCCACGACTCTGATCGTCATGATCACCGCGTACGGCACGGTGGAACACGCGGTGGAAGCACTGAGGCTCGGCGCGAACGATTTCCTCGTCAAGCCTTTTGATCCTGAAGGACTGGGGCTGCTCGTCGCCAAGCTCATGGAGCACAAACGACTTCTTGAGGAAGCCGGATACCTGCGCGCAGAAGTGAGGCGGGTCCGCGGCGGGCTGGACGAGATCATCGGGACATCGCCGGCCATGGTGGAGCTGTTCGAGACGGTGGCGGAAGTCGCGCCCAGTGACTCCTCGATTCTGATCCTGGGCGAAACCGGCACGGGAAAGGAGCTTGTTGCCCGGGCCATTCACGCGAACAGCAGACGCATGGGCCGTCCGTTCGTTCCCATTAACTGCGGCGCGGTTCCTGAATCGCTGATCGAAAGCGAGATATTCGGCTATGAAAAGGGTTCCTTCACCGGCGCGGTGCGCCCCAAGAAGGGTCTCATCGAGGTTGCGGAAGGCGGGACCCTGTTCCTTGACGAGGTTGGAGAAATCACCCTCAAGATGCAGGTGGACCTGCTCCGGGTCTTGCAAGAGAAGTGCTTCTACCGGGTGGGAGGCCTCGAACCCATACATACGGACTTCCGACTGATCAGTGCGACCCATCAGGACCCTTATGCTCAGATAGCTCAGGGGACGTTCCGACAGGATTTCTTCTACAGGATCAACGTGATCACTCTGCGCGTGCCGCCTCTGCGTGAGAGAAAGGAGGACATAGGGCTCCTGGCGTCGCATTTCGTGAAGCGTTTCGCCCGGGAGACCAGCCGCCCCGTGGATTCCATCGACAAGGAGGCTGTGAAGATTCTCGAGACGTATGAGTGGCCGGGGAACATCAGAGAGCTCGAGAATGTGGTAGAGCGTGCGGTCGTGACGTCCCGCAAGAGGGTGATTACCGTGGACGCCGTTGCATACTTGTCCGCGCAGGGAGTATGTGTTCCGTGTCCGGAAGGCCCCCGGTCGCTGCAGGAGGCCGAGGCCGCGCACATCCTGTGCATTCTGAACGAAGAGGAGTGGAACATCAGTCGGGCGGCCAAGGTGCTGCAAATCGACAGGACCACTCTGCACAAGAAGATCCGTAAGTTGGGGCTCCGGCAGGAGCGCGAGCACGCACCGCAGTGAAAAAGAAGAAGACCGATACGTCGCGGCCCAGGGGTCTGATTGCGGTGATACCTCTGGGGAAGGTCGGAGAAGACGTGCTTCGGGTGGTATCCGACAGCCTCCAGGGCATCCTGCGGGTACCTGTGGATCTCCTGGATGCCGCGCCTCTCCCCGCGGAAGCGTTCATGGACAATCGGCATCAATACAACGCGATGGCCATCATCAGGCATCTTAGCGAGAACCATTCCCGGCACAGCCTGAAAGTTCTCGGAGTCACCAATCAAGACCTCGGCAATCCCATACTCACCCACGTGTTCGGCGAGGCGTACATGGGCGGGCGAGCCGCGGTCATGTCCTGCTCCCGCCTATACAGAGGGCCGGCCGATGAACCCGTGTCACGAGAGCAGTTTCTCGATCGGGTCGTGAAGGTCGCGCTGCACGAGATCGGGCACACGTTCAACGTGCCCCATTGCCACTTCGGTCGATGCGTGATGCGCGCGTCGAACAGCATTGCGGAGCTGGACGACAAGCTCAACTACCTCTGCGACTACTGCGAGCTGTTCCTCTTCGAGGCGATCGCTCAAGCGACCGGCACGCAGCAGGGGTAACGAGGCACTCGGAGCATACCGGAATCGGGACTAGCTCTCCCCAACAAGAAGGGTCGAGGGTATCTCACCGTATTCACAACACGCTTCATGCCGATCGAGCGCTGCCTGCGGCTGTCTCACGCGGGCCAAACGCAGCCCAGGATTCCTCATTCCTCTCAGGTGAGTTCGGTTTGTCGGCCTTGCCCGTCAGGGGTCATTGCTTACGGTCACCTGCACCATAGAAGAGTATGCAACCTTGCCCGGCACAGAGTTCAAAGAGGGGAACCCCTTTTTCCCATCCTCGGCCGGCAGTTGCTGGGTTGTGATTACAGCCGTGAGACGGAGCTGATCACCCTTTTTCGGCGGGAACTCCTCGGAACCGACATAGAACCACCCTCCCCAATCGCCGTTGTCCCCGACTCCGACCATTTCCGAATAATAGTAGTCGTTTGAGCCGGGTACCTGCACCACGAGGTACAAGTATTTTTCCGCGTGGCGTCGGCGGGCTATCCCTTTGGCAGAGAACCTCCAGGACCCGCTTGAAGCGGTCAATACGACCTTATCTTTGGGCTCGGTGATCGTGACCTCTTCGTACGGATACACGCAAGACTGGGGCCACCATGTAAGGATGGCCGCGGCGAGTATTGTCACCGCGGCCAGCGTGCCTATCCCCATTACGCTTATGGTAAGAACATGAATGTGCACTTGCTTTACGTTTGGGAACATCCTTCCTATGAGTCCCGACATGACCAACACCTCCGCTGAAACAGGTTCCGTTCACAGCCGGCGGGGAGCGGGAGCTGCACCCTGGGGGCAGCCGCGGTACCCGCAACAACGGGAAGAACACTCCGTCCCCCGTGCGACAGTTCTTCCGGAGACTGACCGAAGGAGCCTGGCAGTCTGGAAGGAACCGTCTGAACACCCTCGAATCGTGGCACCGTCTCCAGCCGGCCCGGCACTCACGTGGGGGGCTATTTTCCGGCGTTCCCCCGGGACGGAAGCCTCCAAAGCCCATTGGGGGCGACAGATAGCAGTCGGTGACGTGAGTCCCCGGCGAGGGTTGCGGCACGATTTCTGACCGATACACACTTCGGAAAGGGCCACGGAAAGCCTGCTCCGCCGCTTCTGTCCCGGGTGTCCAATGACCGCTCCACGTCTCTGGTCCGACAGACCCGACGGCCACCCGAGCAGGAGGGTCTGCCGGAACGCGGACAGCGATCGTCGACTCCCCCCTTTTGCAGCGCCGCAGGAATGTGCTACTTCCCGATGCCCCGGATCTCGATCCCAGGCACGTCCTTCATGAGGTTGACCACCTTGCCCAACTGGGAGTCGCCCATGTCGTAGTGGTAGGGGAACAGGTACTTCGGTTTGATGGCCTTTGCCGCATCCGCGACCATTTGGCCGGTCATGGTGTACGGCAGGTTCGCGGGCAGAAACGCTGCGGTAATGCCTTTGAGGTCCTTCATTTCCGGGATGTTCTCCGTGTCGCCTGCCACGTACACGCGCAGATCGCCGAAGTTGATCACGTATCCGTTCCCGTGTCCCTTGGGATGGAACGGCTGACCGTTGTCCCGCTTGTGGACCACGTTGTACGCGGGGACCGCCTCGATCTTGAACCCCAGCTCGGTGATCGTGTCGCCGTTCTTCATCACCTTGAAGCCCTTGTTCTTTTCCGCCGCTGCAGCGGAGGACACGATGACGGTCTTGTCCGTCTTGATCTTCGAGATCGCTTCCATGTCGAGATGGTCGAAGTGTTCGTGAGTGATCAGGATCAGGTCCGCTTTCGGGAGTTTGGCATAGTCGCCGAACTTCCCGAACGGGTCGGCATAAATCACCTTGCCGTTGAAGTCAAACTTCACCGATGCGTGGCCGAGCCGGGTGATCTTGAGCTCGCCCGATGAGCCCTTGAGTGTCTCCGTGGTCTGAGTGGCCGCTCCTGCCACACTGCACAGCAATGCCAATACTCCGATGACTGCCATCCATGCGCGCATGTTCGGTTCCTCCTTATGTGCGCCTGCCCGCAAGAACGGGTGAATCGTTCGAGGGGCGGGTCTTCAACTGCGAATATTCAACACAAAGACACAGGAGGCACAAGAAGTTTTTTCGCGTGATCGGGCGACTATTCAAGGATCGCACTTATGCAACCAAGGACTTAGCGATGGACTGGGTCTCTGGCGGGCTTCCGGGCGGCAAACGTGACCCAGGGGGGGTCTTCATATTCTGCGATGGTGTGGATGCCATTCTCTCGGAGCAGCTCCTGGAGAATCTCCGCCTGCTGTCGGTTGATCCCCGAGACGATCCACCACCTTTGGAGTGCGGCCTGCCTCATCTGCACGATGTCCCGTAGGACCTGGAAGGGAAGGTTCGCAGCCACCAGGTCACAGGGTTGGTCCATGAACCATGAGGCCTCGCCTTCCCGCACATCGATCACGTCGGAGAGTGAATTGATGCGGACGTTGTTTCGCGCGGTACGGATGGCGAGCACGTTGCGGTCCACCGCTCGCACGCGGGGAACTCCGAGCGCGGCTGCGGCCAGAGCCAGAATCCCCGAACCGGTGCCGAGATCGAGCACCGACTCGATACGGTGATCCCGGACAATCGCCTCCATGATGCTGAGACATCGCAGAGTGGTCGGGTGGGAGCCGTCGCCAAAGACCACAGAGGGATCGATCAGGATTGCCTTCTCAGGCGGATCAGGATGGTCGGCAGGGACGAGCTTCACATCCCCCACACAAAGACCCGCGTACGGAATGCCGGATTGCCAGTCGCGGTAGGTCATTTCGTATCTGTCAGTGAGGACTGCGCCGCTTTCTTCGGAGACGCGATCCACATAGCGGTCTTCCCGGGACGTGAAGAAGAGATAGCAGAAGTCCTCTTCGTTCCAGAGGCCGACGAAGGACTCGACACCGGGACAAAGCTCGGCAGGCACACTTCCCTTCAGTTCGTAGATGTGCAGGACGGTGTCAGGAGAGATCATGGGAAAGGGATAACCCGTCGCTCGGGAGCGTGTGCATCATTCTTCGACCTCCAGTTGCCCAAACTCGCGCATGATGTTGAGGTAGATGTCAACCGCATCGAGCAGGTCGCTCTTCGCTTCTGCGATCTGCGCAATTTCGCCGGAGGTGAGGTAGTCTCGTGCGAGCAGTTGGTCTATCTTGGCATTGATCTGTATGATCTGTCCAGGATTCGCCAACGCGTCTATGTCAATATCAAGTGCCGGAATCATCATGTCGGTATCCGCTTCGGGCTCTTCTACGGCTTCTTCGGTCAGCTTAGCTTCCCAGTTGTCCGACTTTTTCCATTTACTTACTGTGGCCGCGGCAACACCTGCGTACTTCGCGAGGTCTATGTTCGTGATGTTGCCCCCCATTTCGAGAAAGTAATCCAGCGCCTTGTCCCGAGCATCTCTCTTGCGCACCTGACCGGCTCCCGCTTTCGCCGGGGAGGCTGCCATTTGTTCGAGCTTCTCATCCCAAGCACGCCGCTTTTTCCATCTTCCCACAGTGAGCGAGTTCACTCCCACCGCGTCGGCGATCGCCTTATTGGTAATGTCCCCTTTTGCCTTAAGGAACATCTTCTCGGCACGCTCCATCTGGTCTTTCTTCATTCCTCAAACCTCCGGATTTCGAGCGGGAATCTTGTTGTCGTGTGAGACGGTCGGTACACAATATGTGGTGCGAACAGTCCTTGTCGGGCGGGAGAATAGCACGTATGAACACGAAAGGCAAAGTCTTTTGTGAGCTCCAGTTTCATTGGTTCGCAGAAAAGTGTTGCATCATGCGGAATGAACCCCCAAATAGCATCTAAGTGAAATTCTATTTTCACAGGGCGTTGGTGCCTGAGGACGGACTCGAACCGTCACGGGGGAAACCCCCAAGGGATTTTAAGTCCCTTGTGTCTACCAATTCCACCACTCAGGCGAAGCGCGCGGATATCACGGCCGAGATATGAGATCACGCAGGAGCGTTGCAGACGCGGCTGATTAAGAGCAGTGTCGGATACCTGGACTTCCGGCAATGATGTAGGTCACGGTCCGGCCGGTGGGATTGGAAACCAAACCGGATTCAAGGTTCCTGAGAGAGACCGCGTGTCCCGGTTCGAGCACAACCTCCCTGGTCCGGGTCTGGAACACAAGGGAACCGTCCACGCAACAGAAAATCTCTTCAAAACCTTCTCCGGGCAACACAAGGCGATCATGCTCTCCGGGGCCAAGCCTCCCGAACACCAAATACAGGCCTTCGGTGCCCAGGTCCTCTTTGCCGAGGACGTATTCTCCACCGAAGAGGTCCGCCAGATCGGCAAGGCGCGTAACCCTCATTCAAGGATCTCGCCCAGGCTCGACGAAAAGAGAAGGTTTTGACGGAAACGAGGGTCATCGGCCCTCAGAATCTGTCGGAGATCTTCGAGTTCCGGGCATGCTGCGATGAGGCAGATGCCAATCGAGGTCTTTCCGGTGTGGACCAGAACCATCGGGGAACCGTCTTCAAGAGTGGTGCCTCCGAGAACTTTGGACTGTCTGAGGTATAATTCGTCCAGATCCACATCCCGAAAAAGGTCTTCTGCACACGACCAGAACATGTCCTCTACGGACCCCATCTACTTCCCTCCTCAGGTGCTGGTCAACGGTCCCGAGTGAGAGTGTCGGCGGAACGACTGTTGTCCAGATACCCAATCAAAGCATCGATTCGAGGTAACCGTTTACCCGCTCCACTTGCACGCGCTACGGATGAGACTCGGGGCCGTGCCACGTCGTCCCTCCAGGGCGAGACTCGTCTCCTCGCCCGTCAGGCCTAACCTTGCATAGCCGCGGGTTTCAAGACATTGCGCGGTGAACGGTCAGGAGCCCGAAGTGAACGGTTCCCATGCGATCACCCAAAGAAAAGGACGCTCTTCAAGCGCCATGATCTGCTTTTAGACGGCCTGTCCAGGTATGTCAAGGGATTTGTCTGTCCGAGAGCCGGTCTTCGGCCATTCCGCGACGAATATTTCCATGGCCTTGATATCATATATGAATGCAGTCGGAGATCTGCGCGCTCCCGAGGCCCAAGCCTGCGGTGCGCTCACGACTTGACATCCAAGGTTCCGGCTATTAGAATCAGTTCTCATATGTGCTCAGATGCAACGGCTCCTCTTCGCGCCGACAATCGGCTCCGATCCCCCTGCTGAATGAGGGTTCGCCCCTTTCACACGGAATCCGCCACGATGAGCGCAAACCCGTCGAACCCACCGCGGGCCGGCAACCTCCCGCCAGGAGACAACTTCGAACCTGGAGTGCACATGAACCCTGAAACCGATCCCAAGATTGTGGCCTTCGCCTGTAACTGGTGCTCGTACGCGGGGGCCGATCTTGCCGGGGTAGGACGCATGCAGTATCCGCCCTCGATCCGATTGATCCGCTTGATGTGTTCGGGCATGCTTGCCCCTTCGTACGTGCTCAAGGCGTTCGAGAAGGGCGCAGACGGCGTGCTGGTGACCGGTTGACACATCGGAGAATGTCATTACCTGGAAGGTAATGTGAAAGCACAAGGAATAATCGAAAAGACCCGCGAACTGATGAAACTCCTGGGTATCGATGAGACTCGTCTTCGCAGGGAGTGGATATCAGCCTCGGAAGGGAGCCGCTTCGCGGAAGTGGTGCGAACGTTCACCGATGAAGTCAGAAACCTGGGGATCAACCCCCTCGCCAAACGGGAGCGCTCGGCATGAAGATGTCTGAAATCGTCGAAGCCACCCAAGCCTTTTACTGCCTGGACTGCGGTATATGCACCGGCAGTTGCCCGGTGTCGCGCGTCACGCCCGAGTTCTCTCCCCGGCTGATGGTCGAGAAGACCCTCATGGACGGCGGGGAAGACGCGCTCGAAGACATCAACATCTGGTCCTGCCTGTCCTGTGGTCAGTGCAGTACCCGGTGCCCGGCAAAGATCCAATACCCCGAATTCGTGAGAATGGTCAGGCACGAGGCTCACCTGCAGGGCAAGGGGGGAACGCCATCCCACAGAGGCCTGTTCCAGACGATCATGAGGATGCAGACCCTCGACGTCAAGCAGCGCAAGACCGATTGGGCAAGGGAAGTCGGTAAGATCGCACAGTCGGGTGACACGTACTTTTTCGTGGGATGTGCCCCATTCTTTGCGGTGGAATTCCGGGAACACTGGGAAGTCGATGCACTGGACGGCCCTCGAGGCGTGCTCAAGCTGCTCAACGCGATCGGTATCGAGCCTGTGATCAGCGACGAGGAACGCTGCTGCGGCCATGACCTGCTGTGGAACGGCGACCGGGAGAACTTCGCCATCCTTGCCAAGAAGAACGTGGAGCTTCTCAGGAGCCTCGGGTGCAAGCGGGTGGTGTTCCATTGCCCCGAAGGGTATCTCACGTTCAAGAAGTACTACCCGGAAGTAGTGGGCGACCACGGACTGGAATTGGTCCACTTCTATGAATTGCTCGCATCCGAGGTCAGCGCGGGAAAGCTCGGCTTTTCTCCGCTCTCCGGGACGGTCACGTACCACGACCCCTGCCGGCTGGGCAGACAGGCCGGAATCATGGACGCGCCCCGAAGCCTGATCCAGGCGATCCCGGAGATCACCTTTCGAGAAATGGACCACAACCGGGAAAATGGTATCTGCTGCGGCACCAGCGCGTGGATGAACTGCTCCGCGAACTCGAAGGCCATCCAGAAGAACCGGCTGTACGAGGCTGCCGGAGTAGGAGCCGATACTCTGATTACTGCGTGTCCCAAATGCCGGCTCCACCTGAGCTGCGCGCTCAAAGACACGGACCTGACCCTGAAGATACAGGATCTGAACGACCTGCTGGCCAAGGCGCTGGTGTCGTAGGCACACAAAGAACAGCCGTGGCGGAACGCGCTACAACTAACCATGAGAATCCGCCTGTCCGTTGCATATGGGCAAGTGACCGTCTGAAGAAGAGTATCACAATCTCTGCTGCCAGGGCGCAGAGGGTCCCTTGCGTCATTCCGGCGGAAGCCGGAATCCAGGCCCCTCCACAGCACCTGGACCCCGGCCTTCGCCGGGGTGACGACGCGGACCGAAGTGACACGGTTATCTGTGGACAGGTCTAGAGGTACAGACCATCCCGGCGGCGACCAGCGGGAGCCGCCCAGTCCCAAGAGTTCTTGGGGATGGGGGTCCGGGGGAAGGGACTTCTTGCAAGAAGCGGCTGGGAGCCGCAACCAAAATTCGCGTCGACCTTTCTCGGTCCGCATGAAGACCCAGGGCGGGGCCGGTTGGTTCTGCGCACGCGAAGAAAGGCACGTTGCCTGCTCTCAGAGCCGGCAAGCGCAAGATTTCTTCTCGGCTGAAGAAGAAATTCGAGGTTATTAATAAGAAGTCCCTTCCCCCGGAAATCGCATTCTCTTGAGAAGGTGGAACAATGGCTTCAAAGGAAGTCCTTATAATCGGTGGCGGCATTGCCGGCATGCAGGCGGCCCTCGACCTGGGAGACATGGGCATCAAGGTCCATCTGGTGGAAAAGAACCCGAGTATCGGCGGGAAAATGGCCCAGTTGGACAAGACGTTCCCAACGAACGACTGCGCCATATGAATTCTCTCGCCTAAGCTTTTGGAAGTCGGTCGACATCCAAAGATCAACATTCTGGCGTACAGCGAGCTTGTGGAATTCTCAGGCGCAATCGGCAACTTCAAGGCGAAGGTTCACCGCAGGGCACGGTTCGTGGACCAGAGCAAGTGCACCGCGTGCGGCGCGTGTGCGGAAAAATGCCCGACGCGAGTTCCCAACGAGTTCAACTTCGGCCTGAATGAACGTAAGGCGATATACAAAGACTATGCGCAAGGGATACCCGCGATCTATACGATAGATCCGGATCATTGCAGGCTCAAGCAGGGCAAGAAGTGCGGAGTCTGCGCGAAAGCCTGCCAGGCCAAGGCCATCGACTACGAACAACAGGATACGTACGTAGACCTCGATGTGGCTGCAGTGATCGTGGCAATCGGGTACCAGCTCTTCGATGCGACCCAGGTTCCGGAATACGGATACGGCAAGCTCCCCAACGTCATCTCGTCGCTGGAGATGGAGAGGTTGCTGAGCGCGGCGGGTCCCACCAAGGGTCACACGACCAGACCCTCGGTGATTCATGCGGAAAGCAGACTCCGGGAGATCGCCAAGCTCGCCAAGAAGGCGGAAAAGGACGAAAATGCCGATGCGCTCACCGCGCTCCGGTCCGAACAGGAGCACCTGGAAGCGCATATCCACAAGGGCCATGCCGCGAAGAAGCTCGGTTTCATCCAGTGCGTGGGTTCGAGGGATTTCCGTTTCCACAAGTACTGCTCCAGCTACTGCTGCATGCACTCGCTGAAGCAGGCCATCATCGCACGGGAACACGAACCCGCGTCGGAATCGTACATCTACTACATGGACCTGAGAACCGTCGGAAAAGGCTTCGAGGAATACAAACTGCGCGGTGCGGAGGTCTCGGGGCTCAAGTACATCCGCGGCCGAGTCGCGGAAATCACGCAAGACGCAGACCTGAACCCGGTGATCCACTACGAAGATACGGAACAACGCAGAGTGGTCAGTCAGACGCTGGACATGGTGATTCTGGCCAATGCGTGTTCGCCTTCCAAGGCAGCGGGCGAGATGTCACGATTGCTCGGAGTGGAACTCGACGAGAACTCCTTCGTGAAGACCCATCCGAGCAGGCCTCTTGACACGAACGTGCCGGGAATATTCGCGTGCGGATGTGCCCAGGGTCCCTTGGACATTCCCGAATCGGTGGCCCAGGCGTCCAGCGCGGCGGCCCGAGCAGCCGAAGTGGTCATGACCGGAGGTATGGCCCTGGCCATGTAGCAGGGCAAGAGTCCGCCACTAAGACACGAAGACGCAAAGAAATCACCCCTGGCCGATGGGGTAACCGAATCGGGCAACGGTCTTTTCAGCTCGGGTGCGTTGAATTCAACGGATTTTTCCTCGTTGTTCTTGGTTCCTCCGCCTTGAGTCTTCTTGTCTTCGCGGTGAACGGTTAGGGAGCACAGTCCAGCCATGCAATGGAGAGACAGTTGAAAGAATCCCAAGAGAACGACGTTCGGGTCGGCGTATTCATCTGTGACTGCGGTTCCAACATCGCAGGGTACCTCGAAATGAAGGAACTCGTCGCACACGCCAAGACACTTCCCAATGTCGTCTTCGTCCAGGAGAACCTCTACACCTGCTCCGAGGGCGGCATCAACGAGATCAAGCAGGCGATTCCCGCGCACAACCTCAATCGTGTGGTTGTCGCGTCATGCACCCCGCGGACCCACGAGCCTCTGTTCCAGAGCGCATGCGAAGAGGCCGGTCTCAACCCGTACCTGTTCGAAATGGCGAACATCCGGGACCAGTGCTCCTGGGTGCACATGAAGGAGAGAGAAAAGGGGACCGGACGGGCGAAAACCCAGATCGCGATGGCAGTGGCCAAAGCAGCCAAGCTGCGGCCGCTGAGCAGGATACAACTCAGCCTGACCAAACGCGCGGTCGTGGTAGGTGCGGGGATTTCCGGGATGTCCGCGGCCTTGGCTCTGGGCAACATGGGCTACGAGGTGGACCTGGTCGAGAAGGAAGACAGACTGGGCGGCCTGCTCAACGACCTCAACCTCGTGCTCCCCGCGCACGAGCCTGCGTCCCGATTGGTGAACGACCTCGCAGGCATGCTCGCCGCGAACGAGAAGGTAACCATACACACCCGTTCCATGGTGAGCAAAGTTGAGGGGTACATCGGTAACTTCGTGGTCGCCATAGGAGGCAACAACGAAGACAAACAGGTCAAGGCCGGCGTGATCGTGGTGGCGATCGGCGGTCGAGTGCTGAAGCCCAACGGCATGTACGGCTACGACGGAGAGAAGGTCATCACCCACCTGGAACTGGAAGCCATGCTCCGGGAGGGGTCTGTGCCGGCGAAGAACGTGGTCGTGATTCAGTGCGTGGGTTCACGCTGTGCCGAACGCGCATACTGCTCCAGAATCTGCTGCATGACCGCGGTGAAAAACTCGATTCTGCTCAAAGAAACCGATCCCACAACCTCGGTCACGGTCCTGTACCGCGACATGCAGATGTACGGAGTGGAAAACGAGGACATGTTCCGACGCTCCAAGGAACTCGGCGTCCGGTACGTGACCTACGACCCGGAGCGTCCCCCGGTGGTGAACGCGGACAAAGTGTCGGTGTACCACGTGCGCATGGGGCGGGAGATCTCGATCCCCCGTGACATGGTCGTCTTGTCCACGCCGATGATCCCCCAGGAGGAGGCCTCCACGCTCTCGACTATGCTCAAGGTGCCGGTGAATGCGAACGGTTTCTTCCTGGAAGGGCACGTGAAGCTCAAACCGCTCGATTTCGCCACTGATGGAGTGTATCTCTGCGGGAACGCCCGTTACCCGTCAACGATCAGGGAAGCCGTGGCTCAAGGCCTGGGAGCGGCATCCAGAGCAGCGATCGTGCTGTCAAAGGACGCGCTGCACACGAGCGGCATCGTCGCCGACATCAACGCGGAGACCTGCTGCGGATGCCTCGGCTGCGTGAAAGTCTGCCCTTACGGGGCAATCAACTTCTTCGAAGACCGGGGAATCTGCCAGGTGAACAAGGTGCTCTGCAAAGGATGCGGCGGATGCGCTGCCACGTGTCCTTCTGCGAGCGCAAGACTTGACGGATTCTCCGATAAGCAGATATTCTCGCAGATCGAACAGGCCCTGGCCGGGTGAAGAGGTAGGAAAGAAATAGGAGTTCCGGGGCAAACCCTTTATCAGAAAGTCTTCCGGGGGAAACCCTTCTGAAAAAGGGTTGTCCCCCGGACCCCTTTCCGAAAACTTTTGAAACATCGGGTGGTTCTGACCTTGTCGCGGGTTCTCGGGATGTCGGGCGGTGACTTTCATGCTCGGTTGTGGCCGGTCGCGGTCATGGTGGTTTTGAAAAGAGTCTCTTCCCCCGGACCCCCCATTCCCCATAACTCTTGGGACTGCGCGGCTCCAGTAGGTCGCCAAGGCGCGGGGTACGCACCGCATCTGTGGGGTGTACAGGTCTGCCATGTGCGTTCATCCTGCGAGCTCAGGGTGTGAACCACTCACGCAAAGACACGGAGAAGGCGAATTCCTGTCGCCCTATGACGCGAGCCATGCATTGACTTCTTGGTCTCTTCGTGCCTTTGTAGTTTGTTTTCGCGGAGAAAGACGGATGCCCCTTGCGCGGTCATTGTCTTCCGAAAGGCCGTTCCTGACAGTATTGACCGCTTCAGAAGCTTTGTTGTGACCGAAGACCGCCGGGCAATGACCCGTTCAGACAGAGGATCGACCATGCCAAACGAGCAATTCGAACCCACCATCGTCGGCTTTCTCTGCAACTGGTGCGCGTACGCAGGAGCCGACCTGGCCGGGGTGAGCAGACTGCAATACCCGACCAACATGCGTTCCATACGGACTCTCTGTTCCGCCACCGTAGGGCCGCACCAGATCCTGAAGGCTTTTCAGAAAGGCGCGGACGGCGTCTTCGTAGGCGGCTGACACATCGGAGATTGCCATTACCAGTCTGGTAATTACATGACAGTGAAGAGAATGGCCTTCATGAAGAAGCTGCTCGAGTTTTCCGGGATTGATCCCGAAAGACTCACGCTCAAGTGGGTCTCAGCCGCGGAAGGGCCGCGATTTGCCCAGGTGGTGGGCGATTTCGTGGAGAAGATACGGGGCCTGGGTCCGTCTCCGCTGAAACAACCCACCGGAGTCCTAGAAGCGGCGGAATCCTAGACGGACCGAAGCAGGTGTCCTCATCACGGCGAGGGCACTGCGGCAAACCTTGAATATCAGGAGGGGGTTCGGATGGCGACGCGATCGAGGCAGGAGTTGTTCACCGAGACGGTTGCAGCAGGCAGCCGAACCTACTTTTTTGACGTGAAAGAAACCCAGGATGGCGTGAAGTACCTGGTTATCAGTGAGTTGAGGGGAAGTGGCGAGAAGTCCCGCCACGAGAGGGTGATGGTATTCGAAGAGCATCTTGAGGCCTTCTCCACGGGATTCCAGAAGGCTCTGGAGTGCTTGCTTCTGAGCAGCGTTCAGGGTGTCGCCGGCAACGACGACGGTTACTCGAAGACGAAGTGAAATCTGAGAGATAAGCATGAGAGAACAGGTCAAGGAACATGTGCGCGGGCTGTTGCGCGAGGGCAAGATCGGCTTTTTCGTGGGTCTGAAGGACGAAAGCGGCAATGTGGTACCCCATGTGTACACCCGCGCGGAGGATCTGGATCAAGGCTTCTGCCTGGGGGATGGGGCAGCGCCGGGCGACTCGAGGTACCCACTGTCCAGAATCGCCATGACCGTGGTGCACGGCTCCTCGGAAGGAATCGGCGTGCTGGTGAGGGGCTGCGACGAGCGGGCACTCAATGAGCTGCTCCGATGGAACCAGCTCGGGACCGCGGAACGGATTGTCAAAGTGGGAATCGCGTGCCCGTCGGACCTCGCGGCCAGACACGAGTGCCGCAAACCCTTCCCGGATGAATTCGTTGCAGGCGAGAAGGCCGAACCGGTGTCCAACGCGTCCGTCAAGGAGATCACGACCCTTGACCTCGACGGGAAGCTCCGTTACTGGCTCAAGGAGTTCGACCGCTGCATCAAGTGCTACGGGTGCAGGGACGTGTGTCCTGTCTGTTTCTGCAACGTGTGCTCGCTGGAGACGGATGAACTCGTCCGCACCGGGAATCTTCCCCCTGAGAACCCTATATTTCACCTCACCCGGGCTGCTCACATGGCAGGGCGCTGCATCGACTGCAACCTCTGTACAGAGGCGTGCCCCGCTGAGATTCCCCTGCGAACGCTGTACAAGAAAGTGGCCGAGATCGTGCAAGAGGAGTTCCACTACGTGACCGGAGAACCGGGAGACGGTAAGTGCCCGCTGAACTTCCTCGGACCCGAACCAGGCCATACGGCCGCGGACAAGTGATACATGCCGTATCGCGTGATCCGGGTCAATTGCGGTGGGGACGGAAACGACAGTGACACAGAAAATCAAGCGCGCAATAACCGTAATGCTCAAGGAGCACGTCATCTTTGAATGTCCGTACTGCGGGCAATCACTGGTGAGATCCTCGCATCAGAAAGCTCGAGAAGTCTTGGAGGCGCACGGAGGAAAAGGGCTCGTAACCTGCCCGAAATGCGCGAACAACTCTGTGCTTTCCATGAAGGGAACCGCCTTGGACAACGGAAAGAACGGCCACTCCACGGAACCGTAGACGAGCACTGAGTGGTAGGGTTCCCACCCCAGAGTCGACCACGCTGCCGCCTCCAGCAAGAACGTTCATGGCATGACGCCACAACCAAGCATGAAAGTCACCGCCCGACATCCCGAGAACACGTGGCATGGTTAGAACCACCCGATGTTTCAGAAGTTTTCGGAAAGGGGTCCGCGGGGGCAACCCTTTTGCAAAACCACCATGACCGCACGCGGCCACAACCAAGCATGAAAATGCTACCTCACCGGCGTCGCGACGAGCCGGCCTTCTCCGCGGCGACCAGCGGGAGCCGCCATGCTCCAAGAGTTCTTGAGGATGGGGGTCCGGGGGCAGGAACATCTTTCAAGAAGTTACATACCCCCGCCCCCCCCCCCCCCCAAATCGCATTTTCTGATAAAGGGTTTCCCCCGGAAGACTTTCATGGAAACTGTTAAAGTATTGAACAGTTGGCCATAAGTGTGTGCGCACTGGAAAACGTTCAGCCGGCTCGGAGAAGAATCAACCACCAAGCCACAAAGACACCAGGAAGGCCTGTTCACACGAAGGCCGGCCTGTGAATTGTCTTCTGATTTCTTTGTGTCTTGGTGCCCTTGTGGTGTGTTCTCACGAGTAAGGTCACCGCGCTTATTGGTTGCGGCTCCCAGCCGCCCTGAGCGAGATGTTCTGCCCGGCAGCAGCGGCAGTGCCATCGGTCAATTCGAGTCGGAGGGGTGTTCCCATGCTTCACGCGCAAGACAGCCTATTGGTCCTAGTCGACGTGCAGGAGAAACTGGCCTCGGCCATGCATAACCGAGATGCCGTGATAAACAACACGGTCAAGCTCGTTCAGGGACTGCGGGTGCTCGAAGTTCCCATCCTGTTCAGCGAGCAGAACCCGAAGGGGCTGGGGCCCACAGTTCCGGAGGTGAGGCAGGCACTCGGTGACCTCGATGCCGTTACCAAGCTCAGCTTCAGTTGCTGCGGCGAAGAGCGGTTCATGAAGGAGCTGCAGGCCCTCAACCGGAAGCAGATCCTCGTGGCCGGTATCGAGTGTCACGTCTGCGTGTACCAGACCGTTGCCGATCTCATCAACATGGGTTGCGAAGTGCAGGTCGTCGCGGACGCGGTCTCCTCGCGGACCCCTGAAAACAAAGCCATAGGCCTCGAAAAGTGCAAAGACGCAGGCGCGGCGATCACCAGCACCGAGACCGCCATCTTCGAGTTGCTGAAGAAGGCCGAAGGCGACAAGTTCAAGCAGATCCTCAAGGTGGTGAAGTAAGCGCCCGTTACAAAATAAACCGTGCAACTACGGTCGATTAGAGAACCATTTTGACTCGCCCCGCCTCCCCTGCCGTAGGTTGAAACCTACGGCTATTCACAGTCTGCCCTTTCAGGGCCGGAAAGCCCCGCGCCCTCTTGGGCGCACTTTGAATTGCCAAGGGTTTCAACCCATGGAAGAAGGGGTCGCGAATGCCGGGTTTATTTCTACGCAGGCCCTGGGTGCTTCACGGCATAAATACGGCGGTGCATTCTTCACAGGTCCGGCGGTTGGAGAAAAGCGGTGTTTCTCCGCCTCTCCGCGGCGCACCTCAAGCCTACCTCTTCCAGAACCCCGGAAGCAGCTTCCAATCAGACAGTTCCGGGACCAGTACGAGACCCACTACGAGCAGGACGGTCCACGCGACCGCAATGCCGCACTTGGATGCCCCGGACATCCTTGAGTTGAGATACAACGCGTAGAATCCCAGAGGAAAGAAGCTGATCAGCAGAAGCACCGTGGTAATCGGGTTGTGGTACCAACGAGTGGCGACGTTCTCGATCTTCTGGGGGCGTGGGTCGGGTTTCCCGACATCCCTGTCGCCTCCGGAAGCACGATTGGCGTGTTGCGTCAGAAGCGGTGCCGGCCTTCTCCGCTCCGGCTGGGTCACCTTTCCTGCGGCTGCAGAGACCGGCTGATCCGCGAGCTTCAGCAGACGGGTCACGCTAAGCATGTCCTCACGCAAATCCACGGTGTTGTCGACCCCGTCAAACCTCCCGTCCAGATCGTCTTGGGTAATTATGCCGAGACGGACAAGCTTGCCAAAGGTGCTCTGGAGCTCTCTGGAAGACAGATGATACTTCCGGAGAAGCCCGGAATCGGCTATCCCCGATCGTATATCCCTGGCCATTTCGTAGGCATTCACATGGATCGCGGGTTTTGCTTCCAATCGCGGTCCTGCATGTCCTTCACTCTCCATGGCCGACAACAGGGGATTGGTGATTCTCACGCTTCCCAAGAAGGCCGGCAGCCGGCCCTCAATCTCGGCCAAATCCAGGTATCCGGCCCCCACGAGTTTGTCGATAAGGCTCTGAAGTCCGGGCGGGGCGAGTTGGTACTTCTTCATGAGAAAGTCATCATCCATCCCTGCTCGGATGTCTGCTGCAGCTTCCCTCGCGTTGATCTTCTTCTTGGACATGTACGTCACGCCTCCCGGTAGAAGATACGGAATGGCCCGGATGTGTGGGGTCTCGATCGTCTTGATCTCTAGGAACGTGGACAGAAATGAAGGCGCTTCAACATGTCTCGGAAGCTGCCGCCTTGTCAAGAGAGTTTTTTCTTGACGCGGGGGGCCGGACGCTTGACAACCGCGTAATACTGGGTATTATGTCCTCAAGTAGTAACACCGCGTAATACGATCGACGAGGGTGTCCCGCGCACACGAAGGAATCCGCCATGACCACTGACAAGCAGGAAGTGATCACGTTCAAGGTGCCGGAATCATTCAAGGAGGCCCTGAAGGGGATCCCCAACAGGTCAGAGTTCATCCGTGGCGCCATACTCGCCGCGCTGGACAACGTCTGCCCACTTTGCAAGGGAACCGGAATCCTGCTTCCCAACCAGAAACAACACTGGGAGCAGTTCGCGAAGGACCATCATATGGAAGAGTGCTCAGAATGCAACGCACGACATCTCGTGTGCG
The DNA here is from genome assembly GCA_040755955.1 of Thermodesulfobacteriota bacterium. GTDB lineage: Bacteria > Desulfobacterota > Desulfomonilia > Desulfomonilales > Desulfomonilaceae > JBFMAA01. The sequence continues at coordinate 108,739 of JBFMAA010000003.1, forward strand.
GTCATGAATCCCAGGCTCCTGCCCACGAAGGCGTGGTCCCAAACACGGACGTCGGGACAGCGAGCTAAGTGTCCGTCTCAGAACAAGTATCGCACCCTCCGGCCTGGGACGTAGGGAGGCTGCGTTCGTCATTCCGGCGGAAGCCGGAATCCAGTCTTTCCTGCCGGACCTGGACCCCGGCCTTCGCGGGGGTGACGAGCGGGTCGGATTGATACAGATATTTCGGGACAGACCCTAAGAGCATCTTCCAGGAGCGACACATGCGGAAATGCCTGATCCATATAGTATGCGTGGCCTTGATCGTTGCCCTGTCGAGTCACTCGAGCGCGTCGGATGCCGAGCCCGGAGGCAGGATCAAGGTGTTTGTGAGCATCGTCCCGCAGGCCTACTTCGTGGAACGCATCGGCGGACCGCACGTGGAAGTGAAGGTCCTTGTCGGCCCGGGCATGGATGTGCACACGTTCGAGCCGTCGCCCAGGACTGTGACGGATCTCGCCAAAGCCCGCATCTTGTTCAGGATAGGCCTGCCATATGAAGACGTGCTGGTGGCGAAAATCGGGTCCACTTTCAAGAATCTGGAGGTCGTTGATACTCGACGGGGAATACCCTTGAGGGAAACGGAAGAGGGCGAGGAAGCGCACGGACACGGAGAAGCTTCCCACAACGCGAAAGAGGCGGACCACCACGGCAAAGGCGAGAAAGACCCTCACATATGGCTGGCTCCAAGACTCGTGAAGATTCAAGCCGAGAACATGTGCCGTGCGCTCCAGCGGATCGACCCGGCCCGTGCGGAGGAGTACGCCAAGAACCTTGGGGCATTCCTCGCGGACTTGGATACCCTGGACGCAGAGCTCTCGCAAGCCCTCGCACCGGTGAGGGGTAAGACGTTCTTTGTGTTTCACTCCGCGTTCGGGTATTTCGCGGACGCGTACGGACTGAAACAGGAGGCCGTCGAGACCGGGGGCAAGGAACCGAGCGCACGGCGACTCGCCAAACTGATTACGCAAGCAAAGGAGGACGGCGTGAGAGTGATCTTCGTCCAACCCCAGTTCTCTCAGAAGAGCTCCGAGGCCCTGGCTTCGGCCATCGGGGGCGCTGTGGTCCCTGTTGATGACCTTGCGCGAGACTATCTCGCGAATATGAAGAGCATAGCCGAGAAGGTTCGGACGGCTCTTTCAAAGCAAGCAAAGTGATGCAAGATGAGGTGTGCGTGGAAACAGCCATAACTCGACCACGAGACAGCGCTCAGGACGTACCGGCCATCGAAATCGAGAACCTGACCTTCAGCTACGATGGACATCCCATTGTCAAGGACGTGAACCTGAAGATCAACGAACACGAATTCGTGGCAATAGTCGGTCCCAACGGTGGCGGCAAGACCACTCTGTTGAAGCTGCTTTTGGGGTTGTTGCAGCCGTCTGCGGGGAGCATCCGGATATTCGGCAAGAGACCGACAGAAGCCAGGCACCAAATCGGGTACATGCCCCAGCATGCCCATCTCGACCCTCAGTTTCCCGTGACGGTCATGGACGTGGTGCTTATGGGGCGCATCGGCAATTCCCGGTGGGTGAGCACTTACTCCGGACAGGACAGGCAGGCCGCTGAACGCTGCCTCAAAGAGCTGCACATGTGGGAGTTCCGCAACGCCCATTTCTCCGCAATATCGGGAGGCCAGCGGCAGAGGGTCCTCATCGCGAGAGCATTGGTTTCAGAGCCGAGGCTGCTTCTCTTGGACGAACCGACCGCAGGTTTGGACTTGGCCGTGGAAAGCCTGTTTCTTGATCTGCTCAAGGGGCTTGCGGAGAACCTAACGGTAGTCATGGTCTCTCACGACCTTGGCTTCGTATCTCGATATGTGCATACGGTTGTGTGCGTGAGACGCAACGTGGTGGTGCATCCCACGAGTGAGATAACCGGAGACGTCATTGATCATATGTACGGGAGTCCTATGAGAATTGTGCGACACGACAGAGGAATTGCGGGGGATATCCACGAGTGCCTGAATTCTTGATTGATCTCAGTCGGTACGCCTTCCTCCAGCATGCCCTGGCGACGGGCATTCTCGCCAGTGTGGCTTGTGGAGTAGTCGGCACCTTTGTGGTGGTAAGGCGCATCACGTACATAGCCGGAGGGATCGCCCATGCGGTTCTCGGCGGGATGGGAATCGCCTTCTATCTGCAAAAAGTCCACTCTCTTCCCATGTTGCATCCGCTGTACGGGGCTGTGGCCGCAGCAATCCTCTCCGCGTTGGTGATCGGGTTGGTGAGCCTCAGGGCAAAGCAGCGGGAGGACACCGTCATCGGGGCATTATGGTCTGTAGGAATGGCGGTGGGGATAGTCTTCATCTCCCGGACGCCCGGTTACAACACGGACCTGATGAGCTATCTGTTCGGAAACATTCTGCTCGTTTCCCGTGGGGATCTGTGGCTGATCGGCATTCTGGATGTCGTAGTGGTGGGGACGGCACTGGCGTTCTACCACAAGTTCCTGGCGGTCTGCTTCGATGGAGAGTTTGCCGCGCTCAGGGGCTTGCACGTGGAGTTCTACTATCTTCTGCTCCTCTGCATGACCGCTCTGACAGTGGTGGTATTGGTCACGGTAGTGGGAATAGTGATGGTGATCGCGTTGCTGACACTCCCCGCGGCGATTGCGAGCTTCTTTTCCAAGACTCTGGGTCGGATGATGGTGATAAGTGCGCTGCTGTGCATGGTAATGACTTCGCTGGGCTTGTTCTTGAGCTATGGGCCCAACTACCCTGCCGGATCAACCACGATCCTGATTGCAGGAGGGTCTTACCTGGTTGTGTTGGTGGGGAAGAACCTTCTGGACCGCCGGCGTGCACGCGGTTAGGCGCTTCGTGCCGGAAACACGGTCACGCATGCGTCATCCGCAAGCGTCGCGATCATTGCCCGTCATTCCGGTGGGTGTTGGGTGGGACGGGCATCTTGCCCGTCATTTCTTGGTACACGGGGCGGCTGGGAGTCGCAACCAGCTTTCGCGTCCACCTGCCTCGGCCCGCATGAAGGCCGTGGGGGGGGGGCGAGTTGGTCCTACGCGACCGGATACAGGCACTTTGCACTGTACTGGAGCTCCTGATCTCAAGAATTGTTCTTGAAAAGAGAAGAGACCAAACCCAATCAGTAAAGAGTTCAGAAACCGAGAGATTCGGGCCTTGAGGACCACCAATATCCGAGGAGGCTAAGATGAAAACGGAGAGGTCTTGTTTTGGCGGACTCTTTGTGGTCGTTGTCTTGACGGGAACGATCTGGGCAGCAATGGGTCCGTCCTTTGCTGAGGAACCCAAGGTATCAGACAAAACCAATGCCTTGATCAACGCGGCTTTCATGGCAGACGAAGAAGAGATCAAGCAGCTACTGGACAAAGGCGTTGATGTGAATTTGAAGATGTCTGACGGCTACACCGCTCTCCTCGAAGCTTGCACTCATCCACGGCCCGCGACGCCCAAAGCCGTGAAACTGCTCTTGGAGCGGGGTGCTGAGGTGAACGTAGTGAGCGAAACGGGTATGACACCCCTTGCGGGAGCAGTATTCACCCGCTCGGACGTTGAGACTGTCAATCTGCTTCTGGAGCATGGAGCGGATTTCAACGCGACGATTCGACTGAAGGTTTCAGGTAAGCCGACACGTGAATTGACAGCCTTAGGGATAGCTGCCCAATTGGGGAACGTTCCGTTAGTGCGCCTACTCGTTCAAAAGGGAGCAGACGTAAACCATCGAGATTCTCATGGGCAGACCCCGCTGATGGCTGCTGCATGGCAAGGCCGCCTCGATGCGGTAAAGATTCTCGTGGACAAGGGGGCTCAAGTGAACGTCAAGGACAATCTTGGACAATCTCCGTTAGCTCTGGCGAACCACGGCGGTCATAAACAAGTGAGCGAGTTCCTCGTCCAACGCGGCGCCAAGGAATAAAGACGGTGCAATACCAAGAGACTTGAGTCTGAGATGTCCTTGCATGAAAGGTTAGCCCCCTGTGTTCCAAGATCTTGGTCTAACGCCTCTGGGGGGCAGGGGGGGGTTCTGCCGCGTGTGAGTGAACGGTCACTTCTCAAGTGGGTTTCACCCGGCCATCCCGTTCTCGCGAGCCTGCCGCGGCGCATCAGCCACGTTGTTCTCTGACGGCTTTTGTCAGGGCAGGGAGTATCTCGAAGATATCGCCGACTATTGCCGCGTCTGCGATCTCGAATATCTGTGCGTCGGGGTCCTTGTTGATGGCCACGATGTATCTGGAGCCGTCCATGCCGGCTCTGTGCTGCACGGCTCCGGATATTCCGCACGCGAAGTAGATTTCCGGTCTCACGGTCTGACCTGTCTGACCTACCTGACGCTCGTACGGGAGGTATCCTTCTTCGATAACGATTCTGGTGCCGGCGGTTTCGCCTCCGACTGCGTCCGCGAATTCCTTGAGGATGGCGATTCCCTGTTCCGAGCAGACGGGCCGGCCTCCCGCGACGACGACCTTGGCTTCCGAGAGGTTGACCTTCTTCTCCTTGTCCATGACGCACTCGAGAACCTTGGTGAACTCCATGCATTGAGCCATGTCCACCCGGACGCGCTCGACAGACCCGTTTCGAGACGGGTCGGGAGTCAGGGCTTTCATGATGCCGGGCCGGACCGTGGCCATCTGGGGTCTCGAGTACCGGGTGACGATGGTGGCCATGATGTTGCCGCCAAAGGCCGGTCTTGTTTGCTGGAGTATCTTTTCGGCAGGGTCGATGCTGAGACGTGTGCAGTCGGCGGTGAGTCCCAGTCGGCATCTCCGGGCCACTCTAGGGGCGAGATCTCGCCCGAGGTGGGTCGCGGCGACGAGCAGGATGTTGGGTTTGTGAGTCCGGACCAGTTCGCTGAGCACATGGGTGAACGTGCAGGTTTGGTAGTATGCCAAGGCTGGATGCTCGATTGTCAGGCACCTGTCGGCTCCGTGTGCGATGAGCGTCTTTGGGTGATCCTGCGTCTCAGAAGTGGGGAATATGGCCGTCACTTCCTGGCCCAGGTCATCGGCCAGGCCTCGGGCGCATCCGAGGAGCTCCAAGACTGACCTGTGGAGGATGCCCTCGTGTTGCTCGACGAACACCCACACGCCTTTGTGTTCGCTGAAGTCCGGGATCGCCCTGGTGGGGACTTCTCCGGAGAGAGCATCGAACTTGCACGATTCGAGGCACGCGCCGCATAGGGTGCAGCGATCCTCTATCCAGTGCGCTTTCTTGTCTTCCATCATCAGGGCTTGGTAGGGGCACGACCGTGCGCATTTCCCGCAGCCGTTGCATTTCTCGATGTCTACAGTGATGGATCCCATATCATTCTCCGAGCCGGATGTCTCTTTCGCGGAAGTAGTCGACCACGCGCTGCGCGACCGTGGCGGGCGAGCCATCGAAGTACTGGGTGTTTCGGGCTTCCTTTGGGGTGAAGGTCCGCACCACCTGAGTGAGTGAGCCGGGCAGTCCCACGTCCAGGGCCTTTGCTCCGATGTCGGAAGCGTTCCAGACCTCGATGTCCGCGCGTTCGGACGTGGCTTGCAGAATGCGATCCACCGTAGGGTATCGAGGTTCGTTGAGTGCCGCGAGCACGGTGACGAGCACGGGAAAAGGGGCTTCCAGGTGCTCGCAGCCGTTTTCCAGGACGCGTTCCGCGATGAGGGTGCGTTCTTTGATGTCGATCCGTCTCACGTAGGTGATCTGAGGAATGCCCAGAAATTCGGCAACTTGCGGTCCGATCTGCGCGGTGTCCCCATCGACCGCCTGTCTTCCTGCGATGATCAGGTCCACGTCGCCGAGCTTCCGGATGGCCATACCCAGGGCGGTGGAAGTGGCCCATGTGTCCGCGCCTGCGAACGCCCTGTCCGTCAGCAGAATGCCTCGATCCGCGCCCATGGCGAGCGCCTCGCAGACGACCTCGACGGCCTGGGGAGGTCCCATGGAGAGGACCGTGACCTCGGCGTCGGTGGTTCCTTTCAGGGCGATGGCTGCTTCGATGCCGTGTCTATCTTCCGGGTTGATGATGCTTTCGACGCCTTCACGGATCAGGTTGCCGGTTTTGGGATCGATGCGCACTTCGGTGGTGTTCGGGACCTGCTTGACCAGGACCGCTATCCTCATGGAAACCCCCGTGACCTCACTGGAATGGATGCCTCAAGATAGCCCCGGAACCGAGCCATTGTCAAGGATCGAGTCCCGGCCAGGAATTCGGTGACGTGAACGGGTGGCGCATCGAACAGGCTCTGGCAGGTCAGGTCACGCGGGGCAGGCTTTCAGCCTGCCGTTTGTCAGGAAACGGGCTGTGGGGGGTGCGAGACATTCCTGCCTTGACTGGGCAGACCAGGAAGAGCCCCAGGTTTCCACCTGCGGGGGCGAGGCACGTCAATATGGTTCACTGATGAACTACCGTCGTCACGTTCATTCTGCGGGGCTACAAAGTGGTCAATTCCGGACCAGGCGATGCGGTTCACTTCATTCACCGCATCCGGTCGCTCCCCGAGGTCTGTGACCGTATTCTTGAAATGGACGCCCTTAGCAGAGTGGTGTGGTCTGTTGCTCGGAGGGCGCCAGAGGAGCCAAGGCAATTGCTACGCAAGCACATACTCCCTGCCAATCCTGTTCCGACAAATGACCGACGAGCACCGGCCGCGCAGCCAGTGGCGGCGTTGCGAAGAAACTGCGAAACACCGAGGGAAGGCGCAAGCCTGCCTCTGACCAATCCTGCAATGCATGATCAGTGGGACCAACCGCGGTTGCTCGGCTCGTAATGAGGCCCACTACGACGTCAGGACGCGAGGTATGGTAGACTGAAGACGAGATCACAACGCCCGGCCGACGTTTCACTCCTGTCACACCTGGAAAATCAACGACTATCACGTCCCCCGGATCAAACAAGTTCTTCGTCCTCCGGGTAGAGTTCAGCTGCGTACTTCAGCGAGAAAGCCGTCAATTCTGCTTGATCCTGTTCCGTCCAGGCATCGCTCCGCTGCACAACCGCTATGTCGGAGTGAGCAAGGTCTTCCAGAATCAGCGCGGCGAGGCGAAGTCGCTCGTGGGGCGGCAGTGCTCGAACGGTCTTGGTGAAGACTTCTTGTGCGGTCAGGCTCATGTCGGTTTCTCCCGTGCCGGCTTGTTCCCCGGCAGGTCCATCATAGCCAGGCCCGGCTACACAACGCAAGGCTTCTCACTGCGAACTCTCCAACAAAGAGGGGCTGCCGGGTCTCATTGCCGCCCGTCGGTTCAGGCGCCGGGGAACGTCATCTTTTCGAGTTGCCTCCGCTTTGCATTGAGCTTCTCGATCCGATGGTAAGTCAGCGTTCCCAGAGCCGCCACGAGCATCGTAATCACGAGAGCAACCTGCCCGGGCCCGTAGGAGAAGACACCTTTCCCGATGGTTTGGGAGAGGAAGTACAGGTTCGCGGCGGCAGGCACGACGTTCAACGATATCCATGTTGCCGCGCGGGCCAAAGGTTCATCGAAGAGCGCCTCCCACGGAAACGTGGTGATCTCGTAGGCTTGCGAGTCCGGAAGCCGATGCGCCAGGGTCCACAGATGCGACACATATGACGCGAGCACCAGCATGCACACCAACGTTCCCAGAGGGCCCACCACCACGAGCACGGGCAGACGCATCTCCGCACCGATGAACCTGAGTTGGAAGCCTGTGGAGCGCTCCTTCTCTTCCATCATCTGAATGCCGCTGTTGACGGTCTTGTCGGATATGAGGTGCCAGACTGGACGACATTTCGGCAGGACTGCTGGTCTGCCATCTTGGTTTTCCCATAAGCCCCACACATGCACAGCCAATTCCCGATAGTCTTCCGGCTCGCGGGAGCCTACTCCGGAGAAGGTCTTTGTCCACCATACATTATCCCTGGGAGAGGCTACTGGGATATCATTGAACTGATGGGCCGCCATTGAATCCAACTCGATAAGGAAAGGGGAAACCAAGGGCCGGATTTTGTCCGACCAGCCACTTCTTTCCAAAGTGGCAAACGGTGCATGCACCTTCTTGGTCTCCTCCTTCCCACATTTCATGTTTGCGTCGAAGAAAAACGACCGCTCAGCGGTCTTGATCGACACATGCTCAAATGAAAAGGATTCACTTCCTTGGCACTGCTCTGCCACCTGAGCAATAAGGTCACCGAAGAGCGGGCGGTCCCTGACCGAGAGGACGTGAAACGTCAGGTAGGTCAGCCATTCCCGGACGCGCGCGTCAGGGTTCGGAGCAGGCGCGCCGAGCACGGCCCCAACGCTGTTGCCCGCAACGCCTTGCTGAGCGGTTGGTCCATCGTTCAATTCGGCGAAGGTCTCGATGGTGCGTTTGAACTGAAATTCCTCTTCCATTCTCTCAGCCACCGGCCGCAGATGTGGTCGCGTTGGTTGGAGCGACCAGTCGTGGCCCCCAGCCGGGCCGTCGACCTCGCTATCGAGACTCGAATTGCGATCTCCAGTTGTTGACCAGGGTCTGGTAAGCTTTCCCAGTTCCCGCCGAATAATCGACGGCGGCGGCGACACTACGTACGTGCGTCTCGCATGCTGGGCCCACTCCTGCACGGCGGTCCGGTCAGACCACGGGGTGAGGGTCCCCAGTTCGTGTCGAGCTACCGCCAGCACATGCAGCGCGTCTCTGTCAATGAACTTGCAGGGCCACTTGACACCGCTCAGACCGTGGGGCAGGCAGGCCTTGATGTTCGCTGCAAAGACCTTCTGTGCGTCCCGATGCAGAGCCTGGACGTCGATCCTCGAAAGGATCTCGAGCTCCCTCTTGGCCTCGGTGAACACGTTGGTGCTCTCAGTGGCCGCAGCGAAGACGGCCAGCGCACCGCACAGGACCATGACGATCCGGAACAACGATCTCGCGGCCTTGAGCGAATCTTTCATCGGAGCCCCCTGCAACATGAACGGAGTGGGGTAGGTGGTTGCGTACCCTTTCATAACAGAAGCCGAGGACTACGGCAATCCGCCAGTCGGATGGACACATGCGAGGCGGAGTGGGATCTCCCGCAGGCTCGAAAGCCTGCGCCACATGGGGTGTTCGCGTTCGACGATCATCACTTGACGCCTGCGCGGGGAGTGACAGACCCGTTGACTGCGGCATCCGAATCGGGGTAAGCTCCGACGCGCTCGGAACGCCCAACACCCGCGGCATCGCGCCTCCGCTGAGGACTGGGATTTCCATCTGGAACGCAGTCCCTGGAAGGGCTCAACGAACGAAGCAAGAGCTGACCCGGCAACATCCCGGGTGGTAGACAGCGTCGCCGGCGACGACCGGCGGGAGCCGCCCATTACCAAAAGTTGTAGGGATGGGGTCTGGGGGAAGGGGCGTTCTGCAAAACGACGGCTGGGAACCGCAACCAAAATTCGCGTCCACCTTTCTCGGTCCGCATGAGGACCCAGGGCGGGGCGAGTTGGTTCTACGCAAGCGAAGAAAGGCACGTTGCCTTCTCCCAGAGCTGCCGGCCTGAAGATTTCTTCTCGGAAAAGGAAGAAATCGAACGTTATTAGTAAAACGCCCCTTCCCCCAG
>JBFMAA010000004.1:0-61069 GCA_040755955.1 Thermodesulfobacteriota bacterium
AGGAACTTCTTGCAAGAAGTTCCTTCCCCCGGAAGACTTTCTGATAACACTCCCATGGGAGCCTTATCAGTTCTGTCTGAACTTCTTCATGCGCTTCAGGCTGTCTCCCAGCCCGCCGGACCTTGCCTGGGCTTCCTCGAACTTGTCCTTCTGTTTCTGGATGGCTTCGGGGTTGGCCTTGGACATGAAGTGCTCGTCAGAAAGCTTCTTCTGCGCTGCGGTGAGGTCCTTGTCGATCTTGGCCAGTTCCTTTTCCAGCCGTGCGATTTCGGCCTCCGGGTCGATCACGCCTTCGAGGGGGACAAACAACCGCATCTCACCCACCACGGCCGCAGCGGACATCCTGGGGAGCTTGGGCTTTGCTCCCGGGTCGAAGAGGCTGAGCTCGCTCACTCTGGCCAGAACCACGATGATCTCTTGGTGGGAGTCTACGAGTTCATGCTCATGCGGCGTGCTCGGCAACACCACCACAGGCAGTTTCTTTGACGGCGGGAGGTCCATTTCCGCGCGAATGTTTCGCACCGAGGTGATGATCCCTATCAGCGTGTCCATGTCCTGTTCAGCCTTGGGATCTACCTGCGAGGCATCATGGACCGGGAACGGACCCTTCATGATCGTGTCGCCGCAGCCGGGTATCTTGGAGGCTATTTCCTCGGTAATAAAGGGGATAAACGGGTGGAGAAGGCGCATCAGCGAATCGAGCACTTGCTTGAGCACAAGCCTGGTCCGACGGGCTGTTTCGGCATCATCGCCCCCAAGCGGGATTTTGGCCTGTTCGAGGTACCAATCGCAGAATTCGTGCCAAGTGAACCGGTACAAGGCCTGCGCGCCTTCGTTGAAATCGTACCCCAATATTGCCTGTTCCACCGCTTCGATCGTGCGGTTCAGGCGGGAGAGTATCCACCGTTCAGGGAGTCCGAGCCTGTCCAGATCCTCAGGAGACAGGCTGCCGGATTGGCCCACCAGGTGCGGCAACGCGAATCGGGCCGCGTTCCAGATCTTGTTCATGAAGTTGCGGTACCCCTCGATGCGCTTCGCGGAGAGCCGAATATCCCTGCCCTGAGCAGCCAGAGCGGCCAGGGTGAACCGAAACGCGTCGGTACCGAATTGGTCCATTACCACGAGCGGATCAATCACGTTGCCGACAGACTTGCTCATCTTCTTGCCGTGCTCGTCACGCACCAGCGCGTGGATGTACACCTCACGGAACGGGACGTCACCCCCGAACCTGAGCCCCATCATCATCATTCGCGCGACCCAGAAGAAGAGTATGTCAAACCCCGTCACCAGACATGAAGTGGGGTAGAAGGTCTTGAGCAATTGGGTTTCCTTGGGCCATCCCATGGTGGAAAAGGGCCACAGGGCAGAAGAGAACCAGGTATCGAGCACATCGGTTTCCTGGGTGAGTGCGGGATCTTTGCACGACGGGCACTTTTTCGGGGTCTTGCGGGAGACGACGAGCTCGCCGCATTTTTCGCAGGTCCACGCAGGTATTCTGTGGCCCCACCAGATTTGCCTCGAAATACACCAATCCCGAATATTGGTCATCCACTCGTAGTAGGTCTTGGCCCATTGATCCGGTATTATTTTCGTTCTGCCGTCTCGCACCGCGGCAAGAGCCTCGTCCGCGAGCGGTTTCACCCGTACGAACCACTGCTTCGAGATGAGCGGTTCCACCACGTCCTTGCAGCGGTAGCATCGACCAAGCCCCACCACATAAGGGTCGGTCCCTTCGAGGAATTTCTTCTTCTTCAATTCTTTGACGATTGCGGCCCGGCATTCGTACCGGTCCATGCCCGCGAAATGGATCCCGTTTTCGTTTATCCGGCCGTTGGTATCCATGATGGTAACCCGTTCGAGGTTATGCCGGATCGACAGCTCGAAGTCGTTGAGATCATGGGACGGCGTGACTTTCAGGGCTCCGGTGCCGAAGTCCTTGGTGACGATCGGGTCTGCGATGATGCGGAGTCTCCGGTTGACCAACGGGAGTATGGCCGTCTTGCCCACCAGGTGTCGGTACCGTTCATCTTCGGGGTTGACTGCGACCGCGGTGTCGCCGAGCATGGTTTCCGGTCGGGTGGTGGCCACGACCAGGGCCTCGTCCGAGTCCTCCACGGGGTACCGTATGAGCCAGAGGTGGCCTTTGGAGTCTTCGTGTTCGACCTCGAGGTCCGAGAGCGCCGTGTGGCATCGGGGGCACCAGTTGACGATGTAGTCATCCTTGTACACGAGGCCTTGCTCGTGGAGTTGTACAAAGACTTCGCGCACCGCCTGCGAAAGGCCCTCATCCATGGTAAAGCGTTCCCGATCCCAGTCGCAAGAGCATCCCAGCCTCTTGAGCTGATTGATGATGGTGCCTCCGGACTCTTCTTTCCACTCCCAGACGCGCTCGATGAATTTCTCCCGGCCGAGGTCTTCGCGACGCAGGCCCTGTTCCGCGAGCTGTTTTTCCACCACGTTTTGGGTGGCGATGCCTGCGTGATCCATACCGGGCATCCACAGAGTATTGGCGCCTTTCATGCGATGGTAGCGGATCAGGATATCCTGGAGGGTGTTATTGAGCGCGTGCCCCATATGCAGCGATCCGGTGACATTCGGCGGTGGGATGACTATGGAATACTCGTTTCCCTTCCTTTTATCGCTTGCGCGGAAGAGCCCCTTCTCTTCCCAGTGGCCGTACCATTGACGTTCTATATCAGCGGGTTCGTAGGTTTTCGGAAGTAGATCTTCCCCCATTGGGTGCTCCTCGGTATGGCGGTGAGGTATGCCGATCGGCAAGAACAATTTTTGATTATACCCCTGTGGCCGCGGAAATACAACGTCGCGTTCCCAGCGCGGCTGACTCGGACTTCACTCCCATGGTCACGATCCTTGATATTCGCGGGATTGTTCATGCAAGGGAATCCCCCCTGCCCTTCCCTCTCCCGCCATGAGAGAGGGCTTGCTATTCCCTTCCCGTGATGGGAGGGGTAAGGGGCATAGGCGCTAACTTGGGGTACCTTCCTCAATCCCCCGGCCTTGAAAGGCCCGGCTATTATCAAACGTCCCTCCGGGACGTCGGCGTTCCAAAGCCCCGCAGGGGCGACTGAAAATGGCCGAACGCTTCAACGCCGGGCAAGAAGATGGAGCCTCTATCGCCGGTACAGGGCCGAAGCCAGCGCCTATTGGGGTAAGGGGAGGGTGAAACTTGTCGCAATTGTCAACACGGGACACCTTGGCAGTTCGGGGTCGGGGTCGTCTCAACGGCTTGGCGGTGGGGCGGGCGGGCGGGTTCGCGGGATCGGCCGGCGAGGCTCGATCCGATCCCGCGCTGACCCGGCGGGAAGCTATTCCTGGTTCTTTGGCGGCTTGTTGGTGTTCTTGTTTTTGTTGTCCGGCGGTTTGTTCGTGTTCTTGTTTTTGTTGTCCGGCGGTTTGTTCGTGTTCTTGTTGGTGTTTTTCACGCCCTTTTCCTCCACACCGGCCTGATCGTCGGCCGCCCAGGCGGCAATACCGGAGGTCGAGGCGGCAAACGCAATTGCGGTCAGCACGACTACCAGCAGTCTCAGCATCGTCTTCATAATCCGGTCTCCTTCTCGTGTGGTCTTTGCGCATATCTCAGTGCGTCGTTCAGGTAGAGGTCCTGTCCCTATCCCCCCTCTCTCTGCCGGACCTCTCTGGTGTGCAGCGAAGGGTCTTCTTGCGGGTCTCGGTGGGAGCGTGCTCTGTTCAAGCGCTCTCCACCCGGCGGCCCACCATATGCCGGACTGTCGTGTGCTCCTCCTTTCGGCTTGCCGGTCGTGTCAGTAATTGCCCTCACCACGCGGTTGCTACCGCGTCTGACTCAGTTCTTTCAGCTCGCCCTTGACCTTGATGTGGGTCGGGACGAAGTAGTATCCGCAGAAGTCTCTGTACGGCCGCGAGCATGTCTTGGGGTCCTTGATCTTCCTTCCCTTGCTGTCTTTGTCCGTGGCCCTGGAAAAGCCCGACTTGTGGGACCACCAGTTTGCATTGTCCAGTCGGTACCAGTGGTAGTCATAGTTCGGGGACACGATCACCGCTGCCACATGCCCATACAGCACGTCGGATCTTTCCGCTACCGGTGTGCTCCCTGTTTCCGGGGGCCGAGACGTCCCTCGAAGGCCGTAAGAAGACCATTTCACGGGGACGAGGCCGTCGCATATCACCGCTTCTCTCACCGATCGGCAACTGAACCTTCTGATCGGGCGACCGCACTGATTGCCGGGCTGAGCGTAGGTATAGGTCATCCTGTTGGTGCCGTAGTTGTAGCAGTTGTTTTTCTTGATCGCGCCGGCACGATTCCATTTTCCGGGCTCGAACACAGGCGACTTGAGAAACATGCGAGGTCGTTTTTCAGTGAACACGCTCTCTTTGGGCAGCAGTGTCCGCTCGCCTTCCTGGAGGTCGGGGAACACCTCGATCTCGTCTTGCGGGCCCGGAGGGGTGAGCACTGCCGAGCGTTCCTCCGGTTCAAGTTCCACTTCCGATTCCGATTCGGGGACCGGTTCGCGGCTCTTGGCCATAAGGTCCAGAGCGAACTCCTTGGAATCCGGCGGCAGGGCCTCACCTGCGGTTTGCAGCAGCCAATGCTCCAGGTCGAGATCCTGTCCCACGGCCAGGAAACGCCCGTCCTCAGACTCGATATTCCTGCCCATGAGATGGATTTCTTTTCCGGCATAGCCCAGGCTATCCAGGCCCTCGATGGTGAATCCTTGGTACCCTGGGACAGGGAATTCCCGCTCCGGCACGCCGCCGGGGAGGCTCTTGAACCCCCGGAGCCGTTCCATCAACTCTTCCGCCTTTTCGGGAGCCAGTGTCCACGTGGGATCAGGACGGCCCGAATATATGTGTAGGGTGACCTTCACCTGACGTGAAGAAGGTTGATCTCCCGACGATGCAGCGGATGAACCCACTCGTACGGCCAACTCCGCGGCGCCCCATTGAACTTGAGGTCCGAGGGACTTGATTCGTCTGGCTATCTCCTCCAGCAGCTCTCTGGGATCGCCTCGGATCACCTTGAGCTCATCACCGGTCAGACCCGCGAGGTCCCTGTTGCCCAAGACGAGCCCTCGTTCGTCGCTCGCGACCGCAATGACGAGCTCTTCCGGGGATTTGCCGTCGAATTCCAGCTTAATTCTTTGACCGGAAGCAGGAACCGTAACCGCTTCGCCGGCTCGAACGCGGTCGTCCCAATTGGATGCCCGGTTCGGCCACAATATGTTCACGTGATCCTGTTTTCCCAGGTGCATGAGGACCAGGTGGCAGTCCTTGTCCGCGTTGACGGAGAACGTCACGGGTTCCCCTGGAGCGGCACTGGTCTTGTCGGCTCTGATAGCCACCCGGATACCACCGGAGACGTGCTTGCTCTGCACGATATCCGTCACGGCCTGCTTCAGCGAGAGGCTCGCACCCGGAGAATCAGTCGAAGAGGCCCTCACTGTTGCGGTGCCCCAGCCACCGGGAACGACGTCCATGACCAGCACAGCAGCAACCACGAAGACCGAAACGCATGCCGGTAGAAGATTCCTCAGAACGCGCATGATCCATTCTCCTTGCAGAAGGGGGTCAGTCATGGGTGGTCTCCCCCTTTTTGGTCGCGTGTCGCGGAAAACCCAGGGGAAGTTGGTCGAAGTTGGCCCCCTTCGTTATTTTGGTCACGATCTTGGGAGGTTCAAGTGAGGTGCCGGGGCTTTCTTACAGTCTGGCGCGGTTTGTCGCAAACCGAAACACCAGGGAGGAGCTCCCACTTCTCGCTTCTTGGAACGGGTTTGCCTCATCGATCCTCGCGTCGGGAGAAGTCATCCCATCACCATAGTCAGGATCACGCGGTCCGGGTCCCGCGAAGACCTCCAGGCAGAGCGCAACCACATACTCCAGGGAGCCGGCTCGTCCACACTGATTCGATTCTCCCATGTCGACCTCCTCCACGTCGAGAATTTCCAAGTTCTTGTCAACTATCGTCGCAATCCGTTTCGAACTTTGACAGGCCTGCGCGACATTTCCTCGCAAAGAGAACCGTTCGGAAGAAAACCCTGTGTGGGCGCGTGTGCCACCGCTCCCTCAACGCTTGGGGCTTAAGGCTCCTGCCATGGACCGGACGCGCTTGCCGTCCATCCTGAGAAAGCAGCAATCCAGATTCTCTTGTATAGTCTGGCCCCCAGCTATCGTCGTGATCGCTATGGAGTTGACGAGTTTCCCCTTGAATCACGAGCATTGCCCACGTCCCCCTTCAGGAACCTTTCAGACATGGGTTGCCTCTGACTAGAGCATCGATTGTCTTTCTCACCCATGGTCCGACGTTCCTGCCCCGTTTTGACCGCCTGCGGTCATGGTGGTTTCGCGACACCCCCCATGGCACGATGCGCCCACAACCCTGCACGAAAGTCGGAGACCGACTTCACAACAACTCTCTGGACAGTGAGAACCAACTAATATTTCAAAAGTTTTCGGAAGGGGGTCCGGGGGACAACCCTTTTTCAAAAGGGTTTCCCCCGGAAAACCTTCTGAAAAAATACGGCTGTCATTCCGCGGCCTCCGTCTCGGATGAGCCTGTCCCGTGGGAATTCCCACGCCGGTTTCTGTTGACGTTTCTGCCGGAACCTTTGTCGAGCGCTCGTATGTCCCGGAGAACCACCCTGCGCACATTGCGTTTGAGCGCGGAGCCTCCGCTTCCCACCAGCCATTTCTCGAGCCGATGCCCCGAGCCTTTCCTGCTGCCGAACCCTTCTCCTCCCTGGACAATGTTGTCATACACGAAGAGAGAGCCGGCAGAACCTTCCTTGGACTGGACTTCGAGGGAGAAGCCCTTGTACCCCAACCGGGACGGCGGCCTCCACGGCTTGTCGAGGGTGATGGGATTCAGTTCGTCGATCAATGCGGCGAGTGTGGCAATCTGGTTCGCACTTAGCTTCCAGCGTGGATCGGGAGCCCCGGAAAACGCGTGCACCGTCACCACGGCCGACAGGCTTTCTCTGAGATTCAGGGAATGCCCACCTGACCCCTGCCCGGCACTCTCTTCCGGTTGATCCGGTTCGGCCTGTTCCTCTTCGGGGACCACCACCGAGGAAGACGGAGCCGGTACCCAACACAACAGTCCGGCCGCCAACAGCACGGCCGTCCACACAAATGGCCGGTATCGTTGGAGCACCATGGTAAAGCCACCTCCTTGTTGGTGGATCTGGGAATCTCGTTCAAGCCGACTGGCGGTGATGTTACGGTTCTGCCCTGCAACAGCCGCCGACGAACTGGAGCATCGACCACTAAGACGCGAAGCACTCCAAGATGCAGGTCGGCGTCGTTTCCTGCCGATCGGCAGGCTGGAAGAAGCTGTCTCAGAAGTGTTTGCCGGCCGCAAATCGTGCCACAACCCTCGCCGGGGACTCACGTCCCCGGCTACTATCTGTCGCCCCCAGGGGGCTGTGGAGCCTGTTTCCCGTGGGGACGGCGGATAATAGCCGGGCCTTCCAAGGCCGGGGGAGCAAGCAGGGCACCCCAAGTGAGGGCCTATGGGGGTCCGGGGGAAGGAACTTCTTGCAAGAAGCGGCTGGGAGCCGTAGCCAATAATCGCGTCCACCTTCCTCCGTCCGCATGGAGACCCAGGGCGGGGCCAGTTGGTTCTGCGCAACCTAAGAAAGGCGTTTTGCGCACTCCGGAAGCTGCTCAACTGAAGATTTCTTCTCGAAAAGAGAGGAAATCGAATGTTGTTACAGTGCCACGCGTTGAGAATTGCGGGAACTTTCACCCTCCCCTAACCCCTCCCATCAAGGGAGGGGAATAGCAAGCCCTGTCGCCTAGTGGTTGTAGGGAAGGGAGAGTGCGTTTGTGTCTACTTTCACGGTCCCGCGAATTTCAAAGCGCGCGACTGTAGCAAGAAGTTCCTTCCCCCGGAAATCCTTCTATCTTCCATGCCCCCCAGCCCTGGTTTATTTCGCTTTGGTGCTGCAGGGTGTCTCCTTGAGCTCGGATTCGACGCGAATGTCCTTCTCGCCGGGTTCCGGTGCCCCGGAATTCCAGACCGCGACTCTGCGATTCAGGCGATCGATAGTGGACCAGTCGGCTCGATTGCGACCCTCCCTTGGGACCGCAGGATTGAACTTGCCGTAGCTCACCGGGACGAGCTTCACGTCAGGCAGACCCCAGCGCTCGTGGAGGTAGTCACAGACGCTCCGGGCACGCTGTTCACCGAGGCTGCAATTGCGCTTTTCAGTGCCGGTTTCGTCCGTGTGGCCCTCGACAAAGACCGTGCATCCCTTGAAGCCTTCAGCCTGCAACGCCTGGCCAAGTGCGTCGAGTCGTTCCTTGGAGCCGGCATCGAGATCCGCTTTCGCATACTCGAAGAAGACTTCCACACGATTGAGACTCTTGCGATGCGCGATGTCCAAGGATTTCTCCGCGATCAGGGTGTTCTTGATCGTCTCCGGAGCGTACATCACCGACAACAGCGCGTCGGCATTGGCCACGAGATCGTCTTCCAGGTTCTTGTCCCTGCGCCCCGCCAGGGCACGAGAGATGTTCAGGTGAATGAGGCTCCTTTCCTGATTGCCCTGTTCGCGGTACAGCGTCCCCAGGAGGTAGTTGGTCTGGGCCAGATCCTTCACGGAGACTCCTACAAGGGCTTCAGGGAATCTATTCGCCTCGATCAGCCACTCGAAGGCCTTGGCTTTTTCGTTTCTGTCGTAGTAGATCTTCCCGAGGGAATAGTACCCCTGAGCATGGCTCCCGTGAGAAGGACACGTGCGGAACGCCTCCTCGAACAGCCTGATCTTGTCCGGCTCCGGTTTCGTCGAGAGTGCCTGTTTATACAGTTTTTCCGCTTGGAGGAACTTCGCGTCCGAGCAGCCCGCGTGCGCCCAAAGCCCGGGAACACCGGCACACCAGAGCAGCAGGTGACAACAAATCGCCCGCCAGAGGACGCGATTCCCCGGGCACACTCTTTGCCTGTCACGTTTCTTGAGATCTGCCGGATCGTTGATCATGAGCCGCCTCCCCTTTCAAAAGAGGTGAGGAACAGCACTTGCGAAGCCCAGTCCGTCTTCTGCGATCCCCCTGGATTGAATGCCGCCCAGAGCGCGTCAAGCAAGCGGTCCTGCTCTTGCGAGTCGAGTCGATCCCGATGCCCCACGTCGTCCTTTGCCCAGAAGGCTCCCAGCGCGGGAACAGGTTCCGACGACATGATCGCGCAGATGATATCCCGGCCAAAGGGCGCCTGCACGGTGAATGCTCCGTTTTCGCCAAGAACCACCGCCCTGCCCGGCGATACCTTTCCCACCGGTTGATTGGGCAACGGATAGAGCGGGTGGATCACTCCCAGAGCGTCCACGCTGAAGACCAGCAGATGCCCCGACGATCCCGGTTTCGTAATGAACGCCACCGCATCGTCCTTCACCGCCTGACCGGCAGCCCTCGGCGCCTTGCCCTTGACCAGACATTGCAGCTCGAAATCCATCCGGTTGGGTTTGTTCCTGAGCGCGGACACCGCTGTTTGCACGTAGTATGCCCTCATGTTCCCCGAAAGCCCCTTGAGCATGTCATCAAGCGTCGGGCCCCGGTGCTTCTCCCACACCGCACCGGTGGAGTCCGTCATCTGACCCACGTACCCCTCCGACACCTTCTCGACCCAGACGAAAAGCGTTGCCTTGCTCTTGTCGTCCGTCCACTGAAGCACCGGCATGCCGGCTGACACCGCAGACTTCATCCGGGTGACTTCTGCCGACATCAGGCCGCGCTGCCCATCGAGGTAGCACGCGATCCGTTTGGGGCGTTCCGCCGGCTGAGTGGTGCGGGTCTTCGCGACCAGAATGGCTTCCTTTTCCAGCGCCTCAGGGTGACTCTCGAACTGCGGTACCTGCGCGTACCCTCTCCGTTTGATTTCGTCGCCTACATATTTGGCCAGCTTGGCAAAGGTGATATTGCCGTCCCCGCCAAGGTCCGCCTTTCCCTTGAGGCCGTTGTAGATGTGCCAGGTGTACACGCTGTGCTTCCCACGAGGCTCATCCCCGAATATCACCACCTGAGCCGGTTGTGAGTCTTCCGACGCGGTGAATGCCGCCATTTTGACTCCTCTGGGGGTAAGGTCCGCACCGAGGCTGGTTCTCTCTCTGACGACGGCCTTCTCTTCGGGGGCCGGGGCCGCTTCCCTGTCGTCGAACACTCCCTTTCCCAGCGACGGAATTTCCCAGTTCTTGGTCACGGCCACATCAGCGTTGACGCTCTTGTACACCGAGCCGGAATGACAGGAATCGCTGATGAAGATCACCGTACGGCCTTCCAACTTGGCGAGCAGCTCGCCGAGCTCGTCGTCGAGGAGCACGTTCGCCGTGTCCTTCAGCTTCCAGGCGTGACCGTGACGGCCTCGACACGTACCCTTGACCTTGTTCGCCCGCACATTGGAATCATGACACATCAAGGCCTCGTCCATGCAGTCCTGGATCTCGTCACCGTTCTCGTCCCACACCTGAATGCCGTGGCCGCTGAAATAGAACAAAGCCCGATCTCCCGGCTTGGTGCCGCTGATCAGCCATTCTTTCAACTGCCTGACCACGTTGGATTTTGTCGCGTCCCTGTCGAGCAATGTTCTGATTTCATTTCCGGTGAAGAGCCCCTTTTCGATCAGCACCTCCTTCATGAGCCGCACATCGTCCGCGACTCCGTCCAGATTGTGTTTTGGGTCCTGGTACTGTTCCACTCCAATGAGCAGAGCCCGGCCTCCTGCTCCCGAAAGGTTCGGCAGGCTGGGTCCCATGACGACCCATGCCAATACGGCAGCGACGACAAACCCTGACGATCGCATCTCAGCGACACCTCTCTCGGCTATCGGAGTCCCGCCGGTGGACCGCGTCCCCGTTGAGGACTTCCACCCGTCGGTTGAGTCGTCGGCCCTCGTAAGTGGAGTTGTCGTCCATGGGATTGTCCTCGCCATAGCTGCGCGGGACCAGGTTTCGGGGTCTGATGTGCCAGTTGTCCACGAGATAGCGGATGACGCTCTTGGCCCTTTGATAGCCCAGTTCGCAGTTATTTTCCGAGGTGCCGATGCTGTCCGTGTGGCCGTCCACATAGAAGAGCTCCACACGGGACAGGTCTCGGCTAAGCAGAGCCTGGCCCAGTTCGTCGAGCTGGTCTTTCGAGCCGTCGGTCAAACGGGCTGACCCGGATTCGAACAGTATGTCGTGGAACACCACACGGGCACTCCACGAAGGCCGGGAAGAGGGATTGTCGCGGCCGTAGGAGTCTTCTTCAGGAACGTCCTGCAGATCCCGCGGCTGAAGGGACCTCACAATGCTCTCCTTGGATATGAGGTTTGACGACCCTTTTGCTTCGAGGCCCTTTGGGGCTTTGTCGAGCAGTTGTTGGTACTCGGCAAAGGCCTGTTCGTCATGGGACGCGCTCAGCGAGGTCTCGAACAGGCTTATTGCCGCCTGGGTCTGTTGTTTATTGGCCAGATCTCTCGCCATGGTCAGTATGCGGGGACATGCCGCGGACGGGTTGAGTTTCACAGCCTTTTCCAGTTGTTTCAGTGCATCCGCGAACTTCTCTTGAATCAACGCCTTTTCCGCATTGTCCAGTAAGCTCGCCACGTCGGCCGGCTCGGGGCAGAGGCCTGATGCAAGATCCAGGAGGCTCTTCTTCACATCCTCGGGCATCAGGTCGGTGGAAGCCACATGCGCACGGATCTTCTGAGCTCGCTCACAATCCGTCCCACGCGGCTCCCCCCCGAAAGCACTGGAGCCGGCGCACACTACGATCAGGCACGCAAGCATCCAGTGTATGTTCATTTTACCACCTTGAACTTCGTCCATACCTTCGTGCGGACGTGAACGGGCATCTCGCTGAGTCGCACATCGAGGTCTTTCTCTATTGCTTCGGCATCTTCGTCCCATTCGGCGTAGACGTCCTTCTCGAAGTCGAGCGCCCCTTTGTAGAAGTGTGCTTTTTGCGTAGTGACCACGGCCTTGACCCTCTCAGTGCCTTTGGGGCCCTTCACTCTGAAACGGAATTCGTCCTCTTTGGCCGTGGGAATGGTGATCACTTCGCCGCCTTTGACGAAATTGTCCTTCTGGAAGCGATTGGGAAATACCAGCCTCACCTTGCCGCTGGTTCCGAAATCCACCAGGTGCAGGTAGCAATCCTTTTCGCAGTAAAAGTAGAAGGTCACCGGACTGCCGACATGGTATTCCTTCTTATCGGTCCAGAGCTTCGCAACGATCTTCTTGGCGTCTCTCTCGGAGACGTCCTCGGATTCGTCGTCGGCCTCCGCGGACTTGTCCTTGTCCGAGACTATGGTGAAATTGGTCTCGGTCTCGGTCCAGCCTTTCTTGTCCTTCTTGGCCAGCTCAACTCCGAGGTCTTTGAGCACCTTGACGGGCTCTTTGACCTCGTCGAAGAGGCCTTCTTCCTTGGATGCTATCAGCGCTTCCCGCTGGAGCCAATCAAAGGGCTTGAGCGTGCCGACAGCCTTGACAAAGTTGACACCCTTGGGTCCTTTCACCCTGAATTCGTAGTCGTCATCCTTGCCGGGAATGCGGTACACCTTCCCTTTTTCCACTTTGTTGCTCTTGTGCCACTTGTTGGGAAAGACCACGTGCACTTTGCCGCTGGAACCGATGTCCAGTATGGTCACATACGCGTCCCGGTTGGCGGTGAATTGAAAACCCACCGTGTCTCCGATGGCTATCCTGTCCTTCTTTCCCGCGACTTTCAGTTGGATCTTGAAGTCGGGGTTGTCCGATCGAATCTTTGACGCTTCCTCGACCACCATGTCTCTTGCTTCCATGGTGGTTTCCGCGTGAGCCGTGAAGGCTGCGCAGAGGAGGGCAGCGAGCGCCAGGAATACCGACGTGAGGCGAGCAGTAGCGCTTCCCATGACTATAAGCTCCTTTCATTCCTTAGAATTTGATGTCTTTGGTCAGGTTGTCCCGATCGTCGAGGTGAGGAGTCTGCCGCACCCGCAGTGAGGCTGTTTCGTCCTCAACCTTCTGCCGAGCTCGGTCGAAGGCCGATCGCAGGTCGCCCCCGCCGCCTTCGATGTTCTTCAAGAGCCAGTAGGTGAACAGGCCTCGCTGTTTCGAGCGGTCCTCGTACGACGACTGGTTCTCCGCACACGCGGCCACCAGCGTCTCCATGTAGGAACCGAATCCTTCCGGTTGCTGATCGGACTGATCAGTGGGCACGACGCGCAGTTCCTTGTCTTGCTTGATCTTGGCGATATCATCCTGTGTCAGGATCTCGAGATACTTCGACGTCAAGGTGGCGGACACGTCTTTCCGAATGTCTCCGCTGTGGCACGAATCCGCGATCAAGACCTTCCGCCGTGCAGGGATCTGCTTCATCAGCGCCGCGAATTCATCGTCCATGAAAAGGATGTTCTTCAGATCCGGATCTCCCGGGGTGAGCCTCTGTTTGTCGTGGTAACAGACGAACGCTTCATCCAGGCCGTCCGCCTCGTCGATCGGGGCAACGTCGGGAATCTGGGTCCCATGTCCGCTGAAGTAGACGAGCACCAGGTCTTCCGGCTGGGTCTTCTGCGCGAGGGCCTTCAGTTCCTGCACGAAGCGCGCCTTGGTGCCCTGAGAGCCTGTCAAGAGGGTTACGTTCTGCTGGGGGACGCTCAGCTTGTCCGTGACCGCTCGGGCGAAGCTTCTGGCGTCGTCGTCACAGAATTTGAGTGCTCCCGTTGCGGCACCGATGCTCAGCACATGCACGCTTCGGCTGCCGATCCGGCCTCCATCGGGAAGTTTTCCCACCACCAGCGTTGCGGCGGCGGTCCCCCACTTGGTTCCGGGAGGAAGCCTGTCCGTTCGCTGGGAGGACTCCACTACGAGATCCTTCAACCCACGGTCGTAGGATTTGAATTCCCCTTCGCCGGAGAAGTCGCTTTCCCGGATGATCAAGTCTCGCTTGTTTGCGCCCACTGCGACGATGCGTTCCAGGCCTTGTGGACCGGAGACCCTGAAGACGAACTTGTCCTGCGCTCCGGGGAAAGAGTAACGCTGTCGGCCCTTCACCCGACTGTCCGGACCCGAGAACTTGTTGGGCCACAGTCGCGTGATCTTTCCGGAAGTGCCCACATCCATGAGCGTCAGGTAACAGTCCTGATCTGCCTGAAACTCGACCTTCACGGTATCGCCGGGGTTCACCCGCTTCTTGTCGATGTTCAGGGCCACTCTGATCTTGGTGGAAGCTTTGTCGTTCGCAGGCATCACTTGAATGTCCTTGTTGAACGAGATCTCTTTTTCCTCGGCGATGCAGGTCGCAGAGGAAAAAGCCAAAAAGCCGGCGGCCGCAAAGGCCGATAACACTTGGATCAGTCGCATTCCTCTCCTCCACACCATGGACGGCCTTTTGATCTTAGGGAAGGCCGCACTTTTCAGTCCGGTTACCTGTCCCATCTGACGGCCGCCCCGGGAACCGACCTGCAGTCGGGTCAACCGGGACTCCCGTCACTACTACTCGTGGTGAAATGGTGGCTCTCATGACATGGCCCCCCAAGAAAACAGGGTGATCGCACATTTGTTGAGGATAAGGGCGGCTGGGAGCCGCAGCCATTCATCGCGTCCCCCTTCCTCGGCCCGCATGCAGACCGCCGGTAGACGCCGGCGCCCAGTGGGCGCACTTTGAATAGCCATGGGTTTCAACCCATGGAAGAGGAGCACAAGAGATGACAGAGTTGTCTCGCCGCAGGCACTCAGTGGTTCATTCTGTTGCCATCCGGCTGAACTCTCGCCCTATCTGTACACCGCGCACCAGATCAGCGCCCATTAGGGCTCGGGACGGACTCGCTGCGCCCCCTCGCCCCCACAGGCGCTAACTTCAGAGCACGCGTTGTCTCAGCATCCTCCCCCCTCCCCCTACCCCCTCCCACGAGGGGAGGGGAATCCGGAAACCCTCTCCCCTCGTGGGAGGGGGGAGGGGGAGGGGGATAACTGCCTGAAATGTCGAATTCGGCTGTCGCCAAGTTAGCGTCTATGCCCCCCGCCCCGGCCCGCGTCTCCTGCTCAGTCCTTCCGGTCCGCGTTCGGGAGCGGAAGAACCGAACGAATTTTCCCGAGCCCGCCTTCGAGCACTCTTCCTTCCCACAGGAGGTTGTTGAGCGGACCATCGTGTCCGGGGATGATCGCATCGGCCCATCCCTCGAAGAACACGGTCTCCATTCCCTGCACACCCGCCTTGGAGCCAGGAGCGGCAAATTTCGCTGCGTACGGCGCGATGGCCCATTGATAGTAGAACATTTTGCCGGACCTCTCACGGACTTGGAACACGTCTACCGTAACGACCGGCTTGCGGGTCAGAGTGCCGAGGAGATCGCCGTAGCGTTTCCACAAGTCCGTTGCGGGAATCACCGTCTTGCCGTTCTTGGCGTACTCCGCGAGCTGGTTGAACAGCTTCGTCGCGTCTACGGGCTTCACGCGCGGGGGCTGCTGAAGACCAACGGCCTTGCGGACCTGACTGCACGATTCCAAGACTGCTGAAGACGCTTTGCCGAGCCCCAAGAGGTACTTCTCCGAACCCTTCGAGAGAAACAGCCTGGCCCCTTTTCCAATCGGCCGCTCAGCTTCGGGTGACTTGCGGACAAGGATCGAGGTCTTCGTCATGAGCGCGGTCTGTTCCGCAAGTGACGTGAGCGCGGAGGCAAAAAGATTCCGCGCCCACTTGTTCTCCCGCCACCCGTCGGCACCGAGGGCCAGAGCGGACAATGCCTGTGAATAGTAATCAGCCTGGGTGCTCCTCTTCGCTCGTTCCGCGAGCCCTTCAACCCTTTGCCCCCCCTGCTGAGGACCCGACAGAAGCTTCGTGAAGCGCAGGATCTCCGCGATGGTCTCCCTGGGGGTGTCGTCCTTCATGAACTTGCGCTTTGTCTCGTCAATGACCTCTTGATGGAGGGATGAACGCTCACCCAGCGGCTGAATACCGACCCCTCTTTCTGCGTTGATCCTCGGAAGCCCCTTCTCGCCGGCCCAGGACTTCACCATGTCCTCTGACAGGGCCTGGTTGTCCGCGAGCTGCACCATGTCGGCGAATGTCGCTCCGTCGGCCGGTCCGTTCATCTGCGAGTAAAAGACGTGTATTGCCTTCCACTGGTCGAAAAGCTTCTTGTGAGCGGGATTCGACAAGAGCGCGACAGCCTTCACCCCCGTCTCGAAGGGATAGAGCATGTGGCGGGGAAACGGGAACGCATCCGGCCGTATCCCCACATCAATGGTCGCCTTGGAGAGATACTGCATGGCCTGAAAGAACCTCATCAAGGCTTCCGAATCAGTATAGTGACCTCTGGGTGCGAACATCTTGTCGTGCCGGATCTCCTTTGCCTGAGCCGGCACGTCCGGGGCGAGCTCCACGCCGGGGCTGTCCGTCAGAATAGCAAGGGGAACCCCGAAAAGGCGTCGCAGATCCGCATCGTCGGATGCCTGGACAAGAGACCTCAGCAACTGCTCAAGAACGGGTATCAGAACGCTCTCTTCGACCCTTTTCTGGTTCTGCTGGGCAGCTCCCTTCATGATCTGGAACAGGTACGAGTGCGTGAGAAAGACCGAAGAGCCTCCCTGTATCCGGGTCTGCACCCAATCGGTCTGGACCGGAGGGATAGGGTTCTTGAGCTCTGGGGAAACCACCTTGGCCCGATCTCCCTTTGGGCCCTTCTGCGCTGAAGCGAGGCCCGGAAGGCAAACCATCACCGTGACCACCATGATTGCCATGATCCTTCGGGGTAATATCATGTCCACTGAGTCCTTTCCGTGTGCGGGTGAAGCCTCTTGGTAACCGTTCTCCGGGAAGAAGAAGACTCACCGCAGAGGGCGCAGAGAACGCAGAGAGTAACAAGAGAAAGACTAGCGATTCCTCATTTTCTCCGTGTCTCCTATGCCTCTGTGGTGGGTCTTTAACTCATATTGAAAAGTTACGATCTCTTCTTCTTTTCTCTTCTTAATCTTCTCCGCGTCCTCTCCGATCTCTGCGGTGAACTCTTACCTCATTTCACTACCTCGAGGGCAAGCTCGCCTTCACTCCAAGAGGCTGGGTCCATCCTCTCAAGCTCTTGCCGGATCTTCGTCCAGATCGATGCCGGATCGTTACTGACCGGAAGCCCGAGGGTAAGGCTCGCGACCTGCTCCGATATGGACTTTATCGGCTGCAGCGTGGCTACTGCTTTTACATAGTTGGTTCCCGGCGGTCCTTCGACCACGCAGTGTACCTGTCCACCCTGATCCGGTATCCGGCATGGGACACCCTTTGTCAACTTGTGGGAAGGCTGCCATCTATTGGGGAACAGCAGTCGAGGTTTGCCGTCGGTCCCCACGTCCCAGACATAGACGTAGCAGTCTCTTTCCGCGCTGACCACGAAACAGACGGGCTCGCCTATCTTGACGGTGAGCCTGGAATCTGCGGTGTGGATGGCCACCCTGAACGGTCTTGCCGGGTTGCTCAGCTTGCTGCGGAATTCCCCTGTGATCGAGTGACTGGGAACTGAGGGAGGCGCGGGTTTCACAGGTATCTTGCCGGACTGCTTGGACGGTACCGGCGCCATCATTCTCGGCCGACCGTCCTCTGAGCAAGCCGCGTCCGAAGCGCATCCGAGCACACAGAGCAACAACGCGCACAGCGTGAGTGCGTATGCCGCCTTTGTCTTCATTTCCTCCCCTCCTCTTGTCACTCGTTGCCGGATTGGGTACGCGCGTCCCTTTTTGTGATCCCGCGCATGGTGCCCAGAGTCTACCGCTTCAGGGCTCGCGGCCTTCTTCGCTCTCCTTCGACCTGCGCCGCAGTTCCGTGGCGGCCTTGCATATGTCCTCCACGCGCTCTTCCGCCCAGAGCTCTCTCTGCCACACCGTGTAGTCGAACGGTTCCCTCAGGATCAGGCTGATGAATCGTTCGGCCTCCAAGGGCCCCAGCGCCTTGACCAGGGCCCGAAGCCCGGAGACGCGTATTTCCGTATCAGTTCTCATCCGCGCGTGCCTCGAAACGAAATGTCTCACAGCGGTATCAGTACCTACAGTGGCGGAACCGGCCGAAATGTGACAGATGCAAAGACCTGACCTGTTTCAAGCCCATCCGGACTGAGAATGCCCGCGTCATTTCACGATCTGGAGGCCCATCTGGTCCTCGGTCCAGTCGGTTGGGGGCAGACTCTTGATTTCTGCTTCTATTTTGTGCCATGCCTCCACCGGATCGGTAATTGCCGGGAAGCCCTCATTGCTCCCCGCGACTTTGTCCGACAGGGATTTCATCGGTGCCAGCGTCGCGACCGCCTTGACGTACTCGGTCCCTTCCGGTCCGTATGCCTTTACGATCACATTCCCTTCTTCCGGTGGTATCCGGTAGGTGACTCCCTTCTTGACGATGTTGGATCTCTGCCACTTGTTGGGGAACAACAGATGGGTCTTCCGGTCCGTGCCCACGTCGACCAGGTACAGGTAGCAATCGGTGTCTGCGGTGACCGTGAAGGTGACCGGGTGGCCGATCCGGTAGGTCTTCTTCCCGTCCACAGTGCCGAGCTTCACGGCAAACGGCTCCGGAGCGGCCGGAGGTGTTTGGTCAGGACCGGGCCTGCTCGCATCGGATGTCGTGTCCGGTCCGTGTCGGGGAGGGACCCTCGAGTCGGCATCGCGTTCCACAGGAACTCTGGTGCGGGTTTCGTGCGGCTTCGGCGCACCGGGGACCACGGCAGGGGCCGGGGGCCGAGTCCTGTCCCGAATCCCCCCGGGGGCCGAAGTGGGTAAGGGAGCGCCAAACGTTCCCCCCGTGGTCGCGGTCCGGATCTTCCCCCGTATCCCATGAGGAACGGGCGCCATCAGGGTCTCCTTTTCCGCGCACACCGTCTCGGAGGCGGACAGGCACAAGAGACATGCCGCTGCGGCAATGAGTCCTGCCAGGGCTCGCAACCATTTATCAGAAAGTCTTCCGGGGGAAACCCTTTTGAAAAAGGGTTGTCCCCCGGACCCCCTTCCGAAAACTTCTGGAATATTGGTATGTTCTGACCATGCGCCATTCTCCTGAGACGCGGGGCGCTGACTTCCATTGTTGGTTGTGGCCGGCTCCGGCCATGGTAGTTCACATGGAAACGCACCTGCCGGTGGAAGGGACTTGTGATGCGTAAACCTCAATTTCTTCTCCCCGCGAGAAGAAATCTTCAAGTCGGCGGCTTCCGGAGTCCGAAAAAAGACTGTCGCCGGGTGAGCGGACACTCGCCGGGCGGAAACCGTCCCAGAACCCGCTGCTGAAGCGGATTCCGACACCAAGTCTTCGGCGCCGGCGTAGAAGTTGAAGGGTAATGTCACAGAGCGTAAGGAAGGAAGAAACGCCGATCTTTCATCGTCTCCGTGTCCTCTGTGCCTCTGTGGTGCGTCTTCTCTTCTCTTCATGTCTTTTCCGCATCCTCTGCGATCTGTGCTGTGGACTCCTGCCCTTGGGCCGTAGTCCAGGTTCGTGGCGATGGGCATCGTCATGTCTCCGTGAGTCGGTTCGCGTCCGGGCTCATCGTTTGAACGACTGCAAGGCCCACATCAGCGCGGCACGCGAGTCGTCCTGTCGTGAATCCGGGGTAAGCTCTTTCCAGAGCGCGTCGAGGAATTCCTTCTGCTCGCGGAACGAAGCGCTTCCCGGGTCTCCGATGGAGTCCTTTTCCCAGAATGCGGCCCATGATCGGGGCTGTGTGCTGCACATCACCGAAAGGAAGATCTCCTTGCCGAAGGGCGCACGGCACTTGAGGGAACCGTCCGAACCCAACATCACCTTGTCTCCGGGGTTGAGCCGCCGGTGCCGTTCTCCCGTCATGGGCCAAAGCGGATGGATCACTCCGGAAGAGTCCACGTTGAGCACGTGGAGATAACCGGGCACCTCGGTCTTGGCCTGGAACGACACTTCGTCACCCTCGACGATTTGTCCCGCCGCACGATGAGTGTCTGTGGTCAGAGTGGGGATTATCTCGAAGCGCGTGGCTGGATGCCGGTTTCGGATGCACTCGAAGTTGAGTTGCAGGAAGTACGCCTTCAGATTGCCCGCCAGGAGATCTGCAAGCGCGTCGGGAGAAGCGGCCCTGTGGGATTCCCAATAGGCTCCGGTCGAGTCGGACAGTCGTGCGCCGTAGGTGGTGCCTTTCTTTTCGACCGCGATGCGGCACGCGAGTCTCTCGTGGGGCTCGGTCCAACGCATGAACGGGAGCAACATCGAGAGCCGGTCTTTGAGCCGTTCCGCTTCAGGCACAGCAATTCCCGGAGCATGCAGGTGGCACGTCAAGTGGGAAGGTCTCTCGATCCAGCCGGCAGATGCAAGCATGGATGTGCGTGCGGTCTTGCCCACCAGCACCCGAGAGGCCATGCTCTGAGGGTTGAGCATGCACTGAGGGGTCTGGTCGAACTCCGCTGGGCTGCTCGCCTTGGAAAGGTATGCGGCGAGTTCCCCCAAGGTGACGACGCCGTCTCTGTTGAGGTCTGCATTCCCCATAAGGCCCTGATACAGATACCATGTCAGCACGCTGTGGAATCCGGTGGGCGGGGTGGAGAATTCCCTGATCTTGGCTTTCTCCGTGTCGTCACACGCGGCAATCGCGGCGAAGTTGACCCCTGCGACCACGGACTTGTCAATCAGACCGATCTTGTCACCCGACTCCTGTTCCGATACCTGATCGCCGGCCCGCGCATCGAAGACGCTTTTGTAGCCCTGGGGCTGGTCTATGGTCTTGTACTGGACGAAGAAAGGGTCCAGGTTCTTGGACACGGTGCCGGAATGACACGAATCGCTGATGAAGATGACGTCTCTTCCCTGCAATTTCTGCAAGAACTCATGGATTTCGTCGTCGATGAGGAGGTTCTCGGTTCCGCCTTTCTCGTAGCAGTATCCGTCCTGGCCGCGGAAGAAGCGTCGCACCTTGGGCTTGAGGAGCTTGGAGTCCCAACAGAGCAGCGCTTCATCTTTCCCGTCGGCCTCGTCGCCGTTTTCGTCCCAGACCTGAGTCCCATGACCGCTGAAATAGAACAGCACCGTGTCGCCGGGTCTGGTCCCGTTGACGACCCATTCTCGGAACGCGTCCATGATTCGGGCTTTGGTGGCGGCCTCATCCACGAGCGTGAGGATCTCGTCTTCCGCGAACACCCCCTGCTTGACAAGGGCTTCTTTGACAATGCGCACATCGTCTTTGACTCCGCGCAGTGCCTCGATGGGCCGAGGATATTCCCCCACACCGACGAGAAGCGCTCTGCCCGCTGCATGGCAGGCCACCACTGAAACGCACGTCAGTATCAACGCCGGCAGTCCGAGCCGGGTCGCCAGCCAGAAGATGGCGCCACGTCGCAACCTCTTGCTCATGGTGTTTCGTTCCCCCTTGCCGTTTGCTGGCCTTCGCCACGGAAATCGCTCAGGGCCGAAAGCCGGCTCTTCCCTTGATAATGCTCCGCCTGGAAAACCGCGGCAAGTCCTCACGCCCCTTACCCCATAGTCGTCAAGATAAGGGCAACCGTCTTTCATTCCCCGGCCTTGAGAGGACCGGCTATTGTCAGTTGTCCCTCCGGGACTCCGCCACTCCCAAGCCCCGTAGGGGCGACTGAGAATAGCCGGATGCTTCAGCACCGGGAGCCAAGGGCCGAAGACCCTGTGGCGTGACAAGTCGCTATTTTGACGCCCACCCCCCCTTACACTCCCGTCAAGAGAGAAGGAGCGCACACCCTCTCCCCTGGCGGGAGGGTAGGGTCAGGGGAGATCATGGCCACTTCACCGATCCCGCTATTTTCGCATCGAGTGACTCCAGTCTATCACGCTGTGACGCGTTCGCACAGAAAATCCCTCGCGTTACCGTGGTTTGAGCCAGAACCAGACCGACCTTACCGCATCGAGTCCCGGGACATCCAGCACCGCGGCAATCTGTTCGAAAGACCGGGTTTTCCGGTCGGGAGGAGCCGAACCTGCGCGCACCACGGCCTTTTGGGCTGTCTGCCGAAGCGGGGCCATTATAAGGCCGTCCAGGTAATCCTTCGTTTTCCGGGTGTTCGCGGCCGACTGTACCTGGTCTCTGCTCTTCTCGAGTTGCTCCAGGTGGTACTGAAGGTCCTCCAGCACGAGGTTCTGGCTTCTGCTTGCGACCACGTAGATCTTCTCCTTGCCGACCTGTTGGTCCTGAATCAACCACTTGTCTTTGGCCGGAATCCAAAAGATTTCGTCCCCTTTAACCGGATTCTCCACGGGAGTGCCCGGGGACATGTAGTCCTTGCCGGGGAAGAGTCTGTGGAGGTCTCCCCCAACTCCCAAGTGGTACACGTAGAGGTAGCAGGTCTCCGCAGGGCGCACCGCGATCTGGAAATTCTGCCCCGCGAACATGGTGTCACCGTCTTTCATCTGTACGTCGCCGCAGAGGGGGTCGAAGCATTCCGCGTCACCGGGCTGGGGATCAATGCACTTCGGGTCTCGACACCTGGGGTCTTGTGCGATGAACGACACCTCAAGTTGGATGGGCTTCGGAGGCGGCATGGCGAGCGACACGGGGAAAGAACCCTCGACCGCACCTTTCCACTGAGGGTGTTGTGCGCCTTCGGTCTCATCCTTAGTGCGATCGTACGCGTACTGGTACGCTTCGTGGGCGGTGACGATTCCGTCGCGGCTCGAGTCAGCCTCGCCCCGGAGCCCTTTGAGCAGGTAGTAGGTGAAGACGCTGTTGGGCATGCCGGGTTTTTCGCGGGATTCCTGGTCGTGCCTGCTTGACGAGAGGATGACCTTCCCCTCGGATTCGCCGAGATCCCTGGCCAGGCGGTCGAGCACGCTGTTGTCGAGCGACTTGGTGCCCGGAACATCCGTGTACCCTCCCGCGTGGCAGGAATCAGCCACCACCAGGATACGCTTGGATTCGAGGCCCTTCAGGAAGTCCAGACCGTTCATTTTCACGGAAGTGGCCGGAATGCTGCGCGCCTTCGCGTCATAGCCGAGAAAGTAGTAATCCTGAGGTTTTTTCGGGTCCTTGGCTCCGTGGCCGCTCAGAAAGACGATGACCGAGTCGTCTTTCCCGGATTTGGGTATTTCGTCGAAAAGGAAGCCCTGAATGTTTTCCCGTGTGGCATCCTCGTTGAGCAACAGCTTTATGTGAAGGTTCTTGAACACCCTCCTCTGGGATTCGAGGAACTGGGCGAACTCCTTGGCATCATTGTCCGACACCTTAAGTTGCCTGATGCCGGGATCTTGGTACTTCGCGATACCGACCACAAGTGCGTACAGATCGCCCTTGCCCACGTCTTCGGGTTTCGCGCGATACTTGGGATTGCGCGCGATGCTCTTGAGTTCGTCCTCTGACGCTTGACTCGGGAATGCAAGGGCTGCCGTGACCACAAGGGCCATGAGCATCGGCATCATGAGGCACGCCCAAGCCCTGCCGGCCAAGAAAGCTCGCTTCCCCAATTGGGACCTTCCTCGATTCATCATGGCTTATGACCTCCGGTTTCCGGGCGGGCTTGCCCACAGCGCCCCTTGTCCTAGCTGCGTTTCAACCGACGGACCTCACGGCATCAACGCGCCCCCCACTTCCCGTCCGGATTCACCTGACTGAAGAGATCCCCGGTCATGCTCTTCATGCGGTCCGGCAACCGTTCGGCACTGATGCTGATGCCGGTTTGCCGAATCGTCCCAAGAGGCTCTGCGTGTCCTCGATCCATCAAGGCTGCCGTGAGGCTCTTCGATTCCCGTCCGGCATTGATCTGAAAGATGAGCAGATACTGCGCGTCCGTTCGATCCCGGACCAGTTGCCGTAGCTGTTCCACGCTTCGCACTCCTGTCGCAGAATCGGCGAGCTTCTCTTTCAGCGTCGGGGGACTGATGAACTCCACGTCGGATGAGACGGCGTCCGCCAAGTTCAGGGAACCGTAGATCTTGTCAATTTGTTCCGGGGCCAGGCCGTTCGCCGGCCCCTGAAGGATCAGCACTGCTGCCTTACGGGTCGACACGGGTTTCATGTTCGGATGCTTGATCATTCCCGAGGCCTCCCAAGGCGAGTCGCTCAACGCTACCGTGAACGCAGGCTCCCTCAGCGAGCCCGTGTGGGGCAAGACCACCAGCAGCACCAGCGCGGCAGCGACCGCGCCGGCCGCAAGGGAAGGAACGTGAAGGGCTTCGATGACGCCCGCCAATACCCGTTGCCACAGCGTGGGCTTGGCTTCCGGGGGCCTCCCGTACTCCCGAGCGACCGCACTGCGCACCGCTCCCCACTGGGCCGCAGTGGGCCTGGTGGGCGCGTCCGCGGAGTCCAGGACGGTCCTTTCCAATTCCGCCACCAGCTTCGCCTGCTCGGCGCATGGTCGGCAATGGGCAAGGTGGGTTTCCACCTCCGGGTCGGGACTACCCTTCATGACGAATCGCACCAGAGCCTCAGTCTCGGGGCATGCTGAAACCGCGGCAGCCAGCTCAGCCCTATGGTCTCGCAAGAAATGATGAAAGTTCGCGTGCATCTTCAATTCCTCCGCACACCGGGCGCATTCCCGGGCGTGGTCCATGAGTCCGGGCACCTCTTCAGGCCGATCGTCGGGCGACAAGGCCCTCATAAGCAGCTCGCACAGATCTTCGCGGGTACATTCTTCCATGGCACGCTATCCTTTCATCCGCGGCGGTTTCACTCAATCCGGCCTGTCAGCCCTGCTTGGGGAACAGTCGGTGTATCTTGAACACGCATCGTCTCACCTGAACTGCGACGGTGTTCGCTTTTATTCTCAGCGCATCCGCCATTTCCGGAAATGACAGGTCGTCGAAGAACCTCATACGAATCAGCTTCTTACACTCCTTGTCGAGCAACCCCAGAGCCTGTCGCAGAGCCCCCAGCCTCTCTCGAGTGAGGAGCATCTCTTCCTGGTTCGGTCCCTGGTCCGTTGGAATGGGTGAGCGCGAATCGTCTTCGTCATCGCCCCCTGAATCAAGGGGCACGCAATCCATATCCGAAATCCTTTTCTGTGCCACCTTCTTCCTGATCCGGTCCGTACACGCTCTTACCGCAATGGTGCGAACGAACGAACTCAACCGGGACTGAAATTGAAAACCGGCCAAGGACTTCACTAATTCCTCGAGGGCATCCTGGACGACGTCCTCGACATCCCGTTGGTCAAATCTCCACTTCTGCCACCGGACTATCGAGGCAATCAGTCGAAAGTGCTTGTCCACCAGGGTCTTCCATGCCTGTTCATCACCTGAAAGGCACTGCTGCACCAGGAGTCTTTCTGTGTTGTCGTCTCCGTTCACGGTCATCAGCAAAGATCCTCCAACGGAACCGGTTTGGAGCTCAACTCCTACGCTGCTCACCGGTTGTCTTCGGTGGGCTCACGTGACGTCACTTTCTTGAATTCCACCCGCCGGTTGAGCTCCCAGCCCGTGGGGGTATCCCGTGCATCATAGGGCCTCGCAGGCCCGTATCCCTGGGTGGTGATCCGAGAAGGCTCGATGCCCGCCTGCTTCACAAGGTATGCTTTCACTGCTTCGGCCCTCTGCAAAGAGAGTTTGGTGTTCTCCTCAAGCACTCCTCTTCGGTCGGTGTGCCCTTCGATGAGCAGACCTAAGCCTTTGGCCGTCTCGGATTCCCGCTTGAAGGCCAGCCCCAACGCATCGAGTTCCGCGCAATACTCTTTTCTGATCTCGTGGGACCATTCGTCGAACAGGATCTGCCTCTGAATAGCTACCTCTACGTCCACTTTCCGGCGGAGCCCGGGTTTGGGAGCCATGGTGCGTTCCTTGCCCATGAGCTCAACCGCCGAAGTCGTGGTGATTGGTTCCTTCCGGAGGTACTGCGCCATCATTTCCTGGGCCGCCTCGAGAAGTTTCCTGCTATCCGAGTCGTCCTTGAGGGCAAGGCCCCGCTTGTATGACTCGATTGCCATTCCTGCCCGGCGTTGAGCAAGATACCTGTCTCCCAGCAGGTGGTGGACCTTCGCCACTGACGGACACTGGACTGCAAGGCGTTCAAGCACGAACAGCGTGCCATCCTTGTCCCAACAGCCGGACTGGACGCAGCCCAGAAGCCGTTGACACACCCCTTGCTCACAACCTCCGCCTGGAGCCGCCAGAAAGAGCGCCTCTTCCAGCTTGCCGTGGAGCATCCGGAAGGCGTCCCCTTGTGCCCCGGGTTCATCGAGCCTTTTCTTCAATTGCGCGGAGCAGCTTCGCGCTGCCCTGAGATCCCCTCTGACCAGTTCGGCAAGGGTTTTCGGCGAGGCATCCGGATTCTCTGTGAGAACAGCCCTTAGCTTCGTGTACACTCGGTTCACGTCATCGGCCTCCGTCGCGACAGCCACACCGCAGCCAAGTATGCCCCACATGATAAGAACCGAGAGGAGTCGTTTCGAGGTCATCCGTCAAGCCTCCGGGTCGAGGCGAGGAGAGCTTTCAGCTCTGTTGGAGTGTGCTCCTGAATACTACTTCTTGTACCATAAGCGCCGCTTCTTGGGAACTGCGAAGGCAAGAGTTCACCACGAAGACTCAAAGACACAGAGAGATCACCGTTGTCCGGTGGGCCGATCCGCCCGAAGGCTACACGGCGATTATTGCGTCAATCCAATGTGACTTCACACAGGTGAGGCTAACCACAGGTGACCGGCAAGATGCCTGTCACACCCCGAGCCTGAAGTCACTGCTTAGTGCCCGTCTCAAAATAAGTATTTCAGTCCGGGACAGCCGCGGGTTCCTTCCGTCATTCCGGCGGAAGCGGGAACCCAGTCTTCTTCACAGGACTGGGCCCCGGCGCCTGCCCCGGACCACGATCCGGGGTTCGCCGCGGTGACGAGACCATCGCCTTGGCACAATTGTTTCGGGACAGACCCTTAGCACGCTCATTCGTATCAGAGGCGGCTCGGCTACCGCGTCAGCCTCGCTTACCCCATATAGTGGCAGAAAGAAGACGATCTTGACAGTCGATCGGCACAAGGTCTCGACCGACATGCATCGCCTACCTTCGCGGCCAATACGCCGACCGTAGCCGTTCAGGGGGCATTCGTTCCTGGCCCGGAAGACAACCCACAAAAGCACCAGGCCAAGAAATCAAAGAACAATTCTCAGACTCCGCTTCCTATTAATGACGTTCGATTTCTTCTGTTTTGGTGAAGAATTGTTCTGCCCAGCAGCTCCGGGAGAACGCAGCGTGCCGTTCTTGGGTTGCGCGGAACCAACTGACCCCGCCATCGGAACACCTGCGAGCCCAGGCAGGCAGACGCGATTATTGGCAGCGGCTCCCAGCCGCTTCTTGTGAACACGCTTTCTTGGTGTCTTCGCTTGGTGGTTCATTCTTTCTCCTTCCCGTCTGAACGCTTGCCGCCAACCTTCACGGTCGGAACGGGTATCCTGCCCGTCGTTTCCTCGCGGGCAGGCAAGATGCCTGTCCCACCCGGCATATCGGTCGGACGTTTGTGCCAACTCGTACTAGTCGGGAATCATCAGTTCCCTGACCAGTTCTCTCAGGAAGTCGTTTCTGTCGGACGTGGAATCCCAAGTCCGGCAATAGCGCTGTTCCAGCGGTTCCGGGGGTTCGAACAGGGCCTTCTGTGCGTGGAATAGTTCCCATCGACCGTCAGAGGGTTCTCCCGCGCTCCCCATTCGTGCCGTAAGTCTTTCTCGGACGGTGCTCTCCGGGCACGTGCAAAGCACGATGCGGAAGCGGGCTCCGGCTGACTGAGCCACGCGGAACGCCTCGTCTCGGTGTTCGCGCCGACTGAACGAGGCATCGAGGATAACCGGTTCCCCCCGAATCAGGCGCGCCTCGGCGATCTCGCACATGGCCCGGTACGTGCGGTCCGTGGACTCCTCGCCATAGATTCCTCGCCGGAAGGGTTCGAATTGATGCAGCTCGGGCGCGATCTGGTGGAGTTCCTTGCGGATCACGTCCGACCGCACGGGGGCGGTTCCGAGCCTGGTACCGAGCGCTTCCGCCACATAGCTCTTTCCGGTGCCCATGAGCCCCACCGTGATGACCAGCACCGGCGGCGGTGGAGCCTCCAGGTACGCCAGGGCCAGCGCGAAGTAATGCTTCGCTGACCGGACCGCCACGCGCTTGTCCGGGAGGGAGACCTCGTGCTCGTCCATTGCGAATCCCGCGACCTTGCCCCTGATGTAGGCTCGGTAGGACTTGTAGAACCCGGCCAACCGCAGCGCCTCCCGATCTCCGGACGTCTCCACGTACCTGTGGGAGATCCGATGAGAAAAGGCCGGATAACCCCGGAAGTCCATGTCCATGAGGAGAAAGCTCAGATCCGAGGCGGTGTCGCAGAATCGGAAACGCTCGTTGAACTCGATGCAGTCGAAGAGGTATATGCCGTCCTCGATGATCACGTGATCGAGGTGCAGGTCGCCGTGACAGTCGCGGATGTGGCCCGCAGAGACCCGGTCGTGGAACAGGCGTTTGTGCCCGTGCAGGAAATCCATTGACCGGTTGAATACTTCTTGCCGAGTCCTCTGATCCACCGTGCGACCCACATGGCGGTAGGTCTGTTCGAAGTTCTCCTTGAGGTTCAGCCGAAGGACCTCGAACGCGCCGTGTCGTGCGATGTGGAGGCTTGTGGGGGCCTCCGAGTGGATGGCGGCAAGACGGTCTGAGAGGCGGTCCAAGAGCTCGGGGGTTACTCGGTCATCCTCCAGAAGGTGCACGAGCAGCCGGTCTTGGGGAACTCGCCGCATCACGACCGCGGTGTCGATCTCTCGCCCCTTTCCGTGGAGATTTATTCCGTCGGGTCCTTCGTGGATCGGGACTACTCCAAGGTACAGGCCCTCGGAGAACCTGGAGTTGAGCAGCACCTCCTGTCGGCAGAAGTGACGCCGCTTTTCGCGGGTGGAGAAGTCGAGGAACCCGAAATCAACCGGCTTCTTGACCTTGTAGACCAGGTCCCCTGCAATGAAGACCACAGAAATGTGAGTCTGCACCACCCGCACCGATTGCGGGGCATGGGGATACTTCCCGGGATCGGAAAGCTCTGCGATAAGGCGTTCCACATGGGCGGGCATGGTTCCCTACCTGAGTGATCGATCCGAGGCTCCGATCATGGGGTCCGGAGAAAGTTGCGGACCATCTCTCGTGCTTGGTCAATGCCCTCTTGCAGTCCGCTTCTTTCGAGCCACGGGCCGTGTCTGCGGACACAGATGGATGAGGGATAAGCCTTGGCGGGCGGCAACCTCGCGAACGTCTTCCCAATCATCTACATCGAGTGCATAAAGAATCGGGGGTCGGTCCGGATGAGCCAATGCGACTGCAATGAACTTGCGGTCAGAAGGATCCGCGGTTTCGAAACCTACACCTTTCGGTATTTCGCGGAACCACACTCCCGGCCTGGGGTCTCGCGGATCAGAGACCTCTTCCCGGAGACCCACGATTTCACACCCCATCTGTTCCACGATGGCGACCCCCAGCCTTTTCAACCATCGATTGGTCTTTCCCACCAGGGTGAGATTTGTTTTCCGGGTTCTCTCGTCGTATCCGGGCGAGTTTATCACTGCCAGCAGCGCATGCACCGTGTTTTCTCCGAGGGGGCCGACGCTCTCTACGGCACCCCCGGTGAAGAGGTAGGTTCTTTCCGGATAGATGCGCAGGGGCCCCACATAGTGAACCCTGGACATGAGCCACTGGAAGAGTAACCCTAGATCCGATGTAAAATCAGCGTCTTGGAAGAAGCTCGTCACCTCCGGAGGGAATGCATGCGCGGCCAGCGGAGCCGGGAGATCCCAGGGCCGCCCTACTCTTCTCTTCAGTTGAGGGCTGGAGACCATATTGTATTTCTTGCCATCCTTCTTGCGTTCCATACAATATGTGTGGGTTCCTGTTCGATAGGAGAGTTGCCTTACGAATATGTGGCCGCTCTTCGAACACCCGGCGGTAAGTTCATAACTCATCAGCTCCGCGGTGGGTTCCTCCTGTCCGGGCCAGCTCTCAAGTCGGCGCAGTTCTTCCGGGAGAAGCCGCCACTGGAGGCCGATGGTGAGGTCCCTCGAAACATCGTGGCCGTGAATCATGTCCATCCATTGTCCCAGATTCAGGAACGCTCCCGTACCGGCCAAGTCTAGGACCACTTCTCTGCGCTGGCTCTGCACGGTCCGCTTCAGCAACCGCAAGGATTGTAGGACGCTGGATTTTCCCGCGTTGTTTGTGCCAAACAGGACGGTGATAGGGGCGAGTTGCAGTGAACCCGAGTCATGCCAAACCTTGAAATTGACCAGTCGCAGATTGGTGATCATTGCAGCGCTCCCTTGCCCGTCAGGGTGAAGACGGTGGGATAGGCTGTCGCGTCGCAGGCGACCGATCCTTCGTCCGCCAGGACCGCCAGATGCACGTGGACCGCACACACCCGGTAGTATACCTCAAGGCCCGATGCCGCGGGAAAGAGTCTGATCGCGACGTCGAACACGGTGAGGCCCCGGTCTGCTTCCCAGAGCAAGGCCAGTATCCGGTCACGACGGAGACCGTGGAATCGCCGAAAGGCCGCAATCCGCCGGCCGTGGTCCGAGAAGGGCGCGCCATGTCCCGGAAACACGGTTCGGATGCGCGTATCATCGAGCAGGTTCAGAGTCTCGTGATACGCGTGGACACTCCGATACTCCTCAGGCACACGGCCGACCTCCAGGGCCGGATTGTACGTGATTTCCTCCAGAAGCGCATCCCCGGAGAACAACTCCCCATCCGTCCCGTTGCACAAGCACACGGAACCGGGACTGTGTCCCGGCGTATGCAGTACCTGGAGCTCAAAATCATCGAAGGAAAAGATCTGCCCGTGAGCCAAGGGAGTGCACGCTTCCACCGCGCTGAACATCCCTTCGAGGCGTGCAGTCATCAACTGAACCAGCTCTGAGGCAAGCTGAGGCGGCACCCCCGCGGCGGCAAGGAAACGGGAAAAGCTCTCCGCAAGGTCTTGCGCGGCCGCGTGATTCGGAGAGGGCCACCTCGGTCTGTCCCAGGGGTGGACGAAGACTTCCGCTCCGCTCTCGCGGGCGAGCCTGCCGGCAAGACCTGCGTGGTCTCCGTGGCCGTGGGTCGCGATGATGCGACGCAGATTCCGGACCGAATCTCCCAAGCCGGCCAAGGCCCCGGCAATTGCCTCAAAGTCCTGCTCGGAGTTGATTCCGGTGTCGATGAGCGTGGGCGACGAATCCCGGATGTAATAGCAGTTGACCCGCTTTATCGGAAACGGGAGCGGAACCTCTATCCGGTGAATCTCTGTCATGGGCTTGAAAAGGCCTCATGTCCTTTCCACAAGGTCCGCTATGCCGGTGAGGTCGGTGACTCGGTACTGCGGGTCAAACCCGAGGGCCTCGAGCTGCATCCCGGCTCCGGGTCGATCTATCCATAGCCCCTGAAGACCGTAGGAAATCGCACCGGCCAGGTCCCAAGGATGTGCCGATACCATCACGATCTCGTGCTTCTCCACAGCCAGTCCTCGGTGAGCCATCTCGTAGACCGCGGGGTTGGGCTTGAAGGTCCGCACATCATCCACCGAGAACACTCCCTCGAACTTCTCCGTGAATGCGGCGGCTGCCAGAGCGGAATTCACCATGTCCCGGCTTCCGTTGGTGAGCACCACACGTCGAATTCCGGTACCGGCAAGCTTGTCGAGGGCTTCCGCCGCCTCGGGGAACGGACGCACCTCTTTGTAAGTGGTGAGCAGACGCGCACGAAGTCCCTCATCACCGCCGCGACCGTAACGACGAAGCGCTGTGTCAAGAGAATCCTGCGTGATCTGCCAAAACGGCACGTACCTTCCCATGAGTGCTCGCAGCCACGAATACTCAAGCTGCTTGGCTCGCCAGAACCGGCTGAACTCCTCGCCTTCGGGACCGAACGCGTCCCTGCACCCCTGAACCACAGAATGCACATCGAACAACGTACCGAACATGTCGAACGCGCAAACCTTCACGTCCTGCATGGTGGCATTCACGATTGCAACGCTCCTTTCTCACGGGAACCCGCGACATGGTCAGAACCACCCGATGTTTCAAGAGTTTTCGGAAGGGGGTCCGGGGGACAACCCTTTTCCAAAAGGGTTTCCCCCGGAAGACTTTCTGATAAACTTCCGGAGCATGCTACTCCCGCACACGGCGGGTTAGGACGTCCCTCAGCCGTGCCCCGTGCCCGACGACTTGCACGATGACCCGAGATCCTTGAACTTGCCGTACGAGGAAGTCGCGGACATCAACCTCCTCGTGTCACGGGATCTGCAGTGGGTGCACTCGATCCCTTCTTTCTCCGACATCAGCACGAACCGTTCGAATTCTTCTCCGCACTTGTCGCACCGGAACTCAAAGATAGGCATGAAGATTACCTCTCAGCAGCCACATTCGGCCGCGGGCTGTCCGTCCGGGCGATGGAGCTCGGCCGTGGGGCCGAAATGGCTCTGCCTGATGTCGATTCCTCCATACTCACGGATCACCTTCATTGCGAACGCATCCGCCACAATGGGCACATCTTCGATGGTGTGGGATTCGTCACCGTCCCGAGGTTCATCCAGAACCAATCCCATAGTGGGACCGCCTCAACCGAATCCCCCGAAGTACACACGAACCACGTTTCCGCTCTCAAGCTTGTTCAGGAAAAAATCCCTTGATTCCGCATCTACGGTAAACATCTATTGCTCCTCTTACGTCAGTGGCTACATAAGGCGGCCGGGAGCCGCAACCATGACTCGCGTCCGCCTTTCTCGTCCCAAATTGAGACCGACGGCGGGGTGAAATGGTTCTACGACGTTCCGAAACGCCCGTGGTCTTCCCCGCTGAACTTCAACGAAGCCCAGTGATGAAGCGGGTTTTCGCGAAAGGTCTTCGCGGCCCGCAAGGAATGCGAACATCCTAATATATGTATATATGCACCGAGTGCCCGCGTCAAGACCGAGTCGGGGGAAACCCGAAGGGTCGGCCGAACATTTCCGGACGCCTCAGCTCCGGTCAGGACCACGAATCCTGGGGCGTTCGCAAAGGTTTCAGCCTCGTGGTCGTCTCAGACTGCGCACACCGTTTCATGAATACGGTCGCACACTTCAAGGGTCTAAACCTCGAACCGAGGCAACCTCACGAAATGGTCTCTCGCAAAGCACGCAGAGGACGCAAAGAAAGAGAGAATTCCTGAGCGCTCTTGGTGTGCTCTGCGCGAGTGAACCCTTTCCGGGCTCATTGCGTGACCGTACTTCGGAAAGGCACTCCTCAGTAAAACCGCCGCAGGAACGCGCGGAGTTTATCCAGTTCCTCGCCGATGGTTGGCGGTCGCCCTGGCCCTGACTCGCAGGCGCATCGCGATTGAACCTGCTTCCGCGGAAGCCGCTTGGCCTTTCCTTTCGGTCCCAGATACGGGAACGAAGATCCACCAGAAGTTGACAGATCCCTTACAATGGGCTCGAGCTTCTCCGTGATCTCCCCTTCTCCCATGAGAATCGACTCGCCGACCAGCACCAGCGGCACTGAAAAGCCGTTACGCGCATGGATGCGTTCCAAGCGGTCCAGGAGCGCGTTGTCCTCGGGCTTGTCTGTGTCAAACGTCTTGATGTGCAAGGGATATTGCGAGCTCAGCGCGCTGAGAAGGTGCTTCACATGTGCACAGCTCGGACAGCCTCCGGCCCCGAAAAACACCAACCCGACCTTTCCCGAGCCCGTTTTCTCCGATGCCCGGACTTCGCCGCCCGCGGCCGCCAGCAGGCTCGCGCCGACGAGCACGCACATAGCCAAGCCGATGATGAGCCTTCTTCCCGCGTGCCGCAGGATCGTCCCACTCGCAAAAGACCCCTTCTCCCTCCCTGCTCTCTCATGGGAAGGCAACCGTTCAGGGGGCATCCGTCTTCCGCCTTGAAGACAAAACACAATGGCACCATACAAAGAAATCAATTGGCAATCCGCCTCATCAGGTTGCGCAGGACGCGCGTCCTTTATAGCGGTTCTCGTTAGTTTCCACCGATTGGCGGGCTGGAAAGCCCGCCCCACAAGCCCTGATCTGACACGAATCGGAAGTTACTTTCGAGAACCGGTATACACCACTGAGCTTGGATTCCTTTCGGCCACCAAGATTTGTCGCTGGAACCGCTTTCCTCTCCGGCCTTTGTTGAAGTGTCGCGGAGAAGACCACAGCGGCTTCGGAGCTGCAGAGCACCAACTCACCCCGCCATCGGCCCTCATGCGGACCTACCGAACTGGACGCGATTCTGGTGGCGGCTCCCAGCCGCTCCGTGTCTTTCTGTTCCGGCGGGTCGTTCCTTTGTGGTCACGGCTGCACGCTTACCTTGGGAGAGGGTTTGCCATTCACCCTTGTCGATGGGA
The DNA here is from genome assembly GCA_040755955.1 of Thermodesulfobacteriota bacterium. Taxonomy (GTDB): domain Bacteria; phylum Desulfobacterota; class Desulfomonilia; order Desulfomonilales; family Desulfomonilaceae; genus JBFMAA01. The sequence goes on from JBFMAA010000004.1 coordinate 34,210, forward strand.
CGCGAACCGGGAGCGCGGAACGTCCCGCAGTGTGCCGTGCCAAGCACTGCAAACTCACCGAACGGCTTGGGTTCATTGGTCCAACGGCCTTATCTTCGGGGGTATCGGGTAGAAGAGATCCACATCCTTGTGACGGCGAAAACCGCAGGCCTCCCGTTGGATGAGCAACCACCTCAAGGCATCCCTGGCCTTGTCGATCAGGCTATTGTATATGTGTATCGACTCGTTGAGCTGGGTCACCAGTCGTGGGTGCTTCCCCGGCCCCTCGGCGTCCCACTTGCCGGTCAGTTCATCGAGCTTCCCGCGCCGGCACTCGATCTGTTCAAGGATCTCCTCCAGTCTGACGCCCGCGCTCCCGAGCCCTTCCGCCATCTCCTTGACCAGGTCGATCTCGACACTCTCCAAGTCTCGAAACATACCCATAGTGTCGCTCCCTGACCACTGATAGCACGGCGCGGTTCCCGTGACAAGGACCCTATCACTGGGTGTTCGCGTGGGGTGGGATGTTTCTACTTGACTTTTTTCGCTTAAATGTCTATGTTCCAAGCACTTTTGGCCAACAATAGGCCACGGCCCCAGCGGTCCGCAATTACTAAGCTTGTGCTACTCCATAGCTTTTCAGGAGGCCCCCATGGTTGGGAAGTATCCTGGCTATATTGTCCCTGCCCTCTTTTTTGTTGTCCTGACTCTGTTGGGCCTCACCGCCCTGTCAGCGCACGCCTACCGGCTATGCACATTCAAGGGAACCGTCGTGGGCCACGGCTGGCGAACCATGGTCGTGAGAAGCAACGGTCAATGTGCCACGGTCAACGTAGGCTGGAGAACGAGATACATTCCCAATCGACGGCCTTGCCTCGGAGAGCGGGTAGCGGTGGACTTCGCGCTCGAGGACGGGTACATGAAGGCGACCAAGGTGGTGAGCCTCACCCCTACTCCAACTCCTTCGAGATGCTATCCGCCGGCTCCGCCGCGAACCACCGCGTGCCGACAGGTCGCGGACGAGCGCGTGGTCGGGGAGTGTCCGCGTCCGGAAGGAATCTGTGCGCGCACACCGCCGCCTCATGTGACCGGTCGGGTGACCCCCACAAAACCGCCCGCCAGGAGACCCGAGGCGCGCAGACCACCAACACCGGCTCCTGAGCCACCGAAGCCCAAAAATGACAAGCCGGTTACCACCGAGCCTCAAGAGCCTACGACGCCTACGACGCCGGAGCCCGAAACGAAGACTCTCACGGGAGAGGTCGTGGCATCTTCACCGACCCGTTTGTCGATACGCGTCACCAAAGAGGACGACACTCGCGAGGTCGTCCCCGTGAAGGTCGGACTCAGAACCAAGTTCGTACCTTTCCGGCGCCCCGCGACAGGTGAGAAGGTCGAAGTCCAGTACGTCGAGGAAAACGGTGGCGAGAAGTTCGGAAAAGTGGTGCAAGTGATCGAGTAGGGAACCGTCCTGAGGAGATGCGAGCGCTACAGTGCCCGCGGAACAAGTATTGCAACCACAGTGAATTAGAGAACGGTATTCACTCGCTTCACTACCGTAGGTTGAAACCTACGGCTATTCACGGGCTGCCCTTTCAGGGCAGGAGAGGTCCGCGCCCCGCTGGGCGCACGGTGAATAGCCATGGGTGCTAACCCATGGAAGGGGAGCACGCGAGATGACAGGGTTATTTCGCGGCAAGCCCACAGTGCCCCCCGCGTTGACCATTCACGGCGAGTTTCACCCTCCCCTTGCCCCTTCCATCCAGGGAGGGGAATAGCAAACCCTCTCCCCTGGTGTGAGAGAGAAGAACGAGGGGGGATTTGTCGACTCTCACCATCCCGAGGATTTCAAGGCGCGTGCCCATACTTTGAGGGCTAGAGGTCGCCGTCATCCGGGCTCGTGCCATTGCCCGGCCCCTATCCCTGCCCATTGGAAGATCGGGAGGGGGCTCACCCCCTCCCCTTTTCGTCATGGCTGGTCGTGGTTAGAGTTTGGGCTTCGGGAAGTTCTCGATGGCCTTGAGCGCCCGTTGGATTTCATCCTCGGGCAGGTCGTAGTCATGGAGCTTGCCCTGGAAGTAGGCATCATACGCTCCCAGGTCTACCAGTCCGTGACCGCTCCAATTGACGAGGATGGTCTTTTCCTTCCCTTCTTCCTTTGCCTTCTGAGCTTCACGCAGCACCACCGCCAGCGCGTGGCAGGTCTCCGGCGCGCTGATGAACCCTTCGGTCCTGGCCCAGGTGACTCCGGCCGCAAAGGTCTCTAGCTGCGCGACAGCCACCGGCTCAATGAGCTTGTCCATAACGAGTTGGCTCACGAGCGGAGCCATCCCGTGATATCGCAATCCTCCCGCGTGGATCGGTTCGGGTATGAAGTCATGTCCCAGGGTGTGCATGGGCAGCAATGGGGTCATCTGACAAGTGTCGCCGAAATCATAGGCAAAGGGCCCTTTGGTCATGGTCGGGCATGAAGTGGGCTCCACTGCATAGATCATGATCTGCTTGCCCGCGATCTTGTCAGCCAGGAACGGGAACGCACATCCCGCGAAATTGCTGCCGCCTCCCGCGCATCCGACCACCACGTCGGGGTAGTCACCCACTTTGGCGAGCTGTTTCTTGGCTTCGAGTCCGATGATGGTCTGGTGTAGGAGCACGTGGTTGAGCACGCTCCCCAGAGCATACTTCGAGAGGGGCCTGCCCTGGGCCTCGCTGGTGACCGCGTCCTCGACCGCTTCGCTGATGGCGATCCCGAGGCTTCCCGGGGAGTTCGGGTCCTGGGCGAGGATCTTCTTCCCTGCTTCGGTCTCGGAGCTTGGGCTGGGAACGCAATTGGCTCCCCAGGTGTTCATCATGAGTCGCCGATACGGCTTCTGCTCGTAGCTCACCCGGACCATGTACACCTTTGCTTCGAGCCCGAATTGACTGCACGCAAAGCTCAGCGCGCTGCCCCATTGGCCTGCACCGGTTTCAGTGGCGATCCTCTTGGTGCCGAACACCTTGTTGTAGTACGCCTGGGGGATCGCGGTGTTGGGCTTGTGACTCCCTGCCGGGCTTACGCCTTCGTTCTTGTAGTAGATCTTGACAGGCGCGTTGAGGAATTTCTCGAGTTTCACTGCTCGATACAGCGGAGAAGGACGCCATATCAGATACTTGTCGAGTACTTCCTCCGGAATGTCTATCCAGCGCTGTTGGCTGACTTCCTGCTCGATCAGGTTCATGGGGAACACGGGCGCAAGGTCGTCGGGGCCGACGGGTTGGCCGGTGCCCGGGTGCAGAGGCGGCTGCATGGGAGTGGGCATATCCGCCGCGATGTTGTACCACTGGCGCGGAAGCTCATCTTCGTTGAGAAAGATCTTCACGGTCATGGCAAGAGTCCCTCCTCGTACTGGAATAGGTGGATGCTTCCGGCCACGCCCTCCCTTGCGGGAAGGTCAGGCCGGCCTGAAAGACACACCTGAAGCCCGTTGGGTGAATCGGCAGACCATCGCTTGTGCCGTCGATCGGGCGGTTCCCACAGCCCACCCGATTCTCCCAGTAATTCACTTGGATGAACAGCCGAAAGCCCTTTGATTCTACCGCCAAGCCCGTCTCAGCGCAAGGTTTTGTTGACTCCCCCTTGCAGCTTCGCGTCGAGCTCGGTGAATGCCGACCCGGAGTAAGAGTTCACCACAGAGGCGCAGAGAGCGCAGAGAAACAGCCGGAGAAGACGGACAGTAAGAGTTCACGACAAAGACACGAGGGCAGCCGACGGGGATAGCCGTCCCAGATACGCAGAGGTTTTCGGTTTTTCGTGTCTTGGTGGTGAATCCTCGTCTTTCACGCACAGGAGACCTTGTTCGGGAGACTGACGAAGCAGCTTGCTGAGCCACCGAAAGTGGAGTAGGATGACGCGCCGTGAGGCATATGGGGCATTTACCTGAGCAGGAGCCGGTCATGTCTGCACGCGACTACCACGACGAGAGCGGGTACGAGAGGCACAGCCTGGGTGGTCACTACCTCGACTGGGGGAACCAGCCCTCTGTGCTGAAGCACTACCATGATCTGGAACGGTTTCCCCTTCCCGCGGTGACTTCATGGCCGGAAGCCTCGGTCTCCGAGCTGCTCGCGGCTCATGTGCCGTCGCCTTCGCGGCTCATTGACACGACGGATTTGGCGCGAGTCCTCACCTTGGCTCATTCGGTGACCGCTACCACCCGGCAAGGAGGAATGGAATTCCATTTTCGGAACGTCGCGTCCGCAGGAGCCCTCTACCCTTTCGAGCTCTACGTTGCCGGCGCCGGGCTGAAGGGTGTCAAGGACGGGCTCTATCATCACGGAATCGTTCCCCAACAGTTGACGCTCTTGCGCAGGGGAAATCTGCTCGGCGAAATCCGTGCCGCGGTGAACGAACCGTCGCTACCTGCTGCGGGGCTTGTCTTCTTCCTCACCGCGATCTTTTTCCGGAGCGCGTGGAAGTACCGGGACCGATCGTACAGATATGATTTGCTCGATACCGGCCATCTTCTGGAGAGTCTGGTTCTGGCCCTCAAGTCCGCGGGCCTGAGTTGCCTCGTCCAATACGATTTTGACGATGCCGGCGTTAATGCGTTGCTCGGGGTTGACCCGAGTCGTGAGGTCTGCCTGGCCGTGGTGAGCGTGAACCTCGTGCAGGAAGGCGCAGGGGGGATCGACGCGACCCCTGAGCCCCTGTCGGAAAACGCCGCGGAGGCAAGCCGCACCGCTCAGCACGAGACTGACTACCCTCGGGTGCGGCGAGTGCATGCAGTCTCGTCGGAGATCGTGTTGTCCGGCCGGCCCGCGCTGTCCATGGAGGAGCACCTCGGATTGGAGCCCTCGGCATGGGAGCCCTTCCCCGAGCCGTCTCCACGGCAAGAGACGATCTCTTATGCGGATGCGGTCCGCAGGCGCCGGTCGTCCCGGAACTTCGTGAAGCACTCCTTGGGCAGGGATTACTTGGATGCGTTGGTCGACGCCATCTGTGCCGGCAACCGTCAGTCCGTGCCTGCGGCCGCGGATTCCGGTTCCGTGGGCGTGGGCTTTCTCACAGAATCGGTGGAAGGGCTTGACTCGGGATGGTACCTTATAGATCGGCAGCGAAGGCAGACACGTCAGGTCAGGCGGGGATCGTTCATTAAGGCTATGGCCGAGGTCTGTCTGGGCCAGGGATGGCTTGCCAATTGTGCGCTGCAATTGATCTTCGTGACGAACGTGGATGCCCTTGAGACGCGCTGGGGACCTCGGGGGTACAGGTATGCCTTGCTCAGTGCGGGGCGGCTCGGCCAGCGGATCTACCTCACGGCCACAGCCATGAGGTTGGGTTGCTGCGGCATCGGCGCGTTCTTTGACCGGGAAGCCTCCGCGCTCCTCGGACTTGGGGAAGGATCACGGCTGCTGTACCTCATGGGAGTGGGACACCTGCGGAAATGGTCCCTGCCCTGATCGGGAGTGCCGGTCATTTGGGGACTGCGGTCGCTCCGGGCAAGCGTCCCCTCGGGACAAGAGAACGAACCGCCAGGACACGAAGGCACCATGCAAGCCATTCTCCGTCACCCTGATGGGGCGGATCGTCCCCTGACTTCTTTGTGTCTTGGTGCCTTGTGGTTTGTTTTCGCAGCAGAAGACGGATGCCCCTGAACGGTTACTTCAAAATCAACTCATCAGGTGAGGCACCGGCAGAAAAGCACGACTCCTCAATGGTCTGCTCTATTTCTTCTCCGCGTCCTTTGCGTCTCGGCGCTGAACCCCTACGTCATTTCGTAAGAGTTCACCGCAGAGAAGAACAAGAAACGATCTTGAAAAAGCTATGCTTTTCTATCGCAGGCTCACCTCATAGGCTGCTGTTGAAGCATGAGCGATTCGCGAATTTCTCTTCTTATTCTCTGTGCTCTCTGCGCCTCTGCGGTGAGTCTTCTTCTTCCCGGTGAACGGTTAGCGTCATTTCTTCATCCAGGGGGGAAGCTTGATCTCGGCCATGGCCGCGGCCTCGGGAAACACCTGGATACGCTGCCCCTCCTGCCACTGCACCCAACATCCCAACACGCCCGCATTGGGATCATACCCGTAGACCACCTGGTGATTTTCATCGAACCGGATCGTGCCGCGAACACCCTTCAAATTGGTCTTCTCGATCGCCTTGATCAGCGCTTCCGTATCGAGGGTCCCGGCCCGCTCGATTGCGTCCTTGATCACATAGATGCTCTCATACCCGGCCACGCAACCGGTGCTCCGAGGCGGTTGCATCCAGCGCTTCTCGAAGTCCGTGAAGAACTCCATGCTCCTGGGCGTTGCCTTGCTGGGCACGTTCCCCGTTTCCGAGAGAGTGGCGATCGAAAAGGCACAGCCCCCTTTGGTGGCCTTCCAGAACCCCGAGTCTTCCGCTGCCCCTATGAATCCCAGGGGCAACGCAGGGACTTCCATTGCGGACCATTGCCTCAGCATGGTGCGGGTCTCCGGGGAATAGCCCCAGATGAAGAGCACTTGTGCACCGGAGTTCTTGCACTCGGTCAAAGGGGCCGTGAAGTCGGTGGTGCCGATGGCATGGATGTCACGGCCTACCACTTTCCAGCCGTCCTTCGTGGCGAGTCGTTCGACGATTTCGGACGCCTTCCGGCACATCTCGCTGTCGTCCGCGGACACGAAGAGCTTGTCGAAGCCGTGTTTCTCTTTGATCTTTCTCATAAGATCCAGGGCCTCTTCCACGTACCATTTCACACTGCCGCTCACCCGGAAGGAATGCTTGTACTTCTCCCTGTCCTGCGACACCTTCTGATCCCATGCGGGTGTATAGCACCCAATGCTCACCAGATGGATCTTGTTCAACCTGGAGATGAGATCCAGAGCCTCCAGTCCGGATTCCGACAGACAAGGTCCCCCTGCAAGGAGATCAACCTTTTTCCGGAGCACAAGATCCTCGATTCTCCGCATCACCTCGTTGATCTCCATGCCCGGTTCCAGATCGTCCGTGTCCACGATCTCCAACTTCAGTGGCCTCTTGACGTTCCCCACCATCACTCCGCCGGCACCGTTGATCTCTTCGACGGCAAGGACCATGCCGCGTTGGCCGTTCAGGCCGTACCTGCTCTTCAGGGGAATCGGGGCCCCGATCACTACGGGATTGCCTTCCCCTTCTTCCGCTGCAGGGGACGCTCCTGCCGTGGCCCATATGAGGGCCAAGGCGGCAATCCCGAGCACAAAAGCGCGCATATGCTTCGACATAGGGATCCTCCCTCCGGGTAATGGTTCAGCGCGGTCGTCCCGCCGGCCCAAGAAGAGCAAGAACAACCACAAAGTCACCGAAACACAAAGAGCGGCTGGGGGCTGAAACCAATAATGTCGTCGGCCGGCCGCGGCTCGCACGTGTTCCGACGGCGCGAAAGGTTGGTTCCACGCACGTTCAAACCGTAGACGGCAGGCGAACCCGAGTCACAAACCCCGCTGACGAAGGGGATTCCGACGAAAAACCTCCGCTGCCGGCGAAGGATTTGAACAATAGTGGTGCAGAGATCAAGTCTCAGGCCGCCATTCTCAGCGGCCGGCTCTTTTGGGGCCCGCGGCAAGATAGACCCTGCTACCACGATGCTGAGGGAACCATAATGAGTCGTCTCGCGTACCGTCGGTTGAAACCTACGGCTATTCACGGGCTGCCCTTTCAGGGCAGAAGAATCCCGCGCCCTGCCGGGCGCACTGTGAACAGCCATCGGTCTCAACCCATGGAAGGGGAACAAGCGGAATGACAGGGTTATTTCGCGGCAAACCCTTGGTAACTTCCTGGCGCTTCGCGGTCCATATTCTTGCACGCCCGCCCGACCGGCATGATTTCCGTGTGTCTTCGTGGCGAGCTCTGACGCTCACTTGATGATGGCCCCCTCCTCGACGGACAGGGTCTTCTGGAAATCGTCCCAGAATTGCTCTTCCGACTTGCGCCAATCAGATCCGAAGCTCTTGTTGAACACGCTCCCCACGTGATCCAGAGCTTTTTTCCACACAGACTGGTAGTCGAGTCTGAGCACATCTTCCAGGAACGGCACGAGGTCGGAAAGCATCTGCTTGGGAAGATAGGCCCTGGCGCCAAGCTCGATCGACTTCTTGAGCGCCTCGGGATTCAAGGCGTGGGCGGTGAGCATCACCGCGGCCAGGTTCTTCTGGGCCGCGATCTCGAGCAGCTCGAAGCCTCGGACGCCCATGATGTCGAGGACGACCAGGTCGTAAGAGAAGGACACCAGCAACTGCCGGGCTGTTTCGAACGTTGTGGCCGTGTGCAGCGTGATATCCGTGCACTCGGAGAAGAGATCCCGAATCGTCTCAAGGACATCCTCCTCGTCGTCCACTGCCAGCACCAACTTGTCCTTCCAAATTTCAGATCCAGCCATAGCCCATCCTCCTATGGAAATGCGAGCGCTGGGGGAAGGGGAGTTTTGAAAAACGCCCCTTCCCCCGGAAATCGCATTTTCTGATAAAGGGTTCCCCCTGGAAATCCCTATTCACATGAGAACCCCCATGCCCGCGTGGCGGGCACAACGAAGCACGAAGATGCACGACCTCTCACTCGTGGAACACCCTGCGGCGACCAGCGGGAGCCGCCACGCGCCAAGAGTTCTTGAGGATGGGGGTCCGGGGGAAGGAACTTCTTGCAAGAAGTTCCGTCCCCCCGAAACTACATCTTCATGAGAACTTCTGCCGGTTGGCCGACGGGCTCCTAGGCGTCGTTCTTGCCCTTCTCCGTCTTCCGGCGCTCCTCGTCCCGTATTTCTCGGCGCAGGAGCTTTCCCACCTTCGATTTGGGGAGCATGTCCCGAAACTCGATGTAAGACGGCACCTTGTACGGTGCGAGGCGCTCGGAACAGAACTTGATGAGTTCCGCGGCCCCCACGCCCTTGGCATCGTCCTTCAAGACCACGATGGCCTTGATCCGCTCACCCACTTTACGGTCAGGGACTCCGACCACGCACGCGCCCACGACGACGGCATGATCCTGGAGCACCGCCTCAACTTCCGAGGCGGAAACCCGGTATCCCTTGTGCTTGAGAATGTCCGCGGACCGTTCCACATAGTAGATCTGCCCGTCTTCACCGGCCTTCACAAAGTCCCCGGTCCGATAGTATATCTCTCCGTTGATATTCACGAAAGCCGCCTCAGTTTCCGCGGGTTTGTTCAAGTAGCCTTTCATCGAATAGTCCGACGTCACGAGCAGTTCGCCTACTTCCCCGAGAGGAACCGGCTCCATGGTCGCGGCGTCGACCACCTTGACCCGCCTCGAAGGAAGCGGCGCGCCGATGCACATGGGCTCAGGCTCCTTCCCGTCCAGTCGGGAATAGGAGACATGGCCGGCTTCGGTCGAGCCGTACACCTGATAGATCGGGACCCCCACCCTCGCCTTCCAGCGGCTCAGGACCTCCCTGGGCAGCACGTCACCGCCGCAATAGCAGTATGTGAGGGAGCTCAGGTTGTAGGTCTCCTGGCGATCATTCTCGAGGATCATTCGGTACAGCGCGGGCACTCCCAGCATCCAGCGCACCTGGTAACGCTCTATGGCCGACAGTATGGCATCCACCTGCGGCACCGGCATGAGCACCGTAGTATTGCCGAGGTTCAAGCCGAGGCCCATGAACAGCCCCAGTGCCATGATGTGAAAGAGCGGGTTGATCGCGATGTACGTGTCTTTGCCGGGTTGGACGTATCCGGCAAACACGTGGTCCGTGATATCATTGACATACGAGGTGTGCCCCCAGTGATTGCCCGGCACTCCTTTGGGGAAGCCCGTGGTGCCCCCGGTGTAGAGGATATACGAGAGGTCAACTCTGGGATCGATTTCCGCTTGAGGTGGATTGGGCGCGGACCGGAGCAGACTGCGAAACGAGATCGTCTCCGAGCCGCGACGCACCTTTCCGTGGGGCGTTTTGTCGAAAAGGAATGCCAGCGCGCGCTTGGGCCAGGACACGAGATCCAGCAGATTCGTCACAATCACGTGCTTGATGCCCGTGCGGGGGAGTATCTCCTGTACATACCCCACGTTGGTATCGTGGCAGACAATGGTCTGAGCCCCGGAATCGTTGGCCATGTACTCGAGCTCATGCGAGGTGTAGATCGGCGCAACCAGCACCACCACCGCGCCGATCTTCTGGGCGGCCAGAAAGGCAATGAGGAATTGCACGCAGTTGCTGAGGTACACCAGCATCCGGTCCCCCTTCTTCACGCCCAGGCCCGTGAGCCCGGTGGCAAATCGGTCGACCTTCTCTTTGAGCTCTGCGTAGGAATACCTGTCCCCGAGAAACACGACGGCCGTATTGCCGGGGTACTGCGTGCAGGCTTGTTCGAAGCGGAAAAGCGTATGATCAGGGTGCATGGGCCAACTCCTCGTCATGTTCCGAAGTAGGCCGACTTGACGTCAGGGTTGTCCATCAGTTGCTCATTGGTGCCTTCGACCACTGAGGCGCCGTTTTCGAGAATATACCCATAGTCGATGATCGGCATGATAGGCCGGGCGTACTGCTCGGACACGATGATCGATGTCCCTCGCTGGTCTCGAATGTCTCTGATCGACTTCGCGAGAAGATACTGAATTGCAGGGCTCAGGCCGAGCAACGGTTCATCGAGCAGCAGCAGTTGCGGTTGCGCCATAAGTGCCCTGCCGATGGCCAGCATTTGCTGTTCGCCTCCGCTGAGGAAGCCGCCCAGACGCCGGGACAGCCTCTGCAGCGGCGGGAAGACCGAGAACACATAGTCCAGCGTGTCCGCAGCCTGCTTCGATGTGGCCAAGTACCCGCCGATCTTGAGATTTTCCAGGACAGTGCTCTCGGGGAAGATCCTTCGGCGTTCCGGGCAGAGCACGATCCCGGCTTTGGCTCGCAAGGACGGTTTGGCCGACATGAGGCTGCGCCCCTGGTAGATGATGTCTCCACGAATGGTGATGCGCTCGCCGCCGGCCATTTCCTCTTTTTTCTGGATGTCTAGCATGATCCCGGACAGGGTGTACATGAGCGTCGACTTGCCTGCGCTGTTCGCGCCGAAGACTCCTATGATCTGATCCGCTCCGCAACTCAGACTGACGTTGTTCAAGGCAAGCATGTTCTCGTAGAAGACCATGAGCCCTCGTGCTTCAAACATAGGTGAACACCTCCTCTGATCCGAAGTAGGCCTCTTTCACCTCTTTGTGTTCCATCACCTCCGCGGACGTGCCTTCCGCGATCTTGAAGCCGAAGTTCAACACTACCACGCGGTTGGTGAGACGGAAGAGTTCCCGCAGCCGGTGTTCGATCATGATCAGGGTGATCCCCTCCATCTGGAGCTTCTCGATGAGAGGGACCATGCTCGCCATTTCGCTCATGCTCAAACCCGAGAGGACCTCGTCGCATATGACCACTTCCGGTCGCAGGGCCAGACAACGTGCCAGTTCCAAGCGTTTGAGATACCCCGTCGGCAAGGAGGACGCGATCTTGTAAGGCACATAGGAATCGCGCTCGAAGCCGATCTCTTCGAGGATGTCGACCGCGACCGTATCGCGGCTCCCCATCTTTCCCCCGCCGCGCCAGCCGCCCGTGCGCCGGGCTCGAGGAGAAATCAGCGGCACGATGAGGTTCTTGAACGCGGGCAAGCTGTAATACGGCCGCATGACCTGAAACGTGCGCGTCAATCCGAGGTCCGCGATCCTGTGGGGTTTCCATCTGGTAATGTCGCGGCCCTTGAACACGACCGAGCCGCTGTCCGGTCTCACGAAACCTGTGATGGTGTTGACCAACGTCGTCTTGCCCGATCCGTTGGGGCCGATTATGCCGAGGATATCCCCACGGTACACGTCCAGGCTCACTCCGGCGAGCGCGAAGACTCCGCCGAAGCTCTTTCGCATGTCTCGGACCTGAAGCAGTGGTTCCTCTCGCCCTTGTTCTTGAGGCTCAGTAGACATCTTCCCTCACTCATTCGGCTAGATTTCGACCCATCTTTCGAACTGTTCGTACTTCCTCGTCGCGTAGACCATGAGGCCTTCACTCTTGAGGACTATGAACGCGGTGAGGATGACCGCGTACACCGCAATGCGCAGCGTGCCGAAATCACGGAGGATCTCAGAGATGGGTACCAGGATCATGCAACCCAGAACCGGTCCGATGAGGGTACCGCTTCCGCCTACAATCGTGGCTGCAATGGGGATGATAGAGAAGTCGAGCGCAAACTGCGAAATCCCTGCCCACATGTACAAGTGGGCCAGACAAGCTCCACCCAAGCATCCTAGTGCAGAGGCGATGTACACGGCCACCGCCTTGTACGTGGTGATGTTGATGGCCGAGGCCTTCACTGCCTGGTCATTGTCCTTGACCCCACGAAATACCAGGCCCACGTCCTCGTCTTTGAGTCTGCGCAACGCAAAGACGATGATCAGGACACTCGCGATCAGGAGATACTGCTCGACCCATTTGTTGGGCAGCCCCTCGACTCCGAGTATTCCGTCGGTGCCGCCGAAGACGTCCAGGGCTTCGATGACTCTCGCTGCCAGCAGCGGAAACATGAGGCTCACGATGGCGAAATAGACCCCTCGAAGGGGCAGGCACGGAAAAAAGAGGAGCGTGCACAAGCCTGCTCCCAGCACGGTCGCCAGAGGAATGGTCACTGCCGGAGGCCAGCCGAGCTTCGTGTTCAGCAGTGCAGCCACGTACGCTCCGACCCCGACGTAGAACCCTCCCCCCAGCGAGACCAGACCCACGAAGTTGGCGAGATAGTCGAAACCGATTGCCAGCAGCGCATAGATGCACATGATCGATACTACCCGCTGCCAATACGGGGTATGATAGAAGAGCAAGGGCAATATCAGGAGACCGACGATGAATACCAGCCGCGGGACGATCAGGTAGCTCATCTCCGTCCACGACGAGATGGCATACACCCCTTCAGTCCGCACTTTGATGCCGCGATCAACTCTCTCTCTTCGCCGGTCTTTCGTGTTCGTCCCCATGTCAAACCCTCTCTTCCAGTTCTTTCTGCCGGCCGAACAGCCCGCTGGGCCGCAGGATCAAGGTGACAATAATGGCAATCAGCGCAACCACTGCCTGGAAGTGCGTTCCCAGGTATTTTACCGTAAGAATCTGCGCAAAGCCGATGATGAACGCAGCCAAGATTGCTCCTGTCCAGCTTCCCAGACCGCCCACGATGCAGACGGCCACAGCCATGATCAACACGTGGTACCCTGCTTCCACGACGATGCTCCCCAGCGGAAGCAACACCAGCGCCGCGATTCCCGCCAGCACCGATCCCAGAGCCATGGAAACGACTGCCATGCGGTCTGAGTCAATACCCAGGGTGAGGGAAGCCCGTTCATCCTGTGCCATTCCCTTGAGAGCGAGCCCCAGCTTGGTTCTGGTCACGAACAGCCACAGCAGACCCGCCATGGCAGCCCCTGCTGCGACCACGATAACCCGCTGGTAGTCGACCGTCACGCCGAACAGCTCCACTCCCCCTTCGACAAATGGAGGCAAGGTGAACGTGGCTCCCTTCAGCCCGCGCCAGCGCAGGCCCTCCAGGATCGCCAGACCGATGGCATAGGATGCGATGATTTCGGAAATAGGCATTCCTCGGATCCGAACCAGAATCAACTGGTACATCGCGGCCCCAATCGCACCGGTGAATGCCAGGGCAATAAGCATCGAAGCGAAGTAGTTGAGGCCTGCCCGATTAACCAGAAGCCACGTGATGTACCCCGTGAGCACATACAGCGCGCCGTGCGCAAAGTTGGGCAGACGGCTCACCCCATATACCAGGGCAAACCCCAAGGCCATGAGGGCCAGTTGAGAGCTGTTGATGATGCCGTATATGATCAGTTCCATGGACAGCCTCTCCAGTCACGCGCTTTGAAGTTCGCGGGACTGTGAAATGAGCACCCCCCTCTCCCTTCCCGAATGCTGTTGACTTAAGGATGGTACTCGCTTCCCCGCACCGGGGGCTAAAACCCCCGGCTATGCACGGGAAGCCCCTTCGGGGCTCACAGATTCCCGTCCCGAAGGGACGGACTGTGAATAGCCGTAGGTTTCAACCTACGGAAGGGAGCAGAATCGTGCTTAAGTCAACAGCATTGTCTCCCTTCCCTCCCCGACAAAGGAGAGGGTTTGCCGTTCCCCTCCCTCGATGGGAAGGGCAAGGGGAGGGTGAAACTTCCCGCACGTAGCATCGCGGGACTCTCTCTCGCGGTATGAGTTCACCACGGAGATACAGAGCGGCTGGGAGCCGGCCTGTGTCTCCGCGCCTCTATGGTTGATCTTCGTCCTTCCTGGTGAAGAGTTGCGGTCAACGCTGATCACCTGAGCCCATTTCCCGTACATTCCGTGGGTGGAAACCCACGGCTACTCATCGTACGTCCCTTCAGGACTCAAAGCTCGGGGGCGTTGCGTTCACACTCGATCAGGATTACTTCTTCATCCAGGGAGGAAGGAGGACCTTCCCTGTGGCGATCTTCGGCGGGAAGACCACCACGCGATTCCCCGCTTGCCATTGAAAGACCGTGCCGACCGCACCCTGTTCCGGGTCAAGGCTGGGGATCACCTGGTTGCTCTTCGGATCGAAGCGTATGCGTCCGTACACTCCCATGAGATCCGTCTTTTTCAATGCGTCCGCCACCTTGTCCGAATCGACGGAGCCTGCGCGTTCGATCGCGTCTTTCAACGCGTATACCGCCATGTAACTGGAGGATGTCCCGTACCCTTCGGGCTCGAGACCATATTTGGCCTTGTACGCATCCACGAACTTCTTGGTCCAGGGCGTGGCATTGCTCGGGGCATTGCCTGCGTTGACCACGTTGGCCAAGCAGAACTCGCCCTTGCCCTCGGTGGCCTTCCAGAAACCCGGTTGTTCTGCCGCGGAGATGATCACTCCTACGGGAAGCGCGGGGACCTTGTTGTCAAACCACTGCTTGAGCAGAATCTGAGACTCGGGCATGTCCATCCAGATGATGATGACCTCTGCGTTCTTCTTCTTGGCGTCGAACAATCCCATGGAAAAGTCAGTCGTGCCCGTGGGATAGACCACTGGGTCCCCGAGCACCTCCCAGCCTTTCTTTGCCATGACCTTGGCGAGGATTCCGCCGCCCGCTTTCGCGTGCGCGACATCCTGAACCATGATGAACAGCCGCTTCACGCCGAACTGCTTGCCTATCTCTTCGAGGCACGGAACCAGCTCGCCACCCACCATCCACTTGGCCTCACCCGAGATCCGGTAGCAGTACTTGAATTTGTCGGGGTTCTCCGCGACGGTCTCATGGTACTTGGGGGTAAGCGCTCCTGTGGACAAGATGGAGACCTTCTTGTATTTCGAGAGCAGGGGCATGGCCGCGAGTGCCGCCTCGGAGCGCACCGGGCCGCCCACGATAAAATCGGCCTTCTTCTCGAGGATGAGTTTTTCCACCGCGGAAAGAGCTTCACTGACCGGAACGCCCGGCTCCAGGTCGCGGGTGTCGATCACTTCCACTTTCATCTTGCGCTTCTTGTCGCCGACCTTCACCCCGCCGGCCGCGTTTATCTCATCGATTGCCAGCTTGATTCCCTTTTCCGCGTCCCAGCCGTAGAGGAAGGCTGTGGACAGAGGAGCTCCCAGGACGATTTCGTCCTGGGCCGGAGCAGGGCTGAAAGCACAGATGAGGCACCCTGTTGCTGCAAGCACCACAAAGAGATCCTTGAACCTGCAATGCATGTCGCCACTCCTTTCTGTTTCCTGAGAGAGAGTTCACCTCGAAGACACCAAAGCACAAACAAATCACTCCTGTCCGGCGGGGTAACCCAACCGGGCAATGGTTCCATGGCCTCTGGTGCATGGAATTCAACTTATTCTTCCTCTGTACTGCGGACCTTCGAATTCGTGTCGGGCCTGTTCGGAAAACCGGGTCCCTGCCAATTGCTGTGGGGGCCGGCATTAAGAGCTGGAGTCTTCACCTTTCCTTTCCTGACAAAGGCCGTATTCTCGCATACGGCGTTTCAGCTCTGCGGTACTTATCCTCAGTATCTCAGCGGCCCGTTCGACGTCACCCTCGGCTGCGCGCAGCACCAGCAGAATGTGGTTCTTACGCATTTCCCGGAGGGACTTTGGCTGGTCCATTTCTCGCCCCATCTTGCGTGCGCATCCGATTACGGTTCGTATGGAAAAGCAGTTTCCTATGAATTCACACCGATTGGCCGGCCGGAAAGCCAATCCGACACAACCTGATTACACATGAATCGGAATTTGCTCTCAGGAACCGCCATGCGTTCGAGAAGGCCATAACCCATCCCGCGAATGTAAGAGTTCACCGCAGAGGCACAGAGGACGCAGAGAAGAAAGAGATAAGAACTTGACCGAATTATGCTTTTCTGCAGATGCGTACCTGATGCGAAGACTATTTCACGAGAGTTTCGCGGATTTCTTTTCCTGTTCTCTGCGCCTGCGGTGAGTCTTCTTCCTTCGGGCGAACGGTTACCCGAGTGTTTCAAGGTGCGTCACGGTGTTCGCCGGCTGTACGTGTGTATGCGAATGTTCGCTGGAGATGTACCGCACATTCGCAGGGACGGCCTTACCGCTGGATTAGCAAAGACCATGCCACTACGGGATCGACTTCTGGGGCCTCGCGTAAGTTGTTGTTATAGCAGGATAACCATCACATCTGGTGGGCGAGCTGAAGGATCTGCTCGGGGTATGGGTGGAAACATCGTTTCCACACGTGGAAAAGGATTTGCCGGTCAGTGCCGCACTGCATGCATGCGGTCACGAGTTCTTCAACAGCTCGACGGGGCAACGCTGAAGATCTGAAAACACGTGGTCTCGCAGCACACGCAAAGGAAGAGAGAACTCCTTGGCGTGCTTTGCGAGAGTCGTTCTCTTGAGGGTCACATGCGCGACCGTAATTGTGCCTCCGCCCGCTGAGTGATTGCCCGGAAATAAGTGGTGCACCGAAAATCCCCCTAACCCCCTTTAGAAAAGGGGGAAAAGAGAGACTTTCCTACTCCCACAGGCGCTAACTTGGCGACAGCCGCATTCGACATTTCTGGCAGTTATCCCCCTCCCACGAGGGGAGGGGAATCCGGAAACCCTCGCCCCTGGAGGGAGAAGGAAGGGTGAGGAGGAGGATGCTAAGGCAACGCATGCTCTGAAGTTAGCGCCTATGCTTCCTATACTGCCACGCGTTGAGAATTGCGGGAACTTTCACCCTCCCCTAACCCCTCCCATCAAGGGAGGGGAATAGCAAGCCCTCTCGTCTCGTGGTTGAGGGCAGGGAGAGCGGGTTTGTGTCTACGTTCACGGTCCCGCGAATTTCAAGGCGCGTGACCGTAACGGGTGCAGCGCGTTTCGGTTTCGGATAACCCATCGGAATAATTAAGCCCTCGGAGGGCTTGTTCGCGCTTCACTGCGTCGGGCTCCCGGCGCTTACGCACCGGGCTACTATCTGCCGCCCCTATGGGGCTCCGGAGGCGCACGTTCAGTCCCGCAGGGACGTAAGAAAGTAGCCGGGGACGTGAGTCCCGGGTCGCAGAAATGTGCCCTGACATCATTTGGGTACCAAAGTGCGCGGCACCCCTTCCTAACTCCCCTCCTTTTCTAAAGGAGGGGCAGGGGGAGGATTTTCCAAGGGCGACGAGCCGCCTGATTGATACGGTTATTTTGGGACAGCGCGTTAAGCGCCGTCCTGGCCGCCGGATCTGTCCAGGCTGTAGAGTTTCAGGCGTTTGCGGAGGGTGGGGCGCGACACTCCCAGCACCTTCGCTGCTGCCGACAGATTGCCGCCGGTTTGAGCCATGGTCATCAGGATGTGAGCTTTTTCCATTTCCGCCATGGACAGCATTCCCGCGGCTGTGGGCAGGTCGTGAGAGGAGCCCCCCAGCGCCTTGGTCACCGCGTCGGCCATCAGGATCGGCCCGCGGCATTCCAGGACGGCCTTGGTGAGCACGTTCTTGAGCTCCCGGACATTTCCCGGCCACGAATAGTCCTGCAAGACGTCCATGATCTTATCTTCCACCCTTGTCACCTTGGTCCCCAGATCCTTATTGATGTTGGCCAGAAAGAATCGCGCCAGTTCGGGCACGTCTTCGATGCGCTCGCGCAAGGGGGGAAGTTCGATCGTGATCACCTTGAGGCGGAAGAGAAGGTCCTGTCGGAATCGGCCTTTTGAGACCAGGGACGTGAGGTCCTGATTTGTGGCCGCGATGATGCGGGCCTTGGAATAGAGGGTGCGAGTCCCACCCACCCGCGTGAACTCCCGATACTCCAGGAAACGCAGGAGCTTGGCTTGCAGGGGAAGTGACAGATCGCCGACTTCGTCGAAGAGGATCGTGCCTTCGCCTGCGAGTTCGAGCCGGCCTTTTTTGGTTTCTTCCGCACCGGTGAACGCGCCTCGCTCGTGACCGAAGAGCTCCGACTCGAAGAGGGTGTCCACCAGAGTGGTGCAGTCGACGGTGACGAGCGGTTGGTCCTTGAACACGGATGACTCGTGAATAACTCGTGCGATGAGTTCCTTGCCGCTGCCCGTCTCCCCCTGGATAAGGACGGTAGCCCTGTTGCGGGAAAGAAGACCGATGGTCTTGAACAAGGCCCTCATGCCCGGGGAATTGCCTACTATCCGGTGGCGCTCCCCGGTATGCTGATCGGCTCGAACCAATTGCGTGCCGGTACCGGCCGTCTCCGCGATGCGCAGGCTCTTGGTTACCGCATGGTCAAGCTCGTCCACGTCCAAAGGCTTGTGGATGTAATCGTACGCCCCTTGTCGCATAGCTTCGATCGTAGTTTCCATGTCGTGAAACGCGGTGATCATGATCACGGTGGCGTCGGGGTCGACCTCGACGATGCGTTTGAGAATCTCCAGGCCGGACGTATCCGGCAGCCGAATATCCAGGATGATCACGTGCGGACGGTGGGTAAGGTAGAGTTGCAGCCCTTCCGAGCCGGTTCCTGCCGTGAATACCGTAAGCCCCTTCTCTCTCAGAAACATCTCCAAGGATTCCTGAATTGCCGTTTCATCGTCAATGACAAGAACCCGTCCTACAGCCGGCATGGTAACCTCAACACGAACGTGGCGCCCTGGCCTTTGCCGGTGCGCACCTCGACTTCACCGGAGTGCCCTTCCACGATCCTCTTGACGTTGCTCAACCCGAGGCCGGTCCCCTGACTTTTCGTGGTGCAGAAAGGCGTGAAAAGATGCCCCATTTGGTCTTTCTCAATACCGGCGCCGGTATCTCTGACCCCGAGTTCCACGAATCGACCGTTTCTGCGGCCGGCCTTGGTCCAGACTGCCACCGTGCCTCCCTCCGGGGTTGCCTCGATCGCGTTGAGCAGAAGGTTTATGGTTGCCTGTTCGACTTTTCCTGCGTCGAGGTCAGCAAGAGGAAGGTCATGGGCATATTTTTCCCGTACCACGATACCCTTATTCTGGGCCTTGGCCTCGAGGAGTTCCACGCACCCCCTGGCCAGAGCGGAGAGATTCACCGGCGCTTTGTGGATGGTCAACGGGCGGGCAGTGTCCAACAACTGACGAAGGATGCTCTCGAGACGGGAGACCTCGTGCACGATGATTTCGAGGCGTCGGCGGTCATAGCCGTCCAAGTCGAGTTTTCTGTCGAGGATCTGCAAGTTCATCTTGATCGAGGACAACGGATTCCTTATCTCGTGAGAAAGCGATGCGGAGAGATGACCCACATAGGCCATCCGTTCGTGTTCTCTCATCTTTGATTCCATGGCCACGCGTTCGCTGATATCGCGACAGATACCGATGAGTACGGGTCCTTCGCCCAAGTCGACGCTTCTTGCCTTCACTTCCGTGGCTGCCTCTTCTTCGGGCACCCCGACGCGGGAGTATTGTGTCTGCCCCCCGGCTCGCCGTTGTTCAAGGACTCCCAGATAGGCGTCAAGCACGCCGGCACGGCATTCGGGCGCAACGAAAGAGAGGAAGTTGCTGCCCAGGACGTGTTCCAGACCGGTTCCGTGCATCCGACAAAAAGCCTGGTTGGCAAACACGATGTGTTGATCCTGGACCACAAAGTAGCCGTCGTTGATTTCCTCGACCAGCGTCTTGTAGCGCCGTTCGCTTTCCGCGAGCTCGGCTGTGCGCTCACTTATTTCGCGCTCCAGGTTCTGTGCGTGTTCCCGCAGAGTCTGCTCATGCATGAGCTGAAAGTGGTCTGAGAACCGGTGGATAGTGTAGGCGAGACAGGCATTCACCGCCTCGACCGACCGGGCGAGAAGTCCCTGACGCCCTGAGTCGTTGAGTCGTCGCACCAGGATGAAGCGGAAAAGCTCGAAGGCCTTCTGCACATCGGAGAGAGGAAACCCTGAGCCCAAGCGCAACGTGGTGATGAAATTTATGAACGCCTCGATTCGAGTGAATCGGCATGACCCGAGGACTTCCAGGTTGGCCTCAAAGGCCTCCGTGACGGTTTCGACGAGCTCGCCCCACGGACGTTGCTCATACGACGCGGAGAGGCCGGAGAGCCTGTCCACCCATTCTTCTATGATTTCGCGTCGGTTGTCCTCGAGCCAGGTGACGAGCTCTCTCGCTGCGGGTCTGCAGCACTCGGGGGGGTCCAGAGCGCCTTCCGTGGACGCGGCAAAGGACAGGAGCCCTGAGACCATTTCGGACTGCTCAGCCGGTCTCCAATCACAGCACGAAGAGAGGGTGCCTCTGTCCTTTGGATAATTCTTTGAAAACTTGAACATGGTCCCGAAGTCACTCTCGTCAGGCGGCGTGAATGTCCAGTCGTAGGGCCGCTTTCTGCGGCACGCGTGTGCTCCGCATTCGTAACTCCTTGAAGGCGCATTGGTACAGCATACTCCACGGCTTGGCCACGGGTCAACCTTGATCATGGCCACGAAGGCAAGCCCGTCCCTTGCACTTCAGGCCTGGGGCGGCTAGGATGAAAACGGACTATCTATGCTACTGCGAGGGTTGGATTTCTTCGCCGGCCGCGAAGATCTGTTACGAGAATCCGCTTTATCACAGGGCCTCGTTGACACGCGGCGGAGAAGATCGCGGGCGTTTCAGTCCGGCGTAGAACCGGCTTACCCCGCTGGCGGTCTTCATGGGGGCCGACGAAGGCGGATTCGATTCTTGGTTGTGGCTCCCGGCCGCCTTCAGAGGAAATGGCGGAACTTCCCACGGAAATCCCGATTTCAACAGGAACCGCCCATGGCAAAGAGTGACGATCTGATCAGGGTGTTCATATCATCCACGTTTCGGGACATGCATGCGGAGCGTGATTATCTCAACCGGTTCGTATTCCCCGAGCTTCGGAATGTGTATGCTCGTCGGGGGATCAGGCTTGTCGCTGTGGATCTCCGATGGGGAGTGACGGAAGAGGAATCAGAGAGCGGTCAGGCCCTATCACGATGCTTTCAGGAGATAGAGAATTGCAGACCCTTCTTCCTGTGTTTGCTTGGCGACAGGTACGGCTGGGTCCCGGACGCGCCTGAACCACAGGAAATCCCCGGAGATATCTTTCGAGCAGTCTGCACGCGCATCACCCCCGAGAACCGGAAGACCCTTGACTTGCTGGAGCAGATCTATCGATCCAGCGAGGAACCTGATGGTGAGGTCTTCCGCCTGCGTCGTGTGAAGAACTCGCCTGCGGATTTCATGTCGAGGCTTGCGGCATTCTGGAAGCGCAAGGCCCACTATTCCATCACCTCAAGAGAAATCACTCGGGCAGCGCTTCTTCAGGGAGATCTTCCCTCTTATGGTCTGTTCTATCTTCGCACTTTGTCTGAGCCCAAGGATTACCCTCCCCAGCTACGAAACGCTATCGCACGCACATTCCGCGAGCACGACCCCGCAAGCGCACGGGAGCTCGCAGTACTGAAAGCGCGTCTCAAGAGCCTCCAAGGCAGACCGCACATGGTCGTCCGCGACTATTCAGCAACGGTCGATGGGTTGAAAATAGACCCCTGCTTTCTGCCGGCGGACCTCAGCGAAACGGAAAGAAGAGCGTTTTCCGACGGCACGATAAGCTTCGCCGAGTGGCCCACATTGCGGCCGCGGATTCGGGCTCTCGCCAGCCTCCCCGATGAGCCGGCCCGCGAGCACGCCTTTGGCACTGTGGCGCTTTCGGGCTTGGACTCACTCGGTCTGCTCGTCCTGGAGGATCTCTCCAAGGCCATGGACTCGTGGCTGGATCGGCAGGTCGTCACGGCGGTTCCCCGGACCCTCGACCAGCCCCGGTCGTACGTGAAGGAGCGGACCCGTCTCTTCGTCGGTCGGGAAGGCGAGATGAGAGAGCTCTTTCGTTACCTCGAGGATAATCGGAACCAAAGCCCATATGTCGTGACCGGACCGCGGGGCTGCGGAAAGTCCGCATTGCTGGCTGAGTTCGCAAGGCAATGCCGGGACGCGCACCCGAGAAGCGTGGTCATCGAAGCCTTCATCGGAACTGCTCCGGGCTCCACGGATCTGCACAGAACCCTCAAGGATCTCTGCCAACGTCTCAGAGAAGCATGCGCCATTGCCGAAGAAGTCCCGGATGATCCCAACAAGTTGAGGCATCTCTTTCCCCGATTCCTGGCTGAGGCTTGTCGGCAACAGCAGGTCGTCCTCGTGTTGGACGCGCTGGACCAGTTGGACCCCGCCAATCGCAGCCACGAGCTTGATTGGTTCCCCTTCCGGCTCCCGGAACGCGCGAAGGCTGTCGTGAGCGCGCTCGAAGGTGACTGCCTGGAGGTGCTGAAAAACGCGCTCGCGCTCGACCAACCGGACAGGACCCATGAGAAGGCCCAAGCCCGCGCGAGGAGCATAACCAGCAATGAGAATGGGATGTTTCCTGCGGTCGTCCAGGACGTCGTGAGCTGCGGCGACCAGCGGGAGCCGCGTAGTACCAAGAGTTCCCATGAAAGTCTTCCGGGGGAAACCCTTTTGAAAAAGGGTTGTCCCCCGGACCCCCTTCCGAAAACTTTTGAAACATCGGGTGGTTCTGACCATCCAAGGAGTTCTCGAACTGTCGGTCCGGGACTTTCATCCTTCGTTGTGGCGGCAAGCCATGACAGTTCTTGGGGATGGGGGTCCGGGGGAAGGGACTTCTTGCAAGAAGTCCCTTCCCCCGGAAAGCCCACTTCACATGAGAACATCATGGAACTGGGGCCGCTTCCCGTTGACAAGAGACGGGATCTCGCAGAGCAGTATCTCATCGAACAGGGGAAGAAGCTCAGGAAAGAACCCCTCGACTCGCTGCTCGCCAAACCCGAGGCCGCCTTACCCCTGTACCTGATCGTGGCTTTGGAAGAGCTCTGCCTCTTCGGCTTGTATGAGCACGTGTGGAGACGAATCGACCTGCTGCCCCCCACTGTCGACCGTCTGTTCGAACAGGTCCTGATGAGGCTGGAGAGCGATTTCGGGCAGGACTTCGCGGGGTCGATACTCCGGTGGCTGGCCGCGAGTCGTCACGGTCTCGCAGAGAGCGAACTCCTCGACCTTCTGGCCGCTCGGTTCCCTGACTTCGATCCTTGGCAATGGAAGAGGTTCTTCTATTCTCTCCAGTCCTACCTGCGACCAGCCCAGGAGATCAAGGATCTGCAGCTCGGCCGCCCGGCCTTGGTCGGCTTCTTCCATGACCAACTGCGCGTCGCAGCCTACAGAAGGTACTTCGGGATGGACCAGCCCCACGCCCAGCCGACAGAGGCTTTTGTGCAGGCCAACTGGGAGCTGGCCGGGCACTTCCTCTCCATCTCGTGCCGGCAGGGAGAGCCCCGAACATGGAGTGCCGCACTACCCAGAGGCCTGAGCGAGCTCCCGTTCCATCTGATCAGGGCCAGAAGATGGGATATGGTCGGGCAGGTGCTCGGTGACCTGCGGTTTGTCGCGGCCAAGTCCGCGGCCGGGATGACCTACGATCTCATCGCAGACTACTCCATGGCCCTCGAATCCCATCCGGACACCCGGGAGGACAGAGAAGCTGAAGCCCATCGGGAGGAGCAAATACAGGCGTACGTGCGGGAGCTTGTGAGCGAGTCGAGCCGGGGTGAGCCCGTGAAGATCGTGCCGTGCGTGCGGTACAAGATCTTCGACTATCCGGGCCCCCAGCTCCTGGAAGACCTTGAAGATGACCTCGCACGGATCGACGACAACCCGTCCGTGCTTGACGTGCTCAGGGCTTTTTCCCGGTTCGTGAGCTCAGAGGCCGATTCGTTGGCCAGGTTCGGCACCATGCCGGGGTTCTGCGTGCAGCTTGCGCACAACTCCTCGTCGAGCGGTCCTGTGAGCGAAGCGGCAAGGCGCGACCTGGCCGAAAACACGAAAGGACCCCTGATCCTCAAGTCCGAACCGACTCGGCCCCCTTATGATCCGCAGCCTGTCCTTGTCAAAACCCTGCAGGGTCACACGGAGCACGCGTACGGCGTGGGTGTGTCTGCTGACGGCAGGAGAGCCGTCTCTTGCGGCCAGGATGCCATTCGCCTGTGGGACTTGATGACAGGCGAGTGCATCCGCACGCTCGAAGGCGGCTTCGGTGCCGCAACCACAGCCATGACTCCCGATGGGAGGTTTGCCGTGGCACAGGGTGGCGAGTCCCTGTTCATCTGGGACTTGAGATCCGGCCGACGCACGCGGGAGATCGTAGCCCGTCAAGGGTTGATCTTTTCTCTGGCGATGACGCCGGACGCGAGATATGTGGTGTCAGGAGGGGAGGACGGCACGGTCCGTGTCTGGGATGTGCACACGGCCGCGTGTTTCAGAGTGCTGGAGGGGCATACGGGCCGCGTCAACTCGGTGAAGACCACCTTTGATGGGAAACTCGTGGTTTCAGCCGGAGAAGACGGCACCATACGCTGCTGGGACGTCCCGAGCGCCCGCTGCGTGGCGGTTCTCGAAGACCATCGTTCGCCCGTGTATTCTGTGGCCATCAGTCCTGACGGGAAGTGGGCGGTCTCAGGGGGAGACGATCGCACGGTCCGCTACTGGCGCCCGGAAGAGGGGAGGTGTCTGAAGACGCTCACCGAACACACGGGTATCGTCAATTCCGTGGCCATCACCGCGGACGGCAGGATCGCAATCTCAGCGTCATATGATTATTCCCCGCGATTCTGGCATCTTCACACTGCTCAGTGCCTGTCGAAGCTGACAGGTCACACGTCCGCCAACGTCTACGGAGTCGATATGACTCCGGACGGGAGATGGGCAGTCTCATGCGGAATGGACAAGACCGTGCGGCTTTGGGATCTGGTGCACGCGAGCCTCCCGAAGCTTCCGGAAAAGGGCAGGCCGTTCGTGGTGATGCGCGGGAAGACACCCTGCCTCTGGACCGACACGACGTCGTTCCACTCGTATACCGTGCCGAGTGTGGACATCAGTTCGGACGGCACGTTCATAGTCTCCGCGAGCTGGGACAACACGGTGGGAGTCTGGCTTGCCGGCGATTCCTATCAGTCGTTTCAGCCATTGCGAGGCCATCAGGACGGAGCGGTCAGCGTGGCTCTCAGTCCTGACAGGAGGCACGCGGTCTCCGGGAGCTGGGCCGGCGAGATCCGGCTGTGGGACATCGAGGCACGCACGCCCGTGAGAGCTTTTTCCGCGGGCCAATTGCCGATACTGGCTCTCGCGGTGACTCCTGACGGGAAGTGGGCGCTCTCGGGTTCAGAGATCGATCTGCTCCTCTGGGACCTGCAAAGCGGGCAGAAGCTCGAGCGATTGGATGCCGGTCTCTCAGGGGTCATGAGCATCAAGGTCTCACCGGATGGCACATTCGCAGCGGTCACGGGGAAGCACGGGAGCTCGGTCCGGTTCGTCGCGTTGGACACGGGCCGCAGTCTGAAAACCATCCTCGCCCGAAGATGCGCGACATGCGACGAGCTTGGAATGGTAGCCACCCACGAGGACTGGCGCTTCTGGACGAAAGAGACTTTCACGCTGTCGGACGAGAGATGCGGTCGTGCTCGATTCGTGTGCCTGACCCCTGACGGGAGGTTCGCGTTGATCACGGGTTTCAGTATGCACATCCAGGTCTGGGACATCAGGAAGGACGCATGCGTGCACATACTCGAGGGGCACACTGCGCCGGTGGACGGGATAGGTATTTCCCCGGATGGAAGGTTTGCCGTCTCAGCCGGTGAGGACAAGACCGTGCGTGTCTGGGACTGTCGCACGGGAGAATGCCTTGGGGTTCAGCCCACGCCCAGCCAGGCTACCCCGACCTCGGTCGCGGCGAACGGCAGGTTTGCGTGTGGAACTGCCGGGGGAGAGATCCTGCTGCTCACTTTGGCGGACTTTCCGCAGGCCGCGCCGATCGTCACACCGGTGAGAATGTGGCTCCTCGAATCCCGTGCAGCCGGCCCGGGCAACCTGTGGGACAAGTCACTGACCGTTGGCTGCCCCTGGTGCGGCGAGCGTTTTCCGGTCTCAGAGGCGATTCTTGGCACGATAGGAGCCATTGGCCGATCTACCGGCTTGCATGCGGATCAGGCACCGTGTCTTTCGCTCCCCGACGAGGCATGGGACGAACCCCGGCTCTCTTCCGAGTGCCCTCTCTGTCGCAAGCCGCTGCGATTCAATCCCTTCGTGGTTGACAGAAGCCTCGGCACGGCATCCTCAGAATGAGACCGACGCGCATTCGCATTCCTCATTCCCATGGAAGTTTTCCGGGGGAAACCCTTTTGAAAAAGGGTTGTCCCCCGGACCCCCTTCCGAAAACTTTTGAAACATCGGGCGGTTCTGACCATGTGGCGGGTTCGCGCGATGTCGGGAGCTGACTTTCGTGCTTGGTTTTCCAAAACCGCCATGACCGCGAGCGGCCACAACGATGCATGAAAATGGTACCCCACCAGCGTTTCGAGGAGCGGGCTTTCTCCGCGGCGACCAGCGGGAGCCGCCATGCTCCAAGAGTTCTTGAGGATGGGGGTCCGGGGGAAGGAACTTCTTGCAAGAAGTTCCATCCCCCCGGAATCCCCTAATTAGGGAAACGAATTGGGATTTCCG
>JBFMAA010000004.1:61079-116430 GCA_040755955.1 Thermodesulfobacteriota bacterium
CCCTCCGTCCTCCCCCCCCCCCCCCCCCCCCCCCCCCCCCCCCCCCCCGAATCCCATCTTTCGGGAAGCGACTTGGTATTACCGACACTCGCGCTGCGTTCAGGGCACGGGTTTCCGCATGGCGAGTCGGCAGAGCACGCCAACCCACGCGGTGCTCACGTTAGTGAATCTGCTCGCGGTCCCCAGTCCTTCGAGCGCGTCCCGAGTGTAGAACGGTTCCTCGAACGAATGGAGCCACAGCAGAAACACACCCACCCTCCCGAAGTCGGCGGCGCATTGGGTGAGGACCTCTTTGGGAGTATCCGCGGCCACATCGTAGAGAAGCGCCCATCCGCCTGGTTTGAGCACCCGATACACTTCGTCGATCGCCTGTTCCGGGGTTTTCCAGTGGTGGACCGATCCGGTACTCACGACCGTGTCAAAGCTTTGGTCGTCGAACGGCAGGTGTTTGGCATCGGCCTGTTCGACCCTTATCGACTCGGCGAATCCAGCAGCCCGAATGTGCCCCTCTGCTTTCCGGACCATTGCCTGTGATAAGTCGATTCCCACCAGCTCCAGTTGCGGGCTGCGCCGATGCAGAGAGAGCAGGAGCCGACCAGGCCCGGTCCCGATATCGAGGATCTTTCCGCGAGCGCAGTACGCAAGTATGTCTTCCGCGGTGAGATCGTATGAGCGTTGAAAGATTCTTGTCCCGCTCATGGCGTTGTAAAGCCGCGCTCCGAACGCGGGGATGCCCTCGGGATGCAACGCTTTGAGCAGTCTTCGCGCGAAAGGTAGTCTCGCCATATCCTCCCTCCGGATCACGTCCAGTCGTCGCCGGAGTGGACCTCCGGGCATGTCGGAGACACACTCTGTCACTTACCGGTCCCGACTGCAAGGGCATTGGAGTAGATGTGGGAAGTGCCGTCGCGGGATTTTCCTTAGAGCGCGCGGCGAGATTCTTGACGCGGGAGCGCCTCGCGCGTAGTGTGCCGATACGGCAACCGGGGCAAGGAGAATTGCCTGCTTGCGTTGAGGCGAATGACTTAGGAAAACTTGCGCAAGCCGATGGCCAAGATGCTATACTGGAGACGCCGAGTGAAACGGAAACGAGCTCTGACGGCGTGCACCCCCTGGAGGAACGGCTCGGCCGCTCCTCGTTAGGCTGACGGATCGGGCACCGGAAGCAACGCTCCTGCGCCCCTCCCCTCGTCTTTCCATCGGACAGCAGACCCTGCCATGCCTCTGAAAATGCCCGCATCAAGGGTGGCACAGGACTATGCAGCCCCCCGAGGGTGTAGGCACGAAGACGGCTTTCGTTCAGTTCACGCGGAAACCATATGTGCGATCGCATCCTACTATGTGGGAGAGGATGAACACGAAGCGAAAAGACACGTCCGACACCGTCGGAGAAAAGAAGTACGCAGATTTCCTCAATTACTTCGGCAAGGATCGCTGGATACACCAGTGGTTGGCGGAGAAGAGGACTCGCTTATTCTCGTCTGTATATCCGTTCTTTAGGAAACTTGGACTGGTCCCCGACACGTTTTCGTACACCGGGATCGCGTTGCTCGCGGGGGTAGTGTTGTTCTTCGTGCGGTCTCCGGTGATTGCGGTGTGTTTTCTCGGGGGTCACCTGATATGCGACGCGCTCGACGGTTCTTACGCGCGAAATGCGGGCAAGGCGTCCCACGCAGGCGCATTTACGGACTTGGTGTGCGATCAGCTCGGCATGGTAACGGTGGTTATCATGGCGCTCTTCCACCATTTGGTCGATCCCCTGATAGGCGCCATTTATGTCACTCTGTACCTGATCGTGGTGGTTTTCGGAGTCCTCATCAACGTGATGGGGCTCGGTTCGCGTCTTACCATCACAAGCAAATACTTTCTTTACATTGTCTATGCGATATGGGCCTTCACGGGGCGGAATTATCTCCCTCAGCTCATGGGTTTCTTCTCCGTACTGATGGCAGTGGAGGTGTGCATAGGGTATTTGCGACTCAAGCGCGCCATTCGAAGGAAATACGATGCGGAGGTCCGGTTCACTCAGGGAGATCCCTATTCCAGCGGACTGAACTATGCCCTGAACGTGTTCATTCCGGTTGCGGTGTTGCTGGTGATTCTCGTGAGTGCCAACACGGTGCCTATTCGGGCGTCTCTCGAAAAACCCCGCACGAAAGTTACCTGGATCGAAGGGCCTCAACTCGTCCATGACCCGGACGTCGTGGAAATCGAGGGCTTGGGCATCGACGACTCCCGGTTTCTCGTCCTGACCAGAGACATTGACGATCACCGGCACATTGTGGAAATTCCTCCGCGAAAGGGCTCCGCGGCAAGGTCCTTTGCGTTGCCGGAATATGTGCGGCCTGCCTTCGGGAATCTGCCGGTGGACGACGGGATGGTGATCGCGGGGGACACCGCCACCCGCTTGCTCCTCGGGATGGATCTGGAGGCGTCGTTTGCATCGGGACGGCCGGTAATCAAAATGACGCTCCCCATGGGTTACTTGCGGATCACCGCGTTGGCCACGGCCACCTGGGACAACAAGAAGGTCTGGCTCGCCGGCAATTACCTCTATTCGCGAAAGACCTACCGGATAGACCCGCGAACCGCTCTGAAGACAGGGTCCCTCCTGGCGGGAGCGCAAGGGTCTTACGTGAACGGGGCATTCCCGGCAGGACTGCTTGTTCACGGTCGCAACGTCATTGAGTTCAACCGTTCGTCCATGAATGCGCTTCTCTATACCGCACGGATAGATCGTTTGACCCGTGGAGTCAGCCTGCTGGACGTGAAAAGCAATTCGTTCCCGCCGCCTGTCCCGGATGCCCTTGGGCCGGTGATCGAGGGTGACTATCTCGTGATGGTGTCTCGGCAAGGGAAGATCTATCGACTCCCGTGCAACCTCGTTCTCGATTGATATGGAGCAATTATTACAATGGACCACATACGTAACTTCGGCATCATCGCACACATCGACCACGGAAAATCGACCCTTGCCGACCGCCTCTTGCAGATTACCGGCGTGGTGGGAGCCCACGAATTTCGCGACCAGATGCTCGACACCATGGACATCGAGCGCGAACGCGGCATTACGATCAAGAGCCAAACCGTGGCCTTGCCGTACAGGGGTGCCGACGGCAAGGATTACGTGCTCAACCTCATTGACACCCCCGGACACGCGGATTTTTCCTATGAGGTTTCCCGAGCCCTTGTTTCCTGCGAGGGAGCGCTTCTTGTCATTGATGCGTCCCAGGGGATTCAGGCCCAGACTCTGGCTAACTTCTACATGGCACTGGAACAGGACCTGGAAATCATCCCGGTCATCAACAAGATAGACTTGCCTTCCGCGGACGTGGAACGGGTGCGAGCCCAGATCAGTCATGACCTCGGGTTGGATGGCGATGTGGCGGTCGCGATATCCGCGAAGGAGGGGACCGGCATCGAAGAGATCCTGGAAGCCGTGGTGAAACGGATACCCCCTCCAAAGGGCGACGCGCGAAATCCCCTGAAGGCGCTGATTTTCGACTCGCATTGGGACCCTTATCGTGGGACGATCGTCTATTTGCGCGTGTTCGACGGGCAGATCAAGCCTGGAGACATGATACGTTTCTGCTCCAGCGGGGCTGCACACAAGGTGGAAGAGACCGGAGTGTTCCTCCTCGACCGCAAGCACCGGCCTGCGCTCAGCGCGGGTGAGGTCGGGTACATTATTGCGGGGATCAAGACCGTAAGTGACACCAGGATCGGCGATACGGTCACTTTGGAGCAGAGACCCTGCGATCAACCTCTCGAGGGATTCCGTCTGGTGAAGCCGGTAGTATTCTCGTCCTTTTATCCTGTCTCCACAGACGATTTCGACGAGCTCTCCGAGGCGCTTCAGAAGCTCAAGCTCAACGACGCGTCCTTCACCTACGAGCCGGACCACTCAACAGCCCTTGGCCACGGCTTCCGGTGCGGGTTCCTCGGGCTCTTGCACTTGGAGGTCGTCCAGGAGCGTCTGGAAAGGGAGTTCAACCAGTCTCTCATCATCACTGCACCGTCGGTTCAGTACCTGGTGAAGTTCAAGGACGGGGCCGAGGCCGTAATCGACAATCCTGCCAAGTATCCTGACCCCGTGTACATCGTGGAGGTCAAGGAACCGTTTATCAGGGCCTCGATCATCCTGCCGGACGACTATCTGGGGACGGTCATGGCTCTCGCCATCGAGCGCCGGGGTGTGCAGAAGGACGTGAACTACCTGGATGCCAAGAGAGTCGAGCTTACCTTCGATCTCCCCTTGGCAGAGGTCCTTTTCGACTTCTACGACAAGCTCAAATCCGCTTCAAGGGGCTATGCGTCGTTCGACTATGATTTTCTCGAGCACCGAACTGCCGATCTGGTCAAGGTCGACATACTCGTGGCCGGGGAGAAGGTTGACGCGCTTTCCATGTTGGTGCACCGGGACCGGGCTCAGCACAGGGCCCGGCGTGCCTGCGAGCGGCTCAAGAAGGAGATTCCGAGGCAGTTGTTCAAGGTGCCTATCCAGGGGGCCATTGGGGGGAAGATCATCTCCCGGGAGACGATCTCTCCTTTGCGCAAGGACGTGACGGCCAAGTGTTACGGCGGTGACATCACCCGCAAGAAGAAACTCCTCGAGAAGCAGAAGGAGGGCAAGAAGCGTATGAAACAGGTGGGGAATGTGACTATTCCTCAGTCCGCGTTTCTCGCGGTGCTCAAGATCGATGAAGAGGAGTGACCACCTGTGGGAAGAGCCTTTCATCTCGTAAGCCTCGGCTGCCCGAAAAACAGGGTCGATTCCGAGCGCATCGCATTCGTCATGATGGAGTCCGGCTTCGAGCCTGCCGACGATCCCGGCGTGGCTGATGTGATCGTGGTGAATTCGTGTTCTTTCGTGGCGCCGGCCGTGGAAGAGTCTCTCGATACGATACTGGATCTGCGCAACGAGAATCCTTCCGCGGTCCTGGTGGTCGCGGGTTGTATGCCGCTGCGGTATGGTGAAGCGCTCGCAGACGAGCTCCCCGAGGTGGACCTGTTCTTGGACCCGGCTGGAATTGCAGGCCTGCCGCGCTTGGTCGAGGCTGCTGCCTTGGCAAGAGCGGAGTCTTCTCTGACCCGCGCCGAGCCGGGCGTCTTTCACGGCCCCGCCGCGGTGAGCCAGCCTGTGATCGGTAGAGCCGTTTCGACACCGGGGTACGCCTACCTCAAAGTCGCGGAAGGGTGTTCCCGAAGGTGCACGTACTGCACGATACCCGGCATCACAGGACCCCTGCGCAGCATGGACCCGGGCATCCTTGAGCGTGAGGTCGAATCGCTTGCCGAAAGAGGAGTCCGCGAGATCGTCGTGGTGGCGCAAGACGTCACCGCCTTCGGCTCTGACCGCGGAGAGAAGGACGGGCTTGTGGGCCTACTGCATCGAATACAGAGAATATCCGGCATAGACTGGATCAGACTCATGTATCTCCACCCCGCAGGGATCTCGCGGGAACTGCTCGAGCTGATTCGCATTTCAGAAAAGGTGCTCCCCTACATGGACGTGCCCTTCCAGCATGTATCCGCGAAAGTGCTCAGAGCGATGGGGCGACCTTGGCGGGATGATCCGGTCCGCCGGCTCGTCGACCGCATCAGGACTGAAGTCCCGGATGTGGTTCTTCGGACAACTGTCATGGTGGGGTTCCCTGGAGAGACGGCGCGCGAATTCGAGGAACTCAGCGCGTTTGTGAGTCAAGCAGGCATTGAGCATGTGGGTGTGTTCGAGTACTCCCCCGAGGAGGACACCCCAGCCGCCAGGCGAGGAGACCCCGTCCCGTCGGACGAAAAGAAGGCAAGGGCGGACGAGATTCGAGCCATACACGCACGGTTTTCTCACAGATGGCATCGAGCCAGGGTCGGAGGCATCGAAGAGGTCCTGGTGGAAGGCGTCTCGGGCGAGACCGACTTGCTTCTCCAAGGCCGAGCCTGGTATCAGGCTCCGGAGGCGGACGGCGTAACGTACATCACCGCGGGCACTTGCGTCCCTGGCGAGATAAGGCTCCTGCAAGTCACTGACTCTCACGGCCCGGATCTCTTCGGGGAGATCCTGACGGAGGCCACACGGACGCGAGAAGTTCGAAAATGAAAAAGCCGAGCTTTAGGGCCCGGCCTTCACGTTACGCGTTACGCTACTATCCCTGAGTTACCAGCCCCTGGGTGGGACGTAGGCATTCACCGAGGTACACGGCACTGCTGCCGTCACGTACGCGGGTTCAGCAAGATCGACATCGCACCCGCTGGTCCCGGGGGTGAGCTGCCCGGTGAAAACCGGAGTAGCAACCAATGCCATCGCTCTGAACGGGACGCTCAGCGCCGCATGGATGGCGCCCGGAATAAGAGGGGCCTCACAGGCCGGGGCAACGGGTCCTTTCAGGTATTCTATTTCAATGGTGCCTGGTCCAGGCGTATATGACACGCCGGGGATACCCGGAACCGGCCATTGGCTTACCGTATATCCCCAGGACATCCCTGCAGCAACAACCACAATTGCAAGGACCCCGAGCAGTACGGTGGATTTCTTAACCATACCCTAATCCTCCTTTCATCAAAGCCTTCCCGGTATGTAACCGGAGAAAGTTTACTTGCGCTCTCTATGCATCGCGTGGGTCATACATACTCTGCTTGGACCCGATTTGTCAAGGACTTTCGGACCAAGGCTCTTAGGGTCTTCCGCGGCCTGCATCATGGTCGTGCAAAAAACCCGAGAGAGCCGTTTCGTCCCACCAATGCTACCACAGCACGTCAGTGAAGGTGGTAGGTGCAGCCAGGAATTTCGGCACCGCGGCAAGGATATTGGGAAGCGGTCCCATGGCGCAGCCCTCGTCGCCGCAGCCGGAGCCAAGGACACCGAAGCCACAGCCATAGACGCCGTCAAAGCCGCCGAACAGCCAATCCAGAGGAGTGGCAATCGCGCCAACAAGTCCACCGACCAAACCGGCAGGACGTCCGCCCAAGCCGTTCCCGCATCCGCCGACATAGCCACCTGCCATGGGAGCATAGGGGGCCTCGACCTTGCCTTCCCATTTCTTGATTATCGTGGTCCAGGTCGTCATGGGGGGACACTTAACCCCTACATAGAGAGGTCTGCAGCCCAGATCCCCGCCCCCACACTGAGCCAGGGCTACGCTCGCCCCGCTCACGAGAAGCAGTGACATGATGCCGAGAACAACCGCAGTTCTCTTAACCATACCCTCATCCTCCTTTCGTAAATCCTTTTCAAAGGAAGCTCTAAGACCAAATCCTTTGTGGTCTCCAAACAAATGTAATTCGCCAGTGATTGAGTGTTTATCGCAGAATTACATCCACTTTGTCAACCCTTTTTTTGTGTCCCAGTCCAGGTGCGGCTGAGAACACTTCTTTGCTCCCTGCACGGCGGTCAAGTTAGCCGCTCCGGAGAGGCATTGTCAAGCAAAAAGAATCGGTCTGCTTGAGCCGGCTGACACTCGCGACTCGCCACGGCGCGTGTTTTTGGCGCTCCATCTTTCTCGCGCGGCACCTGACCCCGCTTGTCCCGTGTACCGAGAACTTTTTTCGACTCCCAATCTTTTTTCAGAAAGTCTTCCGCGGGAAACCTTTTTGAAGAGGGGTTGTCCTCCGGACTCCCGTCCGAAAGCTTTTGAAACATCGGGTGGTTCTGACCATGCGGCGAGTGCTCTGGATGTCGGGCAGTGACTTTCACGCTTGGTTGTGGCCGGTCGCGGTCATGGTGGTTTTGCAAAAACCCGGGACAGGGACTCTTTCGCGGGGGGATCTCCGGAGTCCCATGCATGTAGATCACCCCTGCTTCGCGGTCGCTTTCCCCCGCGGAATCCCATAAACCATTGACTACGCGTTTCCGGGTCGCTATGAATAGGTGTCGAGCCGCGCGGCGCGGCCACACGAACCACCCCCCTTGTCACTGAGGTACCCCGCAGGATGTTCAAAAAAATACTCGGGTCCGGACTGTGGAAAAAGGCAGAGGAGCACACACACATGACCACTCATGGCGAACACGCCCGGTTCACGGGTGCCGAGAAATATGTACTCGACCCCGAACTGGCCAAGATCGTAAACATCTCGATTGCACTGGAAATGCCGCTACTGCTCAAAGGTGAACCCGGCACCGGAAAGACAATGCTCGCCCACGCGATCGCAGAAGCCCTCGACATGCCGCTGACGGTGCTCAACGTCAAGTCCAGCATGAAACTTATCGAGGCACTTTACCAGTACGACACGCTCACGAGACTCAATGACAGCAGATTCGGAGACTCCACCCGCAATGTGCGCAATATTGAGGAATATATAAGGATGGGGAAGATCGGCCAGGCGTTCGTCTCCGAGACGAGAGTAGTTCTGCTCATCGACGAAATCGACAAGGCCGATACCGACTTCCAGGATGACATGCTCGACGTGCTCGATCAGATGGAATTCGACATCATCGAAATCGACAAGACCGTCAGCGCAACACACAGACCCGTCATCATCATTACCTCAAATGCCAAGAAAGACCTCTCGGATCCGTTTCTGGGGCGGTGCAATTTCCACCACATCGCGTTCCCCGAACCCGATATGATGAGACAGATCGTCCGGGTTCACTTCGCCAACCTCGACGAAGAGATCCTGGACACCTGCGTCAAAACCTTCTACCGCCTCCGCGATATTCCCGGGATTGAGAAGAAACCCGCCACCAGAGAGCTTATCAACTGGATCAGAGCCCTCGGCGCGGACCCGGATTTTCGGCCCAAAGACCAGATCGCCGGCAAAATCCCCTACTTGGGAGTGTTGTTCAAAAAAAGCCCCGATTATCAGCAAGCTCTTACCCAGACCAGACGCTTGAGAGTCTGACCCGAGCGGCTGGGAGCCGCTGACGAGATCCGCGTCCGCCTTGGTCGGACCGCTCCAAGACCGATGGCGGGCGAGCTGGGCCCGCGCAACGGAAGGAAGAGGCCTTACGCACTCCCGGAGCTTCAGAGTTGAAGGAGTCTTTTCGAGAAGAGGAGCACGCGAACCTTGTTCGTCAGGAGTCTGTGCCCCCGGAATACCCAATTCACATAGGAATGAAACGCGCCCGTCGGGACGAGTGACGCGCACCCGTTGCCGGGGGGCGTCGGCCCAACCGTCTTGGGCAGACAGATCATTGAGGAAGAGAGCACCATGTTCGTCGATTTCTTCTACCTTCTCAGAGATTCCGGGATACCGGTCACTCCCACCTCTTTCCTGAAGCTGCACCAGGCGATGAAACAAGGGCTTGTCCAGGGCCTGGACGACCTGTACATCACCGCGAGAACCCTCCTGGTGAAGAGCGAACGGTACTTCGACATTTACGACAGGGTCTTCGCCCATTGCTACCAGGGGGCGGAACTCCCGGATTTTCGAGGGCTCGACATAGACGCGGTCGCGAAACAGCTTCTCGATGAATGGCTCGGACAACCCGAAGCGCTCGCCCAAGCGCTGGGGGTCCCCCGCGAAACCCTTGCGAAAATGTCCCATGAGGAGCTGCTCAACTACTTCATGGACCGCCTCAAGGAACAGACCGAAGCCCACCACGGAGGCAGCCGCTGGATCGGCACGAGAGGTACCTCACCTGTGGGACACTCCGGCCATCACCCCGGGGGCATGCGCGTGGGGGGCGCGTCGATGAACAAATCCGCGGTCAAGGTCGCGCTCGAAAGGCGCTACCGGGACTACTCCCAGGAAGGCCCCCTGACCCAGTCCCAGGTAGGGGAAGCACTCAAGAGATTGCGACGCCTTATCCCAGTGGGCCCCAAAGACAAGGTCAACGTCGAGGAGACGATTCGTCAAACTACCAGGAATGCGGGCGAAATAGAAATCGTGTTCGATCGCAGCCTTCGGGATCGCTTGAAGGTGGCCCTGTTCATCGACAACGGGGGATGGTCCATGGACCCCTATGTGGAGGTGGTTCAGACCCTTTTCAACTATTCCCGGTCCCAGTTCAAGGACCTGAAGACCTTCTACTTCCATAACACGGTGTACGACTACGTGTGGGAAGACCCGCAAAGACGATTCAGGCCCCAGCGCGTGGACGAGCTGGCAACCTGGGACACGGAAACAAGACTCGTCGTCGTGGGCGACGCGAGCATGGCCCCGTACGAGCTCATGGTCACCGACGGCTCGATCTATGTGGACGAACGGAGCGGATTGCCCAGCATAGACAGGCTCAATTTCCTCGCTCAGACCTTCCGACGGTCTGTGTGGTTGAACCCTACGCCTCTGCGCGCATGGTCCATGACTCGCACGATAGGGGTCATCAGCAGGGTCTTCGAAATGTTTCCCCTTACCCTCGACGGGCTGGAACGGGCCGTGACCCACTTGATGAGCAAGAATTAGGGTAGACGTTCATCTGGCTCGCAGAAGAATGAACCACCAAGCCACAAAGACACCAAGAGAGCCTGTTCACAAGAATACCAGCCTGTGAATTGATCTCTGATTTCTTTGTCTCTCGGTGTCTTTGTGGTTTGTCTTCGGGGCCCGCGAAGAATTTGGAACGACAGTAGTACAGAGGCAATAGAGAGAGAATTCACCGTTGTTTGCCAAGTTCCGTAAGCTGTTCGCCGCGATCAAGCCGCTGCTGCTCGCACTGTTGATACTCTTTGCGCTCTACCTGGCGGTGGTCGCGTGTATTACCGTGTGGGCGTTCGAAGTCGCGTTGGCTCGATGGCCGGTCTATGTCTGCACGCGCCCCTTTGTTCTCCGAGTGGGTGCGGATGTGGGAGCGGTTCAGCTCAAAGAGCGTCTCACCAGGCTCGGGTACGCGTCGACGGCAGACGCGGTCGCTGAGCCGGGACGATGGACCGAATCGGGCCTGGAGTTCCGGGTTGCCCTGCGCTCCTGCCCGTTGAAGGAGGAGGGCCTCGCCACAGGGCTGGTCTCGATCACGGTGGACCTCAACCGCGTCAGCAGAATTCGTCTGGTGAAGTCCGGGCAGGACGTGGACCGGATCTCCATCGAGCCCGAGGTGCTCGCGTCCTTGCGGGATCGCGGCCAGACGTCCGAGATGTGTCGTCGTCTCCCCCTTGCACAGATCAAACCCCTTCTGGTGGACGCGATACTCCTGACCGAGGATACGCGCTTCCACACTCACTGGGGGATCGACTTCACGTCGATTGCCAGGGCCATTGAGACCAATCTCCGGGAAAGGCGTTACGCACAGGGCGGAAGCACCATTACGCAACAGCTCGTGAGAATGACCCTGCTCAGCCCCAAGAAGACACTGTGGCGCAAAGCGAATGAAATGGCGTTCGCGGTGATGGCCGACCTGATCTATTCCAAGGAGAGGATACTCGAAGCGTACCTCAACCGTGTCTATTTCGGTCAGTGGGGGCAGTTCCAGGTGAAGGGGGTCGCTGAGGCCTCCCGGCTCTTCTTCGGGAAGGACACCAAGGAACTCGAACCCTCTGAATGCGCGCTTCTCGCGGCGATGATCAAGGCCCCCAACATCATCAACCCCCTTCGCCATCCCCAACGGACTCGAACACGAAGAGACATCATCCTCGGGCTTATGCTCAAAGCAGGGAGAATCTCCAGGGATGAATACGACGTGGCGGTAGGGCGACCCACGGAAATGGGCAGGTCAGGAGCTGCTCCGGTGAGGGCGTCGGCCTATCTGGAGCTCGTGGACCGACAATTGACCACTGCCGGAAAGGGAACCGAACTACATCGCGGACAGGTCAACGTGATCACGGGACTCGACCCCATGCTGCAGACGGAAATCACGGAGGTGGTGAACCGGTACTCCAAGAATGGCGCGTGTCTCATGGTGGTGGACTCGCAAGCGGGCGACATGATCGCGTATGCCGTCGCGTCCCCCCCGGAGTGGACAGGCGGAAGCGGCGGTCCGAGCGTCTTCGCCCCCCTGATGATGATTCCTGCCCTGACCGGAGAGAAGCACGATCCTCCCCGATGGACCCTCGCATCGCCCGTGTTCATCGGGGAGGATTCCGGCGGATCGCTCACCTTTCGGGAGGCATTTCACAAGCGGCCGGCAGATCTCGCTGACCGCGTCACCGAGACCCTGGGACCAGAAAGACTCATCCAGGTGTTGGGTGAGTTCGGGGTACGCTCCGGAATCGGCAAAGGAGGCAAGATAGACTGCCAATCCATGCCGCCCCTGGACGTCGCGCGGACCTACCTGCGACTCGCGTGCCTGGGCAAACCGGTGCAGATAGGGGCCGGCATAAGAATCAATGGGGCCTCGCTTGCCGGGCGCGTGGAAGCGAGACAAGAGGGCGGTGTGAATCAGGCCGCGGTCTTTCTGGTGAACCACATGCTCATGCACTATCGGGGCGGCCGGAGTCCCTCGCGCAAAGGTGTTGAGGAACCGTCGGTCTTCACGACCCAAGACCCGGGTGGTTTCTGGGCCGTCGCGTACCACCGGGAACGCCTCGTTCTTCTTCGCGGGGGAGGCTCTCAAATGAAGGGTCCTGAAGCCTCCAAGATTGTGGAAGGGCTTCTCCCGGTCCTGGCCCCCGTTTCCGGTAAGTCCCAATTCATCCCGGAAGGAGTCGTGTTCAGGAAGATTTGCCTTCACTCAGGATTGAAGGCCACATCCTTGTGCCCCAAGGTGATCAGAGAACCCTTTCTTAAAGGGACGCAGCCCATCGAATGGTGCCAAATTCCTCATCAGGCACCAAAAACGCAGTCCACGTCCGTGGGGGGGAATTGAGGACCAATAATTGTGACGTAAGGACCGCGCTTCCTTCACCACATCCCCTGGTTAAGACCCATGACTTATCTCTTGATTTCCTTGCGTCTTGGTGCCTTTGTAGGTGTTTTGCGGGTCGAAGACATGATCCGCTGAAAGATTACGATTGGAGGATTCCATGGACGAGTTCGTCAAACAGCACACCCAGATTACCGTCGAAGAAACACTCAAGTCACTCAGGCAACACGGCTTCGGAGCGGAGTATTTTGCAACCAAGGATGACGTCGTCAACTTCATCATGAACCTGGCCGAAGATTGCAAGACCGTCGGAATCGCGGGGACCCACACGGTGCGGGCACTGGGAGTCGTTTCCCTGCTCCAAAACGCGGGCAAGACCGTGTACGATCACTGGGTTTACAGTCCCGGCACTCCGGAAGAACTGCAATGCCGGCGGAATCAGATGGTCTCGGATCTCTTTCTCTCTTCCGCGAACGCGATCACTACCACGGGCGAAATCGTCAACAAAGACGGGGCCGGCAATCGGATCAATGCGATGACGTTTGGCCCCAAGCAAGTCTGCGTAGTTGCGGGAGTAAACAAGATTGTGCCTGACATCGACGCGGCCCTCGGGAGGATAGAGACCACCGCGGCCCCGATCCGTGCGATGAGCCTCAACAGAAAGACCCCTTGCGCGAAAACCGGCGTGTGCATGGACTGTGACTCGCCTGAGCGTATCTGTCGGATCACCAGCATCATACATCGCAAGCCCATGTTCACGCCGCTCACGGTCGTGATCATAGGCGAAGAGCTGGGGTACTAACCATGGGCTTTGCGGTCCACGCCCCCAACCGGATAGACCTGGCAGGGGGCACCACCGATATCTACCCCTTATGTCTTTTCATGGACGGGGGGTGCACGGTAAACGTGTCGATCTCCGTGCTCAGCACCGCGGTGGTGGAACTTTCTCCCGACCCCGTGATCACGCTGATTTCCGAGGATCAGGGGGAATCCGTGCGCTGCCGGAATCCTTCCGATCTCCCTGTCGAAGGGCCCCTGGGTCTCATCGGAAGGGCGGTGCGGGCTGTGTCTCCAGGCCCGGGGCTCGTGATCAGAACCCGGAACCACGCGCCGAAGGGTTCCGGGCTGGGAGCTTCGAGCGCGCTGCTGGTCGCGCTGCTGAGAGGGCTTTTCCAAGTCAGGAACCAAGAGATCACCCGCAGGGATATCATAGACCTGGCCGCGGATATCGAAACCGCAAACCTCGGCGTACCCACCGGCAAACAGGACTATGTGGCAGCCGCGTACGGAGGTGTGTCCGCCATTGAATTCCGGCACGGGGGATTCCTTAGACAGACCTTCTCGGACGACTCACTCCTGCCCGAAGCCCTGGAACAAAGACTGATCCTTGCGTACACCGGTGAGGGTCACTTCTCCGGTATGAACAACTGGGAAATCACCAAGCGCTACATCGACAACACGGACGAGGTCCGCGAAACGTTGCACAGGATTCGGGATGTGGCGGTTGAGATGAAGAGGTCCCTGCTCCGGGAACAATGGGACGAGCTTCCCCGTTTCGTCGAGCGCGAGTGGGAATTGCGTCGGACCTTGGCTCCCGGAGTCACCACCGAGAGGATCGACCGGATCATGGGAGCAGCTCGTAACGCGGGGGCCCTCGCGGGCAAGGTATGCGGCGCGGGCGGTGGCGGTTGTATGATCACCATGGTGGACCCCGATCGGCGCGATGCCGTGCGAGAAGCTATGAAAGCCGCCGGAGCAGAGCTCATGCCGTTCCGGATCGACCGGCAGGGACTTCGAGTGATCGCCACATGATGAACCAATGCCGGCTTGACCTTGACTCATGGATGGGCTATGATCCTTTTCCAGTCCTCAGAATGAAGAATTGAACGCAACTTTAAAGGTATCTTCATGAAAATTGTACTTACCACTTCTCCCGCAGTGACCGACCGGCATGGAGTGAAGTCGCTGCCCCCCCTGCAGCTCGGTTACGTTGCCGCAGGAATCAAAGATGTGCCCGGGACGACCCTGAAAATCCTCGATTCGTACGGAGAGGATCTCAACACGGAACAGGCAGTGCAAAGGGCCCTTGAGCTTTCCCCTGACGTGTTGGGGATCTCATCGACGAGCTTCTGCTTCACGGACGGCCTGGATTTCATCAGGGCGGTGAAGAGGGCCAAGCCCGATGTGATGACCGTCATGGGTGGGTACCACGCGACGATGTTCGACAACCTGCTGCTCAGGGACGTCCAAGAACTCGACGCGGTCATTCGGGGCGAAGGCGACGAAAGCTTCCCCGAACTCTGCCGCAGGCTCCTCAACGGCGAACCCACGGCAGGAATTCCAGGGTTGTCGTACCGCGCCAATGGTGACGTGGTGAGAGGCATCCCCCAACAGATGGAGGATCTGGACTCGCTCCCGTTTCCCGACAGGAGTCTCTTCGAGTTCAAAGACTATTTTGAGCAGTTCGGTCGGTTCGAGCTTCCCGCGGTCCCTCCGGCCGCGAACGTGATCACGTCAAGATCCTGCCCTTACCACTGCACCTTCTGCCCGAAGTTGTTTCCGGAATGGCGCTATCGTATGCGCAGTGCACGGAACGTTTTCGATGAGCTTGTCGAGCTGAGTCGCAAGGGTATCGAAGTGGCCTTCTTCCAGGACGAGAATTTCTCCTTCGACATCCCACGAGTGAACGAGTTGTGTCGGCTGATCATCGAGCACAAACTGCCGATGAGATTCCTGTTTCAGGGGACCATACATCATCTACCGCCGGAGACCTGGGGCCTCTTGCACAAGGCCGGTTTTGATCTGCTGTTCGTAGGGATAGAGACGGGCAGCGACGCGCAATTGCGACGATACCGCAAGGCAGCGACCAACAAGGGTCTTACCCAAGGGGTAAGGAATGCCAAGAAGGCTCACATGCTGGTGGTGGGGTTCTTCATCCACGGCGGCCCGGGAGAAACCCTCGAGGACTGCGAGCATACTCACAAGTTCATCAGGGAAGTGGGACCCCACGCGTGTGGAGCCAGCGAACTCTCCGTGCAACCTGGCACGATCCTCTGGGACCAGCTGGTTGGCAACGACACTCCGCCCGACCTGGACGCTACCTACCCGCGTCGAATCCATGAATTCCCCGGCCAACACGACGAAAAGGAAATCAGCCGGCGAAGGAGATCA
Organism: Thermodesulfobacteriota bacterium; assembly: GCA_040755955.1. GTDB lineage: Bacteria > Desulfobacterota > Desulfomonilia > Desulfomonilales > Desulfomonilaceae > JBFMAA01. Next base: position 76,918 of record JBFMAA010000004.1, read on the forward strand.
TTCGGCAAGGCCCTTGCCGATTCATGGCGAAGTGTGGGGCGCATCGCGGAGATCCTGGATCTCCTCATCTACAACAAGACGTGCCGCCATATCTTCAAACACTTGATCACCAGACCCGGCGCGCTGCTCCAATTGATACGGGGGGGGCCCAAGTGAGATGAAGCAAGCTTCGGTGATTGCTCGAAATCAACGAACTGAAAAGAATACGTGACTGCGTCAAATCTCTATGGATGGGCCCACTTCGTCCTGGGACGCGCAGTAGAGCCGACCTCCGGTGTTAAGGAAGCCGTGCAGCGCCTCACGCGCACAGTCCAGGGCGAGTTCCTGTCGGTTGTTCTTCTCAGAGAGGTGGCCCAGCACCACGAATCTGAGTCTGTCCGAGACGATCCTCTGTAGCAGCCGAGCACTGTCCGGATTGGACAGGTGCCCCAAACGGCCTCGGATCCTCTGTTTGAGCTCCCAGGGATAGGGTCCTTCCTGGAGCATCACCGGGTCGTGGTTGCTCTCCACCACCACTACTTCGAGCCCCGTGAGAAGCGTGGCGGCCAGACCGGTCGGCGTCCCCATGTCGGTAGCTATCCCGATTCCCGCGGCCTCTCTGGTGATCCTGAACCCGACGGGGTCCTTGCAATCGTGGGGCACCGCAAACGGATGAATCTTGAAGCCGGCCACCTGGAAGGATTTCCCTGTCTCGAAGGCCTCCCATGTGTCTATCTTCCCCAGCGAGTCCCCAATGACCGAGCGCGTTCCCTCGTTCATCCACACGGGAATCTTGAACTTTCTGGACAGCACCCCAACTCCTTTGACGTGGTCCGAATGAGCATGGGACACCACTATCGCGTGCAGATCTCCCGGGTCTACGCCCACTTGCCCGAGCCTCAGCACGATCTGCTTGGCAGTCAGGCCCGCGTCTATCAACAGCTTGGCGCTCTCCGCCTCCACCAGGTAACTGTTTCCGGAACTCCCACTGGCCACCGGCGTCAATCTCATCACCATACCCTCACTTCAGAAACATCAAGAAAGTGCGCGGAAACTACTCGCGCCGGCCAATTCTGTCAAGTCCCGGAATTTCGGTCTGGCGACATGGTCACGCTCCTTGCGATTCTTGGGACAGGGCCTGTGGACACAGCCCGGCTCTCCCCTCCCTCTCCTAACTTAGTGCTTCCTTTCGAGAAGTCGGCCACACATTTCTTGGGCAAGACCTATCCGCAGACCGCGCAGAGAGGGTGCAGCGCGTCTTGGTTTCGGATAACCCAGCGGAATAATGAGGCCCTGGGAGGGCTTGTACCCGTTTCACTGCTTGGGGCTCCCGGCGCTTACGCACCGGGCTACTATCTGCCACCCCTCTGGGGCTCCAAAGGCGCAACTTCAGTCCCGCAGGGACGTAAGAAAGTAGCCCGGGACGTGAGTCCCGGGTTGCAGAAATGCACCGTGACATCATTAAGATACCAAAGTGCGCGGCACCCGCGCAGACACATCCTCTTGCTACTGATTGCTCCCCGATCCGTGAAACTGCTACCGTCTCTGCGAAGGCTTAAGGACTTAGGGAAACGGTTGGCCTTGCCCCTCCCTCGATGTGAGGGGCAAGGCAAGCGTGAAACTTCCCGCAATTATCAACGCGGGGCAGCATAGTGCTTGTTGCCCTGATGGGCATGTGCTAGCATATTTTTCTTTGCAGATTGACGACTCATCTCGATCTCGCAACGCCATACCCCCGAGAGGACCTCTGATGTCAATGAGAAGATCGACCAAGATCGCAATTGTGTTCACCGGATCAGTTATTGCCTGCCTTGCACTGCTCGCTGCGACCCCGGCCCGGATTCATGCGTACCAACCGGACTACCGGGAACTGCAGCTATTCCGAAAGGTCGTGGAGAGAATCCAGAAAGACTATGTAAGGGAAGTCGACGACAAGGAACTCATTCAGGGGGCGATCAACGGTATGCTGCAATCGCTTGACCCCTATTCCTGCTATCTGCCGGCGGAGCTTTTCAAGGAACTTCAGAACGAACCGAAGGATGATTTCGGCGATGTGGGCATGGACCTCAGCCTCGAGAACGGCATTCTCACTGTGGTAAGCCCGATAGAAGATACTCCCGCATACCTCGCTGGCCTCATGCCGGGCGACAAGATCGCCAAAATCGACGGCGAGCAAACGAAGAACATCACCGTCGCCCAAGCCTCCAAACAAATGCGGGGTCCAAAAGGTACGAAGGTGACCCTTTCCATCGTGCGACCCGGAAAGAAGCCGGAAGACGTCACCCTCACTCGGGAACCGATTCACGTGCAATCCGTGAGGACCCAGATCCTCGGTGACGGGTATGCGTACATCCGAGTCGTGGACTTCCAGCCGGACACCGCCAAGCACCTGGCCGACGCGGTGAAGAAACTCGCGTCCGGAGGCAACGTGAAGGGGGTGGTCCTGGATCTTCGCAATAACCCCGGAGAGGTCCTCGAACAGGCGGTAAAGGTCTCAAATCTGTTCCTGGACAAGGGGCTTGTCGTGTATACGGACGGCAGAAACAGCGCCCTGCAGAAGGTGTTCCATGCCTCGCCCGCAGGATTCCATTACAAGTTCAGACTCGCCGTCCTCATCAACGAGGGGACCGCGGGCGCGTCGGAAGTCGTGGCAGGCTGCCTGCAAGACCACCGCCGAGCCCTGCTCCTGGGCAGCAAATCCTACGGCAAGGGCTCGGAGCAGATGACTATTCCCCTGGAAAACGGGGGAGCACTCCGGCTGACCACCGCCTACTACTACACCCCCAGAGGCCGGCACATCCAGAAGATGGGTATTCTCCCGGACTTGGACCTCAAGAAGGAATTGGACAAACAGAAGGAAGCCGATGCGGCCAAAGAGAAGAAGGAAAAAACCAAGAAACTTCAGCCCGCGCGCATCGATCCGACAACAGACCTCACTGTATCCAAGGCGTTGGCGTGGCTCAAGTCGAAACAGTCCGTCGACGAGTTCAGAAACGAGCACGAAAGCGCAACCGCTCAAGACACGGCATGGTATCTGAAGAAAGACGAGGACCAGAAGCTTCCCCGGGTTCCCGTCCCGGAATAAGGACCGATCACGTGAGAACCGACCTGGGGCGCCCGGTCGACCACTTAGGGCCTGTCCCGCATTAGCCGTATCAATGTAGGTGGCCCGTGGCCGTCGCAAAATCCTCCCCCTGCCCCTCCTTTAGAAAAGGAGGGGAGCAGGAAGGTGCCGCTTTTCCCCCCTTTTCTAAAGGGGGGTTAGGGGGGATTTTCGGTGCACCACTGAAATCCGGACAATCCCTTAGTATTGCCTTTCATGCACGCGGTCGCAAAGTACGCGGGCCTTCGTGTGGGTGTCCTTGATGGGCCGGCAGGGACGCCGGCCCCTACAAATCTGCCGAGATGATCAGGCACAAGGATTCGGAACCGTATTTGCGAATTGGCGCCATTAGTACAACCCACATCGTCTGCGCTGACGCTGACCGAATTGACACAGTCGCTTGGGGAAACACATACATAATCGCTGACAGGGATCTCTCATGTTCATGAGCAAAGTGTGCAAGATTGCTATTGTGGTGACGGCAACCGTCGTGGCTGGACTCGGATTCACACACGCGGGAGCGAAAGAGGCGCTGGCCTGGAAAATTGACCACAGAGAACTCAAACTCTTCAGACAGACCATGCAACAGATTCAAGAGGATTATGCCGGGGATGTCAAAGACAAGGAGCTTATCCAGGGCGCGATCGACGGCATGCTGCGATCGCTCGACCCCCACTCGTCGTATCTGACGCAAGACCTTCTCAGGGAACTCCAGTACCAGACAGAACCTGAGTTCGGCGGGCTGGGCATAGAGATCGTCCTCGAGGACGGCATTCTCACGGTGGTGACCGTGATTGAGGCGAGCCCCGCGGCCAAGGCCGGCCTCACGTCCGGTGACAAGATCATCGGAATCGGTGGCGAATCCGCGAGGAACATGACCCTCATGCAAGCCGTGAAGAAGATGCGAGGCGCAAGAGGGACGAAAGTCACTATTACCGTCGCGAGAGAAGGAAAGCAACCGCAAGACTACACGGTCACGCGGGACGTCATTCATGTCCAATCCATCAAAACGCAGATCTTGGAAAAGGGCTACCCGTACATCAAATTGGTGAGCTTCCGAAAGAATACGGTGGAGGACCTGGCCGAGGCAGTCAGGAAAGCAGCCTCCCGCGCGCAGGTGAAAGGACTGGTGCTTGACCTGCGCAACAACCCCGGAGGTCTGCTGGACGAGGCCTGGAAGGTTGCCAACCTGTTCGTGGAGAGCGGTCTGATCGTCTACACTGACGGCAGAAGCAAAGATCAGCGCATGGAGTTTCGAGCTACATCCGGCGATCACTTCCGATTCAAGGTGGCGGTTCTGATCAACGGGGGGAGTGCCAGCGCATCCGAGATCGTCGCAGGGTGCCTCCAGGACCACCAGAGAGCCTTGCTTTTCGGCACCCAGTCCTTCGGCAAGGCATCTGTCCAGACCATTATCCCCCTGGAAAACGGCGGCGCACTCCGACTCACCACCGCGTACTATTACACCCCGAGCGGTCGACACATCCAGAAAAAGGGTATCCAGCCCGATGTGGACATGAAGAGCAGGCTTGAGACACGCACCGACTCCGAAGCAGCGGATTTGGTTCAGGAAAAACCGCCCAAGACCAAGCAGCGGCAATCCTGGCGTACCGTAAGAGTCGACCCTGCGAAAGACCTGACACTCTCCGAGGCGCTGAGATGGCTCAAATCCGACCAGTCCGTGCAGGAATTCAGGAACGAGCAAGAACGCAAGGCCGCCCATGACGCGGCTCGGACGCTCTGACCATCACACGAAGACCTTCCGGGGGAAACCCTTTATCAGAAAATGCGATTCCGGGGGAAGGAACTTCCTGCAAGAAGTTCCTTCCCCCGGAACTCTCATTTCCCATGGGCAGCGGGTTTCGGTTGCGAGGCTGTGCGGGCTGTGCTAACATTTTTTTCTTTGGCAGATGTACGATTCTTCGAGATCGCCGAAAGTCATTTCTCCGGGAGGATCTCCCATGTGTGTAAACAAATTGACAAAAATTGCCATTATCTTCTTCGCATTCACGGTTGCCGGGCTCGGATTCCTTCACGCGGTGCCGACAGAGGCCCAAGCCTGGAAAATAGACCATCGGGAACTCAAGCTCTTCCGAAAGGCTATGCAAAAGATCCAGGAGGACTACGCCAGGGAAGTCAAGGATAAGGAACTCATCAATGGCGCGATCAACGGGATGCTGCAATCGCTCGATCCGCACTCGTCCTATCTCACGGAGGATCTTTTCAAAGAATTGCAAGTTGAAACCAAAGGGGAATTCGGCGGCCTGGGGATAGAGATCACGCTTGAGAACGGAATCCTCACGGTAGTAAGCCCGATAGAAGACACCCCCGCGTTCAAGGCGGGCCTCATGCCCGGAGACCGGATCATAAAGATCGCGGGGGAGGACACCAAGAACATCACCCTGATGGAAGCCGTCAAGAGAATGAGGGGCCCCAGAGGGACCAAGATCACCATTACCGTCGTGAGGAATGGGAAAAAGCCGGAAGACTATACGATCACACGAGATATCATTCACGTCCAATCCGTGAAGACGCAGCTTCTTGAGAAGGGCTATCCGTACATCAGGTTGGTCAGCTTCCAGGAGAACACCGTGAAGGATCTCGGCGAGGCGGTGAAGAAACACCTCACCCAGGGTCAGCTCAAAGGACTGATGCTCGACCTTCGCAACAACCCGGGCGGTCTGTTGGAACAGGCGGTCAAGGTCTCCAATCTCTTCATCGACAAGGGGCTCATTGTGTACACCGACGGAAGAACCGGTGATCAGCGCATGGAGTTCCGAGCCTCCAGGACCGGAGAACACTACCAGTTCAAGGTCGCGGTTCTGATAAACGGCGGGAGCGCCAGTGCCTCGGAAATCGTGGCAGGCTGCCTCCAAGATCACCAGAGAGCCCTGCTTTTCGGGGAGAAGTCCTTCGGCAAAGCATCCGTGCAGACGATCATTCCTCTGGAAAACGGTGGGGCGCTCAGGCTCACCACTGCCTACTACTACACCCCGAGAGGCCGACACATTCAGAAAAAGGGCATTCAACCCGATGTGGATATGAAGACCGAACTCGAGAAGCAACGCGAGCAAGAGCTTGCAAAAGAGAATCAGGACAAGTCGGACAAGAAGAAGCAGTCGTGGCGCACCGGAAAGGTGGATCCCGCAAAGGACCTGCCCGTTGCCAAGGCCCTGAAATGGCTCAAATCGGGCCAAACCGTGGAGCAGTTCAGGGAGGAGCACGAGGACAAGGCCAAGCAGGAAACAGCCAGAGCCCCCGAATGACGGACTCGGGCGGGTTGCCGTTCAGAGGGCATCCCTTTTCCGATTCCGATACAAACCTCAATGGCACCAAGAAATCAAAGAACGCTTCTCTCGCTGTCGTTTTCGGCAACCGGCTTTCTTGGTGTCTTTGTGCCTTGGTGGTTCATCTTCCGGCCGGTTTGCTAGTTCGCTTCCCCCACGAGTATGAACGGGGCCCAGAAGAACGGGTGATCATACCCGGACTCACGGATTTCTTGTCGCGCCAGGGCGAGGGCATCGAGCTTACTCCTGCCCTCCCTGACGTGCCTGAAGAAGCTCTCCACAAGCTGCACGGACGAATCCTCGGCCACTGACCAGAGAGTCATCAGCACGGATCTGGCGCCCGCGTACTGGAACGCTCTGCCCATGCTCATAACCCCCTCGCCTGAGAGCTCCTTTCCAAGGCCCGTCTGACATGCCGGCAACGCCACCACATCCGCACTCAGGGACAGGCCCATGATGTCGGTCATCTTCAGGAAGCCGTCCGTCCCCGGAATCACCATGGTCAAGGCAAGGAAGGGTTCGGTGAGTCCCGGGACTTTGTTGCTCACCAGCCCGTGGGTCGCGAAAACGATCCAGCCGTAATTGAACAACCTGGGCGCCACGGTGTTGAGGAACTCGCCCTTGTTGGCTTGCAATCCTGTCAGCATTTCCCCCTTGCCCCGGAACAATTCCACCAGGTTTTCCGCCAAGTCGGACGTCCGTGCCAGTCGGTCGAACTTGAACCCGCCCTCCTCTGCGGCTTCGATGGCGGACATGAGCCGAATGTTCCGCTGATCTTCCTTGGCCGGCCTGGCCGCACCTGCGGCCTCGGTCAGACGCTCGTCCTGCGCATGGAACACGGGGTCTGCGACCACCAGGAGGTGCTCACCCGTCTTCGTGCGCTCCTGCGTACGCGCCAGTGTGAGCGCGGTGAGGGATTGTTGATAGCTGATCGGGTGGACATCGGCCAACCAGGTGAGTCCCTCCGGTGACAAGCCGGATTTCGTCTTCTGCGCGCGGGCCTTTCCGCTCACCACGAGAGCCTCAAAGGGAAGCACCGCCAGGGGACCGTCTGGGACTATCGTCACCGGAGCCCCTTCGGGCACATTGGTGAGCACCGCGGCCAGGAGCTTCTTGTAGAGCTTGTGGGCCAATTCCGCGTCGAACTTGTCCGGCTGCACCAGCTCAAACGGCTGGCGAAAGTGGTGAATATCCTGCTCCAGTTCGTTCAGGGGCCATCGGATGAAGAAGGTCTGTGTGATCTTCTTGCCTTCCACGAGCTTCACGCCGACGCCCTCTCCGAGCACATCGAAGATGACGAGACGTTCCTCGGGTTTGACCGCGGAGTTACCGAGGCTCACCGGTCGCGGGTACTTCACGGCCGCGTAGGGCCTATGGTGCGCCCAGAGTGTTTCGATCAACGCATCCAGCTCCCCCCGGACTCTCTCGATCTCAGCCGTGAGACTCTTGAATCGTTCGGGGTCTCTTTCCCGGTCGATCTCGGCCCGTTCCTTTTTGAGGGATGCCAGTTCGCTGGTCAGCGCGTCCTCTTTCTCGAGCACTTCGTTTGGGACTCCCGCGGTGCCGAGTTCCGAGCGCCGGGAAAGACCCTCGGCAAAGCTCCTCGCCCTGGTGAGCTCGCTGGATTCGATGCTGTCGGCTGCCCGATTCTGAAGCATGCGCACACGAGTAAGGCCCCGTGCGGGTTCCAGGCGACTGAACCCGTTGATCTTCACTTCGAAGAAATGGGTGCGTTCTGCGGGGAGCAGGCCGGATCTGATCTCTTCGGTGAGGCGCACCGCTTCGGAATAGAACTGCTCCGCCTTCGGGTAGTCCTCGAGACCCTCGTGCACCTTGGCCAGGCCGGTGTACGCGCTGAAGAGCGCATTGACGTTGCCGGTCCTCTCACCCCAGGTCAGCAGGCGCTGGTAGTGGGTTTCCGCGGTCCGGTAGTCGTTCCTGAGGAGGGCGAGTCGAGCGAACCCCGCGTCAAGATTGGCCTCTTTGACCAAAGGTTCGGCTTTGTCCAGATCTCCCATGTCCATACACAGGTTCGCCAGAAGATACTTGCTGTGCCGTGTGGAAATGCCCGCGGCATCGAGGATTTCGATTCCTTTTCGGATATGCTTTAGCGCTGCGGGGTAATCCTCGGTCTGGGCATAGGCTTGTCCGAGACTGGAGAGGATGTGCCCTTGGAGGGGCCGGTCTTGCAGCTCCTCGGCTATCTTCAGGGCTTCCCGGTATCGGGCCGGAGCCTTGTCGTATTCCCCTGTGGCCAAATGGACGCCCGCTATCTGAGTGAGGCAGTGTGCCTCCCTGCGCGGCAATCGAGTCATGCGATTCACCGCCAGAGCGGCTTCGTACGCATCCAAGGCCTGTTGGTATCTGCCCAGGTTCCTGTTGAATTGGCCCATTACCAGGAGAATCTGTTCTTCGAGTCGGGAGTTCTTGGTCTTCTGGGCCAGTTCCCGTGCCTTCTCGGCGACTTCCAACGCCCTCCGATTCTGGCCCAGCTTGGACAGTGCTCTTGCGATGGGGATCAAGGCGGCCCCATCTCTCGGGCCGGCTCCTGCCCTGGCATTGAGCTTCTCGGCCTTCTCCAGCAGTTCCAGCGCCTTCCGATGCCTGCCCATCGAACTGTTCAGATTCGCCAAGTCTCCGAGCGTGCCGCTCACTCCGCGGGAATCGGCCATCTTTCTGCGGAGTTCCAGTGCCTTCTCTTGGCACTCGATCGCCTCCGCATACTGCCCGAGCTTCTGGTGGATCATGGCCATCTGGTGCAGGGCCATACCGATCCCCAATCGAGCCTTGTGCGTCTCGAATATCTTGAGGGCTTCTCGGCTTTTCTCCAGCGCGTGTTCCAGACCCTCCTTCGAGGATGCCTTTGCCTGGAGCGAGTGGGCTTCTTTGAGCAGCGCGAATCCCTTGCCCGGCTGAGCCTGCCCCAGCGAGGGGAGGCACATCCACGCAAACAAGACGGCCAACACGATGGTGCCGAATCTTTTCATGGGGGTCTTGCTCGGGTATCGGAGAAAGGCGATTTGCGGCCTTTCCGGCCGTGGCTCCTCTCACCGTAAGTGTCAACGCCACGGCATTAGGTTACACCTATTCCAGTTCGAATACCACGCTGACCCTTGCCTTCACGCTGATTTGACCGGGAGAAAAAGCCGGAGAGGAGTCCTCGGCCTGGTGGTAAACGTCGAGGGTCAGATTCTGGGCAACCCCATAATCATGCCGGCTCTGGAACCTTCCGTGGGGTCCTCCAGCGTAATCCTCCCTGATCTGGGTCGGTTTTCCGACCTTCTGGCCCACAACTGTCCGGCGAGCAACTCCGCCTTTTCCCTTGCAGCCTTCACTGCCATGGTGCGTGCCTGATCCCTGTGCTTGCGAAGCTCTGAAGTCAGAAAATGGATGCCGTCGAAGCGGTTTGCACCCGCGTTGAGCGCGGCGCTGAGCACCTCCGAAAAAACGGATATCTTCTTCAGTGTCACCACGACGGACTTGTCGGCAGAGTAACCCACGAACTTCTGCGTGCGACTGCCGTCCGGTTGGCGGAGGTCTTCGTACTGTGGTCTCAGCGAACCGTGGCTCGTCTGGATGTGTGCGGGCTCGACCCCATGCTTCTTTATCGATTCGAGCACCTTGTCCACGAGCCCATCGTTCTTCTTCTGAGCCTCGAGCAGATCCATGGTTTTGGTGATCACCGCAAGCCGGATGATCACCTGATCCGGTGGGACGAGCACTTCCGCGTCGCCTGTCACGGAAATCGTCCTTTCCCCCGCGAACGAAACGCTCATCAGCATGGTGGTTGCCAGCACGGTCATCAGCAACACGCATAATCGCTTCATGCTCCTGGTCTCCTTGCTTCAAGAGTGCGAACACCGCAACACGACAAGTGATTCACAGCCAGAGCTGCAGGTCCCCTCAAACACGCAGCAACATCCAGAGCAATCCCAGGCTTCCGCTTTGCGTCCTTCGCGTGCTTTGCGAGAGAACATCTTGTCGGATCTTCAAGGGTCCCCCGTGGGGCCGGCTAAGAACACACCACGGTATGTGAGCGACGGACCAACCGGGGACTGCCTTGCAACAGAGATGGGATCTCGTAATCGAGTTCCATGGGTTAAAACCCATGGCTACGCACAGTGCGCCCTCTCAGGGCGCTCGAAGGGCCCTTGTCCTCCATGTGAAGCCTCTGCTCTCCCTGTATTCTTTAATCTCTGCGTTCTCTGCGGCGAGTTCCTTTTTCCTCTTCAACCGTCGCCTCGGGTCTTTGCGCCATGCCCCCTCTACCCGTGGGCAGCCACTGGGTGTTCATGGCCGTGATCTCGGGTCGGGCTTACCACAAGCCCGAACCGCTGCGCGCGCTCGGCCAAGGCCGCGGATTCGAGGTCAATGCCGACCCGCAGGGCCTTGAGGCCTTTCACGCCGGGGAGCTCATCGAGGTCCAGGGATTCCAGATCGTCCAGAAGTAGTCCCTGCGCTTGAAGAAACGTGAGGTAACGGGTCATCTCCTGGGCTTCGTCGGCCCGAGAGTAGACGATGGCGATCCGTCCCGGCTGCGTGAGCCTTTCCCGAGCGCCCTTGACCGTGGCCTTGTCTATCCGTGAACGGATGATCGCGTGGCCGATGTTGTAGGCTCCGTCCACCTCGAACCTCTTCTCCTCGAATCGGAACCTGATCGAAAGCGGCGTGTGCGTGACGAGGATCAGGTGAGTCGCTTCGAGAGGCACGGCCATCAACGGCTTGAGCTGCTCGGTGTGCCAGGCGATCCCGCACGCCACGACAATCTGCCACAGACGCAGGTTCCGGACGTACAGGTCGTTGAACTCACCCTCTTCCAGCATGGACCTGCCCATGTACGCGATGTAGTCCACGCCGTCGGTCTGGTGCTTGTCGAAGTAGTGCGGGAATATCGCTTGAGCCGCGGCTTCTTCCCGGTCGAGGTATGCCGAGACCCGCTCGTTGAAGAGCGACACACTCTCTTCGAAGGCTTTTCGGCAGCGATACACGGTTCCCAGGCCGGGGTCGACCGCGGCACGGTACGCGTCCACGGCCTGGCCGACTGCGGGCCCGAACTCGGACAGGAGCGGGAAAATCGGCTCCAATTCCTGACGGAGGAACCGGATTACCCCAAAATCATCACCGGAGCTCAACCCGAGGTTGGTCTGCTCCCGATACCCCTGGAGACGGTGTTCGAGCTCCTGGAGTATGCCTAGCGGCTGCATCGTACCCGCGCGTTGCGCGATCTCCGCGGCAAGTCCAAGATGCTCCATCAAGTCTGCCTGGATTGCCCTGATGCGTGCGTCGGAAGATCCCCGGATGTCCGTGGCGCCGTACAACGGGTACACGTCGGGGAAGATTATGGGTTCGAGTTCGGCTTCCGAGTCATGCCCGTGGCGCTCCAGGTGGGCAAGAGCCGCTTTCTTGAAACGCCACTCCACTGACGCGTGCACCGCGGTGCATTTCTTCTTGACCACATCGCCCACGCGGTGATCCAGCTCGTCGAGAGACCTTTTCAGAGCCATGGAGAACAGGGGCGCGATCTGGTTCACCAGGGTTTCCGCGGAGTGCCCGAACGCACCGGGGGTCGGCGCGCCGATCTTGAATATGCCGATGAGCTGATCCCTGAATTTCAGGGGAGCAATGATCACCGACCGAATGCCGTGATGGTAGATATCTTCGTCGGCAGGGGTCCGGGGCTCGTACGCGAGAATGTCGGGAACCCGGAAGGCTCTGTCGAGTTCTACGGCTCGGTGAAAGGAAGACCCCTCGAACTCACGCATGGGCAGGTGGGTGGATTCCGAGAAGATGCAGCACTCCTTGGTCGCGCACCCCTTGTTGAGCATGAGCACCTGATCGCCCTGGATCGCGGCCAGGCTCGCCACAAGCTCGGGAACGCGAAAGAGTGCTCTGAGCCTCTGCTGCAAGCGCATGAAGCCCATGTGCGAAAAGACCGAATCCCGGTCCACGAGATCTCTGCCCAACAGTGACAGCACCTCCGATTCCGTCACGTCGACGGCTCTCACCACCGAAAAACCGTAAAACGCGAAGAGCTCCGGCGGGAGAATCTCCCGGAAGTGCTCGGGCTGGGTGACGTTTCCCGCAATTCTTTCCAGGTCTTGAGGAGAGAGCCTCGGGAGCTCCCCAAGGGCCTTCACTTCCATGAATTTGAAGCGCGTCTCGATCCGGAAATAGCGATCAAGGCCCGTTTCCGGGTCCGGGACGACTCTGGTCAAGGGGTAGTCCGTGCCGCAAGGCATCCCGTAGAGTCTGTGGAGGATGAGCAGATATGCCCTGGCAATTTTGGCTCGATCGAAGCTCTCCCCAAGCAGTTGAATCTTGCCCCGGAAAGAGCCGCGTTCGTCGAGCATGAGTCGCTCGAACTCGGGGGACACGAAGAACGGCCTGAGTGACAGGGGTTCCAGAGCTCCCACGGCCTCATACTCCCAGAACGCGGGAGGGAACACCGCGTTCATGAGCTTTCGAAGGACCTCCCCGCATGGTGTGGGGCGTGACCAGTCCACCAGGGGTTCTCTGAGCTCGGGATTATTCTCAAGCTCAGGCCTGATCGCCGCCAGTTGTGCGGCCCAGTGCTCGTCTGACGGGGCCAGAACGTTCTCCCAGTAGTCGAGCAGCGGCTTGAGACTTACGGCATGCTGAAATGGGAATTCAGGCAGTATCTCGTGCATCTCCGACCTCCGATCGGTGTGTACGTGAATGCGCTGGGGGAAGGGGCGTGTTACTCATAACCTTCGATTTCTTATCATTTCGAGAAGAAATCTTCAGGCCGGCAGCTCTGGGAGAAAGCAACGTGCCCTTCTTCGCTCGCGTGGAACCAACTCGCCCCGCCCTGGGTCTTCATGCGGGCCGAGAAAGGTGGACGCGAATTTGGTTGCGGCTCCCAGCCGCCGTTTTGAAAACCGCCCCTTCCCCCAGACCCCCATCCCCTAAGACTTTTGGTACTGGGCGGCTCGCGCTGGTCGCCGCAAGGGTGTTTCAACACTTAGGATGGGTTGCATTTTCATTGTCCGTTTTGCCCGCTCAGGGACCTGCGGGTTCTCCCTGAGATGATATCCGCTTGGCTTCTGAAAAGCCAGCCCTATCGAGGCAAGACCCCGCGCCCGCCCGGCAATACGCGGGAATGCTCATCCTCCCTCAATGCACACCCCTTCCGTGCGGCAGCCTGGTGACACGTACGCGTCTCTTGTCTACGACGCAGATGGAGCCTTGAAGGACGTCCGCCGGGACTCTCTCGCGAGAACCGCTTCCAATAAGCTGCACATCTCCTCATCGGAGTAATCCCCGCCTCGAAACCAGACTATCCGGCCCGTCAGCCATGCTGAGCGCCAAGAGTCTGGGGAAATCCAAGTCCGCGGTAATGATGATGCGGTCTTCCCTTCGAGCGATGTCCAGTAGCTCCGTGTCGGGAGCGCGATCCTTACCTATTTGATGCGCGTGGACTCCTTCATGCCCGCGCGAAAGGAGAACGCCGAGGAGCACGGAAGAAACCGGCATGTCAAGAAGGAATTTCATGAGGCGAACTCGACGACTTGCTCGTCAGCGAGAAACGCGGCGTATTGCAGCGCCTCGTGAATGTCCTCCGGTTCCAGGTACGGGTACGCCTTCAGGATAGGCTCGGCGGATTCGCCGGCTGCCAGCAGGCCCAGCAGACGTGACACGGGGAAGCGCAATCCTCGAATGACCGGCTTGCCCATGCAAATCTCCGGATTCACAGTAATCCTCCGGAAAGTGATCATCGATGCCTCCTTGCTCTCTTCACTCACCAATCTATCTGAAAATGCGATTTCCGGGGGGCAACCCTTCTACTAATGAGGTTCGATTTCTCCTTTTTTCGAGAAGAAATCTTCGGGCCGGCAGCTCTGGGAGCAAGCAAGGTGCCTTCTCTTCGCTTGCGTAGAACCAACCGGCCCCGCCCTCGGTCTGCATGCGGACCGAGGAAGGTGGACGCGAATTTGGTTGCGGCTCCCAGCCGCCTTTTGCAAAACCACCATGACCGTACGCGGCCACAACCAAGCATGAAAGTCACCGCCCGACATCCCGAGAACCCGCGGCATGGTCAGAACCACCCGATGTTTCAGAAGTTTTCGGAAGGGGGTCCGGGGGACAACCCTTTTTCTAAAAGGGTTTCCCCCGGAATCTTACCTTTCGGAAAGCGACTTGGTATTACTCGAGACCGGCCCCGAGGCCGCCCGTGTGAACGCGAATTGGTGTCAGTCTCTGTCTATCTTGAACGTGTCGAATATGATGTTGGTCCCGACCATGCGTGCTCCATGCGCGACCGCGTCGAAGATGTCCTGGTCGGTCCAGCCCATGGTCTTGAGCGCCTCGACATCCTGAGCGGTCACGGATTTCGGGTCCTCAACGGCTTTGAGCACAAACCCGAGCATGGCTTTCTCATTGTCCGAGAAAGGTGCCTGTTGCGGGTCCGCCTTGCATGCCTCGACCTTCTCCTTAGGCACTCCCATTCGGATAAGCATCTGGGTATTCGCGTTTTCGCAGTACTCGGACCGGCACCGCTTGGAGACCATCATGCGGATTCCCGCGAGCAGTGGCGTTTTCAGTGTCTTGTGGGACATGTAATACTCCACCATGGAGAACTGGTTGTCGAGTATGGTGGGGCTCACTCCCAGCAAGCGCACGTTGTTGGGGATGAATCCGAAGAACTGCTCGGCCGACGCGTAGAGTTCCGCGAGCTTGCCTTCTGCCTGTTCGGGCGGGGTGGTTTTGATAAGGGACACGATGTTACCTCCTGAATCAAATGTCTTTGGGGATGGGGGTCCGGGGCACTCGCATTTTCCCGAGAACTTACGGCTTCAGCAGACGGCCAAAGATGATGTCCGCGAACAGGTCCAGTGGTTCGATGCTCTGCCGGGTCTTCATGCGAATCACGGCTCCTTCCCAGCTATTGAGGATGAACTCCGCGGTCTTGTGCGCGTCCAGTGACGGATCGACCTCCCCGTTGTCCTGAGCTGCTCGGAGGCAGCGTGCAATCCGGTCGGTCATCATGCGCAGGCATCCTTCCACCTTGTCCCTGAACGCGTCGTTGAGGTCGGCCATTTCCTGGGCGATGTTTCCGACAGGGCACCCCGACTTGCAGCCTCTTCCGGCGAAGTAGTGCTTGACCTCGTCAAAGAACCCTCTCAGCGCCTGCATGTGTGAACTTTGTCCCGCGTCAAGGTGTCTGTCCATCCACTGCGCCATGAAGCCGCAGTAGAAGTCGCAGATCTCCAGGCCGAAGTCGTCCTTGCTCTTGAAGTAGAAGTAGAACGAGCCTTTCGGGACTCCCGCGGCTTCGAGGATTTCCTGAATGCCCGTGTTGTTGAAGCCCCTCTCGTGGACTATTCTTGCGCCTTCCGCGAGGAGTCTTGCTCTTGTGGACTCTTTGGTCATGATGATGCCGTCCTGAATTCAAAATAGACCGGTCGTCTACGAATGTCAAGGGCCCCAGGCGAAAAATCCCCCTGGAGGAAACCAACTCGCACAAGCAAGCGCAAGTCCTGGTGCAGTTTGGTGGGTGGGACAGGCATCTTGCCTGTCGCCTCTGGACATGACCGCATCTTGGCTGGAATCGGCAGGGATCTTTCTCCCGGCAGTGCTAATAGCGCAGCAGCAGGAACGCCGACGAGATGATGAGGCTGACCGCGGTGATCGGCGCGGCCTCCCGGAAGTATTGCCCGAAGCTGATCTTGTGGCCTGCCTTTTCTGCGATGCCGGTGGTGACCACGTTCGCGGAAGCTCCGATGATCGTGCCGTTGCCGCCGAAGCAAGCTCCCAGGGCAAGCGCCCACCAAAGCACGCCGGATTCCGCGCCGGGTATGCTCTTGTTGAGGAACGCCACGATCGGCAACATGGTCGCGGTGAACGGAATGTTGTCTACGATGGCTGACGAGACCGCAGAAACCCACAGCACGATGAGAACAGCCACCCAGAGCCGCCCCTGTACGGTGTCTTGTATCCAGTCCGCAATCACCTGGAGGATGCCGGTCTGCTCGGCTGCACCCACCACGATGAAGAGCATGATAAAGAACACCAGCGACGGCCACTCGATCTCCTTTTCCAGGATTTCCACGATGTCCATCTTGTTCAACAAGACGATGAGCGAGGCGCCAAAGAGTGCGGCCACGCTCACCTCCATGTGGAAGACTCCGTGAAGCACGAAGAGCACGATCACCCCCAACAGCACACTGCCGCCTATGGTGAGCACCTTCCTGTCCGTGATCCGGTATTTCTCCTTCAAGAAGGCGATCATATTGGGGACGTCCTCCACCTTGGCCTTCTCGTACGAATGGCCGTACAGAAGCTTGTTGTAGAGAATCTGGGAGATCATCACCACGACCACGACGGGGGTGAGGGTGATCACGAAATCGTTGAACGTCAGGCCGGCATATGAACCGATCATGATGTTGGGTGGGTCTCCTATGAGCGTGGCAGTGCCCCCGAAATTCGACGCCACGATCTCAGGCATGAGGAACACGAACGGGGACACTCCCAACACCACGGCGATCTCTATCGTGACCGGCGTGAGCAGCAGCATGGTGGTCACATTGTCGAGAAACGCGCTGGCAACCGCGGTGACTACGCACAAGGCCGCGGACAAGACGAACACCTGGCCTCTCGCGATCTCAAAAGACTTGTATGCAAGCCACTGGAACACCCCCGACGACTTGAGCACGCCCACGATGACCATCATCCCCATGAGCAGGAAGACCACGTTCCAGTCCACGCTGTGCAAGGCTTGCTCGTATGTGATGATCTTGTACGCGGCGTCGTACGTGCCGAATGTATGCGTGACTACTAGAAGGACCGTTGCCCCAAGAAACGCGGCCAGGGTCCTGTGGAGGGCCTCGAAAGCGATAAGTGCATAGACTCCCCCGAAGACGATCAGGGCAATCCAGAAGGCCCTCCCTTGGAATCTCTCCAGGGAGACCGTGGCAGTCGCGAGGAAACGTCCGGGACCGTCCGGGGTCGATCCCTGGGAATGGATTTTCGCCAGGGGAATCAGTGGCGAAGGTTTGAAACTGGGCCTCGTGATCTTGAGAGACCATTTCCCCTCTTTGATCTGCTCGGCCGGTGCCGGAATCTCGACCATGAAGAGACCGTTGCTCCCTGTGACTCCTCCATGATGGGCGTTTGCTCCTTGACGCGGCGGCAGGAAAGGCTTTCCGTCGCGATATGGCAATACGTGAGCGTCCGCCAAAGGATTGCCTGCCGAATCCAGCACCTTCCCCTGCAGGACCAGGATTCCGAGGGGGCTGTGTTGCGTTTCCCCGGACGCGGTGTCGAGGGGCAGGATAAGCACGATTGCGAGCGCAATCAAGAGAGGCAAAAGATGTCGCATTCGAAGTCCTTCCTGCGTGAATGCGCGGGGGATAGGGATTTCGTGACAAGAGGCCCTTCCCGCGACGCGAACCCTTGGGCCCGGTCCATGGGACCGGGAGGAAAGGCGTCCCGCGAGGACGTTTTTCTGATAACGTTCGATCTCTCTTCTTTTCGAGAAGAAATCATCATTGGAGCAGCTCTGGGAGACAGCAACGTGACTTTCTTCGCGTGCGCAGAACCAACCGGCGCCGCCCTCGGTCTTCATGCGGACCGAGAAAGGTGGCCGCGAATCTTGGTTGCGGCTCCCAGCCGTCGTTTTGAGAATCAACGCGTTTCCGTTGCTCCTTGCTCATCGAGAAACGCTACGATTCTTGCGTGTTGCGATTCCGCGGCAAACCCTCTGGCAGTGTGCCCTTTCTTGCCGACCGCGTTCACGTCGGCGCCGTGTTGGACCAACAGGGTCACGATTTCCAGACCCAGGATCTCCCGTTGCAGCCCATCCGGAAAGCCCTTGCCGGAAGCCGCGGCCATCAAGGGAGTAAGTGCGAGACCAGGATCTCGCGCGTTGACGTCCGCTCCGCGACCGATGAGAAGTCGCACCAGCTCCAGGTTGCCCCTCTCACAGGCAAACATGAGCGGCGAAAAGCCGTACTCCTTTTCGTTGGGGTCACCCCCTTTGTCCAGCAACTCGCGCACCTTTGCAACGTCACCGGCTTTTGCTGCCGAAACCAGAGAGCCACCCATGAGTTTGGAAAACCACCCCATCCCTAACCTCCCATTTCGCTGATAAGGTTCGACTTCGTCGCTTTTCGAGAAGAACTGCGTTACTCGTCGGCGTAGTGGAACCGCCTCGCCTGCGGGCGGTCCCCAGGCGGGCCGAGGAAGGTGGATACAACTCTCGGCCACGGCTTGCATCCGTTTCATCGGGCCTCCCAGACACCCGTGGCTTCAACGGTCCTCTCACGGCCCTACTCCTGTGCGTTTCCAGCCGAGATCCAGGCGTAGCAGGAATCGGTCGCACCGTGTTCCCGGAGGACTTCCATGACCCGTCTATTCGATGCGCCCAGGGCATACCGCATGGCCGTTTGCCCGCGGCCGCCGCACGCATTGGCATCGGCTCCTCTTTCGAGCAGGGCTTTCACCACTGCCAGACACTTGTCTTCCTTGTCTCTCCCTTTGCAGCCCCACCCCCCCGCGGCGAACATGAGAGCAGTAGATCCCTGCTTGTCCCGAGTCTCCAGCTCGGCACCCTTCTCGAGAAGAACACTCACGGTTTCCGGATCCGCGATTCGGGCAGCGAGCATCAGGGGCGTTCTTCCTCGCCTCTTCTCGTCGGGGGCCGCGCCGTTTTCGAGCAGTTGTTTCACTTTCTGGCGCTCCCCCTTCTTGATCGCTGAGTGAAGCGCTCCGTCGAAAAAGGATGAAAAGAATGCCATGATGATTCTCCCGTCGGTTGCAGGTTCTCTCGGGCGAAGCCCGATCTTTGGCAGAACCGGGGGTTTATGCAACTGCCGTGCCCTCAACGGCAGCAGGAGGCCGCCATGGAAATAGCTTGTTATTTCGGTTCGTTGTGGTCAGACAGGGAGTTCGAACGGGAGGCCGACTCGACGAGGCCTTGAAGACTGTAAGATAAATAGGACAGCATGGCAGATCGGTGCGAATAAATTCGGCGAGTTATGAAAACAAGGGCTGTCCGCAATATCGGACAGTCCTCCCATGTCACGGTTTTCATAACGACTTTTCGCGTGGGGTGTCAGAGTATTCGGACAGTCACTGGCGCCCATCACGGTCCGGGTGGGTCCGGCGGTGCCTGAGGTTCAGCCCCGCTGCGCAGGTGCCGATACAAGGAATCCCGCGACAACCCCAGAGATCGAGCCGCGGCAGAGCGGTTCCCTCCGCATCGTCGAATCGCCTCGATGCAGACCAACCGCTCGAATTCCCGCGAAGCTTCTCTCAGGGTCTTGCCCTGGGGCAGCGAAACCTGAACCGAGTGTCCATCCTCCCCTGCGTCCGTGAACGGGAGATTCAGCTTCAACTTGCCGCTCCGCCACAGTATGAGTCCCTTTTCCAGCACGTTTCTCAGTTCTCGCACGTTGCCGGGCCAATGGTACCTCGTCAGGCCTTTCAGGGACTCCTGATCCAATGAAGGGACTCGTGAGAGATTCATCTCCAACGCGACTTTGGCCACAAGTTCTCGGCAGAGTTGGGGGATATCCTCGACGCGCTCGCGAAGAGGGGGCACGCGTATGGGGAGCACGTTCAATCGGTAGAAGAGCGGCTTCAAGAAGCGGCCCGCTTCCACCTCCTCTTCCAGGGGTCTGTGGGTGGCCGCAAGAATACGGGCGTCGACGCGGACTCTCTCCTGACCCCCAAGGCGGTGAAACGACCTGGAATCGAGGAATACCAGCAGCTTCGACTGAAGCGGCAAGGAGAGCTCCCCAATCTCGTTAAGCAGCAGAGTTCCGCCTTCTGCGAGTTCCAGCAATCCCTTCTTCCTGCTCCTTGCCCCGGTGAATGCCCCTGATTCATGGCCGAACAGCTCCGACTCGGCCAGGTCATGAGGCACTGCCGCACAGTTAATGGTGAGAAACGGGCTACCGGACCGCCGCGAATGCTCATGTAGCCATGCGGCAAGATGATCCTTCCCCGATCCGCTCTCTCCGAGCAGCAACACGATGCTGTCCGTGGACGCAACCTGCCGGGCCAATTCCATAGTGTCTCTCATGGCCTTGGAACGGTACCCTGCCCGGCCTATGCCCGGTTTGACCATTGCCAGGCGTCTTTCCGTCACATCGCGAGCAATGCCGCAGACCCCGATTATCTCGCCGGCGCTGTTCCTGATCGGCACCCGGACCTCGTGCAACGTGAGCTGCTCGCCTCTCACGGGCACAGAGTGTTCCTGCTCGATCGTCTCCCCTTCGAGGACACGAATATCCCACGCGCGAATTCGCTCCCCGGCTTCCGGGCCGAAGATCTGTTCAGCCGTACGCCCGACGATCTGGGATCCTGACAGCCCGAGGGCCTTCTCCATAGCCGGATTGACCTGCGAAAACCTCCGGTCTCGATCTTTGGTGAAGACGAGGTCCGGGATGGCCTGAAAAAGTGATCGATAGCGTTCCGCGGATCTGAGCAGCAAGGCGGAGGCAGGTTCGTCCTCGGCCATTCCCGCGACCACGGCGACGACGAGCGCTGAATCGCCCTGAGAGATACGCGAAGCTCTCACGGTCGCGTAGACCGGCCAAGAGCCCTTTCGAGGCAGCAATGACTCGAAGGAGACCGCTGTGTCGGAAACGGTTGCCAGAACCCCTCCCAGGTCCTGCCATCCCTCCAGGTCTTCGATGCGCCGGCCCACCACCTCCGAAGCTTCGTAGCCCGTCATGGAGAGGAGGCCGGGATTGGTCTCAATGATTACTGAGTCCCGGAGAACCAGTATGCCGTCGAACAGCATATCTACGGAATGCCTGAGTCCGGCTTCTCGGACCGTCAAGTCTTCGCGGGTCTCCTTCTCATCGACCGCAGTGCCATTGAGTGCATGGGAATCGATCATGTGATTTCCATGCCACGCACCTTGCCGGGAATGCCCGACTCGCAGGGCACGTCCGTCTGGCACAGGCCGCATCCGTAGCCCTTGAAGCCGTAGTGCTTTTCGATGAAGTCCTTACACGTCTCGCACGTGTGATCCCAGCAGGCTGACTTGTCGTGGCCGTGCTCGGAAATGGCGCCGACCGGGCAGCGGTCCGCGCATTGCCTGCACGAGCCGTCTTGATAGAACAGGCAGTACGCGTGATGGTCCGTGTACGGCCTTGGGGACGGAGGCAGCACCGCACCGGCAACGACTGACCCTGCGCGGTGAGCCTTCCCCTTCGGCGTGATAAGCCCGTCGCAAAGCCCGAAGGTGCCCAAGCCCGCCGCGTATGCCATGTGCCGTTCAGACCAGGTCGACGACCACAGGTATTTCTCGGATTTGTGCCAGGCAAAACCCGGCGTTTTCACCGGAGCAACCGCCTTGATTCCTTTTGCGGCAAGCGTAGTCACCACGTGGTTGCGCAGGGCGTCGTTGAAGTCCTCACCTGCGAATCGGGCCTGCACCCATCTTGGTCCCGGGTATGTGGTCTCTTGACGGTTGTCGGCCTTGGTGGCTTCCCGTTGGGGGAGTATCCAGCTTATCACCGTGAGTTGCTCCGGCTTGACAGCGCTTTCCGGGTACGTGATCCCGAAAATCTCCGCGGGAGTCCAGTGGTCCTCGCCGACCAGCTCCTTGTACGACTCGAAGATCGGGTCAGACCCGCTCGCGAATCCGACCAGCACGTCCTCGAACGCCTTTTCGTCGAAACCGCCGCTGAATCGGTTTTCCGGAGAATCCCGGACGAAATCGTTGACCACAGCCACCAACCAGCTTTGAAGATCGTCTCCCATGTGCCGCTCCTTCCTATCGAATCCGATTTCCCGAGCAGGGGACGCGTGGAAAAGGCCCGTCCCTCTGAGACCCCATTCACACAAGGTACACGTTCACGAGGAACAGAGGCACGTGGCTTTCGCCGTCGTTTGTCCTGCTCCTCCCGCCTTCGTGCAATCGTCGCGAAGCATTGCAGGGGCGGACACACAGGTCCGCTGCGGAGACGGCTCCCGACATGCACTCTCTGAACGGTTAAAGAATAAGAACCCTCATGTCCGAGCCGCGGCGGCAACGAAGCGTGTGCATGCAACCCCCATCGGCTCTTTGGGCATTAGCTGGACCCTTCCGCGGCGACCAGCGGGAGCTGCCCAGTACCAAAAGTTCTTGGGGATGGGGGTCCGGGGGAAGGGACTTCTTTCAAGAAGTCCCTTCCCGCTTCTGTTTGGGGGGGGGGGGGGGGGGGGTTGTCCCTCATCACACCCCACCCCCCCCCCCCCCCCCCGAAATTCCATTTGCATGCGAGGGCTTTCATAGCACGGGCTTCTCATCCCAGGTGCGGCCTTCCAGAATGCGTCCGGCTTTCTTGCGATTCTTGCCACCCCATTGTTTGAAGAAGAAGGGCACTCCGGCACTCAGACACTGATCCCGCAAGTCTGTGACCCATTCCGGTGCCATGGGACGAGCGCGAGGTCCGGATTCCCCGCCTGCGATCACCCAGTCGATGCCGTGCAGGTCCAGGTCTCTGACCGGTCCCAGCAGGGGCTCAAAGCACAGGAATTTGGTACGCGCTCGGGTTCGGCAGAGATGCTCGATCCTGAAATAGTAGTCCGCGTGTTCGACGGTGACGCCCATCCACACATTTGGAGGCCAATCCAGTATCGGATCGAGTTCGCCCAGGCGCTCGGCCCTCTTGGTCAAGATCTGAAACTGATGGTGGGACGCCCTGCGCATCACGTCAAAGACCTGGAGCACAAAACGCTCCGGAACCTGTTCGTGAAAGAGGTCGCTCATGGAGTTCACGAAGATCATCTTCGGACGCTTCCACTTGAACGGTACGTCGAGGATATGCTCGTGCAGAGTCAAGCTGAATCCATTGGCGTAGCTGGGGGACCCCATGGCCTTGAGACGCCGCGCCATGCACTCCGCATAGCAGTTCATGCAGCCCGGGCTGAGTTTTGTGCAGCCGGTGAGCGGGTTCCACGTCCCTTGAGCCCACTCGATACCGGTATTGAGAGCCATCAGTAGCCTCCGGTCTTCGCGTGATTCTTGAAAATCTCGCCCACGATCTTCGGAGCGGTCTCATTGTGCGACGCGAAGAATAAGTAGTATACCACCGCATTGGTCCGGTTGACCATCGTCAACGGCTTGGATCTGTATGCGCTGCTGAGCAAACGGCTCATGGGAAGTAACAGTTGCATCTGAAAGTATCTTGCCTTATATTAAGATGGAATGGCGAACGAAAAGTCATTCCTTGGCTCACCGCGGACAGCGTGATGTAGACCCCACAACCGTCAGGGAACCAAGACGGTGCAGACCACCGATAAGGGCTCGCCGACCTCCACACGCAGGAATCGGCAAGTTCCAGCCAATGCCTTGAGGCCCGCCCATGAAGATTAAAAGCGCGGTTTTCCTCGGTTCCGCGGAACACAGGGATCATTACCCTGAGTCCGGACTCCGGGAGGTCGCGTTTGCCGGTCGTTCCAATGTGGGAAAATCCTCCATGATCAATACGCTGGTGGGGCGCCGCGGCCTGGTGAGGACTTCCAAGACGCCGGGGCTCACCCGCAAGCTCAATTTCTTCGAGGTGAACAAGGAATTGGTGTTCGTGGATCTGCCGGGGTACGGGTACGCGAAGGTCCCCATCCACGTCAAGAAACAGTGGGGGCCCATGATCCGTTCCTACATTGAAGAAAGAGAGGCACTCGCAGGGATCGTCGTCATTCTCGATTGCAGGCACCCGCCAACGGACTCGGACATCCAACTCGTAGACTTCCTCACGGCACACAACGTCCCTCTGATCCTGGCCGCGACCAAGGCCGACAAGCTCAGCTACGGACGAACGCTCAACGCGAGAAAGAGTATCGAAACAAAGGTGGGAGCCAATAACCCGGTGATTCTCTTTTCCTCTATCACGGGACTGGGAAAAAAAGAATTGTGGAAAGAGATCAAAACGCTTATAGGAACACGTGGGGAAGGAAACAATAGTGCGGTAATGAACCGTAACCGGAAATCGCTGCAGGCCGGGTCGGTCCCCGGTATACCCGATGAAGGACCACCGCCGCGCGCGGCACATGGGAATCGCGAGGGAATTGTCGCAGAAAGCCACGACATGGTCGAATGAAAACCAACGGCTGCCCGAGAAACCTCCCGGCCCGGAGACGCACTCGAGCCGCCTTGGTCGAAAGACCAGGAAGTCATGGCTGCACGCACCCTCAATATGTGCACCACCGGTCGCACGTCACCGGCACCGATAAAACGGCTCGCCGGCTCGATCCCAAATGCTGCAGCAGCACCCTCAATTAAGGAAATGAATGACCACATGGTAAAGAAAATGCTGATCAACGCCAGCAACCCGGAAGAATGCCGCGTCGCGGTAGTCTGTGACGGGTTCCTGGAGGAACTGGATGTCCAGGTCAAAACCTGGGAGCCGACCGTAGCCAACATCTACAAAGCCGTGATAACCCGCATCGAACCTTCGCTCCAAGCTGCATTCGTCGACTACGGGGCCGCAAAGAACGGGTTTCTCTCCATCAGCGACGTGCACCCCTCCTATTTCCCCGAATCCTTCGTTGCTTCCCGCAAGAAACCCCGGATCCAGGACGTCTTCAGGAAGGACGACCACGTCATCGTCCAGGTGAACAAAGAGGAACGCAACCACAAAGGGGCCAGCCTCACCACCAACCTGTCGCTGGCCGGCCGATATCTCGTGCTTATGCCCGGCACCGACCTGGTGGGAGTGTCACGCAAAATCGAGGACGAAAAACAACGGGCCAAACTCAAAGACATTCTCAAACAGCTCACGCTGCCCGAACATATGGGCTTCATCATCCGCACCGCAGGCATAGATCGGACCAAAGCCGAATTGGCTCGAGACCTGAGCTACCTGCTCAAGCTGTGGGAAGTCATAGAAGCCAAAGTCCAGGATCATCCCGCTCCGTCGCTCCTGTACAAGGAAGCCGACGTAGTGATCAGGTCCATTCGGGACCACTTTTCCACCGACATCGCGGAGATCCTCGTCGACGACAAGGACGTGTTCAAGCGGGCCAGGGACTTCGTCACGCAGGTGATGCCCAGATACCAGAAGCTGGTGAAGCTGCACCAGGAAAAACGCCCTCTGTTCAACCGCTTCCAGCTCGAGGAACAGGTCGAGCGCGTGTACCGGCGAAAGGTCAACCTCAAGTCCGGGGGGTACATTCTCATCGAACCCACTGAGGCGGTGGTCACCATCGACGTGAACTCAGGGAGCGCCACGAGAGAGAAAGGGATCGAAGAAACCGCCTTCCGGGTAAACATGGAGGCCGCGCCTGAAATCGCCCGTCAGTTGAGGCTGAGAGACCTGGGCGGAATCATCGTGATCGACTTCATCGACATGATTTCCAAGAAGCACAACAGCGATGTCGAAAAGGCCCTGAAGACCGAACTCAAGAAAGATAGGGCCAAGTGCAAAGTGCTCAAGATATCCGCGCTGGGTGTGCTGGAACTGTCCCGGCAGCGCCTCAAGTCGAGCCTCGGCACCGGCGAATACCTGGAATGCGCCCACTGTGGCGGCCGCGGGATGGTCCGGTCCCCCGAGGCAACCGCGACTTCCGTGTTCAGACGCCTCAAGTCCACGCTGTGCAAGCCCGATATCGCAGAGATCAAGGCGACGGTCCCGGCTAAGGTCGCCGAATACCTTCTCAACAAGATGCGACCCCTTCTCGTGGACATGGAAAGCCAGTCCGGCACCCGAGTTATCGTCCTGGGCAAAGAAAACCTCCTGGAACGGGATATCGCATTGGAGACACTGGCCAAAGAAGAGTTGCCCGCTGCCGAGCCGGTCGCGGCCGTTGAGGCTGTGATACCTGTCGCGGGGGAAAGCGCCCTCGTCAAAGAGGAAGAGGCAGCACCCAACGGGGACAAGAAAAAGGCACGAAGGTCAAGCCGTCGTCGTCGTCGCGGCAAACGCAAGACGAACGGAACGGAAGAGGCCGGAGCCAAGGCGTCGGAGAGCCTCGAGAACGGAGACGAAGAAGGTCCGCTGGCAGAGGAATTCCCCCTGTCGGAGACGATCTCGGAGGTTGATTTCGGTCGCGAGGAAGCGAGCGCGGATCCGTTCCGTGCGTCTGTTCCCGAGTTTAGCGTGGCGCATCCTCAGGAGACTCCGGTTTCTCTGACGAGTCTGCCGGAAGCGGTCGTCATCGAAGCAGAAGTGGAACCGCAACCAGCCCAGGAATCGCGGGTGCGTAGGCCGTCACTTCGCGACTACCTCCCGTTTTCGTGATCGTGCGGCGCAGGGGGGAGCTTCGCACTTCACGGCTGGGCGCTACAGCGAATAATCGTACAGACTTTGGTCGGTCCGGGCACCAGGTTGCCCCTCACCCCATGAAACCTTAAACAACAAAAGGAATTCCCTGCGTCTCAACGGAACGGGCTCGGCGTGAGCCCTTTCCGAGGAGACGAGGTTTCCGTTTCACAGCCCAGGATTGGTGTTTCCAAGCCCGAAAGGAGGAAAACCCCATGTGGAAGGAAAAAGGAGTAGTTCATGTCGTAGGAACAGGGACTATCGGTGAGCCTCTGATAGGCCTCCTGCGCACATTCGGGGAACAGGCGGGGTTCTCAGAAGTAACGTTTCACAAACGGTCGCCGATTCCCCGGGATCTCCCCAAGATAAAGGCTCTGATGGCCCGAGGCGCCAAGTTGGTGGTCGACGAAAGCCGAGTTGCCGATTTTGAGACGATGGGACTCAAGCCCACCATGGTCCACGAAGAAGCCCTCGCCAAAGCCGACGTGGTCATCGACTGTACGCCGTCGGGCGTGGGCATATCCAACAAGAACGAGTTCTACACCGACTATCTCGCCACCACAAAGGGATTCATAGCCCAAGGGAGCGAGTTCGGCTTCGGGAAGATGTATGCCAGAGGGATAAACGATTCGGCCTTGGAGTTGGGGCAGGAT
Organism: Thermodesulfobacteriota bacterium; assembly: GCA_040755955.1. Taxonomy (GTDB): domain Bacteria; phylum Desulfobacterota; class Desulfomonilia; order Desulfomonilales; family Desulfomonilaceae; genus JBFMAA01. The sequence continues at coordinate 104,156 of JBFMAA010000004.1, forward strand.
CGATTCATCCAGATAGTGAGCTGCAATACTCATAACCTGTGCGCTCTCGTCGAGATCCTCGCGCTCGTCGACGGTGAGGACAATCTGGAAGAGGGCCGTTTCCTTTGTCTTAGGCGCTCCAATGACATCAGCCAGGTAAAGGGGTTCGTCCCTTCTCCGGAAGTAGGTAAGCACGGTGACCCGGTGTTCGGCACTCACCATGCCAGGGACGCGTACCATCTCTTCAGGACCAAGGCTCTGGAACTGAACCTGTGGTCGTCGGCCCTGAAGATGAATACCCAATACATGCATTGTATATACTTTACCCTCAAGCTCAAGCGGGCAGTCACCAAAGAGGAAGCCCTCGCAAGGTTGAGGGCCAACTACCGCATCAGCATGACCAAGAAGCAATCCGCGTGCGAAGTGTTCTCTTTTGGCAGAGATCACGGGTACTTCGGGCGCATACTCAACCAGACGGTGATTGTCGAATCCTCGGTGGAAGTACGCAAGGGTCACGAGGTCATCGGTTTCTGTTTTACCCCACAGGACGGGAATTCGCTGCTCAGTTCGTTCAGTGCTGCTGCGTGGTTCATCGATCCCGAGAACTACAAGCAGCGAACCGAGTGTCTCAAGCAGTACTTCTTCAGCGAGGTGTAGTGAATGGCCTTCCGGCCGCTGAGGAGTGAACAGTAGAAACGTGCCGGATTATCCACACATATCCCGAGAATACCCGCTCGTGCCCCTGGTAGGAGTCGGAGCCCTCATACTGCAAGGGGACTCCGTACTCCTTGTCCGCAGGGGCAAACCGCCGGCATTCGGGCAATGGAGCATCCCCGGCGGCCTCGTCCGAGTAGGTGAAGGCCTGCGCGAGGCGACCGCCCGGGAAGCTCTCGAGGAAACCGGTTTGGAAGTGACGGTGGGTCCGCTTGTGGAGCTACTCGAGCGGATCTTCCCCGACTCCAAGGGCCGAGTGCAGTACCACTACGTGATTGCGGATTTCCTCTGCACCGCGCACCACGGAACCCCGATCGCCGGTTCCGATGCGCTGGAGACCGGATGGAGGCATCGTGCCGAGCTGGATTCCCTCGGACTCCCGGATGTCACCCGGAAGGTCATCTTGAAGGCCTTTACCATGAACGGTCGCGAGGGACTCTGATGGAGATCGTCGGTAAGGAGGTTTCGGAGACGCTGGCTGAGCTAGACGCGATTTCCGAGATGATTGCCCTCACCAGTACGGGGAATACCAAGAACCTGATCGTTGCGGCTGTTGAGCTTCGGGGGAATCTGGATGTCCAGGCCTTTGGACGAGCAACCGAGCTGGCCATCCGTGGGTTCCCGCAACTTCTCTGCCGATTGAGGGAAGTCAGGACCGGAAGGCGCCACCGTCTCTACTGGGACCGCGCTCCTGACCAATCGTTCCCGTTCATCGTGTCAGAACTGCCTCCGGGGGCGAGCCCCGCGCACGCGTTGACCGCGTTTCTTGAGCAGTCCGCCCCTTTCTTGGACCGGGATTGGGACCTTTTCCAGGAACCGCCCGTCCGTCTGCACGTGGCCAAAGTGGCGACGGAACACTATGTGGTAGGCCCTATTGTGCACCACGTCGCATCAGACGGGGGGATCGCCGTGGAATTCGGCAGGGCCATCCTCGCTCACTATCACGAACTCAAGACAGGCAGCGTTCCCGAATGGGGTCTTGGCGGGATTCCCATGTCCACCATGCGCAAGAGAATGGTCCAGGTCGAGGAGGGCGGATTCAAGGACTTCCTGCGAAAGGCCGGTTCCGGGTTGACCCCGCTGTTCGAGAGGCCGACGCTCCCGATTGGGTCCGGTCTCAAGCACGACACGCGCCAGCATCACGTCAAACGCGTGCTCTCCATGGAGCAGACCGCGCATTTGGTCTCGCTGGCCGCTAAGCAGAAGACCTCGCAGATCGACCTCTTCGTGTGCGCGACGAACCTGGCCATAGACGGCTGGAATGAGGCCCGGAACACTCCCCCGGGTACCTTGACCACTTCGATCACCGTCAACATGAAAGGAAGGTTCAGGCAAGTCCAGGGGCCAAACAACAGCGCGGTGCTGTTCTTCAAATCCAAGCCGGAGGAGAGGAAGAATCTGGAGAGCTTCCTTCGTGAAGTGTCTTTGGCGCGCATCAGGCACTTCCGACGAAACATGGACTTCCGTTACTACGAGAACGTCTGTAAGCTCACGGATTCGTTGCGGCCGTTCCCCTTCAAGATACGAAGAAAAATCACAAGTTTCCTCATCCAGAGGCACCAGGTGTCCATAGGGGTGACTCTCCTGGGTATACTCTGGCCCGAAATCAGGGACGGAAAGCTTACGGGGAATTCTCCCACGGTCAAGACCGCGGACGTGGAAGTCACAGAAATTCACGGAGTAGGGTACAAACTCCTCTCAGACACGCGCCTGTTGCTCATTGTGTATGTGTACGGCGGGAGGCTCAACCTCATCCTCGCCTCCTCCGCGTGTCTGTTTACACGGGAAGAAGCGGAGCAGTTCCTGGATCTGATCGTCGACAACCTGCTGCAACCCGCGGGAATCTGAACGACAAACCGAAGACGTCAGCGAACCATGTGTTATTTCATCGTTGTGGGGATCCCCGAAGAGACTGCGGCCACCGCGTTGAGATCGTTGCCGGCCGGCCTGAGGGCGATCCCAGACTCGCAATACGGCGGCCTGAACCGCTGGATGAGCGGCTGTGCGCTCTTTGTGGTGGTTGAGGGGATGTGTGCCTGTTCACTCTTCACCCCCAAACCGAAAGCCCCGGGCAGATCACGACTCAAGAAGCTGCGCAGGAAATACGAGCAACAGGGATGGTCTGAGGCGAAGATTCAGCGGGCCCTTGCGGATATTTTGAACAGGCCCGAAAGAGACGCCGGGCTCAGGCCAGGGCTCGCCGACTGGATTGCCGACATCGCGGAAGGGGCAGGTCGGGTCTATCTCTACGTGCACTGGGCATCGGACAAGATTGCACGAGATCCTCTCCGGCAGGCGCTCACGCCGACGGCCGTCCGAGCAGATCCGGCTTCCGTGGAAGAAGGCCGGCTCATCACCGTATCAGGCGGCTGAAATCCCCCCTTCCCCTTTAGAAAAGGGGGGTAAGACAAAGGCTGACGCGTTCCCGCTTTGGGTGGGAGGGCAAGGCACTGTTCCCACCCTTTTACTAATGACGTTGGATTTCTTCGCTTTTCGAGAAGAAACCTTCAGGCTGACAGCTCTGGGAGTAAGCAACGTGCTTTTCTTCGCTTGCGTAGCACCAACTGGCCCCGCCATCGGTCTTCATGCGGACCGAGACAGGTCATCGCGAATTTTGGTTGCGGCTCCCAGCCGCTTTTGGAAAAAGGGGGTTAGGGGCATAGGCGTTAAGATAAGATGGGGCGTTCGAGAATCCGTCATTCCGGCGAAAGCCGGAATCCAGTCCTTTCAAGATGTTCTGGACCCCGGCTTCCGCCGGGGTGACGTCGGTGCTGTTGGGGCAATAACTTGAAACCACGCTTTATCTCACATATTTTAACGCCTATGGGGGTTAGGGGGGATTTTCAGACAAGGAACTGACGTGCCCGGCTCGTCGACGTGCCGCGACAAGTCTCACGGCCGTAAACGACCATGCTATGTGAGAAAGGCAACTACGGGGCTGACGCACTTCCCGGCAGCCCGCAGGGCTTTTGTGCAGATAGCGCGGCGCTTCGGCTCCGTGAGCAGAGGAAACATACAATCACCTTGGAAGCAACGGCTCAACTGTCCATGGGATTTCAGTGAGCGTCACTGAGGACTTCTTGCCGTAAGCCCCTTTCTCCGGAACCTGCATTCCCATAGCAACAGCGAGAGACGATGCCTGCACATACAGACGACTCTGCGACGGTACTCAAGCACGGGCTCATCCTCCCGGACCCGGAAACAGGGCAAGTGTTCGCGCACGGAGCCACGGTGATCACAGGAGATCGCCTGGCCGAGGTCAACGTTCAGGAGCAGTCGGCGCCCCACGGAGCTCGGGTCCTCGATTGCCGTGGTTGCCTGATCATGCCAGGCCTGGTCAACGCCCACACCCATGCGGCCATGAGCCTGCTCCGAGGGATCGCGGACGACCTCCCGCTGGACAGGTGGCTCAACGAGTACATGTTCCCCGCAGAATCGAGGCACGCGAACGAGGAGTTCGTGCGTCTGGGGACCATGCTCTCTGCCGCGGAGATGGCGCTTGCCGGAATCACCACCTTTGCGGACGGGTATTTCCACATGGAACAGGCCGCGGATGCTGCCCGGCAGGTGGGCCTCAGAGCAGTCATCGCTCAGGGGATACTCGACGTGCCCGCGCCGGATGCGCCTGAACCCGGCACCTGGAAACGCCGCGCGGAGTCGTTTCTTGACCTCTGCCCTCGGGATTCGCTCGTGACTCCCGGGCTATTCTGTCACTCGGCCTATCTGTGTGCGCCTCAGACGCTCAAAGCTGCGAGGGAACTCGCGTCCCGGCACGGGCTGCGGTTGTTCTGCCACGTGGCCGAGACCGAGTGGGAGGTTCGTGAGATCAGAATCCGGTATGGGTGCACTCCGGTGGAGCTGCTCGCGTCCCACGGCCTGTTAGGACCGGATTTCGTGGCCGTGCATTGCGTGCACCTTTCTGAAGCGGATCAGGACGTGCTCGCCAGGACGGGAACACCGGTGGTCCACTGCCCTGAAAGCAACATGAAGCTCGCGTCCGGAGCCGCTCCGGTGTGGAACCTGATCCGCCGCGGCGTCACTGTGGCCATCGGGACTGACGGCCCGGCAAGCAACAACAATCTCGACCTGATCGAAGAGATGCGTACCGCCGCACTGATGGCCAAGCTCGTAACCCGCGACCCGGAAGCTTTGGACGCTCGCACACTGCTCAGGATGGCCACCACGAACGGAGCGAGAGCTCTCGGCATGGATCACCGCATCGGTTCCCTCGAACCCGGCAAGCTCGCGGACATCACGATCCTTGACCTTTCCAAACCCCACCTGCTACCCTTGTACGATCCGGTCTCGCATCTGGTATACTCCGCGCGGGGTTCGGACGTGCGGGACGTGTTCGTGGGAGGCAGACAGATCGTCCAGAGCGGAAAGCTCGTGACCGTCGACCAGGAAGCACTTGCGGAGCAGGTCGGCAAGGTGGCCGCGGAGATCGGAAGGGAACTGGGGGTGAGGTTCCCGCAGAGAGTGGCGTGAGGATCACATTCGCGTTGCCGATTCTGGGCTCCAGAGAGGATTCTCGGTGCCTCATCTTCGCAGCAGAGACGCGAACCGGCTTGACGAGACGGAAAGGCACGCGTATACTCGGCAAGAGTGATGACGTGGTTTGCGGTTGTCACGGAGTTCAGTTGTCGAATCACTTCAAAAGGTCTTTCCTGTGCGCCCTGTAGTCGAAAACTGGAACATCGCGGTCATGGGGCTGTGGAACGTGGCTATCTTTTCCCCAAGGTGGATGGGGGCTCAGCTTAAGGAGCTTTTCGGTCTGCCGCGAATGGATGTTTCTTTTATCACGGACGAACGGGGACCCCAAGTGAGGTACGGCACGGAGCGATTTGAGGTCTTCCCCCAGGCATCCGGGCTCATTGTTGCCATGAAACGAATCGACGACGAAAGCCTGCAGGATGCAGAACGGCTCGTGGCCCACATCCTCAAAACCTTGTCCCACACCCCAATCAGTGCCTTTGGTGTCAACTTCGCTCTTCAGAATGATGAGATTAGCCCGGACTTGGCGTCATTCTTCAGACTGGACGATGGTGTTCGGCTGGCAGAAAACGACTTCAGGTCAACAAAGCTATCCATACAAAGGTCTCTGGCAGTAGACGACGCAGTTCTCAATGTAACGTTGACCGCACCGGGCGACCGAAGCCCCTTGTCAGTTCACCTGAATTTCCATCATGACGTGACATGTGCTGAAGAGGCCAGAAGGAGTTTGAGCGGACGTGTGTTGCGCTACAAGAGTTACGGGTTAGATTTCCTCGATAGGGTTTACGGACTGACAATGGAGGACGCGCCATGACCACTTTGCTTGAGCAGGGAAGCCAGGCAACCTTCCCGTTGGAAGAGAATCGAACGGGGCAAGCAAGCTGCCACAAGACCGTTGACACGGCCCAAATGGAACGCGAATCGGCAGGACCTCGACCCAGTACCCGTGTGCTGATGCCGGAATACCAAGTGACGTCCCTGGTCATTACCACCCATAGGGACAGGATCTCGTTTCCTCTCGATATCAAACGGGAAATTCGACGTGTAGCGAACCTCCTGGCAAACAATGTTAGACCGATCACCGAAACAAAGCCGCATGACCAAGAACCGGCAGCAATGACTTGTCCGTTCGAGATCAGGTGACCCTCCAGTCCCGGCTTCACCCACTGATATGACTGAACCAAGTGCAGAAAAGGCCGCGCTCCACTGGACTTACAGGGAACCGAAGCTGCAAGACGATTTGCGCCAGGGCGATGTCGTTCCAATCAAAGCCGCATTGAGAGATCTGCTCGTCGACCGCTATGCCCAGGAGATTCCAGAAGAGGTCTCTCACGTAATAGTACTTACCCAGTCCTGCGATCTCGTGCGGCGAGGCTCCAAAGGATGCAAAACCTCCACCATCTTGATTGCCCCCGTTCTCCCCCTTGAGCGCGTCATCGTCGACCAAATCGCCGGATACCAGTCCGCGATCGAAGCCTACGCTGGGTTCTGCCGACAGAGCGTAAGAAAAGACCTAAGACTATTTCTGGCACGTCTGCTGAACAACAACGTGGAAGATTACTTTTACCTCCACCCGGATGCCGATGTGGGAATTGTGCAACCGTCCTGTGCGTACATTCGATTATGCCTTGGTCTAGATGCGGCGAAATATTACGAACACTTGAGACAGCATCGTACGGTGGGCCTGAAGGAGCCTTTTGCTCACAAGCTCGGGTGGCATATGGGGTACCTGTACGCGCGCGTGGGGACTGAGGACTGGGTTCCGGATCACTGCAAGGGACCGGCTTTCGACAAGATGATCACAGACTTGATGCCGGACTCCTATCCGTGGCAACCTGATGCCAAGATTCGTGAAGCAGATGCGGCATTGTCCCAAGCGGCCAGAAGTGAGTGTGGCCTGCCAGCGTCCCCGGAAGAGATAGCGCAGTTCGTCGAGATGATGCCCGGAAGGTCCCGGAAGGACAAGGTTCTTGACAGCATTAAAGGAGTCCTCACGCACAAGCCTGTCTTCAACGACAAGGAGATCTGCCGGAGAGTTCGCGTGATCCTGGAGAAGGATCCCCGAATCCGGTTACTTGACGACCCAAAGGGGTTGTGCCAGGACATCGAGGAGCACCTGGCTCAATTTCGATTGTTCGTCAGTCAGCTCATTGTGGACCGCATCAAGGATCTGCTGATTGCGTTCGCGCCATTTGCAGGGCTCGCCGACAAGGACGCCGTGTTGGAAGACCTAGCGCTCAAGCTGTCTGATACCGGTCTCTTCGACAACGATGCCCTGGTGAACCGCCTATGCAATCAAGTCGCGTCCGACGCAGGCTTCAAAGACGCCGTGAAAGAACCCGAACTGTGAGGCTCTCCTTGGACCATCTGTCGGTGGGTCTCACTGCAGGTCCGGCTCTTTTCGGCCTGGGCTGGGACGTCCCACCTCCGAACTCGTGACTCGAGAACATGAGGAACCTATGACGGAAAAGATAACGTACAAAGATGCGGGTGTGGATGTGGAGCTTGCGGACCGAGTGATCGGGTCGCTGTCCGAGCGCATCAAGGCAACGTTCAGGCCCGAAGTGATGGGCCGGCTCGGCGGGTTCGCGGCCCTGGTCAAGCCCGACTGGTCCAAGTATGAAGATCCGGTGCTTGTGTCCGCGACGGACGGAGTCGGCACCAAGCTCAAGATCGCGTTTCTCACCGGTATTCACGACACGGTCGGGATAGACCTGGTGGCCATGAACGTGAACGATATTCTCGTCACCGGCGCGGAGCCGCTCTTCTTCCTCGACTACTTCGCCACCGGAGCTCTCGACCCCTCGGTGGTGACATCCGTGGTGTCCGGGATCGCCCATGGGTGCGAGATCGCGAACTGCTCGCTGGTGGGAGGAGAAACCGCGGAGATGCCCGACTTCTACCCGGCAGGCGAATACGATCTCGCGGGCTTCTGTGTCGGAGTCGCTGATCGCACCAGACTCGTGGACGGAACCGCCATGAAACCCGGTGAAGTAGTGCTCGGCCTCGCGTCGACCGGGCTGCACAGCAACGGATTCAGTCTGGTGCGCAAGGTGCTCCTGGAGAAGAAGCGATACGCCTTGGACCAGTTGATCCCCGACCTGGGGAAGACACTCGGGGAAGAGTTGCTCACCCCCACGAGGATCTACGTTCGATCGGTGCTGGAGCTCATGGAGATGTTGCCGGTCACGTCGATGGCCCACATCACCGGCGGAGGCCTCACGGGCAACATCCCGAGAGTGGTCCCCCCCTCGTGTCGAGTGGTGATCAGGAAAGGTTCATGGCCGGTCCCCCCGATATTCGACATGATACGGTCAGAAGCCGGCCTAAACGATGAGGACATGTTCCGCACCTTCAACATGGGGATCGGCATGGTGATCACGCTGCCTGTTGACCGCGCTGATCAGGCTGTGGCAATCCTCCTGGACCACGACGTGCCTGCACGTGTCATCGGCGAAGTCATGCCCGGCAACGGCCGGCCCTTGGAGCTGGTGTAGACACGATGGATGCCTCGGCTCTCAAGACGCACGCTGAGACCAAGTTGCCCAACTTGCACGGATTTCTTGCAAGCCTCCCCCGTGCCGGATCGGACGAGCTGGCCGGCCATATCCTGGAAACGCCGAACCCCGTTTCCACCGCAGGCCGCCTCGATGACTTGCTCGCCGCAGACCCTGAAAGAACTCGCCACATCCTGGCCGCTGCGGATCTTCGCGAGCCGTTTCTCGCCACAGTGGGCGGGTCCCGATTTCTTGCCTCCGCGCTCTGCCGGAATCCCGCGCTTATGGACCTGTTGTTCACGGAACGCGGGTGCCTGATCCGAAGAGAGCTCTCTCACATGCGCGACGAACTGCGGTCGAGGATCAGCCGCGTCGCGACCACGGCCGAGCTCGACCGCATACTCAGAACCTACAAGGAAGAACAATACCTGCGCATAGGATGCAGAGACCTGGCCGGCATGGCGGGCATTCAGGAGGCAATGGGAGAGCTTTCAGACCTCGCCGTGGCCTGCATCCAGGCAGCCCTCGAATTCCACTGGAATCTGCTTGCGGCCAGACACGGCACCCCTCCAGGGTCAGGCGGGTCTCTGGGCTTCGTGGTGCTCGGTCTGGGGAAGATCTCGGGGCGTGAGCTCAATTTCTCGTCCGACGTGGACCTGATGTTCCTGCGAAGCCACGAATCCGGCTACACGGACGGTCCGACGAGCATGCCCGTAACCGCGTTCTACGAAGCCCTTGCGAGATCTACCGTGCAGTCACTGTCCAAGAACACCGAAGACGGCTTCGTGTTCCGGGTGGACCTGAGACTTCGGCCTGAAGGCGAAAAAGGCGAACTGGTTCCGTCAGTGTCGAATGCGCTGGAATATTACTGGTCTTGGGGGCGGACCTGGGAACGAGCCGCAATGATGAAAGCAGTTCCCCTGGCAGGTGACGAGGCCCTCGGGAAAACCTTTCTCAAAGGGATGGAGCCGTTCCTATACCGAAAGCACCTGGATTACTCCACCCTCGAAGAGATGCGCTCCATGAAGCGGGCTATCGCAGCCCAGCTTCAGAGGAAGCCCGGCATCAACATCAAGCTCGGACAAGGCGGGATTCGGGAGATCGAGTTCTTTGTCCAGGCATTCCAGCTCATCAACGGCGGAAGAACCCCGAAGGTCCGCAGCCCCGGAACCATGAAGGCCCTGGCTCTGCTGGAAGAGACGGGCATGCTCGATGCGGACACCTGCAACACCCTGCGAGAGGCTTACTGCTTCTTCCGAAAGACCGAGCACCGCATCCAGATCAATCATCAGCTTCAAACGCACGAGCTCCCGCGGACCACGGAGGAACAGTGCGAACTCGCCAGACGGATGGGGTACCGGCACGAGCCGCTCCGGGAGATGACGGCCGAGTTAGAGCGACATCGACGGCAAGTGGGCGAGATCTTTGCGAGTCTGCTCGGACAATCCGGTGAGGATACCCTCGAACGGATCTCCCCCCGAGCGAGAAGCATCGTGGAATCTATCCACGACGAGGAACAGGCGACACGAGCGCTTTCGGATGCCGGATTCGAGAATCCAGGCTCGTCCCGTCCGGTGCTGAAATCCCTGTTGTTCCCTCCCGCGAACCGGATGCCGTCCGAGCGGAGTCGCCGGTTGCTCGAAGCACTTGCCCCGCTACTCGTGGACGCGCTTCTGGAAGCCCCTCAGCCCGATGACGCGCTTCTGGCCTTGGACAGTTACATTGATTCCCTGCTCGCACCGTCCGCGTACTTCACCACGTTGCTGGAGAATCCACCTACGATCAAGTTCCTTATCCGAACCCTCTCGGAGAGCGGTTTTTTCACGGACTTGCTGGTCCGTCATCCTCAGTCGTTCGATTCGCTCATCGGAAAGGGCCGGGAAGAACCACTCAGGGAACAGGATGAGCTGAAGCACGCGCTCGCGGAACGTATGGCCTACTGTGCGGATCTGGAAGCTCGTCTGGACGTGCTGCGCATCTTCAAGAACGAGGAGATGCTCAGGATCGGTGTGCATCATCTCTCGGGTGGGTTCGACTCCACCACTGCGAGATGGCTGATGAGCGAGCTTGCCGAGGTCTGTCTGGACGCGGCCGTGGAGATCGCGCTCAAGGAGATGGGACAGAAGTTCGGCTTTTTCGACTGGTTCGACGAGGTCCCGTTCGTGATACTCGGCATGGGCAAGCTCGGCGGGCAAGAGATGACCTACATGTCGGACCTGGATGTGATCTTCATCTACGATTCACCATCGGAGACCATTGGTTCGCTCTCTGCCCACGAGTGGTTTGCACGACTCGGCAGTCGGGTGATTTCGGTGCTCAAGGTGCCCACTGCCGAGGGAGTGGCGTTCGACATCGACACCAGGCTCCGACCCTCGGGAAACCAGGGGCCTTTGGTCTCTTCGCTGGCCTCGTTCGAAGAATACCACAGGACCACGTCCAAGCTCTGGGAGAAGCAGGCGCTCGTGAGGGCTCGGCCGGTTACCGGACCGACGACTTTGAGGCTGGAGGTCGAGCGGATCATTCGTGAGTGCCTCGTCCGCACCGCCTTGACCCGAGACGATCTTGCAGAAATCTCCCGACTCAGAGAACGCATGGAGTGCGAGCTCGGCAACGAGGATCAGGTCACGGTGGACCTCAAGAACGGCCACGGCGGCCTGGTTGACGTGGAATTTGTGGCTCAGGCCCTGATCCTGACACACTGCCGCGAGTTCCCGGAGATCCTCTGCCGGAACACTCTCGAAGCATTGGCTGCGCTGAGGCATGCCGGGCTCATAGATGCCGAGTGGTTCGCGGCGCTTGATTCGGGGTACCGGTTCCTCACCAACATGGAGGACCGGCTCCGCATCATGGAGCAGCGCAGCGTGAACCGCATCGCGCTCACCGGGGAGAAGCTCCGCAGCCTGGCACGTCGGCTCGGATACGCGGATCGCGGGGAAGAAGCCCTGATCAGGGACTACTTCCGGGTGACCGAATCCATACGTCGGATCTACGAGGCGTTCTTCACACACAGCCCGTCGTGCGATATCCCGTGACGACCGATGAAGTGAGTCGATGATGCGCCGGATTTGTGCCTTGAGCATCGGCAGGTCGGTCACGGCTGTGTCCCACACCTCTTGCCAATCAATAGAGAAGTAATGATGCACGAGCGCGTTGCGCATTCCCTTGATCCGGGCCCACGGAATCTGGGGATGGTTGTCACGGAAGTCTCTTGACAGACCGGCGGCAGCTTCTCCGACAATCGGGATATAATGAAGGATCCAGACGCGGACGAGCTCTTGTTGTGTAAAAGCTTGTTCCCCCAGACACGAATACTTCTCGATCTGCGCAATCGCCTCGAGTATGTCCAGCAGTCTGGAATGATCGTCTCTCACAACGGTGTGGCCTCACTGAGGACTCGTTCGCGCATTCTCGGGCGCAGACCCCTGTCGCTCACCACGTCGACCTTGCAGCCTAGCCGGAAGTTTTTCTCGAAACTGGTTGCGGCAACCTTTACAACCCACCATATTTCCGTGATTATACCAACACAAGACTGCCGAAAACGGGCTCAGGGGTAGCCATGTAATGTCAAGAAATGTGAACGTTTCATTGACA
>JBFMAA010000005.1:0-3077 GCA_040755955.1 Thermodesulfobacteriota bacterium
CGATCAAGATTGGGTTCATGTATGTGCTGTCAGGAACTCTGGCCAACTACGGCACATCCTCAAGACAGGGTGCGGAATTGGCCATCGAGGAACTGAACGCGGCCGGGGGCGTGCTGGGGAGAAAGGTAGTCGCCCTGTTCGAGGACACGGAACTCAAACCCGAAGTCGGTGCCGCGTCAGCCAAGAAGCTCGCGCAACAGGATCGCGTGGACGTGCTCATGGGAATAATCTCCAGTGGGGTCACGGTCGAGGTCGTCAAGTTGATGCCCGAGCTCAAGATCCCGCTGATCATTACTCTTGCGATGACCCCGGATGCCACGGGCAAGCTCTGCAATCCTTATACATTCCGCGTATCTATGAACGGTCCTCAGAATATCAAGTGCGCTGCCATGCTGGCCTCGGAGATGAAGGCCAGGAAATGGACCACGATCGGTCCGGATTACCTTTTCGGGTATCAATGCTGGGAGTATTTTAAGAAATTTCTTCATCAAAAGATCAACGATGCCGCGTTCGTGTCCGATTCGGAGACGGTATTTTGCCCCACTGACGAGACTGATTTCTCGAAACACATCAAGAAGCTTCTGCAGTCGGAACCGGAAGGGGTTCTGGTCTCGCTGTACGGGAAGAATTTACGGGATTTCATCCGCCAGGGCACAGAAATGGGGCTATTTAGCGGGAAGACCGAATTCCTGATGAACCTGGCCTATTCCAACGACGTGCTTCGCCCGTTGCGGAAGGACTTGCCCAAAGGTCTGTGGTTTGGAGGCCTTTACTGGTTCCAGGCTGTCAAGAAACCGGAAAACTACAACTTCGTGCAATCCTATTTCGAACATTTCAAGGCATTTCCGGACCACAACCCCGCTGGTGCCTACGCCGGGGTGAAAGCCTATGCGGCTGCGGTGGAAAAGGCCAAGAGCACGAAGCCGGAGGATGTGATCAAGGCATTGGAAGGGCTCACTATGGAGCTCCCGCAAGGGACTGTGACCATACGTGCTGATGACCATCAGGCCGTGTATGACGGAGTCTGGGGGAAGACCGCGGAATACAGCCCCAAGTGGAGCGGCCGGATGCTCGAACCGCTCCGCATCTTTCCCGCTTCTGAGATCGCTGTCCCGGTCAACGAGACAGGATGCATGAAGACCCGGTAGCTCCACCGGCCCACGGAACCGCTTCATGGACATGGGATTCCCGGGGGAAGGAACTTCTTGCAAGAAGTTCCTTCCCCCGGACCCCCATCCTCAAGAACTCTTGGAGCCTGGCGGCTCCCGCTGGTCGCGGCGGAGAAGGCCGGCTCGTCGAGACGCCGGTGGGGCAGCATTTTCATGAAAGTCAGCTCCCGACATCCCGAGAACACGCGCCATGGCCGGAACCACCCGATGCTTCAAAAGTTTTCGGAAAGGGGTCCGGGAACTCGCGTCCCAAGACTTTCGAGACCATAGTTGGTTATCCAAACGCATGGTGCGAATCTAACCTTTGCGGGATGGCGATTTCGGTTTCATATCCGCGACGGAAATGGTTAGAATCGAGCCAAGTCCGGGAAGCGTCGTACGCATGACCGTTCAGGACCCTGCTTTTTTGCCACATCCATCTCAGACGCTGCGAGTTTGCCCATGAATCCACATGTGAAACAAGAACTGGTCGCCATAGTAGGCTCGACCCGCGCCACCGACAGTCCGGAAGACCTGGTGGCATATTCGATGGACCCGTACGTCCAGGAACACCGCCCTGATATCGTGTTGTTTCCTCTGACCACCGAAGAGGTGTCTTCGATCATGAAAGTGGCGTACAGGGACGAAATCCCGGTTACGGCCCGAGGTTCCGGGACTAACCTGGCCGGAGAGACGGTGCCTCTCAAGGGGGGAATCGTCCTTGCCTTGGGGAAGATGGACAAGATCATCGAGATCGACCCTCGGAACCGCTATGCTCGCGTCCAGCCCGGCGTGATCAACTTCGACTTCAACCAGGCTGTCGAGAAGCTGGGGCTCATGTACCCGCCCGACCCGAGCTCTTGGAAGGTTTGTACGATCGGAGGCAACGTGGCCACGAACGCAGGTGGGCCCAAGACTCTCAAATACGGAGTCACAAGGGACTTTCTCCTGGGACTGACCGCGGTCCTGGCCAACGGAGACGTGCTTCACGCGGGCGGGCTCGCGGTGAAGAACGTGGCGGGGTATGACCTCACTAGTCTGCTCTGCGGCTCAGAAGGGACGCTGGGGGTCGTCACGGAGATCATCGTCAAGCTTGTCCCTAAACCCCTGGCCAAGCGCACGCTCCTTGGTTATTTCCCCAAACTCGGAGACAGTTCCGAGGCCGTCGCGGCGATCGTGGGAGCCGGAATCATCCCGTCGGGCTTGGAGCTCATGGACAGGGTGGTCATATCCGCGGTGGAGCAGGACTCGCACCTCGGACTGCCGCTGGACGTGGACGCGATCCTGCTCGTGGAAGTGGACGGAGACCCCGACAGCCTCGACCCCCAAGTGGCCAAGATCGAGCGGATACTCAAAGAGCACCACGCATCGGGAGTCGTTGCGGCCGCTACACCGGAGGAAGCGGAAAAGCTCTGGACAGCCCGCAGAGCCGCCCTTTCCGTGATGGCCAGACTCCGGCCGTACGCCAAGATGGAAGACACCACGGTCCCGATCTCGAACCTGACGCAGATGATCACGCGGATCACGGAGATCAGCGAGAAGCACGGCGTCCAGATAGGCGTCGTGGCGCACGCGGGTGACGGGAATCTGCATCCGCTGGTGCTCTTTGACCCTCGTGACCCGGTGGAGTCCGAAAAGGTGGCCGCGGCCACGGAAGAGATGCTCAAGACCGCTCTGGAGCTTGGCGGAACCCTCACCGGCGAGCACGGCATCGGCATCGCCAAGGCGCGCTTCCTGCCGCTCCAGTTGGACCCCGTGGCCATGGCCGTCACCAGAAGCATCAAGCAAAGCCTCGACCCCAAACGCATCCTCAACCCCGGCAAGTTCGTGTAGGTGTAAGACATTGGGAACTGGGGGGGGGGGGGGGGGGGGGGGGGGGGGGGGGGGGGGGGGGGGGGGGGGGGGGGGGGGGGGGGGGGGGGGGCGGCC
>JBFMAA010000005.1:3087-94162 GCA_040755955.1 Thermodesulfobacteriota bacterium
GGGAAGGGACTTTTTGAAAAAAGTCCCTTCCCCCGGACCCCCATCCCAAAAAACTTTTGGTACCGGGCGGCTCCCGCTGGTCGCCGCCTGGAACCATGTGGTGGGAGATAGACGAAGGTCGGGTGAAACTCGTTCCCCGCGATGAGGTGTTTGCCAGAATTCGTTCGCGCCCGGCATGAACCTCCCGCATTCGTTCCATCCGCTGGGCAACGGGAGCCGGCCGAAGCCGCAGAAGCATATAAATTATCGGAATCCGGTCAAGGATTCTGTTGCGGGAGTGACCATGCATCGAGATTTCACCGTCGTGATCGAACAGGATGAAGAAGGCTACTACGTGGGTCATGTTCCCGGACTGCATGGTTGCCACACGCAGGGACGCTCGCTCGACGAGCTGATGGAACGCATGCGGGAAGTGATACTTCTCTGTCTGGAAGTGGAGGCCTCCGAGATGCCGCCTACTCGTTTCGTAGGGGTCCAGCAGGTCAGGATAGACGCGTGAGCTAGCTCCCGCGCGTAACCGGAGATCAGGTCCGCCGTGCTTTAGAAAAGGCCGGCTTCCACACCTTACGCGTACGTGCAAGCCACCGTTTCATGCGACACCCTGACGGAAGAGCCACCGCGGTGCCCGTTCATTCGGGGCAAATTCTGGGACCCGGTCTGCTTCACCGCATCCTCCAGGACTGCGATCTTTCAGTCGAACGGTTCCGGGAATACTTGTGAGAGCCTTCGGGACGGATTCCCCGGTCCGGCTGCTCGGGCATTTCCCAGGCCAAGAGAGACGAGCAGCAACTTTTAGCCAACCACATCCCGATTGCAAAATCCGGGCTTTGCGGTATAGTAGCGTCCGATCTTATTCGCCAAAGCCTGGACAATGAAGAGAATCATCCTCGGCACAGCCGGACACATAGACCACGGGAAAAGCGCCCTGGTAAGAGCCCTCACCGGAACCGAAACCGACCGCCTTAAAGAAGAGCGACTGCGAGGAATCAGCATCGAGCTCGGGTTCGCTCACCTGGACCTCGGTGATGACGTGCGCATGGGTATCGTCGACGTCCCAGGACATGAACGGTTCGTCCGCCACATGGTCGCGGGCTCCGGCGGCATAGACCTGGCAGCCCTCGTGATCGCTCTGGACGAAGGCGTCATGCCCCAGACCGTCGAACACCTCGATATCCTCAGCCTACTCGGAATACGCCTCGGCCTGGTGGTGCTCACCAAGCTCGATCTGGTGGACGAAGAGCTCGCGGAATTGGCGGAAGAAGACGCCAAGGAGGCGGTCAAAGGCACCTTTCTCGAAGGTGCACCCATGGTTCGCGTCTCCGCGAAGACAGGCGAAGGTCTCGACACCCTGCGCACCACTCTCGCCCAACTCATCACCAGAGCCGAAGCCAGAGCGGTCCACGGATTGCCCCGCCTGCCCGTAGATCGTGTCTTCACCATGAAAGGGCACGGCACGGTCGTCACCGGCACCATGATCTCCGGAACCTTGGCGACAGGCGATGACATCGAAATCCTGCCGAGCGAGCTCCGTTCCTCGGTGCGGTCGCTTCAGTCCCACAACCGGCAGGAAGAGCGCGTCTTCCCCGGCGAACGCGTCGCGGTCAACCTCCGGGGAGTGGAACAAACTCAGGTGCTCAGGGGAGAAGTCATCACCCACCCCGGTGACTTCAAGCCCTGCTACGTGGTCGACGTACGCCTGAAAGTCCTTGACCGGGCACCGTTCGCGTTGCGGAACCGACATAAGATCCGCCTCCACCACTACACCGCTGAAGCTGAAGCCACGGTAGTCCTCACGGAAGGGGAAGCCCTTGAGCCGGGCGAAGAGGCCCTTGTCCAATTGCGGACCGCCAGCCCGATTGTCCCGAGCGCGGGAGATCGGTTCGTGCTCCGGGCGCTTTCACCCGCGGTGACCATGGGAGGCGGCGTGATCCTCAATCCCCGCGGAACCAAACTCAGGGCGAGATCGGTCAGGACCTTCCTCGAGCTCGACAGCCAGGACGAAGCCGGCATCGTGGCGGCCCTGATCAGAGGCGGCGGCCTGGCGGGCATGAAACGGAACGAGCTGCTGGGATTGTCCGGCATGTCAGGGACTCGCCTCGATAAGACGCTGGACTCCCTGAAGAACGCCCGCTCCGCCGTGCAGATTGACCCCTCGGAGAATCGGCTGGTGCACGGCGACTACTACACCATGCTGCTCGACCGCATCCATGAGCGCTTGGCGGCCTTCCACTCCGCGCAACCCCTCAAAGAAGGGATGCCCAAGCAGGAACTTCGGCAGAGTGTCCCGGGCGGAGACAAGCTGTTCAAGAAAGCCATGGAGACCTTGGTCGCGAAGGGGAGCGTGGTCGATCAGGGTGACTCGGTACGGCTCACTACCCACCAGGTACGGCTCAGGAAAGACGAAGAGGGACTGACGAGGAAGATACTCGAGCTGATCGGTCAGGGAAGGGAAGCTCCGCCTGTGGTCAAGGAAATCATGGCAGGAACCGGTGCGGATTCCAAAGAGCTGCGCAGTCTGTTGGGGCTACTCGAAAAGGAAGGGAAGATCGTCAAAATCAAGGAGGATATCTACTTCTCGGCGGAGTTCGTCGCGGAAGTCCGTCAAAGGCTGGCCGAATTCATACAGCGGGAGGGCGGTATCACCCCTTCCCAGTTCAGTCAGGTTACGGGATCGTCACGCAAGTACAACATTCCGCTCCTGGAATACTTCGACAGATCGCGATTCACCATAAGGATAGGCGATCAACGGGTGCTTCGTGGGGCGTCTCCCAACGGCGGAAGCTTGGAGTAGAAGGCGGAGATCTCCTCGATCCTCTTGAGGCATTCTTTTCTCTTGTCCTCGAAGCGCTTGGCCGCCTCCGGGGTTTTGTCCGCGACGTATCTGCCGAGGGCCCACGCCTGGTCGTCCATGCACGCGTACGCGGATTCCAGGAGCACCAGCAGATCACGATCTACCCCCGACATGGGAACCCTGGTGACTGCTTTGCACTTCGACCGTATCACCTGTATCCTCTTCTGGACATTGGCCACGATCTCGGCTGCGGTATCCTTGGGGATTATGTCCGCGACATAACAGTCAGCCGTGGTTCCGAGGAGGAGAAATGCATCGTTGACGTAGGCGGTGGCTGTCTCTCCAAACGCGTTGAGGAGCAACCTCTCGTCCGCGTGAGTTGCCACGGGAAGCATGACCAGCAGAATGAACGCGCAGAGTATCTTTTTCATAGCCTGAGCAGCATGCAAACAGATGGTTTGCCGGCGGCTGGGAGCCGCAGCCAAAATTCGCGTCGGCCTTTCTCGGTCCGCAGGGAGACCGATGGCGGGGCGAGTTCGTTCTACGCAAACGAAGATAGACACGTTGCGTGCTCCCGGAGCCGCTGAGCTGAAGATTTCTTCTCGGCGCGAGAAGAAATTGAACGTCATTAATGAGAAGTCCCTTCCCCCGGAGACTCCATTTCCGGATGAACGGTTCCATCGAGACGCCACGTTCATAACACGCCCGAAGAAAGGAGACAACCCTTTTCATGCGAGTCCTTCTCCACACTTGTTGTGCCCCGTGCCTTGCCCACCCCCTCGAGGAATTGCGCTCAGAGGGCCACGAAGTAACCGCGTTCTTCTTCAATCCGAATATCCACCCGTACACGGAATATTTGAGGCGATTGGATGCCTTCGCCACGTTCGTGCGGGACAACCACGTACGCACCATCAGCCCCGAAGACCCGATAGGCATGGAAGAGTGGCTCAGACAGGTGGTGTTTCGAGAAGCCGAGCGCTGCAGAGTATGCCATCACCTCCGGCTTGCGGTAACCGCGCGCGTGGCTGAGTCCAGGCACTTTGACGCGTTTTCGACGACGCTCCTGTACAGCAGATTCCAGAAACATGATCTTCTCCACACTCTGGGAGAGGCACTCGCCGAGCAGCACAAGGTCCCCTTCCTGTACCGGGACTGGAGAAAAGGCTGGAACAGAGGAGTCAAGCTCTACCGAACCACGGGACTGTACCGACAGAAATACTGCGGCTGCATCTACAGCGAAAAGGAACGCGCGGAGAAGATCCTGTAGCAGCGCTGGTCCGTAGTACCAATGCGACTTCAAGCAGGTGCGGTCAACCACGGGATGACAGGCAGGGTGCCTGTCCCACTGGGAGACCGAAGTGAATCCTCAGAACCCGCGTTGGTGTGAGGCAGGTGACCTTGATACATTCCATATCCATTGCCGGTTTCAAGTCCTTGGGGAAGATCGAGAATCTGGAGCTCCCACGGCTTGCAGTGCTGTTCGGCCCGAACACGTCAGGTAAATCAAATTTCCTCGATGCGGTTCAGGCCCTTTCGCGAATAGGCACAAACCGAACCATTTCCGATGCCTTTCAGGATCCCATCCGAGGACATCCTATCGAGAATTTCGCCTTTCCTTCCGGTGGGTTGGCAGAGCTGCTGAATCAGGAAGCCGCTGAGTTTACCCTGGCCGCCGCGTTATCAGTGGCCGAGGAGCGGTACCAATATAGAATCACCGCGGGTATTGTTCCGTCAACAGGGGCTCTCCACGTTCGAGATGAATTTCTGGGGGTCCTCACCCGAAAAGGAACGGTCAAGGGCAGCCCGCTGATCGAACAAGTGGAAGGGCAGTTGCGGATTCGACGAAAGGGCAAGCCGGCCCACCCGCGGTTTGAACCGCTTGGTCTCAGTCATTCGATCCTGTCGGATCTTCGACTCGGCGGCGATGAATATATAGGGATCGAACAATGTCGCAATGAGCTGCTCGGATGGCGCACATACTATTTGGATCCGCGGGTTGCCATGCGACGGGCTGTTCCCCCGTCGACGGTTGCCGACATCGGCCCACTGGGAGAGGACATCGCTCCCTATCTCTACCGCCTCCAGAAGGAGTTTCCGCTCCACTTCGAGGCTGTCGGACGGCTACTGAAAACGCTTATTCCGAGCATCGAGAGACTGGACGTGGATTTGGACAAGAGGCGGGGCACGCTCGATATCACCATCCAGCAAAATGGCATTGCTTATTCCTCGCGGATCATATCCGAAGGAACTCTGCGCATACTGGCCCTTTGCAGCATAGCCGTGAACCCGAGTCCGGCCCCGGTGACAGCCTTGGAAGAACCTGAAAACGGGGTCCACCCCAGACGATTGGAGTTGATTGCCGACTTCCTGACGTCCTTGGCCCTTGAACGCGATTGTCAACTGATTGTGACCACGCATTCTCCGCTCTTCTGTGCGAAGATGATCGGCAAGGCAAGGTCGAACCCCGACAAGATCGGGCTTTTCCAAGTGGGACGCCGTGAGGAAGGGACCCGGATACGGTCGTTCTCGGCAAGTGGTCCCCTGTTTGAGGATGAAGAAATAAAACAAGCTCTGGTGGACCGTGGTGAGGATGGCCTGTTTGAGGGTATCGCTCTTCGAGGAATGGCCGATGAGTAGGCGACTCGACGTGGATCTGTTTGTCGAAGACAGTGCGCATGAGCACTTTCTCCGCGGATTGGTCCTGCGTCTGTCTGAGGACGAGGCGAAGTGTATTGCAGTCCATGTTCGGTGCGCGACCGGAGGCCATGGCAGGGTGCTCAAGGAGCTGAAGACCTGGCTGAAATTGTTCGAAAGAGGGGCTGTTCCGGCTCCGGAGTTGATAGTAGCGGCACTGGACGCCAATTGTTCCCAGTTCCATTCCAAACGCCGGGAGATTCTCGACACGGTACCGCCGGAACTTCGTTCTAGGGTGGTGGCGGCCTGCCCGGACCCCCACGTGGAACGCTGGTACATGGCTGACGAAGCATCGTTCCATCGAGTGGTCGGCAGCGCACCCAGTATCAAGAAGGAGAAATGCGAGAGAGACTACTACAAGAATGCTCTGGCACACGCGGTGCGCATGGCCGGCCATCCACCGGCCCTAGGTGGCGTGGAGTTTGCCAGAGAATTGGCCGAACAGATTGACTTGTATCGCGCGAGCAAAGCCGATGCATCGCTCGGGGCATTTCTCGACGATTTCCGCGCTGCGCTGAGACGATCGTGAGCCGACCAGGTGCGCGAGCGCTGTGAGCATCATCGTCAGATCGGTATCGGCTCTCATGCCCATTTCGTCTGGGCCGCCGCTCAGAGTATCCGTATCGGCCGCGAGTTTCGTTGACGCACCATCCCGTACGTTCTACAATGCGAAGTCTGGAACGCCTGCAACGTTGGGGGTGAAGGCCCGTGAATGCACGGTCGGAGGACAAGGTGCTCGGCCCGGTGCTGGTGGTCGACGACGATCCGGCAACACTAGAGCTGATCGGCGATATACTCGAAACCGATGGACTGCGAGTCTGTGCGGCTTCAGAGGCAGTCGGTGCCATCGAACTGTTCCGAACGCAACGTCCGAGGCTGGTGGTCGCAGACATCATCATGCCCGGAATGGACGGACTTGACCTTCTGGCCGCGCTCAGAAGTCTTGACCCAGCGGTGCCGGTCATCATGGTCACCGCTTACGGGGCTACGGACCATGCGGTGGAAGCGCTCCGCGGAGGCGCCTACGACTTCCTGCAAAAGCCCGTGAATCCCCACTACTTTCTCAGCGCGGTTCACAGAGCCCTGGACCACTACCGACTCAAATGCATCGAGAGGGATAGGATTAAAGAACTGGAGGCGAGCCTGGAAGCGCAAACACGACTGCGCGGCTCTTCCGACGACCTCCTCAACGGGATACTCAATAGCTCCACGGGTGTGTCCATAGTCTGGACCGACTTCGATCAGACGGTTCGCTTTTGGAATGCGGGCGCGGAGCAGATATTCGGGTACAGCTCGGCTGAGATGGTCGGGTCCAAGATCACGGTGCTCTACCCTGAGGACACCGAAACTCCTGACGCAGTCGAGACGCTGAGGAGAAGGATACAAGTAGAACGGAGCACTCTCCAGGGAAAGATCAAGCAGCGCACCAAGAGCGGTAAACTTCGCACCGTATCCCTGGTCATCTCCCCGATGCTCGCGCCTTCTCAGGATGTGATCGGCATATTGGGCATAGGGCAGGACGTCACCGAGGAAGTGAGGCTGCAGGAAGAGCTGATAGAATCCTTGCGACGCATCCAGCGGGTGCAGAGCTCCGCGATCTTTGCCCTCGCGGTCCTGGCCGAATCCCGGGACGAGGAGACCGGACGGCATCTCAACCGTATTCAAGCCTTTACTGAGGTGCTGTGCAAGCGATTGCGCCACATCGAGAAGTTCGCGGACACCATGACGGACCAATTCGTGGACGACCTTGTCCAAGCCTCGGTGCTCCACGACATCGGAAAGGTGGGCATTCCCGATAGCATACTCTTCAGCAAGGAAGTGTTCTCGGAGAAGGACTACGAGACCATGAAGCAGCATCCCATCACCGGCGGCAAGGCCCTCGAGGACGCTGCCCGGCAGACCGGAGAAGGCCGGAGTCTTCTCTCCATCGGCATGGACGTGGCCTATTTCCACCACGAACGTTGGGACGGCACCGGCTATCCTTTCGGCAGGAAAGGGGAAGAGATCCCTCTTGCGGCCCGCATCGTCTCCATCGCGGACGTGTACGACGCATTGACCTCCAAGAGGCGCTACAAAAGGGCCTTCGCCCACGAAGAGGCCCTCGCCCTGATCACTGAAGGGAGCAGCACCCAGTTCGATCCTGACCTGGTAGAGGCGTTCAGAGAGGTGCACTCCGAGTTCCAGGCGATCAGACAGCAATTGACGGACACCACCGAACCCTCAACGCCTGTGGCTTAGTGGCTATCGGCACAAATACGGTCCCGGATCTCGGATGCTCGTTGTTGACGAAGAGTGGTGGGGCCGGCGGCCCTGCCGGCCGGCACAGAGGCCGGCCGCTACTACTGAAGCGATGCAACATACGTGACCGTATTTTCGTCACGGACCACTTAGTACGCGGTTGCATAAATACTGTCACGGATTTGGCCCCGGAAACACGTTCTCTCGCGGGACATGCCAAGAGCGCAAAGGACTTCTCTCTTTCTCTGCGTGCTTTGCGAGAGAACATTTTTCGCCGTCTCGTTGGTTCCGGGTTCGGACCGTTGAAGAACGCACGACCGTATTTACGAAAAGCAGCAGTTAGGCGGCCTCGTGACGGTTGTTCCCTGAAATCTCCCTGCCTCCCTTCAGAAGAGGGGAGACCCTCCCGAAACCAGGATACACCCAATGATACGCTCGAAAATCCTTTGGATCATCACGGCGCTTGTACTGATCGTCTGCGCTGCGGCACTGATCGGTTTACCTCGGCTCAACGGGTTCCAAGCGGACGGGACTCTGATTCTGCCGGGCCTGTCCGGGCCCGTGAAGGTCATGCGCGATGAGAAGGGCATGGCATACATCCATGCGCAGAGCTTCCACGACGCGATCATCGCCCAAGGATTCGTGACCGCGCAAGACAGGCTGTTCCAGATGCAGGTGACTCGGCTTCTGGCGCAGGGACGCATTGCCGAACTCGTGGGAGATAGGGGGAAGTCCACGGACCTTATGATGCGCACCATCGGCATCCATCGCAACGCAAAGAAGCATGCGGCCATACTCGATGACTCCACCAGAACCCTGTTTCAGAATTACGTGGATGGAGTAAACGCGTGGATACGCCTTCGACCGAAGGATCTCCACATCGAGTTCAAGCTTGCCGGCATACAGCCGGAACCGTGGACCATCGAAGATTGCTTGAGCATCGCCTACTACATGGGGTGGACCACCTCTGCCAACGTGCAGACAGAGATCATGGCACAATTGCTGGTGGATAAGGTGGGACTGGACCGCGCTCAAGAGATATTCCCGCTCAACATCAACCCGGATGACCCGTCGGCCGCGGAGCCGGCAGGCCAAGCGGGAGCAACTCACAGAAGAGTGAATTCCGCGGGAAGTGCCTTGTTGAACAACTCTGATAACCGCGAACGGTCACAACAGAGTAGGAAGGCCGGCGGCCTACACCACAAGAACTCGGCGGATGGTCACAGTCGCTTAGTATTCCCAACGTTTTCGGAAGGGAGTTCGGGGGACAACCCTTCTTCAAAACCACCATGGCCGCACGCGGCCACAAGCAAGCATGAAAGCCAGTGCCCCGCATCACGAGAACTCGGTGAGGGGTCGGAGCCAGTCAATATCTCAAACGTTTTCGGAAGGGGGTCCGGGGGACAACCCTTTTTCGAAAGGGTTTCCCCTGGAAGACCTTCTGGTAAAGGGTTTCCCCCGGATCACTTTCCGAGAGACCGTTCGGACCAGCTCCATGTGGCCTCCGACCAGGCGCTTCGACAGCTCCTGCGCGCATTCGGTGACGGCCGTGGGAGCAACAACTGGGCAGTGAATCCGAGGCTGTCCCCAAACGGCAAACCTGTCGTCGCGAGCGACCCCCACCTCGATGCAAGGATGCTTCCCGGCGTGTGGTATCCCTGCGGAATGGTCACCCCCGAGTTTCGTGCAGTCGGCGCGAACATCCCTGGGGTTCCGGGAATGGTCATCGGTAGGACCGACCGCGTGGCCATGGGGGTCACCAACGCATACGGAGATTGTCAGGACCTGTACGTGGAAACCGTGGACCCCCGTGATCCCGGAAAATACCTGGAGGGCGACGCATCCCGTCCCTTCGAGGTGATCACGGAACGGTTCAGGATCAAGGACAAGTCAGCCCCGGAGGGATACCGGCACGAAACATCGCAGATCAGACTCACGCGCCGAGGCCCGGTGGTCTCCGGGATCTTGCCGGGCGTGGGATCGGACAAAGTGATCACGCTCCGATGGGCCGCGGCCGAGACCATGCAGCCTAGCCTCGGACTGGACAAGGTGCTGATATCGAGATCGGCCCGGGAGTTAAGAGCCGGCCTCAGACACCTGAACTTTATCGTGCTCAACTGGGTCTTCGCGGACGTGGAGGGAAGCATTGGATGGCATGTGTCCGGCAGGCTTCCCGTAAGGTCACAAGGTGAATCGACGCTGCCTTTTGTGGTGAAGGACGCCAAAGACAACTGGATCGGCTGGATCGGTTTCAACCAAATGCCGCACTCGGAAGACCCGGCGACCGGCTGGGTCGGCACCTGCAACCACAAGACCGTGAAGACCGACTACCCTCACTATTACTCCTCTTATTTCGCATCGGCCGACCGTTACCGGAGGCTCAAGGAGCTGCTTGACGAACCGCGGCCCTGGTCCGTGGACGAACATTGGGGTTTTCAGAGGGATACAAGCAACGTCTTGGCTCGATCTGTGGTGCCGATCTTGGTCCGGGCTCTCGACTCGCACGGTCAGACCCGACCTGCCGCGCGAATGCTCGAAACATGGGATGGCCGCGATGACCCGGACAAGGCGGCTCCCACCCTCTTCCACCTTACGTGGGCGAACCTGTTTCGTCTCACGTTTCGGGATGAGCTCGGCGATGAACTGACCGACGTGTTTATCAACAAAGGCTACTTCTGGAAGGAACGGTTTCGACGGATGGTGCGGGAAGGGTCGTCGGTCTGGTTTGACGACGTGCGGACACCTGACAAGCGAGAAACGCGGGACGATCTTATCCGTCAAGCAGCCCTGGCCGCGATCGAGACGCTCAAGGTGCGCCAAGGTGACGATTCGGGTCAATGGCTGTGGGGAAAGCTCCACCAGATCGAATTCGTGAACCCCATCAGGCGTACCGGATTCGGCAAGTCCCTGCTGGGAGGCGGACTGCACCCCATGGGTGGGTCACGGGATACGCTCTACTGCGCCTGGAACGACTACAACAAGCCGTTTGAGGTGATCCTGTCCGCGTCGTTACGCATGGTGGCGGATCTGGGCGATAAGGACAAGATCCTGGCGGTGTTACCCGGCGGAGTCTGCGGCAGAACCTTCAGCCCGCATCAGAAAGATCAGGTGGAACCCTACATGCGAGGCGACAAGGTCTACTGGTGGTTCAGTGACGAGGCGATCCGCGACCACACAAGAAGTACCCTTGTCTTGAACCCGAACTAACTCCTGTCCAGCACCTGCCTGACCCTTAAGACCAGGCGCTCGATCGTGAACGGTTTGGGAAGGAAACTGACTCCGGGGTCAAGCACGCCGCGGTGGACAATGAAGTTCTCCGTGTACCCGGAGATGTACAGGACC
Organism: Thermodesulfobacteriota bacterium; assembly: GCA_040755955.1. Classification (GTDB taxonomy): domain Bacteria; phylum Desulfobacterota; class Desulfomonilia; order Desulfomonilales; family Desulfomonilaceae; genus JBFMAA01. The sequence continues at coordinate 14,153 of JBFMAA010000005.1, forward strand.
TTCATCTCCGGGCGCTGGCGGGAAAGCCGGTCAAACAGGGTGCGGCCGTCGATCTCGGGGAGAACCACGTCCGTGAGGAGGAGGTCTATGGTCCTGTCATGGTCTTGACAGATCTGCACGGCCTTTCCGGGGGTCGAGGCCTCCAGCACCGTGTATCCGTGGGATTCAAGCATCTCGCGTGCCAGTTGCCGCACCATATCTTCGTCTTCCACCAGGAGCACGGTTTCTGTGCCGCGGGGGCCCTGGGCTTCCCCGGGCTGTTCCTGGCGTGACTCAGCCGGCTGGTCCACTCGGGGCAGGTACACCTTGAACGTAGTGCCTCGACCCGGTTCACTGTACGCGGCCACGTGGCCGCCATGCTGCTTCACGATTCCGTATACGGTCGCCAGTCCGAGGCCGGTCCCTGAACCCTTCTCTTTGGTGGTGAAGAACGGGTCGAAGATCCGCTGCAGGATTTCCTGGCTCATGCCCACACCCGTATCGCTGAGCGCGGCCATGGCATAACGTCCGGGGTTGACCTCGGGCCGGCTTCGGCAATAATCCCTGTCGAGCACCACATTGGCGGTCTCGATGGTGAGAGTTCCACCGTTAGGCATCGCATCACGGGCGTTGACCGCAAGGTTTATGATTACTTGTTCGAGCTGACCCGGATCGGCTTTGACGCTTCCCAATCCGGGGTCCAGGTGACTCACGAGCCGTATGTGTTCGCCTATGAGCCGAACAAGGATCTTTTCGATGTTCTCTATTGCCGCATTGAGATCCAACACCTTGACGTCGAGCACCTGTTTGCGGCCGAACGCGAGGAGCTGGCGAGTCAGTCCGGCTGCCCGGTCCGCTGCTCGTCTAATCTGAGCCAGCTTATCGTGGACCGCTTTGTCATCCTGTGTGCGCGCCAAGAGCACGTCCGAGTAACCGATTATCGCGGTCAGGAGGTTGTTGAAGTCATGTGCCACGCCTCCTGCCAACTGGCCGATGGCTTCCATCTTGGCAGCTTGTCTGAGCTGTGCTTCGAGGCGTCTTCGCTCCGTGATGTCTTCCGCGGTGACCAGATGTTCGTCCCCGAGGAGTTTCACATGTCGGAAATGGACCGTCTTCTCGCTCTGATCCTTGCATCGGACGGTGTACGTGCCGGAACTCTCCTCTTCGGCCTTGAGTCTCTCCTCATCATCCTTCCATGCCGACAAGGCCTTGCGTTGGGCCTCCGGGTCTGGATAGGCCAACCGGAACCAGGTCTCATCGTCCGGCAAGTCCTGGCTGCCGTAGCCGAACATCCTCTCGAACGTCGGATTGAGGTAATTTACCTTTCCGTCTTGCCCCAGTGTGATGATGCCGAACGGGGCGTGTTCGACCAGGGCCTGAAAGCGTCTCTTTTCGTGTGCGAGCGCTTCTTCCCATCTCCGGAGGTCTCCGATCATCCTGTTTGCGTGATCGGTGAGCCGGCGGAATTCATCGATCCCCACCTTTTCTTTGTCTATTTTCTCATGAGTATCCGCGGCTTTTTCGAAGAAATTGGTGAATATGTCCATCTGTCGCCGTACCGTGCGGGAGAAGTGCAATGAGCTGACCACGGCAATACCAAGTGCGGTCAGAGTCAGGAAAACAATGAATCCCACCTGTTTCTTGATTCTCTCGTTCGCCTCTCCCTGCGTTTCGGCAATCGTTCTTTCTATGTCGTCAATATAGGCTCCGGTGCCGATTACCCATTGCCATTCCTTGACCGCCTTGGCATAACTGAGTTTGCGTGCATCTCTCCCCAGGCTGGGTTTGTTCCAGACATAAGTGATGAATCCCCCGCCCGGTTGTTGACTCGCACGCAGCAGTTCCTCGTTGATCTTCAGACCGTTGGGGTCTGTAACCCACAGCATGTTTTGTCCGACAAACTTCCTGTGGAAGTGGCTTACGTAGATGCCGTCGAAGCGAAACACGAATATGTAGCCGTCTTCCCCGAACCTGATACGCCCGATGCGATTCAGGCACTCCCTTTGCAACTCGCGCTCCATGTCGTCGAGGTATTCGCCGGTCCCGATAAACCAGTCGAAGGGTTCGAAGCGAACTACAAACGCCAGTTTGGGAAATCCCTTCCCTTGAGAATCCGGTTTGGTCCACGTGTACCGATAGAAGCCTTCGTGAGACTCACGGACAAGGGCTATCAGGTCCTTGATGACCGGCTTGCCGTCGGTATCCTCCATGCTGAGCAGGTTCGTGCCTTCGAGTTCAGGTTTGTCCGCGAACAGTTCCGAAGTGCCGTCAAGCGCGGTTGCGAAGTAGTATCCCCTCCCGTCGTGGAACCAGATGGCTCGCAAGGCTTCTCTTACAATGGCTTTGATTTCGGCGTCGGTTTTCTTGTCCTTGAATTTCCGGTGCAGGTTCCATGCCAGATCCCGTGCCTCGTAGACCCTCGATCTCAGAGCCTGATGCACACGGTCTTCCTGCTGGGACCTGGTGTAATCAATGAAGTCGATTACTTCGTTCACCTGGGCCTGAAGGAATTGTCGTTGCCCCGCGAGGTACTGCTCTTCCATTCGAGCCGATTCAGTTCGGAATCTTTCACGCTCCTGATGTATCCAGAAACAGCCCAGCGCTCCCACCAAGATCGAAATCAGGATCATGAAGTTGATCCAGATGATCGTAGATATCTTCTTTCCTTTGAACATGAGGTCTCACCGCTCAGGCCGAGGGTTGGCCCATGTCGGGTCGAGGCAGATAAAGGGCATTTCCGGAGGCCGTGGGGGCTCCTGTCCGGGGGAATCGGATTGCCGGGGAATGCCGCCGTGCAGGGCGCAGGTAACCGTTCACCGGGACAGCTCCCTCGAATGGGGACAGCGAATGCATCTGCCGTTATCCCCATCCTCCAGCCCCTTCCCCAAGCCTGGGGAAGGGGAATCGTAAGCCCCCTCTCCAGGCTTGGAGAGGGGGTTGGGGGTGAGGAATTCCGACCTCCCGATGAACGCTTACGGGCGCAGAGACTGAGCCGGCCCGCAGTTTCAAGGAGCGCGACCATATCACGCATCCCAACGAACTGGAAATGGGTGTCTCCGCTCCGTCCTACTGTGTCCAAGCACGTACAAGTATTCTATCACATGGCCTGTCGGGCCGCAGCGAAAACTTGCGAGAAGTTACGGCTTACCGACATTTCCCTTGACCGGATGCGCCCTTACGGACTATTATCCGGCCTGTTGTATTGCGCATTGTGTGTGGTTCCGCTTAGTCCTCTCTCTGCAGAGCCGTTTGTGGACTTGGGTTGAGAGTGCGTTGGTTTGTTTTTGTGTTTGGTTTGGAAGGTATCATGGGTTATCCTGCCTGCCGCAGATGGGATGTCCGATGTTTCGTTCTGGCGCTCGTGGTGTGCTTCATAGCCCTTCTCGGGGGATTTGTTCATTCCCAAGGTTTTCAAACTTCGCCGCACCGCGCTTCGTCAATGGAGCGATTGCTTTCGGGTGAAGGGCTTGTTCCCCCTAGTCCGTTCGCTCTACCGGGATGGGCGGCCGGCAGCTCGGCGGCTATCGCCACACCCAGAGATAGTATTCTGCCCCTCATGCACAAACTTTACTCCGGTTATTTCCGCTATTTCGGCAATAACGTCAGTTCAGGTCGTGTAACCGTAGACTATATGCGCCCCTTCCACCTCTCCGCCCTCTCGGTCATCTTCGGAGAAGCCCATTCGGAGGCCGGCGAGCTTTGGAAGACGCTGAAAGGCTCACCCAGCAACAGGTTCGACATGTCAGTGGGTGGCGGACGGCGCCACGCCTTCAGCAAAGCTGCCTTCGTAGGCCTCACCCAGCCCGAATCCGCGTCAATCTCGGGACTGGCGTGCGACAATCTCACCCCGATCTCCTGGACACCGTCCGGGCCGACGACACAACCGGCGGGATTGCACTTGGCTTACGGACCGGCCACGATCACCTCATGGACCACTTTCACTCCGCCTCCTACGATTTCGACATCATGGCCGGCATACACCAGTGTAACGGTGAGTTGGTACAATGTGAGAATTGGTGAACTGATTGGTGATGTGATCAACGGAATCACGGTCGACAGCTACCTGAACCTCCGGTACGTCCTGGCGAGGCCATACAATCGTCAGAGCTTTCCAGTATTTTTCATGAAGGAGCCGCCACCGCGGCCTCTGGATTATGCGACCGGTGCTGGTCTCTGGGTATGGGGAAGCCCCATACCGGAGAGTGCCCGTGGTGACATCCGCCAAAGAGGGTGGGTGTCATTGATATTCCATCAGTCGATACCGGTCAGGTAGCCAAACTCCGCTTGTACCGACCCGACCCAACTGTGGCGGCAAGTGCCCGTCACACAACAAACCCTGCAACTATCATCAGGAAGGGTGTCGACTCGCTTCCCGTAGGTTGAAACCTACGGCTATTCACCGGATGCCCCTTCGGGGCATTGAACGCGTGTCATGGCTTTGTGACCTGCACCCCGAAAGGGGTGCCTCGGTGAGTAGCCATGGGTTTCAACCCATGGATAGAGAGCACGCGGAATGAGAGGTTTGTTTCGCGGCAGTCCCTAATCTCCGGGCCGCTTCACTCTTCTTGGGGGCGGCTCTTACGAATCTACCGAAGTGCGCGGCACCCCTTGAGCGGGGCCGAAGCTGCTCGGACTGGGGGACGGTCGGGAATCGGTATCGGTGCGGATCAATTTGTGGGCTTGCAGGCTTGTTCGTGGAATTGGGCCCAGAACTCTTCGTCGAGGTTGTACTTACCGGCGAGGAAACACCGTGCAATCGCGTCCACGGTGGAGTCGGACTGCATGAGCATGTCCATCTGCCGGGTGAACTGGAGCAGCCGTCCCACCTGATCGAGCCTCTCCTGTGTCGATTCCAGGTCATATTTGTAGTACCGAGCATCCACTCTGTCTTGACGCACCTCCACATTGAAATCCAAGGCCTTGAATATCCTCGCGATAGCCCGGACGCGCCTCATTCGCCGTACTTCATCCGCGGCTCCTCCCTTGAATGCGAACGTGACGTAGTTCTTGTTGACCGCATCGCTGCAGTATGCGTCGAGTACGCTGTAGTGATAGCCGATCCTGGAGCTGAAATTCAAGTAGTGATCAGATACAATCGCGTAACTACGGTCACCGAAGCGCTCAGCCATGTTGTTCGGCGCAAACATCTGCTCACGAACGACGGAAAAGAAGCCGGCCAGATCAATCGGCCTCGGGCCTGCCTGGCGAAGATCCTCGTGGAGCATCCCCCGCACCACGGCCTTGAACGGAACAGAGGTGATCTGGTCGACCCTCACGGATCTCGCGTATGCGGACACGTCGGCTAGTCCGCCGCCCAGGTCGATGATGTGGAGCTCCAACGGTATGGGAGCGAGGAGACGCAATGCCCCCGCCCCTTCGGTGTCGGACACCGCGTCGCTTATGCTGAACATCTCCTTGTACGACAGTTCATGGATGAATCTCATGATGTCATGCAGCGTGCGACAATGATCCGGGGCAAAGTTCGCTGCTGCCGGGTCGACCAGACTCAGGGGCACGATCAAGTTCGCGACATCCGTCAGGGTTTGGTACACCGGGGTGCCCTTCATGGCAGATTCCTTGATGCGCCGCAGCGCGACAAGTTCCTGGACTCTTCCTTCGTACACCCGGCCCGAGTACGCGTCGACAGTGACCTCTGTCCCGGGCTTGATGCTGGCGGTCGCCGCTTTCGCATCGAGCACGGTGGGCACGCCGAACTCCCGAGCCAGAGACGCCATGTGTCCGGTGATGCTCCCCGCGTCGGTGACGATCGCCTCGGCCTTGCGCATGACCATCACGAACTGCGGAGTCGAATGCTTGGCCACGAGAACCGCACCTTGGGGGAAGTCCGCGAGCTGATCGTCCGACTCGACATGGAACGCCGGGCCAAAGCCGATTCCGGGAAATGCCACAGCTCCGCCTTCAGCGAGGACCCGGTACCCCTCAACCCGGGGAACTCCCTTGGTTCCGTCCGTTTCGATCTGCTCGAGATGGAGCGGTCTCGTCTGCAAGATGAGCACACGACCGTTCGGGTCCACCGCCCATTCCACGTCCTGAGGATACTGGTAGTGCGTCTCGAGCCTGAGCACATAATCCGCGAGCGTGGCTACCTGCGCCTCGGACAAACAGAGGCTGTCCCGTTGCTCCTCCGGGACAGGTATTTCGACCAGCCCTCCCTCCGGCTGGGTCACAAGCTGAACCGGTTTATGCGAAGCAGACGCCTCCATCACCGTCAAGCGGACGTCTTTGTGCACGACATAGCTGTCCGGAGTGATGATCCCATCGACCGCGTAAGGTCCCAGGCCCCACACCGCGTTGATGAGCATCAAATCCTCGACCAGTCGCATGGGGTGCCTCGAAAACGCGACTCCACTCGCCACGGACTCTACCATTTCGATGCAGGCCACACTCATGGCGATATCTTCGTCGCGCATGCCCTTGTGGAGGCGGTAGGAGATCGCCCGGGGAGTGTAAAGGCTTGCGATCACCTCCTTGTAGGTCTCGACGATGCGGTCCTGAGTCACGTTGAGCACGGAAAGATACTGTCCCGCATACGAAAGATCGCTATCTTCTCCTATCGCACTGCTGCGAAGGGCGACTCGCGGGAATTCGGTCTCGGATGCGCCGCTTCTCTTCGAAATCATCGAGGACATGGCTCCGTACGCGGCGAGGATCGCGTCTTCGAGCTCGGAAGGAACCGGCGACGAGAGCACAAGCTGCTGAATTTGTGCACTGACCACGTTCACCGAATGGGGATCATCCGCATCGAGGTGCATTCGGCACTTGTTGATCTCGTCGACGAGGCGGTTGTGTTCCAGGAAGAACTCGTACGCTCGGGTGGTGATGGCGAAGCCCTCCGGAACCGGGAGGCCGACCCTGTTTGCCAGTTCGCCCAGATTGGCGTTCTTTCCTCCTACCCAGTCGACCATCTCTCGGGTGATCTTCGAGTATGGCAGCACCAGTTCGACTACGTCGAGTTCCTTGGATTTCCCTGCCTCAAGCCGAATGGCTTCGTTGATCTCCTCGAGCCTCTCGAACAGCAGCGGATAGCGATGGCCGGAAAGATCGTCGAGGCTCTTGACCATGCGCAGCGTGTGAAACACCGCGCGAGATGCCTGAGACCTCACATAGGACATCCCGAAGACCTCTTGGCCCCGGAGCTTTTCCTCGAAAGCCGTGATGATGTGGAGCAGTTCGGTGTTAGAGGCAAGCAGGTCCTTGAAACAGGCGTACCGAAACCTGAAGAGACGGGACACCCTGTCTTTCGACGGACCCCTTGCGCGCAGCCGGCTTCTGATCTTGTTGAGGATTCGCGATATGAACTCCGGCATGGTGATTGCCCTGCGCTTTGGAATACGTCCGCGTGGATCTAGTGCAATTTACGTGCCCCACGAGCCCCATTCACGGGACTGCGGAAGCGGTACCTCCGCAGATGTCCGCGGAAACTCTGGGGAGCACTCTCTATGCGCGCGCTTTACGGAATGTAAAGAAAACCGACAGCTTTGGGAAGACCCGTCGTTCATTGGATTCCCGTGCAGCAGGGTATCATTCGATCCCGCGGCCTTGTGAAGCGGGATTTCCACTTCTCCCGCCCCATGGCACACCGGTTGCATAAACCCTGTCGACCGATCCGGTCCTGCATCCCACTGTCAGAAAATGACGGAGGAGGGTTCTCTCATGAAGTCCATCTATGGTCGAGTGACTGCCTTCTTGGTGGCCGCATATGTGCTCATCCCTGAGCTTGTTCTGGCGGCCGGCGGGAAGGCCGACATGCTCATCAACGTTGCCGACACCAGGCGTGTCCAATCTCCTTACACCAAGTTCTTCCTGGACACCTACAACACCGACCCGTTCATGTTCGGTGTGTACTGCGCCATCATGACCGCGTTCTTGGGTGTAGCGCTGGGCCTTATCACCGACTTCTTCATGAAGCGCACCGGCATAGATCTGAGTCACAGGAAGATAGTGGAACATTGATCCGGTAGCCAACTAACGAGGAGGAATCATCATGGAATGGTTGTATATGTACATGCCGATCGCCGGAGTCGACATATTCTGGCCCGGTCTCCTGTTGATCGGTTTTTCGGTCGGAGTCATCGGTGGATTCTTCGGCATGGGCGGAGCCTGGATGGTGACCCCTGGTCTCAACATCCTGGGTTTTCCCATGGCATTCGCGATCGGCACCGACATCGCGCACATCGCGGGGAAGTCTATGATCTCCACGTTCAGGCACTCCAAATTTGGGAACGTGGACTACAAGCTCGGCTGCATTATGATCATAGGAACCGTGATCGGTATCGAATGCGGTGCCCAGATCGTCATGTGGCTCGAGAAGATCGGGCGAGTCGGATCGGTGGTGCGTTGGGTGTACGTGGGGGTGTTGGCCCTCATTGCGCTCATGGTCTTCGCCGACTACTACAAGGCCACCCGGAAGAAGAGAGCGGGCATCGTCGATGAGCACGGCGCGGTGGGATTCACTTGGTACAAAACACTCCACAAGATTCGCATCCCGCCCGTGACGACCTTTCATGTGGCAGGGATCACGTGTTCCATCTGGCTGCCCATCTTTGTGAGCTTCTTGACGGGCGTGCTCGCGGGGTTTCTGGGAATTGGCGGCGGACTGCTCCGTATGCCCGCGCTGGTCTACCTGGTGGGCTGCCCGACTCACATAGCGGTCGGCACGGACCTGTTCGAGGTCATGATATCGGGTCTGTACGGGACCTTCACTTTTGGCACAAAAGGACGAATCGAGCTGTGGGCGGTCTTCGTGATGCTCTCGGGGGCTGCTGTAGGGGCTCAGATCGGCACGGTCGCCACGAAGTACGCCAAGGGCTACGGCATTCGGGTCGCTTTTGGATTGGCAGTGGTAGCCTGCATGGTCTCCATCATTCTCAAGCAGTACAAGATCGATATCCCCGCCACGGTCGTCATTCTCGGCGCGGTATCCGCGATCTCCATCTACATCATGGGCATATGCTTCGGCGGCATCGCGAACGAGCTGAAGGAGAAAAAAGCCCAGCAGAAGCTGGCCGCATAGCCCGGATCGGAAAGGAGCCGAACAATGAACAACACTGTCGCACGAATCCTCTTCTGCTTGATCCTGGCCTTGTGTCTCGCCAGCCCGGTATGTGCTGCGGAAATCGCCCAGGGCAAGTGTGTGAGCTACGACAAGGACAAGAAGGTCGTCACCATTGAAGAGTACGATCTCAGCGTCAGCAAGGAACACAAGTACGGTAAGCCCACCGGGAAACAGGCAGTGATCGACATGTCTGAGGCTCTGTATGAATTCGAGCCGGAGCCCGGCCACGTGCTACGAATCGCCTACAAAGTCGTCGGAAACGACAAGAAGGCCATCAGGATCATGAATCTCACAAAGCAGGACCTGATGAAAAAATGATCTCTCACAGGCCGTACCGCTACCCACGCGGGGCGTGCCGGCAGAACGTCCTGAACGTCTTCTGTGGGGCGGGCTTGCCGAAACCCTCTCAAAGCCGGTTGCCGATCCGAAAGCGCGGCACGACCCTAGCCGGGGACTGACGTCCCTGGCCAGGGTCTCTTGCCACGGGGCTCAGCGGGCTTCCGTCCCGCACAGACTCCGGACAGCGGCCCTGTACGTCATCGCCGAGCTGCGCGAAACACACCTCGCGTTTCGAGGGTTCTGAGCCAAGAAGATAGCCATCTGAGCGTATGTCCATTCTTTCAGCGCGCCGCACCACGTCACAATCCCTGCATACTGTGCTATTCTTCTCCAGAGAAACAGACACCGGCCGTGAAGAAAGGAGACCGAATCATGCTCCCGCCGGAGCATTTCGTTGCCTTGCTCCACGATCCTAGCCTGGTCAATGCCCGCAAGGGTGAAACCGGGGTTCCTGTGATTCGCGACGTGCAGTGCCGAGAACTGAACTAATTTGTAGGGTATTTCCGGCTGGAGGATCTTTTCCTCTCACCTCGTTGTCCACCCAAAGGCTGCCCCTTGCGCAGAGTCGGTTCCGATACGCTTGTGAGTGCGCAATCAAACCCTGGGGAGAAGCCGCAGCTCCAAGGCCCACCGGCAGAAGACCGCAGCCAAGCCGAGAGGCAGCCACACCCAAAGAAATTCGCTCATCATTACGGCGAGTCCCCACTCTGACAAGAAGGCTCGCACTCCAAGGGGCGCCACCTCGATAGGGGTGAACCAGAAGAAATACCTATGATTGGTGAACGGCGAGAGAAGGGCGATACCGAGCCCCCCGTTGGTGCAGGCGTCGAGCAGTCCGTGACTTGCCCCCAGCAAGGAGAAATAGACCGCCAGTCTCCACCACTTCTCGGAGAACATTCCCAGCCCCGAAAAAAACACGCTGGTAACGACAGGTCCCTTGATCAAGGCAAAAACAACCGAGTGGAAGAACCCCCGATGGCCCAACCAATGAGAGTACGGTATTCCTAACCGGAAGGCCAGGACGTCCGCATCGGGAAGTATGGAACAGACCACGCTCAGCGTCCAAAAGCGGGCTGACATGTCGGTTCCCTGTACGATGATTCCGGCACCCACACCTACTACCGCGTGGGTTATCACGGTCGGCATGCTCGATTCTCCACCAGTCCTTGACGATTAAGCCGGCTACGAAACCACTTTGAAAGAAGCGGCCGCTGCGGGACAAGCCCCATAGTCCACCGCGTTGAAGACTGCGGCAGGCCTCACTCTCCCGTTGCCCCTTCCATCGAGCGAGGGGAACGGCCAGCCGTCTCCCCTGGCGGCAGAGGGAAGGAAAACGGGGCAGTGTCCAGTTTCGACGACCCACGAACGTTTTGGGCGCGTGACCGTAGTCGGGGCTGTACACAGCGCCGGCGGCGACCAGCGGGAGCCGCCCAATCTCAAAAGTGTTAAAGGGATGGGATCCTCCGCAGGAGCGCACGCAGGCCCAGAGCCGCTTCTTCGGGAACGACGTACGTGGGCACTCCGGCCTGGTGGAGCTTTTCCCGGTCAGGTCCGATCTTCGCGACCGACCCGATGAAGCACGCGACGATGGGCTGCTCGAAACGGTGAGCCAGTTCGATGAGGGCTTCAGACGGGTACGGCCAGTTCTTGTGTTCACAAAAGATGGCCAGCAGCGCGTCCACCGACGGGTCTTCGAGCATGGCCTCTGCGATGTCGTGAAAGGGTTTGGTGAGAAACGCACCGGCTGCGCCATCCACGGGGTTCTTGTACACCACGGGGACGGATGGTCCGAGGATGTCCGCGATGCGGGAGAGGGTCCGCTGCTCGAGTTGGGCCAACAGGCAGCCGGGCTCTTTGCCTAGCACATCCCATGCCACGATGCTCGGTCCCGCGGTATGGGTGAATATGCCGAGCCGCTTACCCTTGGGAGCTCTTCCCACTGCCAGGCTCTTGCACACTGCGACCATCTCCGCGGCTGACGACACCACCTCCGCACCGACCTGCTTCAGGGCTCCGTTCCAGAGCGCGTCTTTGCCTGCCGCGGCACCGGTGTGACTCACCGTATTGTGATCAGCGCCCTCACCTTTTCCGCCCTTGTACACCACCACTGGCGTTCGGGGAATCACCGCGGCGCACGCGTCGATGAACGCCCTCGGATCGCGGGTTCCCTCGATGAATACCCCGATGGCTCGGGTGTCGGGATCATCGCCCAGGTATTCCAGCAAGGTGTGGAATTCGAGATTCACCCGGTTGCCTACGCCTATCCACTTCGCGAGCCCCATCCCTTCGTCATCGGCCCGACCCTTGACTGCGAGTCCAATCCCGCCGCTCTGACTGAGCACCGACACATGCCCCGGATGCAGAATGCGAGGGTAGAACGTCACGTTGAGCAAGGCCCTCGCATTGAGAAATCCCAGGGTGTTCGGGCCCACCAGCGGCATGTCGCCCGCTGCCTCTGCGAGCCTTCGCTGCAGGGCCGCGCCGTCGAGCCCCATCTCTGCGTATCCGCCCGCAATCACGCTGGCTCCCGCCACTCCCATGCGGCTGAGCCTTTCCACCATCTCGACGGTCGAACGCTGGTTGAGGGCTACCACCGCCAGTTCAGGGACTTCGGGGAGATCGTCCAGGTCACGGAAAACCTTGCGTCCCAGGATCTCCGAGTGCCGCGGATGCACCGGATAGATCCTTCCCGGAAAGCCTCCCGTGACAAGGCTGTCCATGATCGCGTGACCGACCCTGTCAGGTTCCGCTCCTGCCCCGATCACCACCGCTGACTTGGGAGCGAACATCCTGTCCAATCGTTCCTTCAGGTTGAGTGCAATCATTCGGTTTCCTTACTTCTGGAAACGTGATTTCCGACGGAGTCGTCGCCGCGGGTGACGGAAGCTGCTCTAAAGCGCACAGTGAACGTGGTTCCCCCTGATTCGCGACATCCGTGCACATCGGCAACATGGGGACAGTCCGCGATGCTGCCGGGGCAGCGGTCTTGGTTGCCGGGAATGTGCGGACAGCGCTCGGAATCGAAGGAGATGTCGAGCAGTCCCGCCTCGGACCAGGCCTTCAGTCGCAGCAATTCCAGACCCTTGCCGCCTGCGTTGAAGTCGAAGGGTTTCTTGCTGGAATACTCCTGGGTCGCTTGGGTGTGGTGCAGGCCTTCAAGTATGAATGGCCTGTCCATCACGGAGATCCCGAGGCCGCGATCCTGCACCTTGAGTTCGATACCCGACCGAGTACCGGAGAGGGTGATTTTCACCTCGCTCCCGTCGGGGCTGTTCTCAATCGCGTTCTTGACCAGGGCCCGGATGGCGAACTCCAGGATCGACGGGTCCATCAGCACGGTGCCGGTTTCGTCGGCCTCCAGCGACAGGGCCACTCCCCTGTGGGTAGTCTGTCGCCGGACATCCTCAACGGTCCGGCGCGCAAGCTCCGTGGGGTCGAAAGGCCTGGGTCTTACCGTTGGCGGATCGACAATCTGCTTGACCGTGAACTGTATGTCGCGAAGCCGATCGAGGTTGCGGCGAATTCTCTCGTAGTTCTTCGTCGTTGAGCCTTGCCCGGGACAGCTCCGGAAAAGTTGCTCGACCGACGCGGCGATGACCGCGAGCGGTGTTTCGAGCTCATGTGACAGGTGATTCACGGCCCGTTTCTTGACCCGCTCCAGTGATTTGAACGCGGTCACATCCCGGAACACGAGGACCGCGTTTTCCATGCCCGCTACACACTCGAGCAGGTCCAGGAACGCTGTGGTGACGCTCAGGTCGAGTGTCTGCCCGTCCTTCCGGGTGAACCGAATCTCGGAGAAGTCCGTGGTCCGTCCGTGTGCAAGATCGTCGAGCAAATCCAGGAACTTCCGGTTACTCTCCTGGTCGGGAAAGGCCTCTCTCAGCCTCTTGCCGAGTATCTCTTCCGGCGCCAAATCCAGTATCTTCAAGGCCGCAGGGTTGGCGGACGAGATCTCCCCGTTGCATTCAACGGTGATCACTCCTTCGGTCATGCTGCGAAGGATGATCTTCTCGATGGGTTCCGTGTCGGCCGAGGGCAGGCCGGCGTTGAAGTCAGGTTGGAGTTCCATGTGTTTCCGTGCGCGGCACCCCTTCGTGAGAGACTTCTTCTTCTGCCAAGTGAACGTTTACGGTCCGTCCAAGACTGACCGTTGCCGCGAATCAGAAGGGCCCTTTTTGCCCCTGATCCGGCAGCTTCTCCTGGATCAGCAACCAGACTGGCCACAAGCAGACGATCAGCACCCACAGCCACTTGTGCGTATACACGAACGTGTTGACGGGCGAGTGGCTTTCAAGGGAACTCTGCAATGCGTCGGATTTCTGCATCGTCGCGATGTAGATGATGAGACCGACCACCACGTACGCGATTCCCAGAATAATCAGAATTGTCTGCATGGTCTTGGATCACCACGTCCTTTCTCGCTGAAGAGTGCTCCCCGCAAGAACGATGCCGGGAGGCAGTACAGTAGCGAGGGGTCAAGACCGCCTGCGCCGCCAGCCAGGACGCCCGCACCATACGAGGGTGCCCAGCGTCGCTGACCGCGTGTGCAGGCGTGTCGCAGGCTCGCGGACCTGCTCGTCGGAACCTCGTCCGTGGAGCAGTCCACAGAGCCGGCGTCCTGAGGCTCGCGGATACCTATATACCGGTTCTCGAAAGTAACTTCCGATTCGTGTCAGATCAGGGCTTGTGGGGCGGGCTTTCCAGCCCGCCAATCGGTGGAAACTAACGAGAACCGCTATATACTGGTAGCGCTTCGCGAAGAATCCGTCAACTCACGAATCCCATGCCTTCGCACAACTAAGCAGAGGCATTCCAGAGGCGGCTGGGAGCCGTAGCCAATAATCGCGTCCACCTTCCTCGGTCCGCATGCAAACCCATGGCGGGGCGAGTTGGTTCTGCGCAAGGAGAAAAGGGCACGCTGCTTTCTCCCAGAGCTGCTGAACTGAGGATTTCTTCTCGAAAGGAAACGAGATCGAACGTTATTAGTAAAAGGCGGCTGGGAGCCGCAACCAAATTCGCGTCCACCTTCCTCGGTCCGCATGCAAACCCATGGCGGGGCGAGTTGGTTCTACGCAACGGAAGAAAGGCACCTTGCGCCGTCCTGGAGCTGCTGAGCTGGACAATTCTTCTCGCAAAGAGAAGACATCGAACGTCATTAGTAAATAGGAGCACTAAGTGCCCCTTTTCGCAGACACGGTTCCGGACTCGCCGGGGCGTTGTGACACAGTTGTGGGGGCCGGAGTCCCCCGGATCGAGTCCGGGGCAGGCTCTGCCGGCCCGCCGCCGACCTGCACGCAGGCCGGTCGCTACAATGGGAGAGTCTGAAAAATGTGTGACCCAACTTAGGAACTGGAGTACTAAGCTGAAATAATCTTCCCCGCTTCCTTCGTCATCTGGTAGACTGTCGGAAATGGAGAGCCTTCCCCCGCGACCTGGCCACAAACTCACGAGATATGCTCACCAATTGCCCGGCCAGACCGGAAAGGAAACCGACAAATTCAAGGAGCGTGATTGCATGCCGCAACCATGTACGTGTCCCCACTGTGGGGCCACAATGGATCCAATGGAAACCCCCTGGGATTCTTCCTGGGGCGGAGAAATACACTATGTCTGCTTCAATGACCAATGCGTGTACTTCACCAAGAGCTGGGATATGATGGAAGCCCAGGGAGTGGAAGACACGGGATATCGCTGCCGAAGGGACCCTCGCGGCGAATTTGCACCCATCGCGGTCTGGTCGATGGACGCGCTCAAGGACCGGATAATTGAAGGATTTGATGTGCAACGGGGGACCACGGACCTCTTCGACCCTGCCGACTTCGTTCCCCACGACCGGACTCCCGATGCGGAATTCTATGGGACCCGTGAACTCGAATTCCATCTGGATTCTCTCGCACTCTCTTCCGTCGAAGAGCTGTACGCGGGGATTCTCCCCAAGAAAGCTCGGATACTCGACCTTGCAGCAGGAGCGGACTCGCATCTTCGGCAGGAGCTCGAACCTCTGTCCGTGATCGGGCTGGGCCTCAGCCCCGCTGAGCTTGATCGCAACCCTGTGCTTACCAAGCGCGTCATCCACGACCTCAACGCAGACGGGCCTCTCCCATTCCAGGACGCCTCCTTCGACGCGGTGGTCTGCTGCATTTCCGTGGAGTACCTCACCAGGCCCATCGAGGTCTTCAGGGAAACGGCACGAGTGCTCAAGCGAAACGGACTCTTTGTCGTGGTCTTTTCCAACAGGATGTTCCCCGCCAAAGCCGTTCCGATCTGGAAGAAGACCAACGAGGCAGCGCGTGTGGATCTCGTGAGAAAGTACTTCACCCTGTCCGAGAGGTTTTACCTGTCCGGGAGTCTCGATAGCACCGGGAAACCAAGACCTGTAAACGACAAGTACTACCCACTGGGCTTGCCGAGTGATCCGGTATACGCGGTGTGGGGCAACACGCTATGAGAGGCCGGCTCTGGTGATGGCCGAAAGGTCAAGAGAGACCCCTCGTATCTGGGGGTCTGTCCCGAAATGACTGTGCCAATCCGACCCGCTCGTCACCCCGGCGAACCCCGGATCGTGGTCCGGGGCAGGCGCCGGGGTCCAGGTCCCTCAGGAAAGACTGGATTCCGGCTTCCGCCGGAATGACAGACGCAACCTCCTGCGTCCGAGGCTCTGAGGGTGCGATACTTATTCTGAGACGGACACTAATACCAATGCGCCGTCAAAGGAGTGACATCGGATGGACCGGCAGAGGGACGCCGGGCCCCAGCATCAATAGTGGCGGCGGGCCTCCGTGCCCGCCATTGATACTTCCTTAGAAAACGCATAGGTGTAAGTGGTGCCCTTCCGAAGTACGGTCACGCATTGGCCCCTGAGAAGACAGACTCTCGCGAAGCACGCCTGGCACGCCGAGGAATTCTCCCTTCATGTGCGTGTCTTGCGTTCTTTGCGAGAGAACACTTGTAAGCGTTCAGCCGGCCGGCAAGAGAATGAACCACAAGACACAAAGACACCGGGAAAGCCTCTTCCAGAGAATGGCGGCCTGATAATTGTTCTTTGATTTCTTCGTGTCTTGGTGCTTTGTGGTTTGATTTCATGGTTGAGGAGGAAAGATTGGAAGGGTACGCGCTGATTGTGGTCGATATGATCAAAGATAACGTCGACACCACAAGACACGGTCTCATGGACGTGGAGGCGACGAAGATCGTCCCCACTATTCTGGAGCTTTCCCGGGCCTTCCGGCGTTTGGGTGGTCGGGTGGTCTTCGCGTGCGACAGCTTCATGGAAGGTGATTTCATCTTCGGTGGACGGATGCCGCCTCACGCCATCAGGGGCACCGGCGGGGACCACCCCATCGACGAGCTGGAGATGCAGCCCGAAGATCTGTTCCTGCCGAAACGCCGGATGAGCGCGTTCTACAAGACCGACCTGGACCAGACCTTGCGCACATGGGGAGTCTCGCACGTGGCTGTATGTGGGATCGTGACCAACGTTTGCGTGCTTCTGACCGCCATGGACGCGGTTCAGAATGACTTTCGTTCCATCATGGTGTCGGATGCGTGCGCGTGTCATAAGCCGGCCGTGCACGAGCAGACCATAGGACTCTACGACGCATTCTTGCTCGCTCCCCTGTTCAGAATCATGAACAGTCGGGACCTCACGGCGGAATTGCAGGCGAAGTCACGCGACTGATTGAGACTTCTTTCTCCCTGGTAGCACGGACATGCCGGCTTTGCCGAACGAAAGATCACAAGTGCAGCAGCGGTCTTCGAGAGAAGTGAGAAGAAGGGAATACCGCGCGGTCGCCATTCTGCTCGTGTTCGGGGTTGCCATATGGGTCTTCGAGACGTTCCTGGGCTACTTCCTGCTCTTCTCCGGCAGTTACGTGGCTCACCCCCAACCGGATATCAGCTATTACGTGTTCTTCATGCGACTCGTGGTGGTGATCCCCTACGTTGCCTACGGACTGTATCTCTGGAAAGTCATGATCGACGTCGGGCGTGCGGAGAAAGAACGCGAAAAGCTCGTCGAGGACCTGGTGGAGGCACGGGATGCCCTGAAGTTCCAGGCTACCCATGATGGACTGACAGGCCTTTGGAACCGAACCGCGGTGATCGAGGCACTCGCGGTCGAGCTGGCTCGCGCGGGTCGTGACCCACACCCCTTGGCAGTGATCATGGCAGACCTGGATCACTTCAAATCGGTAAACGACCGGCACGGCCACCTCGTGGGAGACGCGGTTCTCGTGGAAGCGGCCCGAAGGATACTCGCATCAGTGAGGCCTTATGACACGGTCGGTCGGTACGGAGGCGAAGAGATACTTGTTGTCCTTCCGGGTTGCAACGGCGACGCGGCAAGGACGTGCGCGCAAAGGATCCGGGCTGCCATCAGCGACGTGCCCATACAAGCCCTGCAGCGGTCGATCAGCGTGTCGGTGAGCCTGGGAATCGCCGCGACCGCCCACCCCTGGGAGACCGACCCGGACTCCATCATCCAGGCTGCCGACACTGCCCTGTACCAAGCCAAGAGCGCCGGTCGCAACTGTGTCGTGATCGCAACCGATGCCGATGATCGTGCCGTAGGCTGAGATTGCCACTGATTACTGAGGGTATATCGGGACACGCTCTAATCGCCGAGGGCCTCCCGGACCTTGCGTGCCAAGGTCTCCATCACGAACGGCTTCTGGAGGAAATGTACTGCCTTGTCCAAGACCCCGCGGCGCACAATCGCGTTGTCGGTGTATCCGGACATGTACAGCACTTTCATAGCAGGCCTTGTTTGAGACAGCAGGACGAAGAGGCTTCTCCCGTCCATCTGGGGCAGCACCACGTCGGTGAGCATAAGGTCGATGACGGATTCGTGCAGACGCGCGACCCTCATTGCCTCGTCGGGGTCGCACGCCTTGAGCACGCAATAGCCAAGCATCCCAAGGGCGTCTGCCGCAAATTCCCTGACCACCTCTTCGTCCTCCACGATGAGTACCGTTTCCTTGCCGACGCCTTCCGGGTATTGCGACGAGGCTCCGGCCAGCGTTTCGGCAGGTTGATCTATCCGGGGGAAATAGACCTTGAACGTGGTACCCAAACCCGGCTCACTGTACACGTAGATATGTCCGTTGTGCTGCTTGGCGATCCCGTACACGGTGGAAAGCCCCAAACCTGTGCCCTTGCCCCGGGCCTTGGTGGAGAAGAAGGGCTCAAACACTCGCGAGACCGTCTCCGGATTCATGCCTTCGCCGGTGTCGCTCACCGCGAGCATGACATACGACCCACTCTGAACGTCTGAATGGGTCCGTGCGTATTCTTCGTCGAGCATGACATTGTTCGTCTCGATGGTAAGGGTTCCGCCGCTGGGCATAGCGTCGCGCGCGTTTGCCGCGAGGTTCACGAGAATCTGCTCGATCTGGACCGGATCGGCCTCAATCTTCCCCAGGTTTGGAGAGAATACCGTAGTGAGCTCTATGTCTTCCCCGATCAATCGTCTCAGCATGTCTTCTATGGCTGATATGCCGGCATTCAGGTCGAGCACCCTCACTTCCAGCACTTGCTTTCGGCTGAAGGCCAGGAGCTGCCTGGTGAGTGCCGCAGCGCGCTCCGCAGAATTCCCGACTTGGACGAGCTTGCTGTAGTAAGGACTTTCTTTGGGCAGTTGTTGCACCAACATCTTGGAATAGCCCAGCATCACCGTGAGAAGGTTGTTGAAATCATGAGCCACACCGCCAGCAAGCCGTCCGATTGCCTCCATCTTCGCTGCTTGCCGAAGCTGTTCCTCGAGACGTTTCCGCTCGGTGATGTCCCGCAGATGGATCACGCTCCCCGCGGGACGCCCTTCCAGGTCGAAGAACACGGCTCCGCTGACACTCACGTCGATGATCTCGCCGGTCTTGGTCAGGCGTCGCGTCTCGGCATCCGAGAAATCCTCCCCGCGAAGTACCTTGTCGATGAGCACCCTTGTTTCGGGCCAGTTCTCAGCCGGCACGAAGTCTATGGTTCTGCCTCTGACCTCATCGAGGGTCCACCCGAACAGCCGGGTGAACGCGGGGCTCAGATAGACGGGTTTCCCATCGATGTCATAGACCACGACCGCATCCGGGCTTGCGTCCAGGAGTTTGCGATGAAACGCGCCGGTCCTCTCCGATTCTTCGTAGAGATCCCTGTATCTTTGCCGGCTTTCGAGCAAGGCTTGTTCCGCGCGTTTGTGTTCCGTGACTTCCCGGATGATGACGATGATCTGGTTATCGAGCAGCGGCAGCAACCTCGCTTCGTAGCAATGATCCAGGTCGTGGAGCATCATCCAGTATTCCATGCTGACTCCGGACTTGGTCTCCCGTACCCGCTCGATCGCGGCCCGAAACTGATCACCCACGTGCTGCACGGGCACGTCCTGGATCTGTCTCCCCACGAGCTCTTCGGGCCTCAGATAGAAGTGTGCGGGGTCTCCTGCCTCGTAGTTGAGAATGGTGCCGTCCCTGTCAAGCCGGAACACAAGGTCGGGAATGGCCTTCAAAAGGGCCCTGAGCTCCGTGTTGGCCTGAAGCAGTTCTTGCGAGCTCAGCTCGAGGGAGCGTTCCAGCATCTCACGATCTTGGTCTGACTCCTCATAGGCATGGTTCACCGAATCGACAAACGCCTGCCATGCTTCCGGAACAGAGAAACCATCTCCGAAGCATCGCCGCAATTGGCGCTTCAGCAGGCTGTGAAAGGGGGCCATGGAGTCAGACCTCCGAGAACGTGGTGATGGTCATCGTCTGGTTGTGCAGCTCGCATTTCTCTCCGGTGGCAAAGGGAGCTATCTCTCCGTATGAATAGAAACCCGTCAAGACGGTCCTGTCCCCCAGAACGTCGCGGACGCCTTCTACTTCCTCCTCCACACGTTGTTTGAGGAGCAGTTTCCTGCCGATGCAACTGATAAGCACCGCAAGATCGGGAGAGGTTGATCCCACCGCCTGGTAGCTCGTTTCAGCGGCCCCGACAGCACCGTCGATCAGCCGATCGAAATTGGCTTTCATCAGCCGCGCGTACGCTCCTTCCGGAACGTCTCCGGCAAAGGTCATGCTCTGCCTTGCTTCGTCCACGGACAGGATAGTCCGAACCACCCCTGTTTCACCTGTGCTCATCCTCAGGCTCAGGGGGAAAAGGAGTCCCGTCGCGGGCAGGCCGCTCGCATGTTCACCCAAATAGAGCTTGTACAAGTCGAGCGCGGAACGTCCGTCCAGTTCGTAGAGCACATTCCCGTTTGACTTGGTGACGAGCCGTTCAGGACCGAACGGATCCCAGCCGCCCAGGGAACCGTAACCGACTCTCAGTCGATCCCCGTAAAACCCCACGGCCGCGATCATGTCCTCTTTGATCAGGTCGTTCCACATCACGAGCGTCTCTTTGAAGCGCTCTCCGTCGCCCGCGAGTCCGCCCGTTACGGTGACGCGTTCAGGCAGGCGTGTGGTAAGGCCCTTAACCAGGTGGCTCCCGTTCACGCCGAGCCCTTCCGACAGCACGAGGACATGCACCAGTCCTTCCGGGTCGAGGGCTTGAGCCAACAATTCTCCCGCGTCGAGACTGCTTCCCACTTCAGCCAGACGCACTTGTGCCCCCTTGACGCGAGTGTGTTGGAAGTGTACGGCCGTCACGACAAGGGATTCGTCCGATACCTGGGTGCCGCAGATCTCACCTGCGGTGGAACAGCCGAGAATATGGGCGCCCGGATACCGTTCCCTTACCTCGGCAACCCGAGCAGGCGATCTCAGGGCTGAGCCGGCACCAAAAGCCAATACGAGCTGGGCGTCTGCTCCCAACCTCACGCCTGACCGGGACGTCCAGCCCTCGAGTTCCGTCCAGTTGGTCTGCTCAATTCTCATGAGTTGACCTCATTATGTGGAGTGCTGCTACTGCGCCGACTGCCGTGGTCAAACCCGGGGTCATTCCCGTGATTCGTTGTCTGGCATTGCGCCATGAGTGTCGGTATGGATCTCGGATCTGCTGCATCCTCCGGCAAGTTACCGGATCTTTGCCGCTTACATTATTAGATTACCGCACGTTGGGCAGGTTCGTCAATTCCTGGTTGCGTTGATGACGGTTTGCCGGTTTACTTTGCGTCCAGGGGCGTAAAGAGGTAAGAACACATGTGCGGCACGATTTGAGACCTTTGGGAAGGACGCACAGCTCTTGGAGCCCATTAACGGAAAGGCAGTCCGAGTCCACAATCTGGTGAAGGTGTTCGGTAAGTTCAGGGCGATCGACGACATCAGTTTCGACGTGGCGGAGGGCGAGATATTCGGATTCCTCGGCCCTAACGGCGCGGGCAAGACAACCACGATCAAGGTGCTCTGCGGGCTGTTGCGGCCCACATCCGGCCAAGCCTGGGTTGCGGGATTGGACGTCTCGACTCAATTTGAGGAGATCAGAAAACACATAGGGTACATGTCCCAGAAGTTTTCTTTGTACGAAGACCTCACCGTGCAGGAAAATCTGGACTTCTACGGGGGTATCTACGGATTGCCGCCGGAAAAGAAGCTTGACCGGCACACGTGGGTGCTGGAAATGGCCGGATTGTCGGGGAAAGGTTCGATGATCACCGCGGATCTGGCCATCGGTTGGAAGCAGCGACTCGCCCTTGGATGTGCCGTGCTGCACGAGCCCCCCATACTCTTCCTTGACGAACCCACTTCCGGGGTCGATCCGATGTCAAGGCGGGGGTTTTGGGAGCTCATTCACGACATGGCCCGGCGAGGGGTAACGGTCTTCGTTACCACACACTACATGGAGGAGGCCGAATACTGTCATCGGCTGGCTTTGATGGGCTCAGGAAAGATCATTGCCGCGGGAACTCCCGGCGAGCTCAGAACTCGGTGGATGGAAGACACCGTTCTCGAACTTGAATGCGATGAACTCTCGAAGGCGCTGGACCTCCTCGAGCACGAAGAGAGCCTCACCGAAGTCGCTGTGTTCGGAAGGCTTCTGCACCTTGTGGCCCCTGACCCCGACCTCGCCGTGGGAAGAGTTCGGGAGCGCCTCACCGCGGCAGGACTGCCGATCTTTCGTCTGGAACCGGTTGCACCCAGCCTCGAAGACGTGTTTGTCACGTTGACCCAAAAGCGGGTCGATCTCGGTCGATCCGCATGAAGACCGATGGCGGGGCGAGTTGGTGCTACGCAACCGGAGAACGGCTCTTTGCTGATTCCGGAGCCGCTGGACTGGCGAATTTCTCTCAAAAAGACGAGAAACCGAACCTTGTTGGTACGAAGTCCCTTCCCCCGGAAACTGCATTTCCTCAGAAGGAGCCCGGCCGGTGAACTTTCCGCGGATGCTGGCGGTCACACGCAAAGAGGCGTTCCAAATTCTCAGGGACAGGCGTTCTCTCTATCTGGCTCTGGGGATTCCCCTGGTCTTGTTGGTGCTTTTCGGGTATGCGCTCTCTCTGGACGTGGACAACATCCCCATGGCGGTGTGGGACCAGGAACGGTCTCCGAAATCCCGTGAGCTGGTGGATCGGCTCACCAGTTCGGGATATTTCACCATGGTCATGTATACCGATTCTTATAAGTCTATGGTCGATGCGATAGACCAGCGGGACGCGTACATCGGCCTGGTAATTCCCTGGAATTTCACCAGGACCCTCACCCACAAAGGGGGAGCCACGGTGCAGGCGTTCCTGGATGGGTCAGACGCGACCCGGGCAGGGATCGCGATCGGCTATCTCAACGTAATCACCTCGATCTACCGGAACGATCTGCTGACCGAGGAATTACGGCGACAGGCGGTCCAGAAAGTCGACCCCCCTATTGAACCGAGGATCAACCTGCTCTACAACCCGGAGCTGAAGAGTCGCATCAACATCATTCCAGGTCTGGTGGCCATTATCATGATGGTGATTGCCGCGCTGCTGACGTCGCTGACCATCGTGAGGGAACGGGAAACCGGGACCATGGAACAGCTCATCTCGACGCCGATCAAGCCGTCCGAGCTTGTGATAGGAAAACTTATCCCGTACTTCGTGCTGGGATACGTGGACATGTTGATGGTGTATCTCGCGGGCCAGTGGATATTCGGGGTCCCGTTCCGAGGCAGCACCGGTCTCATGTTCGCGCTGTCCGGTTTGTTCCTGGTGGGCTCGTTGGCGTTCGGCGTCTGGATATCGACGGTCGCGCAGACCCAGCTCGCCGCGACTCAGTTTGCGCTTCTCGGGACGTTTCTTCCGTCATTTCTGTTGTCGGGGTTTGTGTTTCCCATATCCAACATGCCTCTCTTCGAGCAGTTGATCACGTATGTCATCCCTGCGAAATACTTCATCGTGATCTTACGGGGAATATACTTGAAGGGCGTGGGAATCGAGGTGCTCGCGTTGCAGGCTCTGGCGCTGGTCATATTCGGGGTCATCACGACGTCTTTGGCTGCTCTCAAGATGGGAAAGAAGCTGCGATGAGATCCTCCCCTTCTCAACACACTGAAGGTATGTCGGCGAGGTTCCGGGAGAGCATGCGCCGTATCAGGTATATGGTGCGCAAGGAATTCCTGCAGTTGGTGCGGAACCGACAGAATTTCCGTCTTCTGCTGATGGCTCCCTTGTTTCAGCTTCTGATTTTCGGGTACGCGGTGAGGCTCGACGTGCAGGACGTGCTCACCGTCGTGGTCGACATGGACAGGACCGGTCTCAGCAGAGACATCGTGGATTCCTTCTCCAGATCGGGGTATTTTCGGATAGTGGGCAATCTCTCCTCGTACGACGAGGCTGACCGTTACCTCGAGCGAGGCTGGGCTACCATCGCGATTCTGATTCCTCCGGACCTGGAAAGGCGCATCAAGGGGGAACGGACCGCGGAGGTGGGGATACGTATAGACGGTGTCGATACCACCACGGCAAGTACGGTTTCAGGGTACGCGGACGCGATTCTCAAGGGGTTTTCGGCGGAACGCCTGGAGGCGAGAATTGCCCGCGCGCGGGGCATCAGGTATCAACGGAACCAGCCGGACGTCGTGACTCAGCAGCTCAGCGTGGCCACGAGGTCGTGGTTCAACCCCAACCTCGAGTCCAAGGACTACTTCGTGCCCGGGATTTTCGCGCTGATACTGACGTTTTTTACCATCACGGTCACTTCAATGGCCGTGGTCCGGGAAAAGGAACGCGGTACCATCGAGCAGCTCATGGTGACTCCCCTGAGCCCCCTCGAGCTCGTGCTCGGCAAGACCCTACCATGTTTTATGGTAGCGCTGGCCAATCTTGTAACGATCACCTTTTTGGGCCTGTTCTGGTTTGAGCCGGTCGTCCGAGGATCGATTCCCTTCTTTCTCGGAGTCGGCGTGATCTACGTGTTGACGTGCCTCGCCATTGGGATGACGATCTCGACGTTCTGTTCGACGCAGCAGCAGGCCATGCTTTCTTCTTTCATGGTGTTGCAGCCTGCGGTGTTGTTGTCCGGCTTCGTGTTCCCGATCCACAACATGCCGCCGATCATCCAGTACGTGACGTTCATTAATCCCTTGAGGTACTTCATCGTCGTGGTGCGAGAGATATTCCTGAAGGGTCTCGGGTGGGACGTGCTTTGGCCTCAGGTGGTCCCGATCATGGTGATGTCTGTGGTGTTCATTCTGGTGGCGACGATGCTGTTTCGCAAACAGGTGGATTGATGCCGCCGTTGGAGGGGCATTCGTCTTCGGCCGCGAAAACCGACCACAAAGCACCAAGACACAAAGAAATCAAAGAACAAGGCTCAGGCAGCCATTCTTGGGAACCGTCTTTCTTGGTGTCTTCGTGTCTCATACCAATGTAACTTCAAACAGGACAGGTTACCCGCAGGACGACAGGCAAGGTGCCTGTCCCACCAGGAGTCTGAAGTCACTTCTGAGAACGCGCAATGGAATAAGTGGTGAATTCTCTTAGCATACGGCTGAAAGCGTTCTCCGATCCGAAAGAATCGTCATTTCTCTCCGCCCGGAACGGCCATGACGCGTACGGTGCGATTCCGCGGTCCGTCGAATTCGCAGAAGAACACCCCCTGCCATGTCCCCAGGACCGGGGCTCCGTCGGACACGATGAGGTTCACGGAACTCCCCACGAGAGACGCCTTTATGTGCGCATCCGAGTTCCCTTCCATGTGCCGGTACCCCTCGGACTTCGGCACAAGCTCAGAGAGCTTCTTCATTATGTCTTCGACGACGGACGGGTCCGCGGCTTCGTTAATGGTGATTCCCGCGGTGGTGTGGGTCACGTACACGACCGCGATGCCTTCTCGAACGCCGGTCTTGGTGATGGCCGACTTGACCGATGCGGTGATGTCTACGAACTGGTTCCTCGATTGGCTCCGTACCTGAATGGTCTCCATCGTGTGCTGTCTCCGTTGCAGTGGCTTGATGGATCTGTTCCATGGGGTGTATAGTGTTCGTCCTCAAGGGGATGGTCAAGAAGAAACCATCCGAGGTACCTTTTCTACCTGTGTGGTGGAACACTGAAAAGGAATGAACCAAATCACCAACCTGAGCAGCGAATATGTGCCGTGTGATCTCTGCGGTTCGACGGATCACGAGCTCGTGTACTCCAAGATCGATTCCCACACGGGCTTGGAATTCCACCTGGTGGCCTGTGCATGCGGAATGGCCTTTGTGAACCCAATGCCTACCGACGAGTCAATTCCGCGACTGTACCCCGAAGACTACCTCCAGGCGAAAGAGTATCAAACCTTGATGTATCGCCGCATGCTGAGCTTTCTTCCGCCCCCGCAAGGGAAGAGGCTCCTGGATATCGGCTGCGGGCGAGGCGACTTCATCGAGTACGCGTCCAAGAACGGGTGGGAAGTGCAGGGTGTGGACAAGCTCCGATGGGAAACCCCCTACTTGGTACCTGTGACGGTTGGGGACTTCCTCACTATGGACGTTGCTCCGGGGTCGTTCGATGCGGTCACCGCGTGGGCCATACTTGAACACGTGAGGACCCCTTCCGCGTTCTTCCGGAAGATCCGGACCCTTCTGACGGATAACGGGCGCTTTGTCTTCACTGTCCCGAACGTGGACGCGCCGGGAATGAGGATCTCGTGCTCGGAAGATGTGCCCAGGCATCTGTGGCTGTTCTCCCCCGAGACGGTGCGCCGGTACCTCGATGATGCCGGGATGGAGCCCGTGCTAATCTCACATAACGCCAAGATCTACACGTCATATCCGTTCGGGCTTGTGAGGTACGCGGTGGCACGCCTGAGAGCCAAGGACCTCACGTGCGCACAATATGAGAACAAGTCGGTGGCATTGCTCAGAAACAGGCAGATCACCCGAAACCTTGGTCTCTGGGTTAGAGAAGTCCTGACCCGAATCGGCCCTTGGGATCTCGTGCTGGATGCGGTTGATCTCGCGGTAGGGCTCGGGGTGTCGTATTGGGCTCGTCTCAGCCGGAATTACGGCGTGCTCACGGTCGTGGCAAGGAAGCGAGACGAGAGGACACCAGTGCACTCTTAGAACCAGCTTCCCGTGGGAAGATGCGTATGCACAAACGCCGGTCTTCGCCCCCAATGCTGGAGAGTGAAGGACGCAGTGCCCATGCCCGACCGGTGGATTGCACCAGTTTTCGTTGGTTTCGGCCGATTGGCGGGCTGGAAAACCCGCCCCACAAGGCCTGATTTCACATGAATCGGCATTCACGTTGAGGAACGGCTGCAGTTCCCCTGCGTGAAACTGCGGGAAGCTTGACTCCACTATCGTGTCGTGGCCCCAGTGAAGAATGGAAATGTGACCCCACCCACTCTCGGAGCACCCTGCGGCGACCAGCGGGAACCGCTATGCATCAAAAGTTTAGGGGATGGGGACCGGAGGAAGGGGCGTTTTTCAAAACGACGGCTGGGAGCCGCAACCAAACGGCTGGGAGCCGTAGCCAGTAATCGCGTCCACCTTCCTCAGTCCGCATGGAGACCGATAGCGGGGCCGGTTGGTTCTACGCAAACGAAGAGAGGCACGTTGCCGTCTCCCAGAGCTGCCGGCCCGAAGATTTCTTCTCGAAAAGAGAAGGAATCGAACCTTATTAGTAAAACGCCCCTTCCTCCAGCATCCTCATTTTCCTGAAAAGTTTTCGCACGCAGCGCTTGCCGCGCCGAGGAGAGCGGCTTTGTCGTTGAGCACGACCCGCACAGGGACTTTCTCCAGGAGTTCCCTGAAGCGCCCTTTGTCCGAAAAGGCCTCCATGAATCGGCCTTCGTGGAGCTTCTCGAGGATCTTGGGGCAGATTCCGCCGCCAAGGTAGATCCCGCCGGTAGCCATGACCGAAAGCGCCAGATTCCCCGCTGACGCACCCAGAATGGACACGAACTCGTCCAGCGCGTCCACGCACACGGAGTCGGAGCGGCTCAGAGCGGTCTCGGAAATCACCTTGGCCGGATCCTCGGTCCGCATGCGATCCGTGAGCCACTGCGGTTCAGCGATCTCGCGGGAACACCGCATCCACTTGTAGATGTTCTCCAGACCCGGCCCGGATATCAGCCGCTCGATGCTGACGTGAGGCATCTCTTCCCGGAGGAACCTCCACAGTTCCACCTGTTTTTCACTGGTGGGAGCGAAGTCCACGTGGCCACCCTCGGAAGCGGACGGGCGAAGCTGACCGCTGACCCTGATCAACAGCCCGACTCCAAGTCCCGTACCAGGAGCCATGACCCCTATGTTCCCCTGTGGATCGGGCTTGCCTCGGTTCAGATCCGAGAGCTCGGAACCTCTCAGTAGCGGAACTGCTAAAGCAGTCGCGGTCAGGTCGTTAATCAGCCGAACTCTCGGACATCCCAAGTGCGCGGCAAGCGATGCCTCGGAGACGTCCCACGGCAGATTGGTCAAGGCGCTGCGCCCTCCCACTACCGGTCCGGGGATGCCGAAACAGGCGGCGGATACGGTGACCTGGTGCGCATCCAGAAAGCGATCCAGAAGAGCCGCCAGGGAGGGATACTCCGCGCTTGCGTACGTTGCCGTGACTTGCGGCATAGGACGGCCTTCGCCTTGGGCAAAGACCCCGAGCACGGTCTTTGTCCCACCCACATCACCGGCCAACACCAAGTCAGTGACGTTTGGATGTGACATGCGCACCTCCGGCTTCGGACCGATGCCCGTGACTGTCTCCAAAGAAGATCATGGGACGGACTCTACTTGAACATATCGAGCAGCTTTTCGAGTCCTCCCAACTGGGACATGTGCTCAGGAACTCTGCCTTGCGGGGTGATCTTGTCGATGAGAGCAGGCAGCACCTGACTCAGGACGGTGCCGGCGAGAGAAGGGTTCACCCCTGCCTTTGCCGCGATCTGTTCCACGTATCCGCCCAGGGCCTGCTGGATCTGGTCGGATGATATGGGTAGGTTGTCACCGGTTCCCACCCATGAGTTCACCTGATCCCCGAGTCCGCTCTGGGTGAACTTGTCCAGAAGCCCTTGCATACCCCCAACCTCCGGCTGGTTCATCACGTCCAGTACTCCCTGGAGCATACCGCTCTGTTCGCCTCCGGACTTGAGCAAAGCTCCTGCCGCCTGCCCTATGATCTCGTCAAGAAAGCCCATTTGTGCCTCCCATTCTTATGGAAATGCAGTTTCCGGGGGAAGGAACTTCTTGCACGAGTTGCTTCCCCCGGACCCCCATCCCCAAGAACGGTCATGGCTTACCGCCACAACGAAGGATGAAAGTCCTGGCCCGACAGTTCGAGAACTCCTTGGGTGGTCAGAACCAATCAATATCTCAAAAGTTTTCGGAAGGGGGTCCGGGGGGGCAACCCTTTTTCAAGAGGGTTTCCCACGGAAACCTTACCTTGCGGAAAGCGACTTGGTATCAGATATCGGGGCGGACCGCAAGTTCAGCCTCGGACCTTCAACGCGTCGCTGTCCTGCACGAGGGCATACATCAGGGTGACCGCGGCCAACGCCCCGGCTCCCACGTACCACAAGCCCCAGTAGCCCGCGGGCCCCGTGAGGGCCGAGGGCTCAGCTCCGATGACGAACCCCAATACGTGCGTCATGACACCAGCCCCCAGGACGGTGAAGAAGTTCACTGCGGTCATGGCCTGGGCAACCATTGACGGTTCAAGGAGCTCTTTCATATGCGCGTACATGATCTGACCGGGAGCCGCGGTCGTCCCGATCATAAAAAACAGGAAAAATACCATCCAGGTAGGAGTCCCAGCCCCCAACCATCCTGCAGCCAGGATCGCCGCACAACAGACGACCATGCCGGCCAATATCACCTTCTTCCTGGATCGAAGGACTCGATCGCTCAGCGAGCCGCTCACCGGTAATCCAAACATGTACCCCAGACTTAAAGCCACTATCGCATTTCCCGCCTCTATCTCTCCCATCCCCAAGCCAGAGATAAGAAATGGTACCATCCACAGGCTTTGCAGGGCACTCAAGTACCCATACCGAACGAAGCAGCTCAGACTGATTGCCCAGTAACTGTACATCCCGACCAGCCGAAGCAGATCCCCGACCACGGGCTTGGGTTGGGCACGAAACCGGGACTGACCCGGAGGACGGTCCCGGATCACCATAAGAAAAGCCCCCAAGATCAACGCATCTGCGACTCCGAAGGCAGCGATACTCCCTCTCCAGCCGATCCACAGACTCAACGCGGCAAGGGGAGTTGCGGCAAGAATACTCCCCAGCGTGCCGATCGAGACGATGACGCCACTCAGGAACGCGAACCTGTCCACTGGGAACCAAGCGGCCAAGAGCGCCAACGGAACCATGAGGTTACCGCTCATGCCGATTCCGAGCAGCACCCTGCCCACCAGGAGCTGGTCGTTATTCTGCCCGAACGCGAAGGTGAACACCCCGGTCAGCGAAGCAACCGCCAATAACGACATGGTCACCCTCGGACCGAGTCGATCCAGGGCAACCCCAAGCGGCAACTGGCTCACCGCGAACGCGTAGAAGAACGCCGCGGCCAAATCACTCATTTGCCCAACCGTGAGCCCGAGGTCACGCTGCATAGCCGGACTGATCACGGCCGTGGATGCCCTGAAAAACATGGACATGACAAAGTTCAGAGTCCCGATCGCAAACATGGCCCAGCGCCTGACACTGGTTGGCGCAGGATCAAATGATGGCAGTGTGATTATAGTCCCTCCATTCTCAGCGGAAATGCAGGTTCCAGGCGAAAAGAATCCCTTTTCAAAACGTTCCGTTTCTTCTCTCTGCGAGAAGAATTGTCCGACTCAGCAGCTCTGAGAGAAAGCGACGTGCCATTCTTCGCTTGCGCAGAACCAAGTCGCCCCGCTATCGGTCTTCATGCGGACCGAGGAAGGTAGACGCGATTATTGGCTGCGGCCCCCGGCCGCTTGGAAGAGAGGTCTTCCCTCCGCCAATTTTGCACGCGATCCCGAAAGAATAGGGACGTGACGAACATCGCTCGCTACGGGTGCAGCGCGTCCTGGTTTCTCATAACCCGTCGGAATAATTAGGCCGTCGGACGGCTTGTACCCGTTTCACTGTTTCCGGCTCCCGGCGCTTACGCACCGGGCTACTATCTGCCGCCCCTCTGGGGCTCCAAAGGCGCACGTTCAGTCCCGCAGGGACGTAAGAAAGTAGCCCGGGACGTCAGTCCCGGGTTCCAGAAATGCACCGTGACATCATTAAGATACCAAAGTGCGCGGCACCCGCTCGCTACTCCGACCTAGCGTAGCCGCCGTGCGCGAAGATCTGCATATCGACTCGGGCAAGGAAGGACGGCAGGAAACGCACCACGTCTCTGTAGGTTTCTTTCATCTCGGCCGGCACCTCGTCCCACGAGCGTGTGCGATTACTGTGAGCGGTTTCCAATAAGGGAGACAGCATGGAGTATGTGTGACGGCCCGCACGGTGGTCTTCGAGGAGGAGCTCATACAGACTCCCGGCCACGGTCTCCTCCTGGTCGGCATCGAACAGGAACATCTCCGCGTCGAGACGGCTCAGAGGTTCGATAGTGCACCCCCCCGCCATCAGCGCCAAACAGATCTGGTCCGCGTTCGCCCTGCACGCATCCTTGATCTTTTCAGGAAGAAGCTCCCACTCAACCACAGCCCGGTCTTTGTCCGGCCCGACTCCCAGGGTAAGGCGGCTCGTGCGATACTCTTTGTGCAAGGATCGAGCGAGCAGTTCATTCGTGCCGCCGAGAATGAGATCGGGATCGCAGGTCCTTTCCACGAACCCGAAGGCCTGAAGGTTACCGAACCCGTCATGGCTTCCGTCAGCTCCCTTGATAAGCCGTGCGAGTCCGTCATCCCGAGCCAGACGCACCACGATGGGGACGTCGTACCTCCGCAGGTGCCTCAGAAGCACCAGCCCTGCTGCCAACGCGCGCGCATCGTCATCAAGACAGACATACACGGCCGTCACGTTACGGGCGCCCTGCGCGTCAAACAGAAACTCGGCCCTGTGAAATTCCGCGGATTGGACGTCCATGAGGAGAGGCTTAAGGTCGCAGATCGTCTCGATCATGGGAGTGCGCATGATGAGAAGGCTTAGCTTATCTTCGGGCCTCTTGTCGATGAGTGTCACTCGCAGCGGAGTGTGCTCTGAAGGCCTTCTGTTCCTCCAGGCGCGGGCCGCGTGCACCACGATGCTCTGTCCCAACCTTCCCATGCCTACCACGAGAAGATGAGGGTCAGTCTCCTGCTCCCGGAACGGAGGGTGCTCTTCGAGCACAGCCCGGGCTCCCCGCACGTAAGTGTTGAAGAACTCCAGCCTGAACGAACCGTTCCGACCCAATGCCAACTCCTGCCCCATGAGCAGGTGGCACAGGTCGATGTCGTTGATCTGCACTATGCAGCGGAGCGGATCACCCCGGCGGCCCGTGCTGAGATCCCGAGCGTCCACGGCTACTTCTGCGTTGATTCCGTCGTCGCTGCACACGGAAATGAGCATGCCCGCAGTGTGTACGCGCCCCTTGCGAAGGACTTCCGGGTCCGACGCGTTGCCGATCAGCACGATGCAGCCCTTTTCCCGCACCTGTGGAATCGCGTCATTTCCGGGGTCCTGTTCGATCGCGATTACGGTCTTGCCGCGGTCCAGGAGCGACTGAGTCACGATCACTCCCCGACGCCCAAGTCCGGAGACGACCGTGTGACCGGACATGAATCTGATGCGCACCCTTTCGACTTGCTCACGGAATATCAGAGCCAGCGCCGCGAATGCGGTGTACAGCATAGCCGCGGGGGACAACAGACGCGCCACCTGCAATTGCCAGGAAACCTTGTCGCCGGCCACTGAACCGGATTCAAACGTGAAGAGCTGGAGCGCAAGATAAAGCTTGTCCAAACAATAACGTGGCTCCGGGGACTGCGCATGATATATCGAAAAGCCCCAGTAACCCAGCCAAAGGGATATCGCCCACAGTGCCAGCAACAGAGGCCATTCATAGGTCTTCAGAAAAAGGACTATCCGCTCTCGCGCGGTGCGTCTCAGAAACCCGCGGCCCCGCGTGGAAAAGCTTGGGTGCGACATGCCGATCTCCAATCACTCAGTGTCTCCCCACGAACACCGATTCTACCAGAAACCACGACGGATGCCAGAAGTCGCTGCGCAGTCACCCAGGGCATGCCGCCATACGGCTCTGTCACAAGCCGAGCTCCCTCTTCATGGGTCACGACCCTCGGGAAGCGCGCCGATAGGGTTCCCACATTGATCGTAGTTGCAAGGTCGATTTGCCGCGGACCCCTAATTAGAAAGGTCGTACGCGTACACCACACTGCGTGGCCCGGAAAGGCCAAAGAAAGGCAAGGGACTCTGAGGTAACACAAGGATGAGTACCATTTGCCGGCGCCCGTTATTCATGAAAGGCCTGATCACGAAATCCGCGATAGCTCCGGGACTCCGCACCGTGCGCCACTTCTCCTGAAGGTGCTTTCCATCCCAACTCAGGCCCAGAATTACGCATCCACCGCCGCCTTCCTTGACCACCAGTAACTGGTTTTCTCCGGACCCGTCGGTATCGGCGATCAAGAGTCGACCCGGGAACGTGACGTCCCGCTGACGCCCTTTGAAAGGAATACCAAGCGTGCGACTAAGCCCGAAGATGCGGTCGCTCAGTTGTGACAGGAGCCTGTTTTCCCCGTCAAAGACCATGAGACGTTGGTCCTGGTTGATGATCGCACGCGACACCGCCGAGTCCCGGCCCAAACGACCGGAAACCTGACTGAGCAGCAGCGTGCCGGGAGGCAGATTCACCGTTCCTTCGGTGACGAGCTTCGAGTCCTCAAAGCGATAGCGGATCATCTCGCCGCTGAACATCATCTCATCGCTGTCCGTCTTCTGGCCGACGAGCAGAGTGTCCTCGTCGTTCGACGGGTCAGGGACGGTCCGGAGTATTCTGTGTGGCGCTCTACAAACAACCTTCAGAGCTCCCTGTGCGAACGACGCGATCGCGGAGTCGATCCCGGTCGGAGTCTGATACGAGATCAGCAGTTCCGCTCGACCGTCTCGATCAAGGTCCGCGATTTCCGCGCTCAAGTACCGTGCGTGAGGCTCCGAAAACCGTGCAAGAGGTTTCAGGGTGTCAGCCTCGAACCTGCTCACGGTAACACCCGCCTGGTCGAGGAACACGGTCTCATTTCGGCCGTCGCCGTCGAGGTCTCCCACGTCGATTGCTCTGAGAGCCCCGTTGATCTCGGTGCTTCGCCACGGAGTGCTGTTCGGTTCCGAGGGGCCGGGCGACGGTGCTCTTTCAGGTCTGGGGGCAGTGGCTCCCGGGGGACTCGTCCTGTAGAACCGGGCCTTAGACGCGTCCCCGGCTAGCTGGGTGCTCAAACCCTTCAAGAATATCCCCAACACTCTCGGGAGACCGTGTATGTCGTTGGCCTTGAAATCCGTGACCGATACTGGTGTGCCCTTCACCAGATCGAATAGCGTGCCTCGGAATCGATATCCACCGTTGTCGACACGCAGGAATCCGTACACGACTCTTCCGACCCCTGCCCTTGAAGCCAACTCCAATGCCTCCGGGTCTCCGGCCGGCGGCCCTGTCCGTACGAGGAGTGTGCTGGTTTCTTCCTTGGAGACCACGGAGATCTCTGTGCCAAGGGCCTCGATGGTCGATCGGAGTTGCTGATCCACGTAGAGGGCAAAATTGTCGAGACTTCGTTCCTTTACGCTGGGATCAACGTGGAAGGGCAGAATCAGCAGCCGCTCGCCGGCCACCGCAACCAGCGGCAATGCGGAGGTGACAAGGCAGATCGTCAAGATCACCAGGTGGAACTTCGGAAGCCATAGCCCACATGCGGCCCCGAGGTCGCGACAGGATGGAGCTGCAGGTATCCCTGAGCCCTTTGGAACGGCGCGAACGCCTTCTCGCCCTGCCGCAGGAACTGAAACGGTGGGGGGTTGGGGACGAGCCCTAAAATCCGCTGTTTTGTTGACGTGACGGGTCATCAGTCGTTTTCAGCGTACAGACGTGCCAAAAAAAAACCAACTGTCATTGCAGTTGGCGTAGGAGGAATCGATTATTGTCTTGGCATACGTCTCATTCACGTTTCGTGCCAACACCCGAAAGCCGCGGTTGAGGGTGACATCACCCAGCGATATCAAGTAGTTAGTTCTTCTCGACGCGGATCTCATGTCCCGTCCCCGGAAGGGAATTATGTGCAAATTTTTGAACACGCCCGGCTCGATATGATAACCCATTGAACTTACAAACCTTCCTCGCGCATAAAAATGGGCAGACCCGCGCCAAATTTTTGAACGCGTCCCACTAGGCACTGAACATCACTCTCTTGATCAGGTCGAAGTTCTCCCGGACTCGTTGCGATCCGGATATGACCGGTCCGTGGCCGGCGATGAGATACTCGACGGGAAGCTTGGAGATTCTGTCAATGCTCTGCGCGAGCTGTTTCGCGTCACCTCCGGGCAGGTCCGTTCGGCCCACGCTCTGCACAAACACGAGATCTCCCGCAATCAGAACCTTGTGGCGAGGCCAGTAGAGGCAGATGCCTCCCGGGCTGTGACCCGGAGTCTGGATCACTTCCAAGTCGTGGCGCCCCACCGTGAGCGTCCCCTCGGTGAGGTAGAAGTCCACCTTGAAGTCCGGCATAGTCAGCCCTTGCTGCGCATACATCGGACGACCGACTTCCTCGATGTAGCGTTCTTCCCGCCGTGAAATACCGATCTTGACGTCCCAGTCTTTGAACGCCAAAGTGCCCTCGAAGTGGTCCGGATGTCCGTGGGTGCAGACCACGGCACGTATCTCCGCGGGGTTCAGACCACTTGATTCGATGCGGCTGAGGAGGTAAGTTACCCGATGAAGGTGACCCGGATCGACCAGAAGCGGCACCTTCCCGTCAATGAGCACGCTGTTGCAGTTATTTTCACGCTGGTTATTCCAGAGGAAGACGTAAAGATTCTCAAGGAGTTTCATGAAGGACGATCCCCTCGCCATGACTTTGTGGTGCGCTGAGAACTCCAGGATACCATTCCCCCACGGGCCATGTCGAGCCCAATAGCGTACCGTTCGCACGGGAATTAGGATTTCAGGGAACCCCTCGGCATTTCCAAGCCTTACTCTGGCCACTATGAGTTATTGGCACAAATATGGTCCCGGATCTCGGAAGCTTGTTGTTGACGAAGATTGGTTGGGCCGGCGTCCCTGCCGGCCGGCACGGAGGCCGGCCGCTACTACTGAAGGCGTGCAACCTACGTGACGTCATTTTCGCCACGGGGCACTAGTGGTCTTTGGGTTGCCGGTGAACATGCACTCCGATGTGTTCGGCTGGCTGATATGACAACGCAGACGGGGCTGATGTCCCCGCACACAATCTGAGGAGAATACGTATGCAGAGAACCCTGTCCATCATAAAACCGGATGGAGTGGAGAAAAACCTGATCGGCGAAGTGATCGCGGTCTTTCAGCAAGACGGCTTCAGAATCGCGGCGATGAAGATGAAACGGCTCACGAAGTCCGAGGCTGAAGGATTCTACTATGTGCACAAGGAACGGCCCTTTTTCGGAGAGCTCGTGGAATTCATGACGTCAGGACCGGTGGTGCTGATGGTGCTGGAACGAGAAGACGCGATCCTGCGCAATAGGGAGATCATGGGAGCTACCGATCCCAAGGAAGCGGCAGAAGGAACCATTCGGAAACGATGGGCCGACTCGAAACAGAACAATATCGTGCACGGGTCCGACTCGGAGGAGAGTGCGGCATTCGAGATCGGCTACTTCTTCAGTGGAATCGAGATGGTCTAACCATGGCAGGTCTGCCCGAACACGCGGCCGCACAGGACAAGCCGTATCTGGTGGGAATGACTCACCCGCAACTGGAGGAGTTTTTCCGAGGCTTGGGACAAGACACATACCGGGCGACTCAGGTGATGAAATGGATACATCAGGGGTTGCTCGAGTCCATGGACGGGATGACCAACCTCTCCAAGGCACTCAGACAGGAGGTTTCGGAGAGAGCCCGCATCGGCTTCCCCGAGCATGTGAGCACGCTCGAGGCCGAGGACGGCACAAGAAAGTTCCTTCTGAGGCTCCACGACGGGCAGACCATCGAAACCGTCCTTATTCCCGGGGAGGACCACGACACGCTGTGCGTATCCACCCAAGTCGGGTGCGCGATGGGATGTCGGATCTGCCGGACCGCGGGCATGGGCCTGGTCAGGAACCTCACCGCGGGGGAGATAGTCGCTCAACTGCTCACGGTGCGCCGCATCGTGCCCGAATCGCGGATCACCAACGTGGTCTTCATGGGGATGGGTGAACCCCTGGCCAACTTCCGCGAGACCGTCAACGCGGTGCGGATCATGACCCATCCCAATGGTCCGGGGATTTCCTGGAGGCATCTCACCGTCTCGACGTCGGGACTGGTTCCGCGGATTCACGACCTCGGCCGGGAAGTCCGGGTGAAGCTCGCGATAAGCCTCAACGCGGTCACTGATGAGCAGCGCACCGCAATCATGCCCATCAACCGGAAGTATCCGCTGGCTGAGCTCTTGGCCGCGGCCAGGGACTACCCCCTGCCTAGACGGGACCGTATCACGTTCGAGTATGTGCTTATAGACCGCTTCAACGACTCCGACGCGGACGCTCGGCAGCTCGTACGGCTTCTGAACGAGATCCGCGCTAAGGTCAACCTGATCCCGCTCAACGATGAGGGCCTCGAAGGCTTGCGTTCGCCAGATCCGGCAAGAGTTGCCCGGTTCCAAGACATCCTGCTCTCCAAGTCCCTCGTAGCGATCATCCGCAAGTCCAGAGGCAGAGACATACTCGCTGCCTGTGGCCAACTGCGGCGTTCCGTAGCGGCCGGCACGGACAAGCCGACGGGCGACAGGTATGCGGGTCAGGTATGAAAGCTTCGGTGGAATCGTAGCGGTCGATGACCCGCCTGCAACCGTGTGGGTCGACCATGCGTACATGCGGGAACTCGGGTACCGGGCATCACCGTTGTGGAAGACCGACCGAACGCATCTGTCGGCTCCGGTGACCGTGCACTTCGCGATCACCGGCCGGTGCCGCTTGGGATGCGGCATCTGCTCCATGTCGTCCACGCCGGGCATGGACGCGGAATTATCCACGGCTCAGGCCAAACAGGTTCTTGATACGCTTTCCCGGATGTCGGTCTTTACCGTGGCGTTCGGCGGGGGTGAACCCCTGTATCGTCCGGACGTCTTCGAACTGGCGGCGTATGCCAAGACACTCGGCATAGTACCCACGATGACCACCAACGGTATGGAGATGGATCGCGACAAGGCACGTCTTTGTCGCGTGTTCGATCACGTGCACGTGAGTCTCGACGGCGTGGGGGAGACGTACTCCGCGGTCCGTGGAGTCGACGGCTTTGACGGAGCCGCATCGGCGATAAGGATGCTCATGCTGGAGGGCGTTTCGGTCGGGATCAACACCGTGGTCTGTCGAGCCAATTTCGACGGCTTGGAAGAACTCGCGCGATTCCTGACCGGCCTCGGGGTGCGTGATGTGATCTTTCTGAGGCTCAAACCCGTTGGCCGGGCCGCGTCGCAATACCATGCCATGAAGCTCTCCCGGTCACAACGTCTCTCGTTGTATGAAAGAATCAGCGAGCTTACGCTGCGTTACGGTTTGCACGCCCATGTCGACTGCTCCATGATGCCGTTCATCTATTACCATGGTCCTGAGGACAAGTGGCTTCGGCTCTTCGGAGGAGACGGCTGCGTGGCCGCAAACGAAATTCTCGAGATCGACCCGACAGGGACCATGAGAGCGTGCAGTTTCGCTCCGGAATCGGCTGGGAACACATTGGATTTGCCACAGGTGTGGGACAACGCACCTGAATTCCACGCTTTTCGTGAGTCGACTGCGACCTCGGTCGAGCCGTGCAGTTCCTGCCGATATGTGGGCCTGTGCCGCGGAGGGTGTCGTGCCGTGGCAGCGTGTCTGACCGGAGATCCTCACGCGCCCGACCCGGAATGTTTGTTTGTCGGTGACTGATACCAACCTGCTCACCGCCGAGTAACAACGTCTCAAGCTGGTGCGGCAAAGTCGCTCCGCCGTGGGTTCGGTTTAGGATGGCGAAGCGTTCTCCTGTTGTATCCAAGAGTCATGTACGACGCCATTCTCCTCGCCGCGCCGAGATGCAGATGGTGAGAACCATTGTTCACGCATAATCAAAAGTTTTTGCCGGAGGGGTGCGGGGAACCGGCTTTTTTCAAAAAGCGGGTTCCCCGCATCTTACTTCTCGGAACGTAGTTCTGTATGAGATTTGCAGGGTGGAAGCGCTTTTTCATTGACTGTTGACCTGACCGGAGCATGGCGGTTCTCCGGAGAAAGGAAGCCGAGATGCCAAAGGGACGCATACTGAAGATCAAACCGGGCCACGAAGCCAACTGCAGCTCCGGAATGGTCGCGTTTGCCGTGCTGATGACGTGCGGGGTGACCCTTCTTCCGCTCTCGCTGATCACGGCAATAGTGCACAGCCTGAAGGCGGGTTCGCTTGCGGAGAGACCCCTTCGGAGTCGAAAAAACATCTGGTATTGGATCATCCCCTCATGCCTCGGATGTGTCATCACCGCTTTAATGTTGTGGCTTGCCCTCACGAGCGGACATTCCGCACGGGTTCCGGTGACTGAAGGGGTGGTCATGGGTGCGGCCTTCATCGTGGCGGTCTCAATGACCTATTACCTGGCTTGGCGAATCGGGCGTCGGCGGCTCGTGTTCGTGCTCATTCCCGTGATTCCCCTTTTGTGGGTTGCGTTGTCTGCGGGGCTCATGGCCCTCACGATCCCGGGAATGGCGACATCAGTTGCGATGATGACAGGCCTTTGGGATCCGAGGCCGGCGTTGGTGGCAGCCGCGATGAACAACGACCTGACACGGGTGCGGAAGCTCCTCCAAGATGGGCATGACGTAAACGCCAAGGGCCCGGAAGGTGTTACGGCGCTGCATGCTGCGGCCAGAGCCGGTTCGGCCGAGCTCGTACGAGTGCTTCTGGAGCACAGCGCGGACGTCAATGCAAGAAATTCGGACAAAGAAACAGCGTTGTTCGGCGCGGCCGAAGACGGTCACGTGGACGTGCTGCGCCTACTTCTGGACGCGGGAGCGGACGTCAATGCGCGGGACAAGTACGGCGCCACCGCATTGTTCAGTGGGTCCGGGAACGCCCGCCTGAACGCGGTAAAGATCATGCTGAGAAAGGGCGCGGACGTGAAGGTCACCACCCCTAACGGCCGCACCCCATTGCTGGCCGCTTGCGAAAAGAGCGAGGATGTGTCTGCACCCTCCGAGTACGATGAAACCAAGGACCCTAGCCCCGACTCCGGCGGTCGTGAGATGCAACGGCCGGAAAGTGGCTCCGATGACAGGAGGGAGATCGCGCTCCTACTCCTGGACCGCGGCGTCGACGTCAACGGCAAGACATCAGGAGGCTGGACCCCGTTGATGGAGGCTTCCGAGAACGGCTATGCGGATGTGGTCCGATTACTGCTGGAACGAGGAGCGGAAGTCAACGCGAAGAATTGTGCCTGCGAGACCACTGCCCTGCTGGAGGCTTCCAAGAGCGGGTTTTCGGACGTCGTTAGGCTGCTCGTGCAGAACGGAGCGGATCTCAACGCCTGCCATGAGTGCGAAGGATTGACGGCTCTGGGAAGAGCTTCCGCAGCGGGTCACACGGAAGCCGCAGAAGCGCTCCAATCGGCCGGCGCAAAGGATTTCGGTCCCAGGTTCGGCGCTGCCGCGTTGATCGCCGCGGCGCGACGGAAAGACTCCGACAGAGTCCGTGATCTCCTTGAGCAGGGCTTTCCGGCCGATGCACAGGACTGCGAGGGGAACACCGCGCTGCACGAGGCTTGCAAGAAAGGGGACTTGCAGGTGATCCGGATACTCCTGGACAAGGGAGCTGAGGTAAACGCCAGGACGCGCGACGGAGACACAGTCCTGCACACTGCGTGTGCGTACGGGCATGTGGACGTGGTTCGGCTGCTGTTGCAACATGGGGCCGACGTCCATACCAGGACGGCCTACGGCGAGACGGCCTTACGACAGACTTCCCCGGCACACCGGAGCGCCATCATCATGCTTCTGAAAGAGCACGGGGCAAAGGAATAGGGTCTTATGGAAATGCGAATTCAGGGGCAAAGGACACCTTGAAAGAAGGCTCGTCCTGACAGCTCAAGAACTCCCCGGATCGTCAGAACCACCCGATGTTTCAAAAGTTTTCGGAAAGGGGTCCGGGGGAAGGAACTTCTTGCAAGAAGTTCCTTCCCCCGGAAATTTCATCTTTCTGAAAGCGACTTGGTACCACCGTGCCGGCCCTGGTCGAGCACCTCTCGGACCGTCGACAGAAGCTGTGGCATCGCGTAAGGCTTGCCCACGAACCCCTTTGCTCCTGACTCAACGGTCTCTCTCGAATGACCGTCGGCAGCATGGCCGCTGGCAATGATCACCTTGGCCTTCGGGTTCAACCGGAGTATCTCTGTGAGGCACTGCTCGCCTCCCATCACGGGCATGATGAGGTCGAGTATCACCAGATCTATGCGAGCGCAATCCCGGCGGTACAGCTCCAGGGCTTCTTTGCCGTTGGATGCGGTGATGACGCGATAACCGACTCGGCTCAACATGGCCGCGCCGATTCTCCGTATGGGCTGTTCGTCGTCGACAAGGAGAATAGTCTCCGTTCCTCCGGGCGGTTTGACGAAAGGCGACGGATCTTCAGGGGCGGTCTCGGTCCCGATAGCCGGGAGGAACACGTGGAAGCTCGTTCCCATTCCAGGCCGGCTGTCGCACTGGATGAACCCCCCGTGCTGTTTCACGATTCCGTACGCGATCGCAAGCCCGAGTCCCGTGCCTTCGCCTGAAGCCTTTGTGCTGA
Source organism: Thermodesulfobacteriota bacterium (assembly GCA_040755955.1). GTDB lineage: Bacteria > Desulfobacterota > Desulfomonilia > Desulfomonilales > Desulfomonilaceae > JBFMAA01. The sequence goes on from JBFMAA010000005.1 coordinate 55,779, forward strand.
AGAAAGGCTCGAATATGCGTTTTGCCGTATCCGCATCCATTCCTCGGCCGGTATCGGACACGGTAAGCTGTACATAGGTCCCGGGTCGAGCTTCTATGTGGGTTTCCCAGTAATGCGTGTCAAGCGATACCTTTGCGGCTTCGAAGATTAGTCGGCCTCCCTCGGGCATTGCGTCCCGCGCATTGACCGCGAGGTTTATCAGTACCTGCTCTATCTGGACCGGGTCGGCATGCACCGGGGGCAGTCCTTGTGCCGGAACGAACTCGATGGTGATCATGCGCTGAAGGGTCCGCTGAAGTATCTTGCACACCTGTTCAATCTGGGCGTTTACATTGAGCGGTATCAGTCTGGGCTCGATTTTTCGGCTGAGGGTGAGCAGCCCTCGCACCAGTTCCGCGCCGTTCGTCGCCGCCTGCTTCATTTCCGCGAGGCCTGAAGCGATCCTCTCACTTACCCCTTCCTCCATCCCCAGATAGTCGGCGTACCCGAGGACAACCTGCAGGAGGTTGTTGAAGTCGTGGGCGATGCCACCGGCCAACGTGCCGATTGCCTCCATCTTCTGCGCCTGGAACAGTTGTTCTTGGAGGCTGTCTTTCTCCTTTTCAAACCGTCTTCTCTCGGACACGTCTTCGAACAAACCAACTGCCCCGAGGAACTCACCCGAGTCCGACACCATCTTGTTGTACAAGCACCTCACCGGAGTGAGTCTGTCTCCGGTCACGGAGCGATAATCTCCTTCGTAGTAGCCCGAACCGCGGGTGAGGCAGTCGCGGACCGCGGCCAGCATGTGTTCGTCTTTGAGTTGTTGGGGCATGTTGAAGCCGAGAATCTCTTCTCTCGGGGCGCCTATGATCTCCGCGAATCTGTCGTTGAAGTCGACTATCGTCCCGTTTTCGTCGAAATGCATGATCCCCAGCGGCGCGTGGGTGAAGATCATGCGATAGCGCTCTTCACTTCGTCGGAGCGCTGCTTCGGCGGTCTTTCTTTGCGTGATATCGCGGAAGATGCCCTGGGCTATTCTTCGGCCGCCTATGTCCGTCAGTGCTCCACTTATGCTGACGGTTACCCGCTTGCCGGACTTGGTCAGCACGTCGACTTCCGCCTCGTACGCATCTCCCAACCGCACGTGTTCTCTGAATCCATCGGAACAGGCCTCCTCATCTTCGGGTGGGTGAAGCGTGGTGAAGTGATAGCCCTCGATTTCGTTCCGGCTCTTCTCCATGAGTCGTTCAGCGGCCTTGTTGCACCTGAGAATGATTCCGGTATCCGCGTCGGCCCAGAAGATCGGGTCCCTCGTGTTTTCAAAGACGAGGCGGAACTGTGCCTCCTGTTGCCTGAGGGCTTCCTCGGCCTGTTTGCGGGCTGAGATGTCGTGGAGTATGCAATGGGTGCGGGTGAAGTTTCCTTGTTCATCGCGGGCAACACGGCCATCGAAGGACGCGATGAGGATGCTGCCGTCCTTCCTGAGCATCTCCATCTCAGCCCAGCCTGTCTTGCCTGCGGCTCTGAATTGCGGAAACACGGACAGGAAGGTCTCCCTACTCTTCGGTGTGAGAAAGTCTCCCAACCATCTGCCGATCGCTTCTTCACGGGTGTACCCGAGGGCTTCCAACCATGCTCGATTGACCTCCACAAGGTACCCGTTCTTGTCGAGGGACTGGTAGCCCAGCGGCGCATCTTCGTAGAGCAGTCTGAACTTCTCTTCGCTGGCTCTCAGCCTCTTTTCCATTTGGTGTGTGTACAGGGCCAGTTCCACGGCTCGATGCAATTCGGGGATGGCCACAGGTTTGGTCAGGTACCCGTACGGTCTGGTGACCTTGGCGCGCTCGAAGAGCTCCTTCTCCGCATGCGCGGCAACATAGACCACCGCGGGATTCTGGTCGGCCACTATCGCCTGCGCTACTTCTATCCCGTCGCTGTCCCCTTCCAAACGGATAGCAATAAGCACCAGATCGGGGAGGGTTTCAGAGGCCTTCCTGATAGCTTCCGACCCGGAACTCGCGATGCCGACCACTTCGTGTCCTTCAGATTCCAGAGCCCTTGCCAACTCTTTCCCGAGGATCACGTCGTGCTCCACTATCAATATGCGTCCCAGACTCATGGTGTGCTCTTCCTCGGAGGTCATCAGTCCCGGGGGAATCGTATGCATACGCGGGTTCCCTGTTCACTGATTACTTCCTTGACGCCTTTGAGCTGTTCCACGAGCGTGTTCACCAGATCGAGTCCGAGGGACTTGGGATTGCGCGGATCGAGGCGTTCGGGAAGGCCGACGCGGTTGTCCGCGACGATCAGTTCCAGGTTCTTGTCGTCTGCGGATCGCACAATCACGCTGATCTTCCCCGCGGATCGTCCGGGAAACGCGTGCTTGAGGCAGGTGGTCACCAATTCAGTCAGAATGAATCCTACAGGGATGGCCCGTTCCAGTCTCATTTCGATGCGTTCGATGCCCTGCACGATTTCGACGCCAACGCCCTTTTGGGCAGATGCAAACACCAAATGGTGAAGCAATTGGCCAACATATTCTCCGAAGATCGCGTCTCTTGCGTGATCGAAGAGCGTCCGGAATTTCGCTTCACTCTTGCGGAGGGATTTTTCCGCACTCACTCGCAGGGTAATGTCCTGTCCGATGGCGACGATCCCTGTCGGAATTCCATCAGTGCCGGCAAGGGCGTCGACGTTCCAGATGAGTACGCGCTCCTTTCCGTCAGCCGAGCCTATGGGGAACACGAAGTTTCTTACCGGCGTCCCTCCAAGGACCATCCGGACCCCTTGCGCGACCGTGACGCACTGGTTATCCGGGGCGAGGAGTTCGATCCCGTCTTTCCCGATCCCATCGGCTCGTGGTCTGCCGAAGATTCTTTCCGCTGTGGGGTTGAATTCCAGCACTGAGTGATCAGGGGCCGCGAAGAGGAAGAAGCCCTCCGGCCCATCTTAGGTTTTACCACAGTGCGTCGGGAAGTGCATGGCCAAAGATTGTCGGGCAATTCCAAATCTCCCGGATGCGCATTGCCGCGGAAACTGCCGTTCTTCGCTGCTTGACACGCGCATTCCCGTGTGCATACGTGAAAAGCAGACGGTAGGCCTCTTGTCAAGGGGACCTCTTTTCTTGAGGCCGCGAGAGCGAGTTTCGGTGAGGACAAATGAGTCCCGTTGCGATTCCACCATGGACTGTCCATGGAGTGTTACCGCCTTTCGGCGTGGCGCAGCAGACTTCGTTTGACCGTTCACCTTACGAGGCAACGCTTGTGGACGTGGTCCGTCATTACGCCATCTCACCGGATCGCGTTGAGATTCTGGAAGGATTCCTGGAATTCCGGAAAGCCTTGCATCATGTTGGGCTCGTACGAGGGTTCCGGTTGAACGGTTCCCCTGTGGTTGCTTCTCAGGAACAAGTGCTGCATGATAGAGGATATGTCGAGCGCAGGAGATTCCACATGATTCCTATCGTATCGCTCGTGGGCAAATCCGACGTGGGAAAGACCACGCTACTGGAGAAGGTTGTCCGCGAACTCACGGCGAGAGGCTACAAGATCGCCACCATCAAGCATGACGCCCACAGATTCGATATCGACCACAAAGGGAAAGACTCGTGGAGACACAAGCAGGCCGGGGCATGTATGACCGTCATTTCGTCGCCCACCAAGCTGGCCCTGGTGACCGATACCGACAAAGACCACAGTCTGGCGGAAATCCGTGACCGCTTCATCAACGGCGCAGACCTTATCATATCAGAGGGATACAAGAGGGAAACCCATCCCAAGATCGAGGTCTTCCGCCGCGAATGCTACGAAGAACTCCTCTGTCAGGAAGGGGACAATCTTGTCGCGATTGCCGGAGACCCGTTGAATGCGCCGGAACACGTCCCGGTGTTCGACCTCGATGACCCCGGCAGGCTCTGCGACTTCATTGTGGAACGGTTTCTCAAGAAGTGACGGCTTGTCGGCTTAGTGCCTTGGAGAGCGCTTCCCCGGTGCGCCCGGCCAATGTGGCCAGCCTTTCGAGCTTGTCCGACGCGGGATTCGGGTCAACGCCCACCACCCAGAACGCGGCGACCAGGCGTCTGCGATTCTTCTTGCCGTAAAATATGGGGACCGCGGCTGCCCACACGTTTGACATGTACTCACCCAGGTCAACCACCACCGGGGCCTCTCGGGCTTGATCGAGTTGCTGGAGATACGTCTCGGGGTCCGTGATCGACTTGGAAGTGAATTTGGGCAGCTTGGTCTCTTGCAGGAATTTGGTTACCCAGGTCCTGTCCTTGTGCGCAAGGAAGATCTTGCCCACGCTCCCCGCAAGAATCGGTATCGTGGTGCCTGGCCGGGCAGTGAGCTTCAGATCCTTCGGTGATTCCACCTGGTCGAGGATCATGATCCGGTTCCCGGTGCAGATACCCAGGAAGACCACTTCCCCTAACTGACTCGCGAGGCCCTCAAGGAAAGGCCTCGCTTGTTCCACGATGGACAGACGCACCTGAGCCTGCTCTGAGACATACCTGAGCGCATACCCGCAGGAATATTTCCTGGTTACGGGATCGCGCAGCACCCAGCCGGATTCCTCCAACGCGGCGAGAATCCCGTGGGTGGTGGATTTGGCCAGATCCAGCTCGATGGCTATTTCACTGATGCCTGGGTTTTCCGATGACTTGGCTATCATCTCGACTATCTTCATCGCCTTCGCGACAATGGGTGCGGTATAGGTGGCTCTCTTGTCAGGAAGTCTTGAGTGCATGGTGCAACGCTCTATAGGAAGTGCTTGAGACCGATCTCGTTCATTATAATGAACCAATTTAGAGTCATAGCCCTTTCCCAGTCCGTTGTCAAACTCTTTTCCGGTTTCGGCTGTTCGCTTGACTTGGGCATGCGGCGAGACTACGTTCTTCGCAGCGATGTTCTTCATGCAGAACTGGAGTAGCACATGCCCCTCCGTATCGAGTTTCAGGATATCCTGCGCGCAACACTCCCTGTGGGGTCCGGCAATGAAGGCTGGATTGGGGTCTCGCCATCGGGTAACGAGTACCATGTGGTGGTACCTGTGGACGTTCAGATAGCTCGGGGGGTCATGGCAGGGAATCTGCCCCAAGACGGGACCCCCTTTGGGGGTTACACCGACTGGATCTATTTCAGGTGCCCCCCTTACGAGGCAGAAGGGCCTGAAGAAGAGACTCTCAGGCATGCACAGGCAACACGAACCGCCCGGGATCTGGTGAAACTTCTCGCCTCGTACCTGATCGAAGCCACGTGCGTGCCTTCTGACGGGTATTCCCACGGAGCCTCCGGCATGCCGGGCATCGACCGCGGGACAAGCCTTCCTGAAACGCGTCTCCACTCTTCGGCCACTCGAGGGGACGATTCGGGTCCCGCACAGCAGAGGTCGGAAGAAGCCCATGGAACCGATATTTCTCCCATGCGTCCCGAAAGCCCCGCAGTGATCGAGTGCCCCACCTGCAGCAGCGCGTGGCGCCTGCTGGGACGCTTCCTGAGGGACCCGGAACTTCGCCTCGACAGATACGAGGCATGCGCCCAAAGCTTTCGCGAAGGGGTGTACGTCTTTTCCCATGCGTGCGGGGGAGAGATCAGGCTGCCGGTGAGTCGTTTCGCACGACCGCGGACAGGGCTCAGGTCTTTGATCGGGACCCACGCGTGTCCGGGATTCTGCTACTACCGCCGATCCGCGCATACCTGCGAGGCTGCCTGCGAAGGGGCCATATACCGACGAATTGCTTCCGCAATCGCAAGAGCTCACCACGGCACAGAGATAGGAAGAAATCCTCATCCTTACCGATGAATAAGGCAATGAGGCCAAGGTCTCCGCAGGTTCCGAAGCAATTCAGCTCTGTCTTCCTTTCTGTCTTTTGTGGTGGGTCTTGTCTTGTAACCGTTCATCAGGAAAACCTGAAGATCCAAGACCGTGGACCATGCTTCTGAATTCATTGTATCCGGACTGAATAGACCGTGGCTTGATTGAGTTGCCCCTCGGGACAGGGTTGATTTCTTGGTGTCCTTGTGTCTTCGTGGTGAACTCTTGCCTTGTCTTTGGTTGCCGTCTGCGCTGCGCGGTGTGATCCATCTTGAGATCAGTGTCTGCGTTGTGATATGGATCTCCGAACTGATTGCGTGGCGGAGGCACCCATGGAAGGCACCAGGTTGAGAGTGGCCATCATCTACGGCGGTCGGTCGGCCGAGCACGAGGTCTCCTTACGGTCCGCCGCGTCGGTCTTCGGGGCCGCGGACAGGAACAGATACGAACTCGTCCCGATACTGATCACCAAACAGGGGTCCTGGTATCGGATGGAGGCAGCGGTCTCCTCATTTGCTCAGGGAGCGCGTCCCGACGAGGCACAACGGGTACTGTTGTCCCATGATCCGACCGATAAGGGATTTCTCGCGGTCGGGAGCAACGGGCGAATGCGGCCCTTTCCCATCGACGTGGTGATTCCCGTCCTCCACGGAACCTACGGAGAGGACGGCACGATCCAGGGTTTGTTGGACCTGGCCGACCTGCCTTATGTGGGCTGCGGAGTGACCGCATCTTCTCTGGGGATGGACAAAATCCTGATGAAAGGCGCGTTTCGGGAAGCCGGCCTGGAAGTGGGGCCGTTCTTCTGGTTCCTGCGATCCCAGTGGCGTGCAAACAGGGCGGGCATTGTCGAACGCCTGAAGCACAGTTGTTTTCCCGTGTTTGTCAAGCCCGCGAACCTGGGATCTTCCGTGGGAATAAGCAGAGTCGACGACCCTTCCGGCTTCGCGGCTGCCGTGGAGAAAGCCGCTTCGTTTGACCGGAAGGTGCTCGTTGAAGACGGCATCGTCGGGCGGGAACTGGAAGTGAGCGTCCTGGGAAATGAGGACCCTCAGGCGAGTCTGCCGGGGGAGGTAGTCTCCCATTCAGAGTTCTACGATTATGACGAGAAATACCTCAAAGATACCGCCGAGCTGATCATCCCCGCAGCACTCCCGGACGACATTAGCGAGAAGGCTCGATCCGCGGCTGTCACCGCGTTCAAGGCGGTCGACGGTTCGGGACTTGCACGGGTGGACATGTTTGTGGCTCCGGATGGCCGCATTCTGGTTAACGAGATCAATACGCTTCCCGGTTTCACGTCTATCAGCATGTACCCCAAGTTGTGGGAGGTCACCGGCATATCTTACCCGCAGCTCATTGACCGCATGGTGGAACTCGCACTCGAGCGACACCGAGATAGGCGGAGCCTACGTACCGACCTGGTCGCATAAAACGTCCGATGAAGGCAATGATTCTCGCCGCGGGCTTGGGTACGCGTTTGCGACCGCTGACCCTGGAAATCGCTAAACCCGCGATTCCCGTGCTCGGGAAACCGTTGGTGGTGCGGTTGGTGGAAAACCTTCTCGGGGTGGGAGTGACCGCGTTTCGACTCAACCTGCACCACTTGCCGCACACCATTGAGCGCATGTTCGCTTCCCCGCCGTACGTCGAGCTCCCGGTCTCGTTCTCGTACGAACCGAATATTCTGGGGACCGCGGGTGGGCTCAAGGCAAATGAGTCCTTTTTCGACACCGACGTCTTTCTCATGGCCAACGGCGACATCATTGCGGATTTCCCGCTGCACGAGGCCATCGCGTTCCACCGGTCGAGGAAGCCCGCGGCTACGATGATTCTCTACCCGCAGTCTCCGCCGTACCGTCACACCCCAATCCGGATCGACCAGGATTTTCGCATTCGAGACTTCAAGGGACGCGCTTCGGGAGGTGACTTGCAGCCCGAGACGTACGTGTTCACCGGCATCCACGTGCTTGACCCCGGGATCTTCTCGTTCATTCCCGCGGGGGTGTTCCACGAGATCAACGATCAGGTCTACCCTTTGCTCATGGATGCGGGCCACGAGATATTGGGCTTTCCCGTGAACGGATACTGGAACGACCTGGGAGATCCTGCACGGTATCTTGAGGCGACACGGGATCTGCTCAGGTTTTCGGGTCGTGACAGGTACGTGTCTGGGGAGGCGGAGGTTCGCACTGGAGCCGACGCGGGCGGCGGCGCGGTCATCGAGGCCGCATGCGTGCTGGAAGAAGGAGCTCGCGTGCGTGATTCCATCTTGTGGAAGCGCGTGACCGTCAAGGAAGGCGTGCACGTGAGCAACTGCATCGTGGCCGCGGACACGGTCGTCACCCACAACTGCGCAGGCAAGATCATCACTCGAAACGGAGCGGAGGCTATTGGCCGGGTGTTCGGCAGTCCGCAATCGTCCGGAATCATGTGATCCAACTGGGAGGGCTGCATGGGCAACGCTGCGATGGCATTCAATGTCCTGGTGAAGGAAGAAGATGACATGTGGGTAGCTCACTGCCTTGAGCTGGACATAGTGGCCACATCCGACACGGAGGAGGGCGCGGTGAGGGATATTGCAGACCTAATCAGGGCCCAGGTCAACTATGCCGTTTCCCATGACAATCTCGAGTACCTGTATCACCCGGCTCCCCCCGAGGTGTGGTCAGAGTTCCTGCGCTGCAAAGAAAGGGTGCAGAGTCGCCATGAAGCACGCCCGGAGACCGCGGAGCGGGGAGAGGCGGCACCTTCGGCTCTGCTGGATATAGTCGCGAACACCTGCCGGGCCCCAAGAGCCTGTCATGCCTGGAAGGCCGCTCAAGCTGAGAGAGCTGATCAAGCGGCTTCGACGCTATGGCATTGTAGTCATGAGCGAAAGGCGCTGCAAGGGGTCGGAAATAATTCTCCTCAAGCCCTTGCAGGAAGGCTCAGCCGGAGGCCCTCAGTATCCGGTGAAGAATCACGGGGAAGGAACTGAGATCAGCATTGCGGTAATACTTAAGGTCTTGAGCAGGTTTGTCATCGACACCGACGAATTCTGGAAATGAATTCATGGGGAGCGCCACGCGGAAGCATGCGAGTGCTGTGTCGAGGAACCCCACGGCGAATAGGGCTCGCCAAGGTCTTGTTGTGGGGGGGAAACGGCTGAAAACCGGTCGGCTTTCTGACTATGCCCACTGAGCCGGAACGACAACGGTGACATGCGTCGCCCATTCGCCCGCATCCCGCCGCTTGAGTCAGGCCGCCGCCTGATTTCTGGGGCGTTGATTCGTTCGCACCGACCTGCTATACCTACCGTTACACAGACGGGTCGCTGCAAATGGGCCATCAGCCCGGCAGAGGGATCATGTGAAACGGCGAGTCTTCCCATGTCGCGCGAGCTCGCGCGGCCTGAGGACGAAATCCGTATCGCAATATGGCGGCAGCATCGAGTTCGGACGGTGGCGTAGAACATATGGAAGTTTTGATTGGCATAGGGATCTGGGTGCTTGTCTTCGTCGTGTGGTACGTGCGAAACTACCCTGAACGTGTCAGGACGCTATTCGGCACAGGGAAGCTCAAGATCCGGTGGCCGCTCCGGAAGAAGCCCGCAGCGCGAAGTGTCCGTGCCGCTTTCTCCGGCACCGACTTCAAGTCCCTGGTGGAGACCGTCGAGGTCATCTGTGCCAAAGACAAATACACGGCATCGGATGCGGCCACAATGGTCGCGGCGGTGAAGAAGCTTCTTGTCATAGAACCCCCGAGCGGCCAGATTTGGGAAGCGTACGCGCTCGATTCCCTGGAGACCTCGGAAATCGTCTGCGACGACTGCCACGTCGAGGTGCAGAAGATGGTCAGGAAAACGGGTGTGAAGATTCGATGCCCAAAGTGCAACAAATGGCTTGCACTGAAAAATTCCAAGGTCACCGTGATCGACCCGAACCGTTCCGATCTGGACGACTGGGAAATATAGGCGACAAGAGGAGGAACACCAAGACCCGGACACACCAAGAAGGGCCGTGTCTTGGTGATTTTGTGGTCTGTTTTCTCGCGGGAGTGAACCCGGAACCGTAAGCGTTCAGCCGGTTGGCAAGACATTGAACCACGAAGAATCACATTCACTACGAAAGCCTGGCACCAAACCTGCCGCTAGGGGATAGGCCCGTGATTTCTGTACGACTGTCCTTCAAATTCTTCGCGGGCTGCGAAGATTTGTTGTGGGAATCCGCTTCAGTAACGGGTAAACTGGCTGTGCTTCCCCTGTGGCAGTCGGCGGTTCAGGCATGCGTAGAACCGATTCACCCCGCCATCGGACCTTACGCGGGCCGAGGAAGCTCTACGCGTTTATTGGTTGCGGCTCCCAGCCGCTCTTTGTGTCGTGGCCCCTTTGTGGTTCGTTCTTGAATTGCACGGACGATCCCGCTGAACCCTTACCGGACCCGCCGGCGACTCGGGTGATGCGCCGGAAAGGAGCAGAACATGCGCACTTTTATCACAGTCGTGGTGATCGTACTGGCAATCGTGTTCGTGGGAGGCGCCCTCAACCTCGGTGGACGCCCCCTGTTCGGTCACATGGACAGGATTCTCGGGACGCAGGCATTCATGAAGATTCACCGCTCTTGCTTCTTCTTCCTCTACAGAGGACATGGGACCATGGATGCGGGAGTGGACAAGACCAAATCCGATTTGGACGAGTTCGGCAAACGACCCATCGGTATTGACAGGAAGAAGCAGTACGAGGACCTTGACGAGGCGTCCAAGAACTGACGGAAGCCGGCGAGCGTTCAACCCGCCGGTCTGACGAACCACTGAGGGCCTGCGGCAAGATAAGCCTTGCAATTGCGATCAGCGAGTGAACCCTATTGCCGCGCCTCGCTTCCCGTAGGTTGAAACCCATGGAAACGGAGCACGGGAGACCACAGGGTTATTTCGCGGCAGGTACTAATACCTTTGCCGACGTCGCGGACGACCACGGCACACATGTCACGAATCGCGCTGAGAGGGGCCCATACCATGGCCAAAAGATCCTGGACCGATATGGAAAGCGAACGAATCAACGAGCAGATCACCCGCCGGATGTTTTGGGGCGAGAAGATCATGGTCACGCGCTGGGAGCTCGCACCGGACACGACGATACCGCTTCACGACCACGTGTCGGAACAGGTCACAATGGTCGAGGCCGGCTCTCTGACGCTCCTTTTCGGAGACGGGGAAGAGGTGGGACTCTCGACCGGTGAGATGATCGTGATCGCCTCGGGCAGGCCCCATGGGGTGAAGATAGGCCCCGAGGGGTGCACCGCGGTGGACATATTCTCGCCGATACGAGAAGACTTCCTCTCGAACAAGCCGACCTGGCGCCTCACCGAGAAAGAACCCAATGCGGGGGAAGAGGTCTACGTGAAGCTCCAAGGGTATCTCACGGCCAAGGGGATACACGTGCCGCTGGAAAAGCTCAAAGAGCTCCCTGTCGAACTGCTTGCCCGGTACGTGTATGAGAAGGAATGCATCACCATGGGCGAGCTGCGCGGGATACTAGGACTCGACAAGGCTCAGGCCAAGGCCCTCCTCAGGCAGTGGAAACACGGCGACGACCACAGCGAATCCAGCCTGAGACGCAAACTGGAAAGACTCGTCATCATGCCCTGGGAAGCGGCACAAAAAACAAAGAGATAACAGGTGAGTACCGACAAGATAAACAGAATAAAAGACGCGGTGCGAGCAAATTTCGACGACAGCCCCGAGCAGTACCAAGACTTCGAGGAGGCCACGGGCTTCTTTCGAGCGCTCAACAGCGCGCTGCTCGGGGAGATGGGAGTGGGGGACAACTGCCGCATTCTCGACGTGGGGTGCGGCACGGGTGCAAGCACCAGACATATGCTCGACCATATTCCCCACTGCCGGGTCTGGGCGTTGGACATCTCCCCGCGGATGCTGGAGACCGCTCGCCGCCTCGTCGGGGAATCGGAGCGGGTGCGCTTTGTCGAGGGAGATGGGGCGCGACTGACCGAATACTTTGACACGAGGTTCGACGCGGTGGTGTACAGCGCGTCGGTCTTCCTGATCCCCGACTACCGGGAAAGCCTCCGACAGGCGAGGGAACTGCTCGGACCCGGGGGACGCATAGGGCTGACGTTTATGGACGGCCTGTACGGCCCCGAAGACGAAAACCTCGTATCAAAGGCCAACGAACAAGCCCAGATCGGAGCCAGCCTGAGAAGACCCGTCCAGATCGGGGATTTTCTTGAGGATTTCGGGTCGGATTTTCCCGAGCACCGCGTGTGGGTTGAGGATTTTCATCAACCCCACGAGCAGTTACGGGGCTTTTTCTCGGTGCCCGCCATGTCCGCGGGATTGTTTCCCGGCCTCGCGTACGAGCAGCGCGTCCGCAAGGTGAACGAGCTCTTCGATTTTCTCCGGGACACGCCCATCCGCTTCCGGTGGAGGCTGATCGTGGGAACCAAGCCTCGGTGAGGCTCCTGCGAACTCTCAATTTCTTCTGTCAGACTTTCCCTCCGGCCACGAACTATTGATCATGAGCCGAGTGAATCTCGGCCACCAGACTGGAACGTAGTTCCAAAAATCAAGACGCAAGCTGGAGGTTCCCATGAAAAAAGTTCTGATCGCACTGTGTCTCGCTACTTTCGCACTGTCCGCCCCCATGGCGATGGCCGCTGATGTGCTTTGCTGCAAGGGCGGCAAGGCAGCCAAGGCCAAAACCGCTGACGAGTGCACCAAGGGCGGCGGCAAGGTCGTGAAAGACGCGAAAGAGTGCAAGTAGCCTGACATGGCGATGAGCTACAGCCACGGGGGATAGAACCTTCGGCTGTACCTTGATGAGCCTCTGATAAGGAAACGTGGGCCGCCTGCGACCGAGCAGCCGAGAAACCGGGACGCTCGACACAGCGGCCTACGTGACCACCCAACCTGACACGGGCTGACGTGCTTTGTATCTCTTGGCTCAAACGTAGCGCTACCTCAGTCATCGCGGCACATCGAGGATGGGGTTCGGGTAACCGGAATCAGGGAAGGGGGTGATCCGGCGAGTTGCGCGCGCGTACAAGAGACCTGCACCGACACTCAGTGCTGCACGATTCCCAAGCGACTCCGAAAAGTTTTGGTGGACAAGTTTCCAAAGGTCAATAAGATGGACCCCGGAAATCCCTGAATCCCAACGACGGAGCCTTTTGGGTGACGCGGAATCGTAACGACGAACAAGACCATGCCCTGGTCAGGCAATGCCTGGAAGGATCTGAGAACGCCTGGAAGGAGTTCTATTGCCGGTTCGTGGGCCTGATCCGGAGTGTGATCACCAAGCGGTCGTGGTTCCAAGCGGAGGACGTGGAGGACCTGACCCAGACGACGTTCCTGAACCTTACCACCGCATTGGGTCACTACGATTTTGAGCAGTCCCTTGCCAGATACGTCTGTGTGATTGCGGAAAGGGTTGCCATAGACCAGTATCGCAAGACGAGCGCAGCCAAGAGAGAAGCCGAAACAGAGACCACCGAGGTGCTCGAAGAGATGGCCGCCATGGGACTGACACAGGGGAACCCTAACCCCCACGACCACCAACTCGAAACGGCCCAATTGGTCCAAAAACTGCGAGAAGCACTTGCCGGGCTCGATCCCAAATGCCGGCAACTAGTAGAACTGAGGTATTTGCAGGAGCTCTCCTTTGCTGAGATCGGGGAGAAGACTCACACCACGGAGAACACCGCTACCGTCCAAACAAGAAGATGCCTGGACAAACTGAGGACCAAACTCAGAGGCACCCACGAGAAAGAGCCGGGAACACGTTGACCGAGACCACATCCACATCCTGCGACCTGAACGAGGAACATCTGCTCCTCGCTTATGTGGAAGACTTGCTCGATCCTCACCAGCGCGTCTTGGTCGAGGAGCACCTCCTGCAGTGTGGACGATGCGTTGCGGAAATCCACGGTCTGCGGGAGGTGATCCACACTCTGAAACACCACCGAGACGCGTTTTGTCCCGAACCCTGGGAGATCTACGAGTTCATCACGCACGGACGGGACCCGGAGAACCGAGTCTCTCAGCACTTGCAGGCCTGTCCCGCGGACCGAGAAATGGCGCGCCTGTTCGCCACACAGGACGAGGTCATGCCCCAAGACCTGTGGGAAAAGATTCAGGGGGTGACCCGACCGTCGGAGACCGAGCCCTGGTGGTCCCGGTTCGTGGAATGGTTCAGGAGGCCTTGGGGTGTTCCCGCGCTCGGGGCCGCAGCGGTGGCCGCTGCAGTGCTGGTGCTCGTGTTCGTGATGCCGAGGGAGCCGTATCAACCGGTTGCGGCCCTGAGCATGGTTTCCTGGGACGAAGCCTGGAAGCCCAAGACTTCGACGGGACCTCGAGTGACGGTCTTGCTCTCGTTTGACGCCATTACTCCAGGACCGGGCCAGGAGGAAATCGATTCCGTATACAAGGCGATTTCGCCTGATATGGACCTCTACCAAAGCTACTCGCTGGTCCGCCCCTCAGAAGTGAAACTGGCTCAGGAAAAGGGACAGATTTCCCTCAAGACGAGACATGCGCTGTTGCAAGGACTGCACAAGAAATTGGCCGTAGCCAAAGCAGTCTTTGTCACGTTCACGCCCGCCGAGCAAGGGTCCGCCGCGAGTGTGGAAGTCATCGACTGTGCGTCCGGTATTGTCCTCGACAAACGTACCGAGGCAGGGGCCTCGACTTCGGAAATAGGCAGGCGGATCGGCAAATCGCTCAAGGACCTTCTCGACCGGACCAACACTCTCCCTCGAAACACCGCGCGCTGAGTGTCTCTTCCCCCGCGACTTTTCCCTCTCTGAAAAAAAACACTGGCTCAGTTGGGTCGGCCGCGCGATAATCGGATTGCGAAAATGCGTCAAAGATGCTAGGTTCCGGCGCTCCCGGGTTGTGTGCCTCGTGTGAGCGGGGGGGGAACCGACGAGCAACGGGACTGTCTCATTTAGGAAGTCCACAGGATGGATCACAATTGGGTCTTGGCGGCGAACGGGCGTTATTGATGGCCATTGAGCTCAACCAACAGGCTTCTGATCGAATGGAGGGATTTCCTTGCGCAAGAAAGCAGGCTTGTCGTGCGGCAGCATGGAGGGAAGGGCGGCTGCAAACCGGACGCTCGATAAGGATTTCATCGCACTGGGAGTGTTGGTCTTCCTGCTTCTGCAATTGATGCCCCAGCCATGCTGCGGAACCCCGGCGTCGGGCCCGGGCGAACTGCAAAGCGGAGATCTGTATGCGCTGGTCGTCGGGGTGTCGAAGTACCGTGATCCGAAGATTCCCGCTCTCGACCTGGCAGACCGGGACGCGAGAGCGTTCGGTGAATTCCTGCGTACCCAGAAGCGCATTTTCAAGACTACCCGCGTCACCCTACTCACCAACGAAAAGGCCACCAAGTCAGAGGTGGAAAAATACCTGTACTACACCTTGCCAAAAGCAGGAAAAAACGACACGATCATCTTGTTCTTCAGCGGCCACGGTGGCGCGGATCCGGTGAGACCCAATGAATTCCTCTTCCTGACCCATGACGCAGAGCCGGAATACCTGGCCACCACTGCGGTGAGAATGACCGGACTGGACTTTCTCAAAGGCGTCGAAGCCGAACGGGTCTTGATCATTGCAGACGCCTGCTACTCGGGAAGGTTCGCAACGTCAGGCGACGACATGAAAGCCAAGGCCGCGGCCAGTTCCTCGCTACGGTCGTTTCTCCACGAAGCACGGTCTTCCTCCGGCCGCGCGATCATCATGTCGGGTAACAAGGACCAGCTCTCTTGGGAGGTTCCCAGCCTCAAGCACAGCGTGTTCACTTTCAACCTCATCGAAGGGCTCAAGGGAAAGGCTGACAAAGACCACGACGGAGTGGTAACCCTGAGCGAGGCCTACGAGTACGCGTATCAGCAGACCAGAGAGGATACCCAAGGTCGTCAGCACCCGCAGATCGAGACCAAGGTGGCCGGTACGTTTCCCTTGTCGTACGTCGCTCCCCCATTGACTCCGGCCCAGCTCAAGCAGCAGACGATGAACTCGGCGAAGTCGGGCGACCTGCACAAATTGACTCAACTCATCGGCATGGGAGGCGATGTCAACACCCGCGACGAAGAAAACAACACCATTCTCGTGCAGGCGGCGCGCAACGGTCACGCAGAATTGGTGAAACTGCTGCTCTCAAGGGGAGCGGACCCTGCCGCGCGCAACAACAAGCGCGAGACAGCCCTCATGGCGGCATGTCAGAAGGGGCAATCGGACGCGGTCAAGCTCCTGCTGGCTGCCGGTGCAGCGGTGGGAGTCAAGGACCACGAGGGGTTCAGTCCACTGGCCTTCGCTGCCAGAGGCGGACATCTGGAAGTCGTTCGGCTCCTTTTGAACAAAGGTGCAGGAATGAAGTGTCGGACGGATTCGGGAAAGACCCCCTTGATGCTTGCCGCGGGAGCAGGCCGCAAGGAAGTGGCCCGTTTCCTGTTTGAAAAAGGTAGCGAAATCAATGCGAAAGCCCTGGATTCCAGCACCGCGGTCACTGATGCCGCGCGGCGAGGGCATGTGGAAATCACCAGATACCTCTTGGGTCAAGGGGCTGACATCTCGGTGAAGGACGGCCGCTACCTTGACAAGGAACTGATACGAGCCGTACTGCGCGAAGACTTGTCAGAAGTCGAGGCCCTTCTCGCACGGGGAGCGGCGACCGATGCCCAGACCGAGTCGGGAGACAGCGCGTTGAGCATAGCCGCGGGGCTCCATCAGGTGAGAATGATCGGATTGCTCATGAAGAGCGGTGCGAACCCTAACCTTCTCCTCCCCAGTGATGACACCCCGTTGATGATCGCGGCCAGAAACGGAAGGGCCGACGTGATGAAGAGACTGCTCGATGGCGGCGCTGAAGCCGACATGAGAGACCAGGAAGGAAACACGGCGCTGATTTGCGCCTGCGAACACGGCAGTCCCGAGGTGGTAGGACTTCTGCTGTCAGCCAAGGCCAACCCCAACGCGCGCAACAAGAAAGGGAGCACCGCGATCATTCTCGCGTCAGAGACCGGGAGGCTGGAAACGGTCAGGTTACTGCTCCAGGCGGGGGCTGACGCGAAGGCTGTGGACGCCCAAGGGAATAACGCCCTGATAATCAGCTCCCGGAGAGGACACGCGGGAATCGTGCGACTCCTGTGCGAGCGGACGGTGGACGTGAACGTGAGGAATACCCGGGGCCGCACCGCGCTAATGTTGGCGGCGACGAACGGCAACAAATCCGTGGTCAAAGCCCTTCTCGCCAAAGGAGCCGACCCCCGTATTGAAGACTGGGAAGGCTATACCGCGCAGGCGCTGGCATTCGACGCTGGGCATGAAGAAGTCGCCGGCCTGTTGACACAGAGCGCGATCGTGTCCACACACGCAGTTTCGTCAGATTGATTCCGTCCAAAATGCGCGCCCCGTTGGTCTTCCTGCTGTGTCTCGGCGCATGCCTCCTCCTGAACATGCCGGGTCTCTCGGGCCCCATGGTGTTCGATTCCCAGGCGCTGATCCAGGCAAACGAAGACCGCTTCGCATACGGATCGATACGTGACGTGGTGGGGCTGTGCCCCATGCGACCGGTAGTAATGCTGAGCTTCTATCTCGATTACCTGGTCGCGGGCATGAATCCCCTGTGGTTTCGTTTGGTCAACGTGGTGGTCTATGCCGCGGGGGGGCTGGCTGTCTTTCTTCTGGTATCGGCACTGCTGGTTACGCCCGCGACTGAGCCAAAGATCAGCGCTAGGGAGCGGACCGCGCTTGCGTTGTGCACGGCGGTCGCGTTTGTGACGCATCCGCTTCAGTACCAGGTGGTGCTGTACGTGTGGCAGCGAATGGCGCTGTTCGCGTGCGTGTTTTCCCTGCTTTCCCTGCTGCTCTACTTCTGCGCTCGGATTGGAGTGATCCGGAACTCGCGTCTCGGGTATATGGCTTGCGGCCTTTCTTTTGTGATGGCCGTGTTCAGCAAAGAAAACGCGGTACTCTTGCCGGTCGTGGTGCTCGCAGCGGAGGTGCTGCTGTTTCGCATGGACTTGAGGCGGCTTCTCAAACCCGCGGCAATCGGGGCATGTGTCACAGGGGTGGTATTGATCACACTGTTGACGGTGGAACGTCTCCCCGAAACCGAGGAAGCGGGCTTATTCAAGCTCCTGGCGATGCACTACCGTGCGAGTGGGCTGTCGCCACTGGAGATCGTCCTGACCCAGTGCAGGATGCTGTTCTGTTACCTGGGGATTATTCTCGCTCCTTTTGCCGCGACGTTCCCGCTGGTGGAATCTGTGGTAATCTCACGCTCCCTTGTGAACCCCTGGACTACCCTGCCGGCAGTGTGCGGAGTTGCGGGATTGGTCGGAATTTCCATAGCCACCGCGAGATCCAGGCCTCTCCTTTCTTTTGGGCTCGTGTTCTTCCTCGTCACTCTGGTACCCGAGTCTGTTGCTATTCCGGTGCATCTCTTTTTTGCGTACAGGGCCGTGTTGCCGATGGTGGGGGTGCTGCTCGTGCTGGGTGACCTGTCCATTGCGGCCCTGACGTGGGCGGATGAGCACGGGTTCCGAAGGGCTGTGGGAATGGGCCTTGCGGCCGCTGCGATCTTGTGGATCGCCGGGAACTCTGCCGTGACGATGACCAGGGCGACCATATGGAAAGACCCCTTGGCCATCTGGGCGGAGGCGGCAGAGGCTCTTCCGCCGGCTGAAGCGGATTCTCAGAAGCTGCACTATGGGTTGGTGCTCAACGAACTTGGCGCTATCCTCCGGGAACGAGGCCGTGCGCGCGAAGCCATCCCTTACCATGAAAAGGCTTTGAGATCGGCTCCTGCAGACGCGAGATCGCTGTTTCTGCTGGCGGATGCAGAGGCCGCTGAGGGGGACTCGGCAAGGGCCGATCAATTGTTCCGAAGGGCGCTTTCGGGAAAGTTTACGGACCCTACTGCCAGGTTCGGGGTCCTTGTGCACTACGGCGCGTTCCTGGAGAAACAGGGTGACCTGGCTCAAGCAGTGGACTATTATCGACAGGCTCTTGATCTCAACCCCCGGGTCGTTGCCTGGAGGAACCGAATGTGCCTGGCGCTCGTGAAAGTCGGGGAGCACGAGAAATCCGTGGACTGTTTCCGCAAAGCGCTTGCCATCCAACCTGGGTCTACAGAGGCATACTACAATCTCGCGGCAGCGCTGCAAGGAGTGGGACGCGTTGACGATGCCGTCACACATTACGAGAAGAGTCTTGTACTCAATCCCAGGTACGCTGCGGCTCACAACAACCTCGGCAGGATAGAGGAATCACGGGGCAATCTCAGGAAAGCCATAGAACACTATCAGCAGGCAATCCGGAGTGCCCCCACCCTGGCAGAGGCCTATTACAACCTCGGCAACGCGCGCATGGCATCCGACATGCCGGAAGAAGCGATCGTCGCCTACCGCCGGGCTCTGGAGATCCGCGTGGATTACCCGGAAGCCCATAACAACCTCGCAGTGCTGCTCGAGGAGCAGGGGCACATTCGGCAGGCTGCATGGCATTACCGTAAAGCCCACGAGCTCGTGCCGGGCTCGGACATGTTCAAGGAGAACTTCCGCCGCGCGCAGGAAAAGCTCGACGACCAAAAAGGACCCGGCATGCGGCAGTAGACGTCGAACTGCATATCGAAGAGTGGTTCTTTCGATCGAAGCTCCGTGTCCCCGGAGGGCCCATGCAAACCGTGAGAGCCGATGGCCGACATCGGGCTTGACCTTGTTTCAGAGCAGTGTAAGATATTATTGTCATCTTGGTACTGAGCCGACAACTCGGAGCGGGGGCCACGCGTGCACGGTTGTTACGGAGAGTCCCAGGGGTTCCCAGCGGACTCCGTGAGCCAACACGCTCGGGACACGTGATTTCCTTCCCCGTCGCTCTGCGGGTGATGTCTCCAAATGCCCTTTCTGCTCGACGCACTGGGTGAGGAAGGATCGATGAAGTCTTGGTTTGAAATCATGAAAGAGCTCTATGACGAGGCAAAGGAGCGCGGGCTTTGGGAGAAGATTCGGGCGCTTCTTCGGGGAAGGAAAAGAATCCTTCTGCTGGGAGCTAGCGGGGCGGGTAAGACTCAATTCGTTGAATCTATTGCGGATGCACTCACAGACAGACTCTCCCCGATTCAGCGGACGGTCGCGGTGGAGAAAAGGAAGGCCATTATCCATGACTACCCGTTCTTGATGCTGGACACCCCTGGACAGCGAATGGACGAAGCGAAGAGAAAGAAAGCTATTACTGAGGCGATAGGAACCGGCGTTGAAGGGATCATAAACGTGGTGTGTTGGGGCTACCATGAAGCTGACGAAGCGGATAGATCAAAGGCCATACCCAGTAAAGGCAACCTGATTGCCAAACCTGATTATCTGAAGGAGCGGAGAGACATTGAGCTGGAACTGCTGTCCGAATGGGTTCCATGGGTCGATGCTGGTGTTTCAAACTGGATTCTGACTCTGTTGACCAAGGCTGATTTGTGGTGGCCTGACAACGATAACGCGATACGAAGGTATTATGAGGACGGCGAATACGCTACGATTATCCGTCCAACTGCGATATCGCATTCGGTTGTGCCGTATTGCTCCGTCATTGAGCCTTTCTATGGCACACGAACAGGCGGAAGATTCGGCGATCACCAGAGGGCGGCCTTGAGACATCACCTCCTTGAAACCCTCGTGAGGATGAGCGGAATTGAACGGTAGGGAAATGCCGGTGGCTGAACATGACGAAATCAACGGACGGTTTGAAGGCCTTCCCAAGGATATCGCACGTCAGATTTACAGGCTTGACGACGAGACGTCTCGACTGAGAATTACCGGATCTATAGTTGTCTTTTGTGCGCTAATGGTCCTCGTGACTCTTATCCTGGCTCTTGTCGGCACCACCATTAGACTTCGCTCAGACTGGTCAGTCATCATGCTGTTGAGCTCGGCTGCCCTGTCTCTTGCCGGACTGCTCTTCACAGCATGGTGGGAAAGACGGAAAGAGATCGGCATGATCATATTCGAGGAGATCAGTGATGAGGTTGAATGGTCACACCGGACGTTCCGCCCCTGGAAGCGGACTCAAGACCAAGCTAGATCTAGGGCGTACGAAGAGGAACTTGAGATAATCCACGATAAGCTGCAAACTGCTCTGCCAGTGCCTCGTCCACCGATCGAGATTAGACTGGCGCTCCGCCACTTCTTGTCGGCAACAAAGCTCCCATTAGTCCCGGAGCAATACAGTGCCTTGCTCTATTCCCTTTTCTTCCTGGTCTGCATGGCGGCAGCCGGCTGGCTGTTCCTGGTCCGGGGATGGTGATGGGCGAACCGAGACGGCGGATCTCCACGGCTGTCTGTATCCCCACTCCATGACTTTGCGGGACCTGTGACCGTTCGGGAGGCATCAGTCTACCGCCGCGAAAACAGACCCCCAAGGCGCCAAGACACAAAGGAATCAATGGGCGACCCGCCCTCAACACAGTGATGAAGATCGGCTTTCTCCGTGTCTTCGTGTCTTGCTGGCTTTTTCCCGCGTCCCTCAGGCCGACCGCGCACCCGGACTCTTCCCTTTGCGTAGGCCTCGCTCATTGATCAGTTCCCAAACCCCGGTTCCCATCGGTACCAGGAGCATCGCCAGTCCCATTACAGCGATCCCCGACCAGCCGAACCGTACGTACGCGTATCCTCCTGCACTGATTCCCGCAAATCCGCCAAGGTAGTAGAACAGCACGTACAGGGAATTGGCTCGTCCCCGGCTCGTGTTCAGCCTCGTATTGAGCGAACCGGCGGCCGCGGCGTGAATCGCAAAGAAACCCGCACAGATGCCGGCCAGGCTCGCGGCGATCACGGGGAGACTCGGAATCAGCGTCGCGCAGATCGAGAGCCCGAACACCGCTGAACCCGCCACCATGGTCGTTCCGTTGCCGACCCTGTTGCTCAGCTTCCCTGAAAGAGGTCCCACCACGATCCCTATCAGATACGAGGAATACATCAATGTGGTGAGCGTGGTCGAGGCTCCCAGTTCCGGCGTCGCCAGGTAAAACGGAAGGTAGTTGAACATTGACGAAAACACGAAGAACGCACCGAATGCTACCCAGAGGACTCGCAAGAGATCGACTCGGGTAATCAGTCGCAGGAACCCGACCGCTTCTTCGTCCTGCGAACGCCCCTGCTCCCTTGGCAGGAAGTACCACGCTGCCACGGCCGCGACTTCCAGCAAGACCGAGGAAGTCACAAACGCATACCTCCAGTGCAGCGGGGGATGAATCAGCCCGCCGAGCAGCCGACCTCCAAGGCCGCCTGCAACCGTTGCCGCCACGTACGAACCCATCACCACGTTGAGATTCTCCTGAGGAAGCGTCCTGGAGAGGTACGCGGCCACACACGTAGTCACACAGGGAAGAAACAACCCCTGCACGAAGCGAATCCCTATCAACAACCAGATCCTGTCGGTCATCGCGCAGGCGAACCCGCAAATCGCAATCAACGAGCCCCCCAGCAACACTATGGGGCGAACGGGATGCCTGTCCGCCATGGAGCCCCACGGCAGGTTGGACAACGCGATGCCGAATATCACGGCGGAGATGGTGAGGGAAGCGCGGCTTTCTCCCACCGCGAACTCTTCCCGAAGGACCGGCAGGACGGGCTGCGTGATGTAGATTGTCGTGAACGCAGCTCCTACAAGCCCGAACACCAACAACTGGAATCGCATCGACGCCCCCCCCTGATGTAAACCCGCGTCTGGACTCATCCGGCTTTGCATCCGGGGGTCTGTAGCGTTTCTCATAGGTTCACCGATTGGCACGCTGGAAAGCCTGCCCCACAGAATCAGGACCGGCCGTGAATCGCACATCACTTTCGAGAATCGGCCGAGGTCGAGTGCGAAGCATACGCCGCGACATGCAACAGGTCAATTGAGACCGACGGCAGGATCTTGCCCGAGTAGTCACGCAGGAACGAGCTACCGCGAGACCGGACCGATTTCCGAAACGCTCTTCTTTTTGAGTTGCGTGTGCAACGTGACGATGATAGTACCATTCGCGTTTATACCCTAGGAGGAGGAGATCATGAAACCCAAGCATCTGTTGATTTTGCTGGTGGGATTGGTGTTTGCACTGACCAGTGCGGTCGCGTATGCGCAAAACTGGCTGGTTATCAAGGACAGCAAGGGAAAGTGCAGAGTAATCGAGAGCAAGAAAGAGAAGACCGATAAGACTATCGGCGGACCTTTCAAGACCAAGGCTGAGGCGGAAAAGGCCAAGGAAAAGCTCTGTCCGCCCTCTGCCGCGGGAAAGAAACCCGAAGAAGCGAAGAAGCCCGAGCCTGCAAAGAAACCTGAACCTGCAAAGAAACCGACCGACCCCACGAAAAAGCCGTAGCGTTCACAATGCGCCGGCGAAGCGGCAGGATCTCCGGCAAGGGGCTGACCGCCCCTTCCGCCAGCGCATTCACAAAGGAAATCCGTATTCAGTCAGCTTCTCTGCTCTTGTCGAGTACGGCCACGGGCATCGGTTCCCTTGAACCCGGCGAAACGGAGTCGTCCGTGTGCGCATGCGTCGACGCAACGGCCGCAATTGGTGCAGAGCAGGTCGTGGCCTTCACGGTACGGGGCCAGACCCATGGGACAGGCCGCGGAACAGTGGTTTTCCTTGCAGCAGGGGTTTCGGGGAGAGACCGAACCCGGGTTGATCCTCAGAGTGAAAGGCCCCCGAAACAACCCGAGAAAAGCCCCGGTAGGACAGAACATCCTGCACCAGAACCGAGGGAGCAACGTCAGCTCCAACAGCCAGATGATCCCGATGAACCCGAATTCGATCGACAGGTGCCGACTCTTCACCAATATCATCGCCTCGGTGCTGAGAATGCCCGGTGCGCTCAGGTAATTCAGCACGGGGATGCCAATCGCTCCTGCCACCGCGGTCCCCAAGAGCAGAAAACCGTACCGGGACATGTTCGCGGAAAAGGCTTTCCGAACGGGTAAGGGCTCGACTTCGGTCTTACCTCTCACCAGAGCCCGGAACTTCCGCCGTATCCAGACAGCCCAGTCCGATAGCAGGTGGTACGGACACATCCACCCACACCAGACGCGCCCCAGCATGAGCGCCAGGAACACCGGAAACACCGCAGCAGCACCCAACCGAGCCGTCAGCTCGCCGGCAGCGAAGACTGCCTGCAATATCACGACAGGATCCGCGATTCCCAGTCTCCCTATGTTGATCGCGTAGAAGGTGCCTGTGACCGCGTAGATCTCGTGGACGTTCAGCACCGGTACGAGAAACATCAGGGCCAGTACGATAAGTTGGGCGGCCCTCCGGTACGGGGTGTACATCTCTACCAGCCCTCGAGCGTCTCGGGAACCTTGAACGGGGCCTTGAACTCAGGCACATCCCGGGACCCGTCGATCCTGTATTTCCGATCCAGGAGCTGCTCTCCCTTCAGGGCCTTACCTTCGGCCTCCGCTGCAGACGCTCGCTCGAAATGCCGCCTCGCCTTGCCGAAATGAAATCCCGCCTCATCCACCCGGCCCATGCCTGCGGGGATCACGTTGATCGCCCGCGCAGGTCTCACCGGGCAGCGTTCCACACAGATCCCGCATCCGACGCAGTCGTCAAGCACTACGGGAAACAGGTTCTGCTCCAGTTTGATCGCCTTGTCCTGATGGGGGCAGACGTTGTAGCACGTGTTGCACAGAGCCCCGATCTTGCTACCCGTGGCGTCCGGAACCTTGTCGTGTTCGAGGAAGAGGTGGCTGTAGCAGAGCGAGGTGTTTATTCGGGCGCGTCCCATGCGGACGCGTTCGGGGTTGGAGAGGCCCGTCTCAAGAGCCCCCGTTGGGCACAGCCTCGGGCACGCCATGCAGAGATAGCATGCTTTTTCTTCCGGAAGCACGTAAGGCGTTCCGATTTCCGGGCCGAGCCCTGCACGCTTTATCGATCCATACGGGCACACCTCGAGACATCTATTGCACCGGATACACAGCGCGATGAATCTCTCCTCAGAGACCGCACCGGGCGGGCGAAGCCTGTTCTCCCGGTAGTTGTCCGCGAGCGGGTTCTCCCCGCGCAGCACGACGCGCTTCAGGAAATCGACGATGCCGGAGCTCAAGACTCTTCCCTCTGTTGCTTCGAGCGGCCGATCATGCGCTCAACCTCGTCCTCGAAGTGCACCGATACATGCGAAATATCCACTATCGCGGGGATCGAGCGCTTGAGCCTCGCGCACAGATCATCCAGTGCGGTGGAGTCATCGGCTTCCAGATTGACGATCAGCTCGGTCCCGGAATCCGACCGTGCCTGAATAGTGACCTCCGGAACAGCCTCGAGCGCCTCAATAACCCCTTGGCTCGATCCGGACCTGACCAATATTGCGCTGCCGGTGATAATCATCTCATACCAAATCGCTTTCCGAAGGATAAGATTCCCGGGGGAAGGAACTTCTTGCAAGAAGTTCCTTCCCCCGGGAATCTATTTTCCACCGGACCATTTACGCCAGGCCGGGGAACGGGTCATCCAGGTTGGATACGAGGGTCATGTCCGCCACGTCCTTGGGAGGCCCGACTCGTTCGATCTTGGCCTTGCATATCTTGAATTCGGGCTGGAATGACCCCTCATCAAAGGCGTCGATAGTGACCCTGTTGACCATACGGTCCCAGTGCTGGTCGAACCAGGGGACGAACAGAATGCCAGGGAGGGATATCTTCACGACTCTCGCGGGGAGTATGTTGTATCCGCGAGGGCTGATGGTCTTTACCATGTCTCCGTTATTGATCCCATAGGCCTTGGCATCTTCGGGGTTGATCTCCACATACGCGTTGGGTTGTGAACGCGCCAGCTCCGGCACACGCATGGTCATGGTGCTCGAATGCCAATGTTCGATCACGCGGCCTGTGGTCAGGAAAAAGGGAAAGTCCTTGTCGGGCGGTTCCGCGGGACCCTTGTACGGTCTCATGAAGACATTGGCTCTCCCCTCATGCTTTTTGTCTGCATAGAAGTATATCATCGCGGTCTCAGGGATTTGTACTACCTCGGGCATGTCCATGATCGGGTCCCTACCCCTGACGTACCGGTGACTGCATCCAGGAGACTTCTCGGTCGGGCAAGGCCACTGCAAGCCCTCTTCAAGTTTCAGAAGCCGCTCGTAGGTCATGCCGTAGAGGCTATGTTCAGTCATCTTGACGCATTCCCTGTAGTCATCCCAGGCCATCTTATAGGCCACGGCAGGGTCGTCTCCGTTCCAGGGAATGAGTTTCTCGAGGCCCATCCGTTTTGCGATCTGGGCTCCGATCCAAAGGTCCGGTTTTGCTTCCCCCGGCGGCACGACGCATTTGCTGGTGAGCTGGCTGCGACGCTCCGAGCAGCCGTAGATCCCGCCCTTTTCGTAGATGAACGCGGCAGGAAGCACCACGTCCGCGAATTGAGTAGTCCTCGTGGGAAAGATGTCCAGCACCACCAGGAACGCATCTTTCATCCCTTTGTAGTAATGCGGCGCGTTCGGCAATGATTGAGCCGGGTTGGTGGTGGTGATCAGCATGCCCTTGAGTGGTTTCTTGGGATCGTTCTCTGCGCCCAAAGCGCCGAACATCTTCATCGTGTGGAAGCCCGGTTTGGGATCAATGGTTCCTGCGGGGATCTTCCATGACTTCTCGACCGCTTCCCGGGCTTTGGCATCCGCAATGAGACGGGTCCCGGGCAGGAGATGACAGAGCGACCCCGTTTCCCTGACTCCTCCGCAGGCATTGGGCTGGCCGGTGAGCGAGAATGAATCGGCTCCGTCCTTGCAGATGTTTCCGGTGATCAGGTGAAGGTTGTGGACCAGGTTGTTTGCCCAGACTCCGCGAGTGCGCTGGTTGAGGCCCATGGTCCAGAGGCTCATGGTGGGTCCTTGGGTGGCGAAGAGCCTCGCCGCTTCTCGTATGTTGGCCGCGGGAACTCGGGTGAGCTTTTCGACCTTTTCCGGGGTAAACTCCTCGAGGAAGTCTGCGTATCCCTTCAGATCAACGACCTTTTCCCCGGTGGTGAACCGGCAAAGGTTCTTCACGAAGAACTGATCAACCCAGTTGTTCTTCACCATCTCCCGGGCCATGCAGTGGAACACCGCCAGGTCGGTTCCCGGGTCCGCAGGGAGCCAGACGTCCGCGATGCGCGCAGTCGAGGTAAGCCTCGGTTCGCACACGATGACGTTGATCTGATCCCCCGCTGCCAACTTCCTCCGAGCGATCCGCCGGAATATGATCGGATGGCACTCGGACATGTTCGACCCCACCAGGAAGAAGGTCTTTGCCTTTTCGATGTCCGCGTACGACCCGGCCGGCTCGTCGGTCCCGAAGGTGGTCATGTACCCTCCTACGGCAGAGGCCATGCAGAGCCGAGGGTTGCCGTCCACCATGTTCGATTTGAATCCACCCTTCCAAAGCTTGTTGAACGTGTAGCTCTCTTCGCTCATGCACTGGCCGGATCCGTAGTACCCCACCGCGTCTTTTCCGTGTTTTGCCTGGAGGTCTTTGAACTTGTTTGCGATCGTGTCCAGTGCCTCATTCCAGGTGACCTGTTTGAACTTCCCGTCTGCCTGGCGGATCATAGGATACTTGATCCTGTCCGGGTGATACATGCTCAGGAACCCTTTGAAGCCCTTCACGCAGAGGAAACCAAAGTTCGTCGTGGCTTCGGGGTTGCCCCGCACTCCAACGACCTTACCCTCTCGGACTCCTATGTAGACTCCGCAACCGGTTCCGCAGAATCTGCAGGCTCCTTTGATCCACTTGTCGACGACGATGTTCTCTTCCGCGCGTGCCTGATTGGAAAAGGGTATATTCAGCGCTGCAGCCGCGAAGGCAGCGGTTGACAGTTTGATCATTTCGCGTCTGGTTATGTTCATGGTTTCCTCCTGAGAATGGGACGGCTTCTCAACGGGCGGCTGGGAGCCGCAACCAAGCGGCTAAGAGCCGCTGCCAATAATCGCGTCTGCCTTCCTCGGCTCGCACGCGTTCCGATGGCGGGGCGAGTTGGTTCTGCGCACACGAAGCAAGGCATGTTGCGTTCTCCCGGAGTTGCTGAACTGAGGATTTCTTCTCGGAAGAAGAAATCGATCGTTATTCGTAAGAAGAGACGAAGTTCACCCTCAATCGGGAACGGCCGGCTAGAATCCCGGGACTTTGAAGCGTTTTTCTCTGCCGGGAGCGAACTGTTCGTATTTGGCGATGTTGTGCACCGAGAACCAGTGGGACTTGTGGCAATAAGAGCAGTTCGTCACGAGGGCATTGCCCGGCATATGCTTGACCTGATGGGAATGGCAGCCGATACACACCACCCGATCCGGCATCCGGCGGTAGTTGATGGCGTCTCCGTGGCACACCCCACACTTGACGCTATTGATGCCGTGTTTTGAACCCAGCCATTGGGAATAGGCCGCGGGGGTCTCTTTCTTATGGCATTCCATGCAATCCTGTTTGCCGAACTGGATTCGGTGGCAGTCCGGGATCTCGCCAGGAGCCAAAGGCGGAGGGCGAAACTCTTTCCAGTTCGGATCAAGCGGACTGGTGAGGGTAGGTTTGGGCGGACAATCGGGGCAATCCTTGTTCTGGGCTCGAGAAGGCCCCACTGCAAGTAGACTCAATGATAGAACGATCAAAAGAAAGGTCACCTTCTTCATGTTCATCCTCCTGATCGGGTACGATGCCTCTGCCGGTTCACGCAGGGCCGAAGACTCGCATCTTTCGTGAGAACCCCCATTTGGAACCGATCGGCAGCCTGGATTGCCTGCCCCACAGCATCAGATCCCATCGGAATCCGGTGGACCTCAGACACATGCGCAGTCGCGGCGACCAGCGGGAGCCGCCATGCTCTAAAAGTTTTAGGGGATGGGGGTCTGGGGGAAGGGGCGTTTTTCAAAACGCCCCTTCCCCCAGAATTCGCATTCACATAAGAATTTCTCCCTTTCCGGCTTATCGCGACATGAGTGCTTTCACCAGGGCTGGAACCGCTGGGGCGCCGATCTCGATAAGAGCTTCCGCTGCCGCCTTACGGACTTGCGGTGTCCCCGTTTGGACCAACTTCACCAGCGGATCTACCGCTGGACCTCCAACCGCGGAGAGCGCTTTCACCGCAGATGCCGTGGTCTCTCGGTCGCCCCGGGACAGGAGTTTGATGACGTCAGGTACCGCAGGCTCGCCAATCCTTCCCAAAGCCTTTACCGCAGCCTCGGATTTGATTGCATCTGTGCTCCCGAGCAGTTCCACGACCTTGGGTACCGAGCTCTTGCCGAATTTGACCAACGCGAGTACCGCAGCAGCTCTGACTCGTTCGCTGTCGTCACCCAGGGCTTCCGTCAGTTTGGGTATTGCCTGCTCTGCTCCCTGGCCGATCGCAAACAGTGCCAGACCTGCCGCCTCTCGGACCGAGGGGTCTTTGTCGCCGAGGGCATCAACTAGAGCCGGTACCGCCGCGGCAGCGACAGGCCCCATTTCGGAGAGAGCTTCTATGACGGTAAGCCGTATTGCCTCGTTGGGATGCCTCACCGCCTTGGCCAGGGCCGGCACGAGCTTGTCCGCGGCTTCTTTGTGCGCTTTCGCCTTCTCCGCTGCCTGGGAGGCCACCGTGGGGTCCGCGCTCTCGAGGCCCTTTGTAATGGCATCTACCGCAACCGCTGCCGGGGGCGCTTGCGCCAGGGCACTCGCCGGCGCGACCAGCAGCAGGAGACAGAACAGCCCCGCTGCGATGCGATCCATGGGACACCTCTTTCGCGGACTCCCACACACGTTGCGGTCACCCGCCTCGAACTTCGCGGGATTGTTTACGCAGGTGAGGACCCCATCTTCCTTCCTTCTCCAGTTAGCGGAGAGCGATTGCGCTTCCCTTCCCTTGATGGGATGGGTCAGCGGAGGGAGGGACTTACCGCAGTCTTCAAGGCGGGGCACTGCACCGATTCGCTCTTTGACGCTCAGTATCATGGCGCCGCTCCTTACTCAGGCTGCCGCGGCCGACTGCCTGGTGAACTCCCCGGTCTCGATCGGAATGATCACCTTCAGAAGGATCGTGAAGATCAGAAGCCCCACAGCCCATATGCCCAAAGTGACCAGCACTTCTATCAACGTGGGCACATACTCCCAGACCTCGCCGAGAGGAGCGGGAATAAACCCCGGGATAATCAAGCCTATCCCCTTCTCTATCCATATGCCGATGATGATCAATACGCAGCCCAGGTTCAACGTGGCAAAGTTCTTTCTTGTGGCAGGGATCAGGAAGATCACGAACGCGGTGAGGTTGAACGCCATCGCCACCCAGATAAACGGAGTCAGCGCACCCTTGCCGTGAAGCCCCGCGTACAGGTAGATCAGGGGAGACAAATGGTGCGTTCCTGAATAGAGCTCCTTGTAGAACTCCGCAAGCAGAAGGAACAAGTTGATCGCCATCGCATAGGCGATGAACTCCGAAATCTTGGACAGGGCCTCGTCTTTCACGTGGAAGGACGTGTACCGACGGACTATCTGATAGATGAGTATGACCAACGCGGGCCCCGAACAGAACGCGGACGCAAGGAATCTCGGCGCGAGGATCGAGGCGTTCCAGAAAGGCCTCGCGACCAGGCCGTTGTAAATGAATGCGGTCACCGTGTGAATGCTCACCGCCCAGGGTATGGAGAGCAGGATGAAAGGTATGATGAAATTCATGTTCGGCTCTTTCATCCGGTAGGCCTTGGTGAGCAAATAGCCCGGGATAAGGATGTTCAGAAAAAGATACCCGTTGAGCACCACAATATCCCAACCCAGAAGCGAGCTTGGGAGGTTGAGTATGCCCAACCCGGGAATAAGATGCCATATCCGATCCGGGCGGCCCAGGTCCGCGGTGACCGAGAGCATACACATAATCAGCACGCTCGCGGCCAGGGCTTCCGCAACAACGACGATCTCCTTGATAGGGCCGAACTCATACACGTACGCGGGGATGATCAGGAGCACCGCGGCAGCGGCCACTCCGACCAGAAAAGTGAAATTCCCGATGTACAAGCCCCATGAGACATAACTGGTCATACCTGTTACTATAAGACCCCGCTCGAGCTGTTTCGCGTACGCGGCCAAGCCGATTCCGATCAAGCCCAGCAAAAAGAGCACCCAGACGTAGTATACAGGTGTGCCGATAAAGACTCGCTTGCCGGCTCCGACAATGAATCCGGATCTCTCCATGACGCGCCTCTCGTATCAGGTAGCGAAGAAATAGTAGAACTTCGGCTGCGTGTTCAGCTCGTCCTTGAGTCTGAACACCCGTTTTGTCTTGATGATTCTACTGATTTCACTTTCAGGATCGAGGAGGTTGCCGAACTTGCGGGCTCCCACGGGGCAGATCTCCACGCAGGCCGGGTATTTCCCCACTCTGACGCGCTGTATGCAGAACGTGCACTTCTCGACCACGTTTCTCATGCGGGGTCGGTTGCCCAGGTAGTGGGTAACGGGGTTCACCTCCGCGCTCGGGATCTTGGGATCGCTGAAGTTGAACCAGCGGCCCATATACGGACACGCGGCCATACAGTATCGGCATCCGATGCACCAGTTGTAGTCCACGACCACGATTCCGTCGGGTTCCGTCCAGGTGGCCTTCACGGGGCAGACCTTGGTGCACGGCGCATTGGCACAGTGTTGACACTGCACGGGCATGTAGAAATAGCCCTTTTCCGGGACTTCCTCAGGGTTGTAGTAGATCGAGGACTCTTCGAGGTCCATGTGTCCGTCTTTGAAGCGAAGGACACGGATGTAGTGCATCTGAGGATCCCGGCTCAGGTTGTTCTCTTCGACGCAGGCGTATACGCACCTGCGGCATCCTATACATCGTTGAATGTCGAGCGCGTACCCGAATTGGGTGCCGTCGAGAGGACCCTGTACGCTCACGGAGAATTCCTTGCCGTACTTGGCCTTGTATTGGGCTCTCAGGCGTTCGGTGGTCTTTTCCAGGTCCTCTTTCGTCATTCTCTCGAAGTGCTGCTGAGCGAACTCCTCCCACGAGCACGAGGCTACGGAGATCATGCCGACAAACGCGGCTGCCCCGGCCAGGAACGTCCGACGACTCAGGAGGTCTTCCCCGGGCCGCACGTGTTTCGTTCCCACATTGGACCCGGTCTCTTCACCCCGAGAGATGACGAGGTTTTCCTTGGAATTATCCTTTTTGCGTTCCATGGCTTGTAACCCTCAATGCGTACCGGCACGGATCTTCGGAGTCCACGGCTTGTCAGGGGGAGCCTTGGGCTCGAGAGGCTTGAACAGCGGCTTGTGTGGATTATGGCAGTTCGTGCAGAGAAAGTACTGCTTCGTGCCGTTCCAGTCGCCGGTGCGTTTACCGTGGATTCCGTATCGCCAGTCTCGGAATTTGGTGCCGTGGCATTTTCCGCACAGTTTGTATGATTGCTCAAACGGTATCGGTTCACCGTCGCTTAGCGGAAGGAGGAAGTTGCGGTTGTCCGGCGAGTGACAATCGAGGCACCAGACCCGGAGGCCGCCATGCTGCAATGTCACGTTATGGTGGAACAGCAGATCTTCCTTCCTCTTGGTGTTCAGCGGGAAGTCCTTTTCCGGGCCGTGACACGCGCGGCACGGAGTGATCGTTTTCGGCAGCGGCGTCACCGGCACGGGAAATTCGACGCGGCTTTCGATATCCAGCTTCTCCATGGACTCCCGCGGGATGTATTGGTAGGTGGTCTGGGCGAAGCAGGCCTTGGGCTCCAAGTAGATCCCCGCGCCTCCCAGTACCAGGGCTGCGAGTGCTACTCGTGCTATCAGGTTGATTCCGTTCATGAAATCGCCCTCGTCTTCCTGGGTGCGGCCGGGTCACAGGGTGTTCGGCTGCGACCCAACCGGATCAGACGGATCTACTTGGCCTCTTTGCCACCGTAGCGCTGCTTATAGAATGAATCCATTTTCTGGAGCATCTCTTTGCTCATCCCGTCCCGGTACCAGTGATGGCGCGGGTCCTTGAACACGAGCTCGTTCAGGAGCGGTTCAGCCTGTTTCTTTCCGCCCATGATCTTTTCCACTTCAGGGAGGAACTTCTCATAGAAGTGCTTGCCGACCTCATACAGGCCGTGCCACCACGCGTAGTCCGGACCCATCATCGAGGCGCCGTGACGCCCGCGGCGACCCTCGTGATGCCACAATTCCCAGTAAATCCAGTCGAGGTGGTCGTCGAAGTCGCCTTTGGTGATCTTTCCCATATCCATCAGCTTCTGCCGGACCTGCATCGCGGGAATGGCGAACTTGTCGTTGTACAGATCCACATACGAATCGAACTGCTGGTAATGGCCTTCGATCATGGGATCGCCATGGCATTGACGGCACACATCCTTCATGCGATCCCTGCGGTCTTTCCACTTCTCCAGTTTCTTGGATACCGCGGGTCTGAGGGTCCAGGAGATTCTCTGGCCGACGTCATGATGGGCCTTCTGGTTGGGGGTAGCACTGATGTGGCACGTCGCGCAGGTGGGTGCGTCTTGATAATCCGTGCCGACGACCCATTCCCGGTTGTCCACGTTGAGCTTGTCCCGGAACGCCTGATAGAGGATACCATGCTTGGATTCCTGGTACACCTCGATCTGCGGGTGATCCGGACCAAGGTGGCATTTTCCGCACGCGTCGGGACGTCTGGCTTGGCCCACGGAGAATCTATGCCGTGTGTGACACGCGGAGCAGCTCCCTTTGCTCCCATCCGGGTTCATGCGGCCGATGCCCGTGTTGGGCCAGGTCTCGGGGTCGAGTTTTCCGTCCTTAAGGACTTTCACGTTCGAGCCGTGGCATTGACGGCATCCCGTCGCCACTGCCGGCCCCCCTCCGACCACTGTGCCGAGGTAGTTGTCAGCGCTGTTGAGGATATCCGCGCCTTTGGCATGATGGGAAGGCTGTTGCTGCTCGAACTGGTCTTTGTGACAGCGAGAGCAGTCCTTGGGGCTGACGATCGTGGCGATCCAGAATCCTCTGTGATCGTAGCCGTCCGCGTCTCCGGGGGCCTTGTCGGTCTTCTTTTCCGCCTTGTGGCAGTCGTAGCAGTTTACCCCTGTTTGCCCCATCTTGCCGGATCGCCACATCTTGTGCAGTGCCGGGGTCTTGATCTCATGGCATTTGATACAGACCTGACCCTCAGGCGATCCGTACAGCTTCGGGTCCACCTTCACCTCGGCAACGGCCGTAAAGGAAAAGACGACAATCGCCGGCAACACCAGGATGAGGACTCTTTTCATGGCATACACTCCTGTGAACCTATAAGTACTGTGGAAAAGGACATAGCAGCCGCCTGATTTCGCGTCTTGCCGGGACACATGGTTGGTTGACAGCCGGCGGATGCCCAAGTCCCTTCACAATCCCATCGCGCCGGTACGGTAGGTTGACTATTGCACGGCTTGATGTAAATGTGCTGTAAAAGGCTGTAAAGAACCTGTAAACTTTGAGGGGAGACCCCACAGGAATCGAAAGCCTTTTGCACACCGCGTTCTCTTACCGGGGCGGGGGTGCTGCCTCACGAGGCAATCACAGGTTATTCCAGTCCCATAGCCACCGCGGCGCGCAGTCATGACTCGGATGGGGGCGCCACGGACCGTTGACGGACATATGTCAGCACGAGCAAGAAGACCGCTTACACAAAGGCTTTCCCTGAAGTTCCTCGTCGCGTCCTCCGTGACGGTCACTGTGATCTTCGTGGGAATCTTCGTCCTCATATCCAAACAGCAAGAACAGCACATCATGAACGAGGTCAGGAAACAAGCCACGATTCTGCTCAAACAGATCATCCTGACGCGGCAATGGGTGGCCGATCACGGAACCGTTCTCGTCCCGAAGACCGACGGGGTCGAGTCAAGCCCGTACCTCGAGAATCCTGACATGCAGTCCGTGGACGGGGGATGGTACCTCCGTATTCCGCCGTCGGTGCTGACGCGAGAGCTCTCGGATAGGGCCCGAAAGAAGAACGACTACTACTTTCGACTCACCGACGCCAATCCCATCAATCCCGCCAACGCGCCGGACCCGGTGGAAGCTCACGCACTTGAGCTGTTTCGGTCGGGGAGGTCCGAAGGTGTGTCCCAGGCGGAAACATACGGCGGGAAGAAGGTGTTCAGGCACGTTGCGCCGTTATACATGTCGAGCAAATGCATCGAGTGCCATCCTCGGCCGGGAGCATCCGCCGGTGACGTGGGGGGATGCCTGAGCCTGTTCATCCCCATGGACGACGCGCAGGCAGCCATTGACCGAGGCAGGATTGTCCTGATGACCGGCGCCGCCGCGATCGCGGTGTCACTGGTGTTGTTGCTGTTCTTGACGGCTCGGGCCCTGATGTTCAAGCGCATCGAGGAGATCAGGGGCGCGGTGGGTCGTCTTGATTCCTTCGAACCAAGCCTGGCCCAAGTCCGAGGAGGCGATGAACTCAAGCAGATCGCGGAGATATGCAGCGTGCTCACCGACAAGCTCGCCGGTCGGCACAGAGAGTTGGAGAAGAAGATCGCCGAGGCCACGAGAGATCTCTCGGAGACCAACCGCAGCCTGGAAAAGGCGAATAGTGAACTCAAAGCCCTCAATCAAGCGAAATCCGATTTCTTCTCGGACATCTCCCACGAGCTGAGGACTCCGCTCACGAGCATCAAGGGAGCCGCGGACATTCTCGCGCGCAAGGCCTCATGCGAAGACCCCACGTACATTGAGATCATTCGCCGGAATACCGAGCACCTCATCAAGACCGTGGTGGATTTCATGGACTATTCCAGGATCGAGGCGGGCCAGATGGAACTGAGACTCGAACGGAGCACCCTGCGCACGGTCGCAGAGGAGGCCATCCTGGCCCACAGCACCGTGGCCAGGGAGAAAGCGGTGGATTTGGTGCTCCAGGCCGATGAGGAGGCCCCCCTGAGCTTCGATCGTGAACGCATATTCCAGGTAATGACGAATCTTCTGTCGAATGCGGTGAGGTTTTCTCCCCGCCACGGAGCCGTGGTGGTGCGAGTGGAATCCGAAAACGGGGAAGCGCGCGTCTGCGTCAGCGACGAAGGGATCGGAATAGACTCGAGGTACCACGAAGCCATTTTCGACAAGTTCTATCAAGTTCCGGATGCCACCGGAGACAGCTACCACAAAGGCTCTTCGGGGATCGGGCTCGCGATCTGCAAGGCTCTCGTGGAGGCGCACGGAGGCAGGATCTGGGTCAGAAGCGATTCCGGCAAAGGGAGCACCTTCTGTTTTTCGCTTCCGGTGTAAATGCGCTGGGGGAAGGAGCGTTTTACTAATCGGGTTCGATTTCTTCTCGAAAAGCGAAGGAATCGAACCTTATTAGTAAAAGGGGTTCCCCCGGAAAACTTTCTGAGAAGAGGTTGCACATGACGCTGGGACCGATACTGGTGGTGGACGACGATCCGGACATTCTCACCATACTCAAGGACAACCTGGAACTCGACGGCTTCCGGGTCCACACGACCACGACCGGCAAGAAGGCCATGGAAGCGGTCGAGAATCTCGCGCTGGATCTCGTGATCCTGGACCTCTCGCTTCCCGACGTGGACGGCCTGCAGGTCTGCCGCCGGATCAGAGACAAGTCGGATGTGCCGATCATTATCCTGACCGCAAGGGACAGGGTTCCGGACAAGGTGCTCGGCCTGGAGACGGGCGCGGACGACTATCTGGTCAAACCGTTCGAGTACCTGGAGCTGGCTGCCCGCATAAAAGCCTGTTTGCGTCGCCGGGGAACCTATTCCGGCATCTCTTCGGACCTTGATTTCGGCACGATCAGGATAGACCCGCCGACCCGGACCGTGTTCAAGGATGGGGAAAAAGCCGGCCTCACGAATCGGGAGTTCGACCTGCTGCTACTGCTGGCCCGCAATGCCGGACGGGTGCTCAGCCGGCTGGACATACGGAGACAGCTCTGGGAGCGGGGGGAACTCTCCAGCGACACCCGCGCGATCGACGTGCACGTGCAGCATCTCAGACACAAGCTCGAGGCCAACCCCTGCGAACCCCAGTTCATCGTGACCGTTCCCGGAGTCGGGTACATCTTCCAGGTCCCCGACAAATAGCCCAGGACTCACACCGGCGATTACCCTTTCCCACGCGGCGCCTGATCTGCTATCGTGGAGTCCCCCCTTGCAGTGGGCTCCAATGTTCAGAATAGAGAACGAGACATGAGCGATCACCTGGCCCGGAAAGTGCTCACGTACAGGTGGCTGATCTTCGGGATCATGGCCGTGGCGTATGTGTTCGTGTATTTTCACAGGCTCTGCCCCGCGGTGGTGGCCAATGATTTGCAGAAGGCGTTTGCTACCTCAGGCGCGTTCATGGGGTTGTTGGCCTCAGCGTACTTCTATCCGTACGCAATCATGCAGCTTCCTGCAGGTCTGCTGTCGGACTCCCTGGGCCCCAGAGTGAGCGTGACGGTGTTTCTCCTTCTCGCGGGTGTGGGGAGTATCCTTTTCGGCTTCTGCGGTAACGTGGAGTCTGCCATCGCGGCCAGAACCCTTGTGGGGTTGGGGGTTGCCATGGTCTTCATCCCGTGCATGAAATTACAGTCCCAGTGGTTCCGGGTAAGGGAATTCGCGACCATGACCGCGATACTCAATACCATGGGCGGAGTCGGAGGCCTGACTGCGTTCGCGCCGCTTGCGTGGTTGACGACGTGGGTGGGTTGGCAAGGGTCGTTCAAGCTCATGGGCGCAGGAACGCTGTTCATTGCCGTGCTCGTCGCGGTCTTTGTGCGGAACCGCCCCCAGGACATGGGATGGCCCACGGTGGCTGAGATCGACCGGGTCGGGACGGCTCCGCCTCCCCCTCCGCAGACTATTCCGCTGTGGGAGGGCGCCAAGCGCGTGATAACCACATGGCATTTCTGGCCTATGGCAGGATGGTTCTTCTTTCATTTGGGCGTCTTCTTCGGGTTCGGAGGCCAATGGGCCGGGCCGTATCTCGGACATGTGTACGGCATGCCCCAGACCGAATACGGAAGCATCATCAGCATGATTGCGGTGGGGATGATCGTGGGAAGCCTCTTTCTCAGCACGCTCTCCGACCGGGTGTTTCACAGTCGCAAGCTGGTGATTATTCTCTGCACCGTGTTGGCCCTGGTGCTTTTCTCAGTCCTGTATGCGTATCCGGTGGGGCTTCCGAAAGAGGCGCTGTACGTCTGGTTCTTCCTGTTCGGAATCGCTTCGTCGGCAGTGGTGGTGATTGCGTTCACGAGCACCAAGGAACTCTTCCCCGTGGAGATCGCGGGCACATCCGTCGGAACCGTGAACCTGTTCCCCTTTGCCGGCGGAGCGGTATTTCAACCGGTGATGGGCAGAATACTCGACCTCTATCCTCGCACGGCCGAGGCATACCCCCTCGATGCCTACACAAGCATGCTGGCTCTCCTCTTGGCCGCGAGCGTTGTTTCCCTGGTGTTCTCGCTGTTTCTGAAGGAAACCTTCCCCCACGCGGCCATGGCTCGCAAGTAGGAGAGCGGTTCTCATGGAAATGCGAGCGCTGGGGGAAGGGGCGTTTTGAAAAACGCCCCTTCCCCCAGACCCCTATCCCCTAAAACTTTTGGAGCATGCGGCTCCCGCTGGTCGCCGAAGGTTCACATGCCATGGAATACAACGGCATTTCCATGCTTCGTTGTGGCC